>NZ_PYBW01000001.1 GCF_003205575.1 Streptomyces tateyamensis
AACTCGGAACAGGCCCTAGTCCGGGCCGCGGCGTCCGACCGCTTTGGGGCGGTGTCACCTGGACGCGAAGAAGTGGGCTTCCCGGCTTCTCGTGCAGGTGCGGAGGGCCATGCGGCGAGCGCGCGGGCACCACACTGGCGGTGCGGTCATGGCCCGGCGGCGGGTCATGACCGAGCTTCTGCTGAGACCGGCAGAGGCGGCAGGCATCGCGGCATCAATACGGAGAGCGCTCTCTCAGCGAGTCTAGAGGCTCTTCGCTGGAAGCGAGGCCTCGGACACTTCTCACGCGGTACCACTTCGTTGGGAAACCTGGTGACGGGACCTGAGCAGCACGGGTGGCGGTTGGTGCAGCTCAGCGTGGTGCTGAGAGACCCTCAGGACGGTCCGGTGTCACCCACCGGAGTTCAAGCAAGCGGGCGATCGGCGAAGCGCCCACGCCGAGTGTGATGGTGTCAGGGCCGAGCAGTCCCAAGTCGACGGAGGTCTGCGCGCGGGGAAAGCCGAGGGAGTAAGCGGTCGCGGGGTCCTGGCGGCCGCCCCGTACCGGCGGCCCGGTCAGCCGGACTGACGGACGATCAGGGTCGGCTCGAAGATCGCTGACATGACGCCGCGCTCCGGGCGAGTGATGTGGTCCAGCAGGATACGGGTCATTTCGGCGGCCATGTCCTCCACCGGCTGGCGGACGGTGGTGAGGTGTGGCCTGCTGGCGGTGGCCGCGCTGCTGTCGTCGAAGCCGACCACGGCGACGTCCTGAGGTACACGTCGGCCGTTGTCGCGCAGCACGGCGAGTGCGCCCTGTGCCATCAGGTCGTTGGCGGCGAACACCCCGTCGATGTCCGGGTGGTCCCTGAGTAGTGCGGCCATCGCTCGTTCCCCGTCGGCCTGGGTGAAGTCCCCTTCGGCGTGCGGCAGGTAGGGCAGCCCGTGTCGGTCGATGGCGTCGCGGAAGCCACTCAGTCGCTCACGGGCGGCACGGACGTCCGAGGGACCGGCGATGGTCGCGATCCGGCGGCATCCCCGGGCGTGAAGGTGGTCGGCGGCCAGCTCGGCGCCTTCCCGGTTGGCGACGTCGACGTAGCTGACCGGCAGCTTCTTGTCGGGCCGACCGAAGAGCACGGTCGGAATCCCGGCTGCCAACAGCAGTGCCGGCAGCGGGTCCTGTGAATTCGTCGAGACGACCATCGCGCCGTCCGCGTTGCCCTGCCGGAGATGGGTCACGGCCTGTTCGCGCGCGGCGGAGGTGTCGGCGAGCATCAGGACCGGATGTAGGCCCTGCGGCCGCAGTGCGGTGAACACGCCACTGACCACCCGGCCGAAGAACGGGTCAGCGAAGACCTCGGTCCTCGCTGACCCGTTCTGCTTGTCCGCTCCGGCGCCGGAGACGATCAGGGCAGGGGAGCCCGAGCGACGGGTCACCAGGGAACGGGCGGCGCCGTTCGGGACGTAACCGATGCCCGCGATCGCCCGGCGGACCTTCTCCTGGATGGCGGGATCGACGTTGCGGATCCCATTGATGACGCGCGAGACGGTCGCCCGTGAGACGCCCGCGACCCGGGCGACGTCTTCGAGGGTGGCGGCGGTTCGGGGGCCGGCCGACCGGAGGGCTTCGCTCATGGTGTCTTTATAGCATCTCGGAGAGCGCTCTATCAGAGATTGCGGAGCCCAGGCCGCCTTCACGTCGGCCGGCAACTCCGGCGGGCGGGCGTCAGTCCCGCCTGGAACCGGACGATCCCGCGGAGTCCCGTCACTCAGCGTGCTCCTTCCAGCAGACCATGATGGTGGTCGCGATGGTGACGGACACGTTGGACCTGCTACGCGGGGGTTTGCCGAAGAGCGGAGGCAGCTTGCTCACGTCCACGGTGAGCACGCTGCTGTCCTTGAGGACCACGGTCGATCCGTCGGCCCGCGTGAAGGCGCGCTCGCCCAGGCCGCTGAAGGTGGTCACCGGGCCGGCGCTGCCGCGAACTCCGTCGAACTGGGCGGCGGCGGTGGCCGGGTCCGACAGCTCCTTGACCGAGACCAGCATCGATCCGTCAGGGTAGGCGTACGTGCAGGAGTACAGGTGATGCGCCCAGGTCGGGGCGGGCAGTTCGGTGGTCTCGGCGCCGAGTGCGCCGGCTATCTCCGCCAGGATGTAGCCGGTGCAGACCATCCGGGACGCGGGTGAGGGCCCGGGGTCCGCGCTGGTCGAGGCCGCCGAGGGGGCCCTGCTGACGGGGCTGGTGGCTGTGCGGACGGTGGCAGCGCCCGGCGCTGCGGACGACGCGCAGCCGGTCGCGGCCGCCAGCACCAACGCCAGCGCCAGCGCCAGCAGGAAGGGCCCACTGATGGGCGGAAGCCGGTTCGGGCGGCCGGTCATGCGGACTCCTCGGGAGGGGCGAGCGGGTACGGCCGTGCCGTGGCCGGCCCCGGGGCTGGGGGCCGGCCACGGCACGGGGTCGTGTCAGGGCAGCAGGTACTGCGCGTTGAGCGCCGCGCCCTTGCCGGGCTGGTTCTGGTCGTAGCCTCGCGCGTCGCACTGGAGGCCACCGACGATGCAGTGGTTCACCATCGCGGCGAGCGTGGGCGCGTCCCAGGCGTTGAAGAAGTCGTAGTGGAAGGAGAAGCCCCGCCCGCTGGACAGGTGGAGCTGCGACATGTCGGCGGTGTTGACCGGGAAGGCCATCTTGAACTCGATCATCGGCACCGCGACGGGGTGGTCGGCCGGGCAGACGCCGTTGACCGGGTAGGCCATGTGGCTCTTGTGGTCGGGGGTGTCCAGGTAGAGCCCGTTCCAGCAGCTCGGCGCCTGGTAGCGGATGTCGACCTGGCCGCCACCGGGGCAGTCTGTCGGCAAGTCACTGTTGTGGTAGCTGTTGCCACACTCCCAACCGGCCACGTAGCCGGGGTCGGTGGCGAACTGGGTTGCGGTCGCGCGCGGGCTGCCGACCACGAACCTGAGGCCCGGGGGGAACGGCCGCACGCTGGTGTAGTCGAGCACGCCGGTCTTGTAGTAGATGACCTGCGGGCCGACCGGGTTGACCGCCGTGGTGCCGTCGAGCATCGTCGGCATCCAGTAGCCGGACCTGTCACCGGGTGCGAGGCAGCTGGTGCCGCCCGCCTGGAGCGACGCCAGGGTGGAGTTGGCGTCGGTGGTGGTGTTGCCCAGGAAGGTGTGCGAGTGCGAGGCGCCGGGTTGGCCCGGGAAGACGATGGGGTCGTCGGGGAGGTTGCGGGTCGCCGAACAGTTCGCCTGGAACTCGTGGAAGTAGGCGGGCGGCGGGCTGTAGGTGGAGGGGGTGACCCCGGTGACCTGGGGGTTGGCCAGGACGTAGCCGGTAGTCGGGAGCGTGACCTGGCCGTACACCTTGAACTCGAACAGCGAGTACCCGTACTGGGTGGCCCGGGTCGTGCCGTTCATCCGGATGTAGCGGCCGCTGCCGGTCACGTTGAGGACCTGGTTTCCACCGGTGCCGGTGGTGGTGGAGTAGATCGGTGTCCAGGTGGTGGCGTCCGGCGAGGTCTGGAGCTGGTAGCCGCTGGCGTACGCAGCCTCCCAGTCCAGCTCGACCTTGCTGATGGTGGCGGCGCCGCCGAGGTCGATCTGGATCCACGACGGGTCGGTCCAGTTGCTGGCCCAACGGGTGGTCGGGTCGCCGTCGACGACGGCGCCGGCCGGGAAGTTCGCGCTCTCGATGGACGAGGCGGTCACCGGTCGGGACTGCGAGATGAGCGGGTCGTTCGCGGCGACGGCCTGCTGGGTGAGGCCGCCGAGGCCGGTCAAGGCGAGGACGGCGGCGAAGGCCACGGCCAGGGCTGTCCGGCGGGGTTTGCCGCGGGACGGGAATCGGGGTCTCATCGGACCTCCTGGTCGAACGGATGGGAGTGTGTATTGGTCGCCGGCTCCGAACGAGGAGCGAACGGCTTGGGTTGGGCACCTCGGGGCCGGTGCGGCTGGACAGCACCGGCCCCGAGGAGTCTGGGTCAGGCGTAGACGCCGAACTCGTACAGCGAATAGCCGTAGGCGGTGCCGCGGGCGATGCCGTTCATGCGCACGTACCGGCCCGCGCCGGTGACGTCGAAGTCTTCGACGCCCCCACTGCCGGTGGTGGTGGAGTAGACGGTGGTCCAGGTGGTGCCGTCGTTGGAGATCTGGATCTGGTAGGCCTTCCCGTAGCTGGCCTCCCAGCCGAGCTGGACGTGCTTGATGGCGGTCACCTGACCGAGGTCGACCTGCAGCCACTGCGCGTCGGTCCAGTCGGTGGCCCAACGGGTCGACCAGTTCCCGTCGGTGGCGTTGGACGGCGGGTAGGGCGCGCCGTTGCCGTTCGTCTGGAAGGAGGAGGCGGTCGTCGGCTTGCCGAGCGCCACATTGGTGCCGTTGACGGGCGGGGCGACCACGCGGAACGAGCGGGTCTCGATGCCGACGTTGCCGTGCCCGTCGTAGGCGTAGACGTAGACCTTGTAGACGCCGAGGTTCTTCGGCGCCACGGCGGTGAACCGGCCGTCGGCGGTCTGCGTGAACTGGACCTGGCTCAGGCCGGTGCCGCCGCCGGCGTACTTGGCGCAGTAGTAGAGCTGGTAGCGGATCAGGTCGCCGTTGGGGTCGGTGGCGCTGGTGCTGATGGTGAAGGTACCGCCGGCAGGGACGCTGCCGGTGTTGGAGAGCGTCATGTCGGTGATCACCGGAGGGGTGTTGGTGCCCGCGTTGCCGCCGTAGTCCTTGGCCACCGAGTAGAAGCTGAGGCGACGCCAGTTCTCCGGCACGGTGTTGAACCAGACGCCACCGAAGTCGTTCTCGGTACCGTAGTTGAACACCGTGGCTCCCAGCGCGACCCCCTGGTGCCCGGTGACGCAGTCCCAGTTGGTCAGGTAGGCGTCGCGCTTCTGGATGTCCGTGGGCTCGGTGGGGACGCCGTTGGCGTCGTTCGGCACCTCCCACTCCCCGCGCTCACCGGCCTCGGTGATGATGTAGGGCTTGGTGTAGCCGCCGTTGATCCAGTCCTGCTTGACGTTGCAGAGCGAGCCGTAGGAGTTGACGGCCAGCAGGTCGAGACTGGGGGTGTTGGCCTTGTAGTACTGCCAGGCCCCGGTGTAGGCGTCGGTCGAGGTCACCGGGTGGTTCGGGTCGATGGCGTGGATCGCCTGGGTGACCCGCTCGACGTACTTGGCGTAGGCCACCCGCTCCTGTTCCACGGTGGAGCCGGTGTACGTGTGGTCCTGGGTGGTCAGGATGACCTCGTTGCCGACGTCCCACATCAGCACGCCGGGGTGATCCTTGTAGGTCGTCACCCACTGCTGGATCTGGGTGAGGGTGTTGTTCATGTAGGTGGTGTCGTTGACGTAGTCCGCGCCCTGGTTGAGCCAGAAACCGTTGACCACCTTGAGGCCGTGGGCAGCGGCGGTGTCCAGCAGCGGCTTGCTACCGCCGTCGGTGCCCCAGGTGCGCAACGTGTTGACGCCCATCGCCTTGAGCTCACGGACGTGCGCGTCGATGGTGGTGTTGGCCGGACCCCAGGTGATTCCCTTGACCTGGTACGGGGCGCCGTTGACGGAAAGCGCCCAGTTGCCCTGGCTACCGGTGACCTTGACGGTTGACGCGCCGGTGGGGACCGGCGGGTCGGTGAGCGGCGCGGGGGCGTTCCCGGTGGTGGTGGAAACCGTGACGCTGCCGATGCTCAGCGTTCCGCCGGGGCTGGTGGTGGCGGTCGGCGAGGTGCAGTTGCAGATTCCGTTGGGGAAGGAACCGCCGACAGCGAGGTTGAACACCAGGTAGAAGCCGTGGTGTACCGCCGCGTCCCAGGTGCTGACGCCGACCTGGGACTCGTTGACCTGCCAGACCTGTCGGCCGTCGAGGTACCAGCGGATCTGCTCGTCGGTGGCGGTGCGGTCGAGAATCTGCGAGTACGTGTGGTAGTCGCTCTGGCAACCGGTGCAGCTCGCCAGACCGCTGGTCATTCCGTTGTACTCGTTGCAGTTGCCGCCAGGGGCGGTACCGCAGTGCAGGGTGGTCGAGAGCTGGCTGCGTCCGTTGACGTTCTCCAGGATGTCGGACTCCCCCGCCCCCGGCCAGACGGTGAAGTTGCCGCGGTTGGCGGCGCCCATCGCCCGGAAGGACGGCCAGTAGCCGGTCGCGTCGGCGGCGTTGGGCTGTTTGACGCTCGCGGAGATCTGCAGCTGGCCGCCGGCGGGAGCGGCGAAGTCCGCACGCTGGCTCTCCACCCGGCCCGAAGTCCAGGCGGTGCCGTTCTTCAGCGCGGTGAGGTTGAGGTGGCCGTTTCCGTCGAGCGACACGTTGGCTGCCGCGTTGGTGTCGGTCTGGACCTCGTTGGTGCCCCAGTTGGCCGGGCCGCCGGGATAGGCGGTCCCGGTCTCGGTGATCCAGTTCGAACCGGACGGCGCCGAGCCGGCGTTGCCGGCGAAGTTGTCGCTGAAGACCGTGGTCCAGTTGCCGGGAGGCGTGGTCGGCGGCGGCGAGGTGGGCGGTGTGCTCGCGCCGCCACTGGTGTGGATCTGGAACTCCCAGATCGAGTAGCCGTATCCGGTGGCCCGCGCGGTGCCGTACATGCGCACGTAGCGGGCTGCGCCGGAGACGCTGAGCGTCTCGGTGCCACCCGCACCCGTGGTGGTCGAGTAGGCCGTGGTCCAGGTCGACCCGTCCGAGGACAACTGGATCTGGTACGCCGTGGCGTACGCCGCCTCCCAGTCGATGACGACCTGGCAGACCGGCTGCGCCGAGCCCAGGTCGACCTGAAGCCACTGCGGGTCGGAGTTCGAACTCGACCACCGGGTCCCGGTGTTGCCGTCAACCGCATTGGACGCCGGCGTCCCGTAGTTCTCGGTGCTGGACGCCGTCGCCGGCCTGCCCTGGGAGAGTAGGGACTGCGCGGCCTGGGCGTTGCTGGTGGGGATGAGCAACAGCAGGGCTGCGACCAGGGCAGCTGCGAGGGTCGCGGCCAGCGCCCGCCACCCGGGTGACGAGCGCTCGATACCGGCTGCCGACCGGAGGGGTGGTGCGAGCATGGGGACTCTCCTGACGAGACGGTGGGGGGAGGACCGGGGCCACCAGCTGTCGGGCGTGGCCGTTGCAGGGGTGGTCGCATGGCCGCGCCGGAACCGGTGACAGGTCCTGGGAGAGCGCTCTCGCAGTGATTGAGATGGTTGCGTCGATGTTTCCGCCGTGTCAAGGGCCATGCACACTTCGACACAACGCGCCCAAGGTGATGGATCCGCCGAAACCGAAGCGATTGGGAGCGCGACCTCTTGACAGTGCCACGCCCGAGGAACCAAGCTCCGTCCCCAGCAGGAGAGCGCTCTCCCCCACTTCGTTCCTTACCAGGCCCAGCGCCCACCAAGGAGTCACCATGTCCCCCAGCCCCAGCGGTTCGAGAGCTCGGCTCCTTGGCGCAGCCGCGGTCCTGGCGACGGTGCTGAGCGCCAGCAGTTGTTCGAGCAGCGGGCCGGCGAAGGACGACGCGAACGCCCCGGCAACGCTCACCGTCAACCTGTTCTCGGACTTCGGCTATGCCGATCTCTACAAGCAGTACGAGCAGCTTCACCCCAACATCACGATCAAGGAAAGCCGCGCCGACATGGGCGCGCACCACCAGAACCTGCACGCGCACCTGCTCGCCGGGTCGGGCACCGCCGACATCGAGGCCGTCGAAATCGGCCAGGTCGCCGGCTTCCAGTCGCAGGCGGACAAGTTCGTCAACTTCCTGGACAACGGGGTAGACCCCAGCCAGTGGGTGCCGTCCAAGACCGCCCCCGCCTCCAGTCCCGACGGCAAGGTGCTCTTCGGCCTCGGTACCGACATGGGCGGCATGGCACTCTGCTACCGCCCCGACCTTTTCAAGGCCGCGGGCCTGCCCACCAACCGCGATCAGGTGTCCGCGATGATGGCCGACTGGCCGGCGTACATCGCCGCGGGCAAGCAGTTCCTGGCCAACAGCCCGAACAAGAACGTCCGTTGGTTCGACAGTGGCGGCAACCTGTTCAGCGCCGTGATCGCGCAGGCCCCCCAGGGCTTCTACGACAGCACCGGCAAACCAGTGGTGACGCAGAACCCGGCCGTCAAGGACGCCTTCGACCTGGTGGCCGGCGCCATCAAGGATGGCGAGTCGGCCGGCATTCAGGCTTTCACGCCTGCCTGGGACACCGGCTTCCAGAAGAGCCAGTTCGCCACCGTCGCCTGCCCCGCCTGGATGAGCTACGAGTTCAAGACCAACCCGCCCGCCGACGGCGGCAAATGGGACCTCACCCGGATCCCTGGCGGCGGCGGCAACTGGGGCGGCTCGTACCTCACCGTGCCCAAGTCCGGCAAGCACACCAAAGCCGCGGTGGACCTGGCCAAGTGGCTGACCGCGCCCGACCAGGAGGCCAAGCTCTTCAAGGAGAAGGGCTACTTCCCCTCCGACCGGGCCCTGTGGAGCCAGCCCGACATCGCCGACCACACCGAGCCGCTCTTCAACGACGCGCCTACCGGCAAGATCTTCTCCCAGTCGGCCAAGGACCTGAAGCCGCAACCGCTCGGCGCCCACGGCGCGGAAATCGGCACGGCTCTGGGCAACGCGCTCACGGCGGTCGAGCAGGGCAAGGCGGACGCGGGAACCGCCTGGAAGCAGGCGTTGGGGGACATCGCAAACATCAACGGCTGACCCCGGTCGTCCGCCACCCGGACCCGCGGTACGGGTGCGGCCCTGACACCCGCGCCCGTACCGCGCCACCCTCGCAAGGAGCACAGATCATGGCAGCGTCCGTCTGCGCCGACCGGCCCGCGCCGGCCGCGCGTGCGCCCGTGGCGCCCCGCCGGTGGCGCCGACTCGACCGGGTCCTCTCCCCTTACCTGTACATCGCCCCGTTCTTCACGGTGTTCACGGTCTTCGGTCTCTTCCCGATGCTCTACACCGGGTACGTGTCGATGACCCGCTGGCGCGCCGACGTCCCCGGCAGCCAGGGCCAGTGGGCGGGCCTGGAGAACTACCGGAGGCTGCTGGACGACCCGTACTTCCTCAACGCGCTGAGGAACACCCTGGGCGTCGGCGTACTGTCCACGATCCCGCAGCTGCTGCTCGCCCTCGGCCTCGCGCACCTGCTCAACTACCGGATGCGCGGACGCGCGTTCTTCCGCCTCGGAGTACTGCTGCCGAACGTCACCTCGGTCGCCGCCGTCACCCTGATCTTCGTCCAACTCTTCGGACGGGACTACGGGTTGATCAACTGGGCGCTCGGTCTCCTCGGCGTCCACCAGATCGACTGGCAGGCCGGCACCTTCTCGTCCTGGACCGCGATCTCCACCATCGTCACCTGGCGCTGGACCGGATACAACGCGCTGATCTACCTGGCCGCGATGCAGGCCGTCCCGTTCGAGCTCTACGAGGCCGCCGCGATCGACGGGGCCGGCCGCTGGCGGCAGTTCCGCTCCATCACCATCCCGATGCTGCGGCCGACGATCCTGTTCACCGTCATCGTCTCCACCATCGGCGCGCTCCAGCTCTTCGGCGAGCCGATGTTGTTCAGCCAGCAGCAGGACCCGACCACCGGCGGCTCCCAGCACCAGTTCCAGACCCTCGCCCTCTACTCGTACAACCAGTTCTGGGGCCGCTTCAAGTACGGCTACGGCGCGGCGATCTCCTGGGCGATGTTCCTGCTGATCGTCGTCATCGTCGCCGCCAACCTGCTGGCCGCACGCCGGCTCAGAGGGATCGAGGCCTGATGCGCCGCAACCGCCAGCTCTCGGCCGGGCGCGGCGTCTACCTGGTGCTCGTCGTCGCCGTCCTGCTCTCGGTCTTCCCGCTCTACTGGACCCTGGTCGCAGCCTCACGCGACAACACCGACATCCACCGGGTGCCGCCGGTCCTGCTGCCGGGCGGCAACCTCTTCGCCAACATCGCCCGGGCCTTCGATCAGAGCGACATGCAGCTCGCCCTGATCAATTCTCTCATCGTCGCCTCCACCGTCACCGTGAGCGTGGTCCTCACCTCGACGCTCGGCGGCTTCGCTTTCGCCAAGCTGCCCTTCCGCGGCCGCAGGCCGCTGCTGGCGACAGTGGTGGCCACCATGATGGTGCCCACCCAACTCGGCATCATCCCCCTCTACATCATGATGGCGAACTGGCTGCACTGGGCCGACCACCTGCAGGCCCTGATCGTCCCCGCCGCCGCCAACGCCTTCGGCCTCTTCTTCATGCGCCAGTACCTGGTCTCCGCCCTGCCGGACGAACTCCTGGACGCCGGACGGATCGACGGCTGCACCACCCGCGGTCTGGCCTGGCACATCGTGCTGCCCGCGGCCCGCCCGGCGATGAGCGTCCTGGGCATGCTCACCTTCATGGCCAGCTGGAACGACTTCTACTGGCCCAAGGTCGTGATGACCCAGCAGAACCCGACCATCCAACTGACCCTCTCCGAGCTGGCGAGCGGCTATATCAAGGACTACTCGCTCGTCCTGACGGGGGCGCTCATCGCCAGTGTCCCCGTCATCACGGCATTCCTCCTGATGGGTCGTCAGGTCATCGACGGAATTATGCAGGGAGCGACGAAAGGGTGACCGCAATCCACCACACCGATCCCGAGCCTCGCGCCGTGGCCCAGCTCGCCGCCCTCGATCTGGAGGACAAGGCCCGCCTCGTGTCCGGCGGCGGAACCTTCCGCACCAGTGCGGAGCCCGCTCTGGGCCTGCGCCCGATCATCACCTCCGACGGGCCGGTCGGCGTTCGCGGCGAACGCTGGGACGAGGCCGACACCGCCCTCGCCCTACCCAGCCCCACCGCGATGGCCGCGAGCTGGGACGAGGACCTGGTGCACCGGCTTGGCGAACTGCTGGCCCGCGAGGCGCGCCGCAAGGGTGTCGATGTACTCCTCGCCCCCACCCTCAACCTGCACCGCTCCCCCGTCGCAGGACGCCACTTCGAGTGCTTCTCCGAGGACCCGCTGCTGACCGGCCGGATCGGTGCCGCCTACATCAGCGGCGTGCAGAGCGGCGGGGTGGCGGCCACCGCCAAGCACTACGTCGCCAACGAGTCCGAGACCCAGCGGCTCACCGTGGATGCCCGGGTCGACGAACGGACGCTTCGCGAGGTCTACCTCGCCCCCTTCGAAGCCGCCGTCCGGGCGGGGGTGTGGGTCGTGATGTCCGCCTACAACCAGGTCAACGGCGAGCCGATGTGCGAGAGTTCACTACTCACCGAGCCGCTGAAGGGCGAGTGGGGATTCGAGGGCGTGGTCGTCTCCGACTGGGGCGCCGTCCAGTCCACCACCCGCTCCGGCCGGGCCGGCGTCGATCTGGCCATGCCGGGCCCGAACGAGCACTGGGGTGCCGCCCTGGCAGCCGCCGTCCGCGACGGCGTGGTCCCCGAGCCTCTCCTGGACGACAAGGTACGCCGCCTGCTCCGACTGGCCGAGCGCCTGGGCGCACTCGAAAGGCGGTCCGCCTCCGCCCGGCCTCCGCGGCAGCCGACGCCCGTCGACGCCGCCACCCGAGGGCTGCTGCGCCAGGCAGCCGCCGCGGGAGCCGTCCTGCTCAGCAACAGCGGAACCCTGCTGCCCCTCGACAGCAGGGCACTGCGCCGGGTGGCCGTGCTCGGGCCCAATGCGGCTGTCGCCCGCGTCCAGGGCGGCGGGAGCGCGGCCGTGTTCCCCGGCGCCGTGGTCTCCCCCCTGGACGGGATCCGAGCCGCACTCTCGGCCGACGTTCAGGTCGGGTACGCGAGCGGCGTGCGGACCGCGCTACGGCCGACCCCCCTGGAACGGGCCCACTGCCGCCACCCGGTGACCGGCGAGCCTGGACTGCTGGCCCGCTACCTGGACACCGCCGGGGAGGAGTTGCACGTCGAGCATCGGCTGAGCGGCCGGATCCTGGAACCTTCCGTCGCCACCGACCTCAGCGCCCTCGCGACGATCGAGGTCAGCACCGTGTTCCGGGCTCCGGCCCCGGGCCGCTGGCGGCTGGGCGTGATCGGCCTCGGCCACCTGCTGCTGATGGCCGACGGCCAGGTCCTGCTCGACGCGTACGTGACACCGGACTCGGACGACCCGACCTATCTGCACGTCTCACCATCCTTCAGGCAGGTGGAAGTCGATCTGACGGTCAATCAGGAAGTCGCCCTGCTGGTCAGGCGGACCGTGGAGGCGAAGCACGGGCGCGTCCTCAGTCTTGCCGTCGATCCACCGCAGGCTCCCCTGGACGCCGAGCTCGCGGCAGCGGTCGAGCTGGCCCGTGCGGCGGACGCCGTCGTGGTGGTCGTCGGCACCACGGACGAGCACGAGAGCGAGGGGTTCGACCGCACCAGCCTCGAACTACCCGGAGAGCAGAACGCGCTGGTGACAGCCGTGGCTGCCGCCAACCCCGCCACCGTGGTGATCGTCAACAGCGGTGGTCCCGTTCTGATGCCCTGGCGCAACGAGGTTGCGGCGACCCTCCTGGGTTGGTTTCCCGGCCAGGAGGGTGGCGGCGCGCTCGCCGACATCCTGTTCGGGCGTACCGAACCAGGTGGTCGGCTGCCGACCAGCTGGCCGGTCCGGCAGCAGGACGCCCCGGTCCTCGACACGCAACCGCAGAACGGCGTGCTGGCGTACCGGGAGGGCGTGCACGTGGGCTACCGAGGCTGGCTCAGGAGCGGCACGGAACCCGCCTACTGGTTCGGTCACGGGCTCGGCTACGGACGCTGGGAGTACCTCGCCGTCGATGCGCCCGGCCACGTCACGCCCGGAGCAGAATGGACCGTGCGGGTGACACTTCGCAACCACGGCCCGCGCAGTTCGCGCGAGGTGGCACAGCTGTACCTGGCCCGCCCCGAAAGTGCGGTGGAGCGCCCGGTCCGCTGGCTGGCCGGCTTCGCAGCGGTGCGAGCCGAGCCCGGAGAAGAGGTGGAGGTGCACATCCCTGTGTCACCTCGGGCCCTCCAGCACTGGTCCGTCGAACACCAGCACTGGCTGGCCGAACCGGGAACCTTCACCCTCCTCGCCGGCCCCTCCTGCGGCGTGCTCCCGCTCACAGCCACCGTAGAACTCGGATAGCCCCAACGCTGCGGGTCCGCCACAGGCCTACCACCCGACGGACCAGTACGCGGCACGACTCCCCCCGTCCGGCCCGTGGCGGCGCGCAGGCGAACCCGTGAACTAGCCCGAGCTGGCGTCGAAGCGCAGCTTTGAGGTGATTCGGTAACGGTCGCCCCGGTAGACCGCCTGGGCGTGTTCGACGGTGCGGCCAGTGGTGTCGCGGGTGACGCGGGTGATCTGCAGCAGGGGGGCGTAGACCGGGCAGTCGAGCAGGTCGGCTTGTTCGGGGGTGGCGACGGTCGGCTCGACCGTCTGGACGGCGTCGTGCACGGTGACCCGGAACCGTTCGCGCAGCAGGTGGTAGAAGTTCCCCTGCTCCATGTCGACGGCGGTCAGCCCGTCGACCAGGTGGGCGGGCAGTTCCAGGCGCTCGATCGACATCGCCTCGCCGTCCACGAATCGCAGCCGGACCACCCGCAGCACCCCGTCGTCCGGCTCGACCCCGAGCCGGGCGGCCCGGGCGTGGCCGGCCGGGGCGGTGGCGAACGAGACCACGTGGCTCGTCCAGTCGCCCTCGGCCGGCGGGACGGCGAGCGCGTTGGTGGTGGTCCCGGTCATCTCCTGGGTCACCTTGTGCGGGGCGGTGAAGGTGCCCCGGCCGTGCTGGCGCACCAGTAGGCCGCTGCGGATCAGATCCTCGACGGCGGCTCGGATGGTGGGCCGGGAGACACCGAGTTCGGCGGCCAGGTCGCGTTCCGCGGTCAGGCTGGTCCCCGGGCCCGAGCGCTCGATGACGTCGATCAGGTGGGCGCGCACCAGGTCGCGTTTGGCGGTGGCGCGCGGCGCGGGCTTGGAACTGCTGGTCATGCGGCTCATCGTCCCTCAGCACACCAGCCGCGGGCCACCCGCGTCCGCGCCGAGCGCCCGCAGGCGGTCGCGGTGCACCCGCAGGCGCACCAGGAAGTCGTCGTACGGGACGGGGCCGGTCGCCCAGGCCCGGTCCGCCAGCGCGCAGAGCCGCGGGTACAGCAGGTAGTCGGCGTGGGCCAGGGTCGGCACGTACTCGGTCCACAGACCGCCCTGGACGCCGAGCACGCCGGGTTCGTCGCCCGCCGGGTCGGTAGGGTGCAGGCCTCCGCCCAGCGCGTCGAAGGCGTGCACCTGCTCCAGAGTGACGGTGCCGTCGGGCTGGCCGGGCGGCTCGTCGGGAGTGTCGCGCTGGGGGTAGTCGAAGTAGGTGGCGGTGTGCGGGGTCATCACCACCTGGTGGCCACGGGCCACCGCGGCGGCGCCGTGCGCCGCGTCCCGCCAGGCGGTCAGCGCCACGTCGATGGGCAGGTGGCCGGGGCTGTGCCCGGTCTCGTCCCAGCTCATGGTGCGCCGCCCGTTGGCGGCGAGGTGGTCGTGCAGCTGGGCGAGGAACCAGTGGTGCAGGCCGGACACGCTGCTCAGGCCGAGGTCGGCGGCCCGGCGGCGGGCAGTGGGGCTGTGCTCCCAGGCGACGGTCGGGCACTCGTCGCCGCCGATGTGGATGCGGCGGGACGGGAAGACGTCCATCACGGCATCGAGCACCTGGCGGCAGAAGTCGAGGGCGAGGTCGCTGACGGCGAAGATGTCGTCGCTGATGCCCCACTCGTTCCAGACCGGCAGCCGCTGCAGCGGCCGGTTGCCGAGCTGCGGGTAGGCGGCGAGCGCGGCGCGGGCATGGCCTGGGGTGTCGAACTCGGGGATGATGGTGATGCCGCGCTCAGCCGCGTATCCGACCAGCTCGCGCAGCTCCCGGGCGGTGTAGTAGCCGCCGTGCAGGGCGCCTGTGGCGGTGGTGCGCCAGGCGCCGATCTCTGTCAGCAGCGGCCAGCCGGCAACCTCGATCCGCCAGCCCTGGTCGTCCGTCAGGTGCAGGTGCAGCACGTTGAGTTTGTGCAGTGCCATCCGGTCCAGCGTCTGGCGCAGGTAGGGCAGCGGCATGAAGTGGCGGGAGGTGTCGAGCAGCAGGCCGCGCCAGCGAAGCCGGGGCCGGTCCCGGATGCTGACGCTCGGCCACCACCAGGCGTCGGCCGGGGCGGTCTTTGGGTCCAGCGCGGCGGCAGGCAACAGTTGGCGCAGCGTCTGCACCCCGTTGCGCAGTCCGTCCAGGGTCGGCGCGGCCAGCTGCACCCCGCCCGGGTGCACCTCCAGGTGGTAGCCCTCGGGGTCCAGGTCCGGGTAGGGAACAAGACGCAAGGTGATGGCCGGCCCGATGGTGCCGCGCGCCCGGCCAGTTCCGAGGTAGCCGGCCAGCAACTCGGCAGCGGGCTCGGCGCCGGGACCGGGGGCGAGGTGGAGGACGGGTCCGATGGTGAAGCGTCCCGGCAGTTCGGTCAGCTGGGCGGGGCGGGGGATGATCACGTCGGCCTCTCGGGTGGGGGAAGGTCCTGCTGGGACAGGCCGGGCGGCCGGATCTGCTGCGGCTCGTTCGGGCGGCAGGCGGCTCAGTCCTTGACGGCGCCGGCGGTCATCCCGGCGACCAGGCGGCGCTGGATGAGCATGAAGAACACGACCACGGGCAGGGCGGAGATCGTCGCGGCGGCGATCAGGCCGCCGTAGTCCGTGCCGGTGGATGTGGAGAAGGAGACCAGCCAGACCGGCAGCGTCTGGTGGCCCTGATCCTTCATCAGCACGTCGGCGAAGAGGTAGTCGTTCCAGGCGGTGATGAACGCGAAGACGCTGGTGGCGATGATCCCGGGGGCCATGAGCGGCAGCAGGACCAGGCGCACCACGGTCATCCGGTTGGCGCCGTCGACCATCGCGGCCTCCTCCAGTTCGACCGGGATGCCGTGTAGGAAGCCGCGCAGCGTCCAGATCGTGAAGGGCAGGACCACGGCGACATAGGTGAGTGCCAAACCGAGCAGGCTGTTGAGCAGGTGGGCGCTCTTCAGGCTGAGGAAGACCGGGATGACCAGGGCCGGCAGCGGCACCATCTGCAGGACCAGAACGGCGACCAGATAGGCGCGTCGGCCGGCGAACCGGAAGCGGGTCAGGCCGACGGCGGCGAAAAACGCCACTCCCACCGCCAGTAGCACCACCGCCAGAGTGAGCAGCAGGCTGTTGCCGAGGTCGGTGAGGAAGCCGGGCTTGCTCACCGCGTCGGTGAAGTTGGCCAGGCTGAACGGCACTGGCAGGAAGTGCGGAGTGGGGCGCAGGATGTCGCCGTAGGGCTTGAACGCGGTGTTGACCATCCAGTAGACCGGAAAGATCCACACCAGGCAGAACAGCACCGCGGCGGCGTTCAGCAGGATTCGGCGGGGGCTCGCGGGCCGGTGGCTGCTCGGGGCCCGGCGGCCACCCGGGGACGGGCTCGGGGTCGGCCGGTCGCTCCGGGGTGGGCGGTCGCTCAGGACCACGCGGTTGCTCATAGTTCCTCCCCTGAGCGCAGCAGGCGGCGCAGGTAGTAGAGCGTCAGCACGAGCAGCAACAGGATCGAGACGACGGCGACGGCCGCGCCCTGGCCGAAGGAGTTGCTGCTGAACGCCTTGGTGAAGGACCAGATGCCGAGCGTGGTGGTCCCCTGGTTGGGGCCGCCCTGGGTGAGAATCCAGATCTGGGTGAAGACGTTGAAGTCCCAGATCACCGAGAGGATCGTGACCAGCGCCAGGATCGGCCGCAGGAACGGCAGGGTGATCACCCGGAAAGCCGTCCACCCGCCGGCGCCGTCCAGCGCGGCCGCCTCGTAGTAGCTGCGCGGGATCTGCGACAGTCCCGCGTAGAGGGTCAGCGCGACGAACGGCACGGACTGCCAGACCACCAGCAGCCAGACCAGGGCGAAGGCGGAGGTCGGGCTGGTGGTCCAGTCGTGCTGCGTGAGGTCGCCGAACAGGCCGATCCGGCTCAACGCCCAGTTGGCGACGCCGTAGACGGGCTGGAAGAGCCACTGCCAGACGAGCGTGCCGGCCGCCGGCGGCATCGCCCAGGATGCGATCAGGCAGAGGGTGACGGCGCGCCGCAGGCGCGGGCCTAGGCGCATCATCATCATCGCCACCACCAGGCCGATGGCCAGGGTGCCGAGCACCAGAGCGGCACAGAAACCGGCCGTGCGCAGAAGCACCGGCACGAGTTGCGGATCGCGCCAGACGGCAAGGTAGTTGTCCGGCCCGGCCCAGCCGACCCGGCCGGTGAACAGGCTGCGCAGCCCGTAGTCCTGGAACGAAATGACACCGAGACGGGCGAGCGGGTAGCCGAGCACCAGCGCCAGTACCGCGGTGGCCGGCAACAGCAACAGGTAGGGCAGGGAGCGAGGTTCGCGGGTCGCGGCCATGGTCAGGAGGCGGCGTTCAGCGCGTGGTCGAGGTGGGCGTCGAAGTCCTTGGCAGCTTGGGCGGGCGTCTTGCGGCCGGTGGCGACGTCGGCGAAGAACTGGTTGATCGACAGGTCGCTCTCGACCGTGGCCCAGCCGGCGGTGGCGGGGGTGCCGACGCTGCTGTGCGCGGCCTGCAGGAACGCGGCCGAGGTGGGCGGCAGTTGGCTGACCGCCGAGTCGAGCAGCTGGGTGGAGACCGGGGTCCAGTGGTCGGTGCCGACGACGGCGCTGGTCTGGATCGCCGGGCTGGCGGCCGTCTTGAGGTAAGCCAGGGCCAGCTGCCGGTTGCGGCTCTTGGCGGCGACCGCCAGGTCGGAGCCGCCGAGGAAGACGGGCTGGCTGTGGCCGGGCTGGGTGACGCTCGGGAACGCGAAGGTGCCGATCTGGTCCTTCATCCCCGGGTTGTCCTTGAGGATGGTGTTGACGGTGCTGTCCACCACGGTGGCGGCGCTGCCCTGGGCGAACATCGCGTCCTGATCCGGATTCTTGATGTCGACGTTGCGCGAGGCGGCCGGCGAGTAGGCGTTCTGGAAGTCCTTCCAGGCGGTCAGGCCGCGCTGTGCGGCCGCGGATTCGAGTTGGCCGGTCCACTTGCCGCTGCCGTCCTTGGTAGCCAGCTGACCGCCGGCGTCCCAGATGAACTGGAGGGCGGCGAACCAGTACTGTCCGGGCAGGTAGATGGCGGAGAAGTTCGGTGCGGGGTTGCTCGCCTTCAGCGCGTCCAGGTCCTGGGTGAACTCGGCGAAGGTGGTGGGCGGGGCGGTGATTCCGGCCTTGGCCCAGAGTGCCTTGTTGTAGACCACCGCGCGGTTGCCTGCGAAGAGCGGAGCGGCGTAGAGCTTGCCGTCGACGGTGGCCGGGTCGACCAGGCCGGGCAGCCACTGCTGGCCGGCGGTCAGGTCGGCGCGATCGGCGGTCAGATCGGCCAGACCGCCGTTGGCGGCGAACAGCGGCACGTCGGTGTTGCCGAGGTCGATCACATCCGGCGGGTTGTCCTGGGCCAGCGCGGTGCTGATCCGGGCGTTGATGTCGGCCCACTCCTGGATCTGCACGGTCACCTTGGCGCCGGTGGCCTGCTCGAACGCGGCGTTGACCGCCTTCACGGAGTCGGCGGTCAGATCGCCGTCCATCAGCCAGACGGTCAGCGACTTGGACGACGCGGAGGCGGGCGCCGCGTTGCCGCCGCTGCCGCAGGCGGCGGTGAGCAGGGCGATGGACAGGCCGCAGGCGGCAGCTGCGAGGGATCTGGAACGCATGGGGGTTCTCCTTGCGAGGGGGCAGGCCACGGGGACCGCGGAGCACGGGGCAGGAGGCAGGGGGCATCCGAGGGAGGACATGCTGCTGAGGAGCGCGGTGCGGACGCCGCGGTGCTGGACGCCGACCCTCACACAAGACCACTGGTCACGTCAAGATGCGCGGTTCGCAGCGATCAACTTGCGCTAGTTCAAGGCAAATCACGCCTTGACAGCTAGGTTCGCTGCCGTCACCTTGGACGACAACCGGAAGCGTCAGACGACCACTGGTAAGCCTCCGACTGCACTAGATCTCGATCCATCCCCTCCGCCCACCGCGCGTGCCGGCCCGCGGCGCGGACCCCTCCCCTTCCCCACGAGGAGAACCATGGACCACGTCCGCCCCCACCCCCGCACCGGCCACAAGCGACTCGCGCTGGTCGCCGCCGCCTCGCTCGCCTGCGCGGCGACCGTGCTGCTCCCCACCCTGAACCACGCGCAGGCCGCGACCCCCGCGCTCACCGTGCAGTACAAGACCACCGTCACTTCGGCCTCGGCCGACGAGATCGACCCGTGGCTGCAGGTGGTCAACACCACCACCAGCCCGGTCGACCTCAGCACCGTGACACTGCGGTACTACTTCACTGCCGACACCCCCGGCTCCTACACGTTCCAGTGCGCCTGGGCGGTACCCGGCTGCTCCACCCTGACCGGCACCGTGGTCGCCCTCGCGAACCCGACCGCGACCGCCGACCACTACCTGCAGATCTCGTTCAGCTCCGGCTCACTGGCGCCCGGTGCGAGCACCGGCGAGCTGCAACTGCGGCTGCACCGCGCGGACTGGCAGAACGTCAACCAGGCCAACGACTACTCCTTCAACGCCGCCGACACGTCCTACACACCGTGGAGCCAGGTCACCGCCTACCGCGGCGGAACCCTGGTCTGGGGCACCGAGCCCGGTGGCGCCACCCCGCCCACCGGCAGCCCCACCGGCACGCCCACCGCCTCACCCACTGCCTCGCCCTCCGCCTCGCCCACCGGCCCGGGCGGCGGCACGCCGAGCGCCGTGCTGTTCGACGACTTCTCGTACACCGGCCCCAACGACCCGAACCTGGCCGCCCACGACTGGAAGGTGCGCACCGGTGCCGGCGGCCCCGGCGTGCAGAACACCTGGTCGGCCAACGGCATCAGCTTCCCGGCCGACGCCGGTGCGCAGGGCGGCCATGTGATGGACCTGACCGCGACCACCGACGGCACTACCAACGGCACCACCCAGGCCGAGATCGACACCGTGCAGCAGAAGTTCCAGGAAGGCACCTACGCCGCCCGGGTCTACTTCAATGACAGGCCGACCACCGGCGCCAACGGCGACCACGTCAACGAAACCTTCTACACCATCACGCCCGACAACTCGCTCTACAGCGAGGACGACTTCGAGTACCTGCCCAACGGCGGCTGGGGCGGCCCGGCCAACTCCATGTACACCACCACCTGGTACAGCGCCGACGCGATGGACCGGGTCACCCAGGACACCCAGGCCAGCCTGCAGGGCTGGCACACCCTGGTCGCGACCGTGGCCGGCGGCGCCGTCACCTACTACATCGACGGCAAGCAGGTCTTCTCCAGCAGCGGCAAGTACTACCCCCGCGAGCCGATGACCATCGACTTCAACGAGTGGTTCATCGACCTGCCCTTCACCGGCGCCCGCAGCTGGGACCAGAAGGTCAACTGGGTCTACTTCGCCAAGGGCGTGGCCCAGTCCCCCACGGACGTGCAGAACGCCGTCAACGGCTACTACGGCGCCGGCACGCACTTCACCGACACCGTCCCCAACGGCTAGGCCTGTCGACCGCAGGGTTGTTGACGCGGCTGAACGGGAGCCGGCCTGCGAGCGCGATGTAGCAGCGGTAGTAGCCGTACGTGTGGAGGAAGCCGGTCAGGGCCAGTGAGCGCTCGTCGCTACTGGCCCTGACCGGACCTCTGGATGCTGTTGGTGATCTTCAGTGAAGAGACACCCTCGCCCAAGGCCCTCGCCACGGGCACGTACGGCATCAGCCCGTCCGGCCGCGCGCGTGTTGACGCCGCCGACGGGCCGACACATCCCGAACAGCACAGTCGAGACGTCAGTCAGCCGAGGGATCAGACCCATCAGCGACATCACCTCGAACGTCATCACTGTCAGCCGAGGGCGATCGAGTTCCCGGACACCGTAACCTTGGCCGCCGGCAGCGGCTGGGTGGCCGGTCCGTTCGCCACGCTACCGTCAGCGATCTTGAACTTGCTCCCGTGGCACGGGCAATTGATCATCCCGTCGGACACGTCCTGGACCGCGCAACCTCGATGGGTGCAGATCGCGGAGAACGCTTTGAACTCGCCCGGGGTGGGCTGAGTGACGACGATCCGCTGTTGCGGGAAGACCCTACCGCCACCCACGGGGATGTCGGAGGTGCTGGCCAGCGGGGCGCCGCCGGTGGCGGGCGACTGGCTGGCGGCCGGAGCGGGGCTGCCGGAGGCCGGCGGCGCGGACGCCGCCGTTGTCGCGGCGTCGCCGGCGGACGGGGGCTGCGCCGCGGTCGGCTTGCCGCTTCCCGAGCAAGCGGCCAACGCCGCCGCCAATCCGGTGCCGCCCACCGCCGCCATCACCGTGCGACGGGCCGGAACTGCGGTGGGGTTGGGGTTCTGTGCCATGGAACGATCCTGTTCGGTGGAGAGGGCCGGCAGCCGGACAGCGGTCAACCTGCTGTCGACTGCCCGCGTTCTACCGGACATACGTCCACCGGGCCCGGTTCGATCAATGAGGCGGATGAATTTTTGAAGCCGCGTCTGCGCGCGGCGGTCGCCGGTGCACGCTGGGCCGGCGCCAGCGGGCCCGAGGACACGGCGTCCCCCACGTTCCTGGGGCTCAGCGGACCTCAGCCGGTCCGCAGCCCGGCGACGGCTTCGGCCCGGAGGCGGCGGTAGAAGGCGAGGCGGTCGGTGTCGAAGCCGCGCGGGCCGGACTCCACGATCAGCAGCAGGCGTAGGTAACACCGATAGAGGGCCAGTGCCGCAAGTCGGGGCTGAAGTTGATGGTGCCTCCCGCGCCCCGTTGTACCCCGCGACGAGGTCGCTGTCCGGCCCGGCGTCACCACCGATCGACGGCCCCTTCGGTCGGTCAAGCGCGGTCGTGGAGCGTGACCTGGTAGCCGTCGGGGTCGGCGAAGGTGAAGGTCCGGCCGAAGGGGCCGTCGATCGGCGCGGAGACGACGGTGTGGCCGTCGGCGACGATCGCGTCGTGGATGGCCTGGACGTCGGTGGCGTGGAGCCAGATCGCGGCACCGATGCCGGGTTGAGCGACGGATGCGATGTCGGTGCCGGGAATGACGTAGCGGAGTGCGAACGCGATCGGCTTCGTCTCGAAGACCACGGCGTGCGGCGGTCCGGCCGGCGAGCGGACGAGGCCCAGGTACTGCTCGTAGAACGCCTGCGAAGCGTCGAGGTCGCGCACGTGGAGCGAGATGAAGTCGGGGCCGGTGGCGGGCATGGTGACACTCCTTCGGTCGTGTCAGTTTCCTGACATACATCAACGTATGTCAGAATGCTGACATGAGTCAAGAAGGTGTCGGCGTCAACCTGGAGACGTCACTGGGCTACCTGCTCAAAGAAGCGTCGAGCGCGCTTCGCACGGCCATGGAGGAAGTGCTGCGGCCGCTCGGGATGAGCGTGACGCACTACTCCTGCCTCGAACTGCTGGCGCAACGCCCGGGCTTGTCGAACTCCGAGCTCGCGCGAGGCGCGTTCGTCACACGGCAGACGATGAACGTGCTGCTCCAGGCCCTTGAACGAGACGGCTACGTGACCAGACCCGCGGAAGCACCCGTCGGCAAGGTGCTTCCCACGCGGCTCACAGCGAGCGGCCGACGAAGCCTCCAGAAGGCGAGCGCAGCCGTCCGATCAGTCGAGGCCCGAATGCTGGCCGACCTGACCGCGACCGAGCGGTCAGACGCGTTCCGGATCCTGCAGAGCATGATCCATTCCCTGCATGGCGACAACGAGCCCGCATAGCTCGTTCCGCGGCGCGCGCCTCGTCGCACTCGGACGGCCTGGCCCAGGGCTGCCCGACGGGTAGAGGTGGAGGCCGGCCGCGTCGGCCACCGGCAGCCCACACGACCGTGGGTCGGGCAACGCCGGCAGGTCGAGGCCGAGTGCTTCGAGGATCGCGCGGCGCCGCGCGTCAACCGGGTCTTCGCCGTCCTCGGCCACGCCGCCGGGCGGCCGGTGCTGGAGTCCGGCCTCCCGCTTGCGGCGGATCAGGCAGCGGCGGCCGTCGGCCGTCGTGGAGCGTCGCGGTCAGCCGTGTTGCGGGTGGAGGTCGAGTGCGATGTGCGGGGCGAGTGCGCGCAGGAAGTCCGGGGCGTCGAAGATCTCGCCGGCGGGGGCGACGCCGGCGGTCTTGGTGCGTCCGGTCAGGACGCGGTCGAGGGCTTCGACGACCAAGGGTGCCGTGATGGCGTAGATGTCCCGACCGCTGGCCGTGGCCCGGCGTTCGACTCCGCTGGAGCGCACGACGGCGTCGACGAGGAAGGTCTGGTCCGAGCGTCCGCTGCGGTCGGCGGCGGTCGGTGCCGGTGTGTCGGAGGCGGCGATGTCGCGGACGGCCTCGGTGGTCATGTAGGTGGTCACGTCGGGGATGGCCAGGTGCTGGGGGACCGTGACGACGTCGGCCATCGTGAACTCCCCGATCACCTCACGCACTCCCAACGGTTCCGGGAAGGTCCACCGAAGGACGGGCGCGGCGTCGGTGCGCCGCTCCCACTGGCCCCCGCCGTAGCGCAGGCGGACGTCGCCGCGGCGCTCGCGGGAGACGGCACCGGACAGGCGGGTGCCGGCGCTGGGGTGCCAGCTGCTGAGTGCGTAGGCGATGTGGGCCTCGTCGGCCGCGGTCCAGTCACCCATCGCCGCAGTGGCCAGCAGGTCGCCGAGACCGCCGAAGAAGGCCATGGCCGGGACGATCACCGCCCCCGCTTCCCGCGCCCGCTCGCGGTAGTGGGCGAAGGTGTCGAGGTTGGCCTCGAGCTCGGCGGCCACGTCCAGGTACGGGATCTTCGCGCGGAGCGCGGCTTCGATCACCGGCCCAGTGGTCGTCGCGAAGGGGCCGGCGCAGTTGATGACCGCCGCCGTCCCCCGCAGGGCCCGGTCCAGCGAGGCCGCATCCTCGACCGTCGCCACCCGGGCCTTGAGGCCGTGCTCGTCGGCCAACCCCCGCAGCGCCCGGGCGTTGCGGCCGGAGGGCACCGGGACGTATCCGCGCGCGGCCAGTTCCGTGACCACGAACCGTCCGGTGTGGCCGTACGCGCCGAACACCGCGACCTGCTGACCTGACTCCATGAGACTTCACCCCGTGCACTCGAACGCCCGCGCCCGCTGCGCTGTGGTTGCGCTGCGGTCTGACACCCTCATCCTGTCCTCGCGGCAGCACCCGCACGAGCGTCGGAAACGACAGTGGGCGTACAGTTTCGGACATGCCGTCTGTCGCACTGGCCGTCACCGACGGCATGCTCCACTACGAACTGTCCGTGGCCATCGAGATCTTCGGCGCCGATCTGACCCACATCGTGGACCCCTGGTACGACTTCTCCCTGTGCGGGAGCGGTCCGGTGCGCATCGGCCGCTTCCGCCTCGAGCCCGACCACGGGCTTGACCAACTCGCGCACGCGGACACGGTGATCCTCCCCGGCTGGGCCGACACCGACCGCGAACCGCCCGCCGACCTGGTCGAGGCGGTGCGCGCCGCCCACACGGCCGGCGCCCGCGTGGCCTCCCTGTGCACGGGCGCCTTCGTCCTGGGCGCGGCCGGACTGCTCGACGGCAGACGCGCCACCACCCACTGGGCGCACACCCGGGAGCTGGCCCGGCGCCATCCGGCGGCCACCGTGGATCCGGACGTGCTCTACGTCGACAACGGCGACGTACTCACCTCGGCGGGCAAGGCCGCCGCCATGGACCTGTGCCTGCACCTGGTCCGCCTCGACCACGGCTCGGCCAACGCCAACAAGATCGCCCGCCGTCTGGTCATCCCGCCCCACCGCGACGGCGGCCAGGCCCAGTTCATCGCCACTCCCCTGCCCGAGCCCGGCAACCACCCCCTGAGCGAACTCCTCCCCTGGGCACTGGAACGCCTGGGCCAGCCGCTCACCGTGGAGGACCTGGCCCGTCAGGCCCGCATGAGCTCACGTCACCTCGCCCGCCACTTCAGGCACCTCACCGGCACCACACCCCTGCAGTGGCTCCACACCCAACGCATCCGCCACGCCCAGGAACTCCTGGAAACCACCAACGCCACCGTCGACACCATCGCCACGGCCACCGGCATGGGCACCGCGACCACCCTGCGCCGCCACTTCCACCGCAGCGTCGGCGTCCCGCCCGACGCCTACCGCCGCACCTTCCGCCCCCAGCAGCCGGCCCCACACCTGCAACTCGGAAGCTGACACCCATGGTCAGTAGCCATCGGCGGCCAGGCAGCTCCCCACCTGTCGACCGCTGACGGGGAACCTCGACCGGCCACTGTCACGCGACCACGTGAACCGCCGGCAGCAGGCCCAGAGTGTCGGTGACGTCGAACCTCATTCGGCCCTTCACCGTCTTGCCGGCGTCGAAGCCCCGGCAGCCGGCACCGACCCGGCCCACGCCGTCACCTCCCGGGTGCGGGCCGCGCTGCGGGCCCTGGCCCGCTGCGACGAGATGGGCGGCGAACTGCACACCGAGCCAGCCACGGTGGTCGGGGAGGCGGGCTGTGCGAGAAGGCGCGTGAGGCCGCTCTGGCGGAGGAGGACCGACCGGAACGGGCCTGGGTCCACGTGGCCGAGGCGGTGCTGCGCTACCACCACGCAGGCGGCCGGCGCCCCAAGCCCAGCCGCCTCTGGCGACCGCCCCGCCCCGCCCCCCCGGGGGCGGGTGAGGGCAGGTCAGGTCAGGTGCGGCGCCACCAGGCTACTTGCCGGCGGCCGCGTACTCGCCTCGCCCGCCCCGCGTGGCCAGGCCCTTTTCGAGGGCGCGGGCCAGGGATGCCCGCACAGCGTTCGTGTTGCCCGGGAGGTCGTCGAGTCCCAACGCCTGCACGACATCGCCAGCCCGCAGGAAGCCCGGGACATCCGCGAGGACCCGCACCACCGCGTCCAAAGTGACCCCGGTGTCCCGGCGGCCACGGCCGGCCGTGGCGGGCGCGGCCGGTGCCGGCTGCTGAGGCGCGGTAGCGGCAGTCGTGGCCTTGGCCGCTGCGGCCTTCTTGGGGTCGGCCGTCTTCTTCGCCGCGGTCTTCTTCTCGGTGGGCTTCTCGGCGGTCTTCTTCTCGGCGGTCTTGGTCTCCGCGGTCTTCTTCGCAGGGGCCGGCGTGCTCACGCTAGCCACTTTGGCCCGCTTGGCAGGCTGCTTCACGGGGGTGGCAGGGGTGGTCTGCTGCTTGCGATCCTTGGCGGCTGTCTTCTTCGCGGGCGCCTGGGCCGCGGTCGTGACCGGTTCCGGCGCAGGCGTGTCGGCCTCGGTCGCAACGTCACCGGCCTTGGGGGTCCCCAGCTCATCGGGGGCGTTCACGCGGTCTTCGGCCACTGGCTCGATGCCGTGGTCTCGCAGGGCGCGCAGATTCTCGAGTGCGTCGTGGATCGCCTTCTCCTGGGCGGCTGCCTGAGCCGCCAGGCCTTCCAGGCGCTGGCGTTCCGTGCTGGCGGCGGGCAGGGCTCGCTCAAGCTCGTTGATGGTCGCCGCGAACTCATCCGTGTTGAGACCGTGCAAGGCACTCTCCAACTTCCCTGGTTCCCTTGTTATTCGAGGGACTTTACGGCTTTGGAGCCGGAAATGCCCGTGTTAACCGGAAACTGCGAGTCGGTCAACGGCAGCAGACGACCGGGAGGTTGCCTAGCGGCCGTTCGTGACAGCCATCAAGTCGGCTTCCCTGAAATCATGTTGGGGATGACGGGATCGCGCAGAGGGCTTGCGGAGTCGGCCTGCGCCCGCGCAGATGCAGCGGTCGAGCGGCTGATCAACACCGGCCAACACCGCCGAGCGGGACGCCGACGCGAACTCACCCGCGCCCTCAACCAGCGCGGCTGTCCTGCTTCGCACTGGTGGCCGCCGAGGTACCCCATGTCCCGTGACACCGAACTTCCACCGATCGGCACCGAACGATGACCGGCGGTACTGTGCATGAGCGTCCGGCCCGTGGGCCCGGCGGTCGCCCTTCCCTGGCACGAACACGCGCCCGGGCGCTCACCTGACCTCGCCTCGGACGAGTCCGACCGACGGGTCCCCGCCAGTCGGACTCGGACACGCTGTCCCTCACAGGCTCGCGGCACTCCCACGGTTCGCGGGGTCGGGGCTGCACAGCCAGCCGTTGATGGCGAAGCGGCTGTCCTCGTACTGCCTGCTCGGGCAGCTGACCGGCCGCACCTCATGCCAGGCGGTGGGGAGGAAGAACACGATGCTGTCGTGCTCGGGTTCCCAGTCCCGCCAGGTGCGCTCCTGCCACCTGCCGGCCGTCTCGGTGTGCAGTGGCAGAGCCGCGTCGAACACACGCAGTTCGCCCCCGTCGAAAGGCCGGGGTGTGCGATGCAGGTAGTACACGAATGTGAGCAGGCGTCGGGGGGCGAACTCAGTGCTGGTGTCCTGGTGCGGCCGGTAGAAGTCCCCGTCGTTGTGCGCGTTGAGGCTGTAGCTGGGTTCGGTGTACTGGCAGGAGACTCCGAGAGTGTGCTCGACCGCCTCCAGCACCTCGTCGATGGCTGCCATCAGCTCGGGCGCGGCGAAGTCGTGGTGCGAGCGGGACCGGCGAAAGTCGGGGACCACCTCTCGGTCGCGGATCATGGAGGGCTCCATCGTGTCGCCGGCGCAGGCGGTGGCGCGCTCCAGTAAGGCGCCGGCCGTCTGCTCACCCAGGAACTGAGTGATGCGACAGACCGTCACCGGCAGGCGCCAGACCGCGTCCGTGCACACCGGTGAGCGCCGATCCATCGCCTGGGATGGTCCCGTCACGGCGTCGTGTCGTGCGAAGGTGTCCTGCCTTGTCATGGTGTCCTGCCTTCTGGATCGTGAGGGGTGTTGCGCAGGAGCGGTCTCCCCCGGCCTTCCGAGGGACGCGATGGCGCCGACGAGCCGCGCTCAGCGAGCGCGACGGCGGTGGCAACTGGCCTTCCCCGGCTGAGCACCGGAGCATCACACCAGGCCGTCGGCGTCCTCACGCGGCGTCAGGCGTGTTCACGCTCGCGGCTTCTCGCAGACGGTCCACTTCGGCCGTGAGCTCTTCCACGCGGCGGTGCAGTGCCTGGATGCACACCAGGGCGACGCCGAGGCCGTCGACGACGGGGATAGTGGTGTCGTCCTGGTTGAAGCCGAAGGCGGCGTGCCAGTCCTGGGCCATCGGCCCCAGGTGACGCACGCCTGGCGGCTCCCAGAGGTAGCGCCAGGTACTGATGGGCAGCGTGGCCACGGTCTCCAGGACCGCGTAGCCGTTGACCGGGCCGACCGGCGCCACACCACTGCTCTCCCGCGCCCCGGCTCGAAGCCGGGCCGGGGCACCGGCACCGTGGTCAGCCGCCCGGAACCGCCGACGGAAGATCCGCACCGCTACCGGCTCCAGTCGACCGGGACCACGTCCTGCTTGAGCGCACGGTCGCTGCAGACCGCGCACGGGCTGTTCGGGACACCGGGGCCCTGGTCAGTGCCGATCGTGATAGCTCCGTGGGCCCCGGCCGGGGCGTGAACGCCGTCGCCGACCATGGCGGCCTCGTAACCGCCCAGCAGTTCCTGGAGGGTCCCGGGGCCCAGGTTCTCCGGAGCAGCGATCGCAGCGATGCCGTCGTAGTCCGTGTAGGCCGTCCCCAGCGTCCTACCGCCCATGGTGGCGAACACGATCTTCGCGCCGCGGATGGGCTCCCCGGTCACCGCGTCGGACGCCATCGCGTTGATGTTCTCCAACTGCATCTGGGTGACATTCAGGCTGGCCTGGCTGGCCGAGAGCCTGGTCGGCTTCAGACTGGGGCACTGCTCCCCGCTGCACGACGGCGCCGCCGCGGGGGCAGCCGAGGCGGGGGTACCACTTCCCACTCCCAGCGCCGCCATGGTCACGGCCATTGCCGAGACAGCCATACGCCTCGAAGACTTCACGTCCCACTCCCATGTGTCAGCGACGAATGCCGTCTCATCCGGACGACACGCAGACTGTAGGGGCGCCCGGCCGACGATATTGCCCGAAGATCGCAGATGCCCTCGATCGGGTGAACTATCGACCGAGGGAGCTGACTTGGTCAGTCAAGACTCGATCTCACGAACCGGGCAGTGAACAATCCTCAGTGGCAAACGGTCAGGATTCAGTGGCACCGGACAGCCACCGAACAGACCGCCACCCACCCGACGGCAGCTGCCGCGCGCAGCGAAGCCCAGTTCATCGCCCTCGCCCAGGCCAGTGCCACGCGCCTGCGCCAGATCGCCCACCTGCTGCGCCGGGACCGGCACCTGCCCCAGGGCCCCACTCAGAGCACGCTCACCACGATGTACCTGGCCTGGAACCGGATCTCGCCCAGGGCGGCCATCCGTCCGCCCACGCCCGCAAGGTGCTGCCCAGCACGCTGCTGGACCACAAACGGCTGCGCAGCACCAGCGAGCTGGCGGCCTGTTGCACCCCGTGCCGCACCCGCGTTGCGGTGTATCCGCGTTGCGGTGTATCCGCGCTGCAGTCGGCGGCCCAGGGTATGCAGGGGTGGGCGCCTGTCCTCGGACGTGATCAATGTTCGCCGAAGAAGATCTCGCGCACCTCGCGGGCAGCGTAGGAGACCAGCACGTAGCCGGCTGCCGGGTCGGCCCACCACCATCCGAGGGTGCTGTTGAGGACCAGGCCGAGCAGGACAGCGGCGGCGAGCAGGCCGTCGACCAGGGTGACCCGGCCCTCGGTCTTCAGGACAGGGTTGTCCAACGCGGTGCCGGTACGGGCCTTGCCGAAGGCAAGGGCGAACATCACGGCGGCGGTGAACGCCGTCCAGATGATGCCCAGCGTGGAGTGGTGCGGGTGGAAGCCGGTGGCCAGGGCGATCGTGGACTGCGCGAGCAGGTAGAGCCCGAGCAGTGCGAAGCCGACGCCGATCAGCCTCAGAGCCCGCTTCTCCCGCTCTTCGCCGGTGCCGGACAGCTCCCAGACCACGACGGTGGAGGCGCCGATCTCGATCAGGGAGTCCAGCCCGAAGCCGGCCAGCGCGACAGAGCGGGCGCTGACCGCCGCGACCGCCAGCACCCCGATACCGATCACGTTCCAGCCAAGGGTGGCGTACTCGAGCGCGAAGCCCCGACGGAGCAGGGCCTGGCGCGGCATCTCGTTCACGTCGTTCACCACCGGATTCTCCCAGCCTTCCGTTCGACCCCGCCCGGCTCCTGGACCGACAACTGCTGGCGCGCGCAACCGTGCCCTTGGCCGGACGCTTGCGAGCACCGGTATCCGGCAAGATCGTGATGAGGATTGCGGAGGTGTGGTGATGGAGTCGGTGATCGGGTCGGCGAGGGAGGCGGCTCAGGATGGGCGGGTTCTTGCGTTCGGACGGCTGGTGGGGGCGGCATCCAGGCTGGAGCACATTCTGGGGCGGGCGATCGAGGAGGAGTGCGGGATCAGCCACCTGGTGTTCGAGGTGCTGCTGATCCTGGGCCGGCATGGCGAGCCGGGGCTGCCGATGCGGGCGATCGGGCGCGAGCAGGTCTTGACGACGGGCGGGGTGACCCGGCTGGTGGACCGGATGGAGACGGCCGGCCTGGTGGAGCGCACCGATGACCCGTCCGACCGGCGTGGGCGCCTGGTGCGGCTCACTCCTTTCGGGGAGGAGACGGCGGTACGGGCCGCGCGGGTGCATGTGGCCAACGTCCAGCGGTTCTTCCTCGACGTCCTCCCCGAAGAGGACCGGGATCGGTTCGCGGAGGACCTGCGCATCCTCAGCAACACTGCGCGTGACGCGTTGCCCCGTCTGCGCTGACGTCGCCTGGACGGCCGCCCGCGCTGGCGCGCGGCCGGTCCTGCGGCCAAGGTCGGGTCGGGAGCCGGCGCCGGTTGCCGGCCCAGCGGAATACCTGACTACGCAGTTACTGTTAGATCAGGTAACTCGCCCGCGTCCGGCGGACGACCCTCCTGAGGAGACCCACGTGAGCAGTCTCGACTTCACCGTCCTCGACCTGGACTTCCCGGTCGGCTCCAAGAACAAGACCGCAACCTTGGTCACCGGCGAGCGCAACGCGCTGCTGGTGGACGCCGGCTTCACCCGCGCGGACGGGCACCGGCTGGCCGCCGCCGTCCTGGACTCCGGCAAGAAACTGACCACCGTGTTCGTCAGCCACGGTGACCCGGACTTCTACTTCGGCGCCGAGGTGCTCGCCGACGCCTTCCCGGACGCGGCGTTCGTCGCCACGCCGATTACCGTCGAGCACATCGGGCACTCCTACCAGGGCAAGCTGAAGGCCTGGGAGGCGCTGGGGGCGAACCTGCCGACCCGCCTGGTGGACCTCAAGCCGCTGACCGGCGGCCTGGAGCTGGAGGGACACCGCTTCGAGCTGAAGGGCGGCCCCGCCGCGCTGCCGGACCGGCACTACCTGTGGCAGGCCGAGCAGCGCGCGATCCTCGGCGGCGTACTGCTGTTCCAGCAGGAGCACGTCTGGGTCGCCGACACCGCGACCACGCAGCAGCGCGCTGCCTGGACCGCCCTGCTGGACGAGATGGCCGCCCTGGACCCGCGCCTGGTCGTCCCCGGCCACCGCCTGCCCGGCACCCCGGCGGACGCCACCGCCATCACGAACACCCGCGAGTACCTGGCATCGTTCGAGAAGGAACTCGGCCAGGCCGCCGACGGTGCCGCCCTGACCGAAGCCCTGGTCAAGCGCTACCCCGACCACGGGATGCTGATCGCCGCGCAGATCGGCGCGAAGGTCGCCAAGGGCGAGATGACGTGGGGCTGAACGAGATGACCCACCACCAGAACGCGAACGCCACCGCGGACTTCGCCACTTCCACCGCACCGGCCGACGTGGTGCGCCGCCAGTACCTGGCCTCCGCCGCCGGCGACCTTGAGGCCCTGCGCGCCACCCTCGCCCCCGACGTGGAGTGGACCGAGATGGCCGGCTTCCCCCTCGCCGGCACCTACCGCACCCCCGACGGCGTCACGACGAACGTCATGGAGCGGCTCGGCAAGGAATGGGAGGACTGGACGGCCCACGACGACACGTACGTCGCCGACGGCGAGAACGTCGTCGTCCTCGCCCGCTACACCGCCGTCAACAAGACCACCGGCAAGCCTGTCGACGTCCGCGTCGCCCATCACTTCGTGGTCCGCGGCGGCCGCATCGTCCGCTTCGAGCAGTTCGTCGACACCGCCCTCGTCCGCGACGCCATGACCGCCTGACGGCACCCGCCGGCAGGGGCCCGTCGCGCGCAGGCGCAAAAGAGGCCCCTGAACCGCTTGGCCTCGTCGCGCGCTGACGCGGCCAAGCGTTGTCCCGGCTTCGGGGACGCTCGCGGCCCCCGGAACGCGGGCCCGGGCCGCCGCCCTCCCGACCAGCCCGTGCGGCTTGCCCCCTCCCACAGCGGCTAGCCCGGCGGCCCACGCGGGGCTTGCCCAAGCGCGCACGACACCGGGCGGGCATCCCCGGCGCGGCACCACCGCCACGCCCGCGCATACGGCCCCGCCCGGTCTATTCGACCCAGGCGTGCTCCAGCAAAGTACGGAAAGTAGCGGGCTCGCGCCCGATCAGTTCCGCCAGCGTCGAGTCGACAGTGGTGAACTCGCCACCTCGCGCCGCCGCGAAGATGCTCACCAGCAGGTCGGCGATCGGGGCCGGGGCGCCGTGCGCCAGGGCCTGCTCGCGAAAGGCGCCGTCGGAGACGACGGTGCGGGTGAAGGGCCGTCCGGTGGCCTGGGCAGCGATCTCGGCGACGGCGTCGAAGTCGAGCGCCGCCGGGCCGGTGAGCGGCGGGGTGGGCCCCTCGAAGCGGCCCTCGTCGGCGAGGATCGCCGCGGTGGCCTCGGCGAGGTCGTCGTGGCCGGTCCAGGCGACCGGGCCGTCGGCGGGCAGGGCGATGTCGCCGGTGCGGCGGGCGGACTCCAGGAACTGCAGGGCGCTGGCGGCGTAGAAGCCGTTGCGCAGCGCCGTCCAGGGCAGGCCGGTGGCGCGCAGCAGGTCCTCGGTGCGGGCGTGGTCGCGGCATGCCTGGAAGCGGGAGTCGTGGGCGGCGCCCATCTGGCTGGTGTAGAGGATGCGGCCGACGCCGGCCTTCACGGCGGCCTCGATGGCGGCGCGGTGGCCGGTGACGCACTCCTCGCCCGTGCGGTCCAGGGAGACCAGCAGCAGTTGCTCGGCCCCTTCGAAGGCGTGCACGAGCGAGGCGGGGTCGTCGAAGTCGCCCCGTCGCACGCGCACGCCGCGGTCGGCCAGGTCCCGGGCCGAGCGGGGATCGCGCACGCTCACCCCGATGCGCTCGGCGGGAAAGCGGTCCAAGAGGCGCTCGACGGTGCGCCGGCCGAGTTTTCCGGTAGCTCCGGTCACGATGATCACAGAAGTTCTCCCCACAGTGTTTCCAGTGGAATCATTCAAAGAGTAACACTGAAACTAACAGTGGAAGCAGACTTTCGCTACCATCGATTCATGCCTACGCGCGACACCACCGACGCCTCCCGGCACCGCATCGTCGAGGCGGCCGTCGAGCTGCTGGAGAACGGCGGCCCCGACGCGGTGAGCACCCGCGCGGTCGCCGCTGCGGCCGGGACGCAACCACCGGCGATCTACCGCCTGTTCGGCGACAAGGAGGGACTGCTGGAAGCGGTCGCCGAGTACGGCTACGCCCAGTTCCTGGAGAGCAAGCGCGCCCAGCTCGACCCGGCCCCCCAGGACCCGGTGGCGGAGCTGCGCCGCGGCTGGGACCTGGTGGTGGAGTTCGGGGTCACCCGCCCGGAACTGTTCGCCGTGATGAACCGCGCCACCGGCCGGGCATCGGACGCCGCGCACCGCGCGGGCCTGGAGATCCTCCACGGACGGGTGCGCCGGCTGGCAGCCGCAGGATGGCTGCGGGTCGACGAGGAACTGGCCGCCCAGATCATCCAGGCCACCGGCCAGGGCGCGGTCACCACATGGCACGCCACCCCCGCAGACCGCCGCAACCCGGCACTGTTGACCATCCTGCGCGAATCCATGGTCACCGCCGTCACCCGCGTCGAACCGGCAATCCCCACCACGCAGACCGGCCCAGGCCCAGCAGCCCGCGCACTGCGCGCCGCCCTCCCCGACACCGCCAACGTCCTCACCGACGCCGAACAGCACCTCCTGCACGAATGGCTCACCCGCCTGGCCGCGCACGACGGCGCGCCGCAGACCTGACGTCGCGTCAGGCGCCCACGTGCAGAACCGACCCCACCAAGAGAGACCACTCGATACGGCAGACGCAGCTCGCCGCACGACGCAGGTATACCGAGAGGGGAAATCCACGGCGCCCCGAACACGGCCCGCACGGCCCCGGACCGCCAAGCCCCCGGCCGGACGAGCACTCGACGCCGACCAGGGACCGAAAACCCTCTGACAACCCGTCAGGGCCGTGGGGCCACCGTCGGCCTCATCGTTCATACGGCCCGAGGGCGCCGAGGCCGCGGGCGCGTCGGTGGCGGTCAGGCCGGAGGCGTTGCACGCAGCCGGTGTCGCCCCGTGGCGGTGCGGGGGTTCACGGGGGTCTGTTCGGGATCAGGTGAAGCAGTAGTCCAGGTTGGCGCCGGGCGAGCCGACGCGGTCGCCGGAGGTGCCGGTGGACCAGGTGGCGTGCCCGCTGGAGTTGTAGAAGACGAGGTTGCCGTCGCCCTGTACCTCGGCATGGCCGCCGGGGGCGGGGCTGAGGGCGCCCATCGTGCACACGGTGGCACCGGAGGCGTTCAGCAGCTTGACGTAGCCGGACTGGGACCAGTCCAGCCGCACCACGCCCTTGTTGGCCGTGCCGGAGGCCCAGACGACGGCGGGCTGGTCGCCGTCGTTCTGGATGAGGACCAGGTTGCCGTCGGACTGGAAAGTGAGCGTGGTCGTCAGGTGTATCGAGCCGGCGTACCCGGAGCCGACCGCGTAGTTGCCGGGGTGCCAGTCCGACTGCGCCAGGGTGAAGGTGGCCGCCTGGGCGTCGGCCGCCATCGCGTCGGTACCGGCCAGGCACAGCGCGGTGGCCGCGGCGAGCGCGGTCACCCCGGTGCGCAGCAGCCGCCTGCGGCCCCTGCCGTTCTCGGCGCCCTTGTCGTCGGTGGAGTGGTCGAGTGGCATGCGTCGTCTTCCTTTCGGCCGCGGTGCGGCCAGGGGTCCAGGAGGCGCCCAGGCGGGCCGGCGCCAAGGTGCACGCGCACGCGCACAGTGGGGGCCACCGGCATGACTGGTCGTGCGTGGCGGGTGGAACTGACTGGGTCACCGGGAGGACTGTGCGCGCCCTGCGGGATCAGCAGTGGAAGCCCTGGTAGCTGTCGTAGGTCGCGTACGAGGTGCGCGCGGCGTTGTCGGTCTCCGCCCACAGCTGCACGCAGTGGCCGCGGCCGGGGACCGACACCGGGCCGGCGTAGTACTTGAACGTGGTGCTGTCGTCGGGAGCCACCTCGATGCCGGTGCAGGTGCCCGGGGTGTCCTGGGCGCACTCGTAGAGGGTGACGCCGGTGTAGCTGGCGACACCGTACAGGCTGCCGGCCTTGACGTTGACAGCGCAGTTCATGCCGGTCGAGGAGTCGTAGAACAGGTGGGCGTAGCTGTACACGGTGCCGGAGTCGGTGGTCACCGCGTACGGCGAGCCGCTGACCTCGCTGCCCGAACAGCCCCAGCCCGCGGCGGAGGCCGGCCCGGCGGCGAAGGTCAGGCCGCCGGCGGTGGCGGCGATCAACGTGGCGCCCAGGGCGGCGCGGCGCAGGATTTCACGCATGGATGGTCGTCCCAATCTCTGAACATGGCGGTCGGGGGAGGAAGGGCAGGCGGGCGTCCGGCCTGCATCACCGGGCCGGGCTTGCCGGGTTGGGCCGGGCTGGGCCGGGCACCCTTCGGGGCGGTGGCTCAGCTGGGGTGCCCGCCGCCCCAGCCGTAGCCGTCGAGCGCGACCGGGCCGGCCTGCGGGCCGGAGGGCTGGGCGGACGCGGCCGACAGGCCATCGCCGGTACCGAGGGTGATCAGGGCGACGAGCAGGACAGCGGTCAACCGCGGCAAGGAAGACTCCAACTACGCTGTAGAGGCAGGGAAGTGGCCGGGGTCGGGCACCGCCTGGGTGCTGTCCCTTCCGACATGGAAAATCCTGGCAGGCTCCACGCACCCAGTCACCGGGAAAGCATGGGCACGAAGCTGCCTGGCAGCTTGAGGACAGCCCGACACGAACAGGTAGCAGGGCACGGCAGGGCACGGTCCGCGGCCCAGCCCGGATGCGGGCACGATCGGCCCCGGACCCGGCCCCGCGCTGCGCCCCTACCCACGAAACGCCCGCCCGGACATGAAGATCACGATCCACGGCTGGAGTATTGGTACTCCAGGGTGACTTCGCGACCAGGTCGGTCTCGCACGACCGGGCACGAGTGTTGCAGCACGCGGCTCACGGGTGGGGGCCGCCGCCCCGGAGGCGGGAGCCGGGGCGGCGGGGTGGGCTCAGTTGCAGATGCCGAGGGCGCCCCGCTGGGCGGCCGGGGGGTAGACGATGGCGCAGATCTTGTGGCCGGGGCCGTCGGGCCACCAGTTGGAGCCGGCGCCGTTGGACTCCCAGAGGAGGGCGCCGTTGTCGGTCAGGACGAACTGGCACTGGCCGTTGTCGGTGTTGATCGGGTTGAGCTCCTGCTCGTCGTGCCAGGCGCCGTTGACGAAGGTCAGTTGGACTTTCTGGTCGGCCAGGCAGTTGCCGGCGCTGATCCAGTGGTCCCCCTCGTTGGCGGCGAGGGCCGGGGTGGCCGGCGAGCAGAGGGCGATCACGGCGCCGATGCCGAGGGCGGCGACGGCGGATCGCAGGCGGGTGCGCTGGGTCAGCACGGGGTGGGTCCTTTCCGGAGGGAGCGAGGAGGGCGGGGTACGGTGCCCGGTCGCCGCTGCGGCTGACCGGGCAAGGGGTACCCTCACAGGGTCCGGGGCCCGTTACCAGCGGCTTTTCGGACACGATCGACGGCGATGGCCTTCAGGGCCGTGGATCGGGGGGAGTCACGTGGCAGTCCGGGAGAAGCGTGTGCCGCCGATGAAGTGGCGGCCGTCGGGAACTACCTGCCCGGGCACCCTCGGTGGGACGCGTTCTTCGACCTGCTGGTCAGCACCTTCGAGGAAGAACCAAAGACGGTGGCCGTGAGCGTGTTCGGGGCCGACGTCCTCCTCGGCCGGGATCTGCGGGAGTTCATCCGGCTCACCTGGCTGTCCGCTGAGGCCTCGTCAGCCATTGCGGAACGCGCCAGGGGCGCCTGGCAGCCGGAGTTTCTCCACTGGGGCACCTGGCCGCAGCTGCTGATTGCACCACGGACCTCATGACCGGCTTGCACACCGGCGCCTGCTCCGGTGCGGGGTTCGCGGTGTCGCGCGAACCCCGGCAGGCGGGGTTGCGCCGACCGGTGGCGGGGACGGTCAGCGCTGGTCCTCGTCGGGCGGCGGCGGCCCCCAGAGCTCCAGGTACTCCTCGACCTCCTGCGCCGAGCAGCTCGGGCATGCCGGCGGCCCCTCCATGGCGAGGTAGAGCGGTCCGTCCTGCAGCGGCAGCCGCTCACGGACCAGCGCCCGCCCGCACCGCGGACAACTGCCGCACGGCCTGTCCCGACCAGCCGACTCGCCCATACCCCGAAGGGTAGCCCCGGTCGCGCCCCCGGGGCCGGCCCTTCAGGGCCCTGTCACGGCAGGCGATCAGTTGTTCTGATCATGCTAACGAGGCGGCCGTCTCGCAGTCCACGGAATTCGCCCGTCACTGACGCCGCCTCAGAACAGGGCGAGTCGTCACCAGCCGCTCCGTCAAGGCAACGGAAACGATGCCCGGCGCGGACGAACCCGCGCGCCCTGGTCCCCACCCAATCGATCCCCTCCCGCCTCGGGCTCGGCCCGGGCCGGCCGACCACCGAAGGAGGACGCGGATCGGGCGGAACCACCCGGCACTGTCGGCCGGGCGCTTCGGGAAGGGGTCAGGCGTGGCGGCCGGGGAGCATGGCCAGCGCCCGGGAGCGCTGGGCGACGAGGTCGTCGTAGGTGCCCTCGCGCTCGGCCCAGCGGTGCATGAGGACGCCCTTCACGAGGATCTCGCGAGGGGTGGGGTCCTGGGAGAGCAGGTGCATGACCTCGGTGGCGAAGTCGTCGAGGGGCAGCGCGTGCGGGTTCACCTTTTCCTGGCCCGCTGTGGCCACGGCCGGAGGGACCAGCTCGACGACGCCGACACCGGTGCCGGCGAGCTGCGCGCGCAGTGCCTCGGAGTAGGCGTGCACGCCGGCCTTCGAGGCCGCGTAGCTGGGCATGGGCGGGAACGGCAGGAAGGCGATGCCGGAGGTGACGGTGAGGAAGGTGCCGGCACCTCGCCGCACCAGGTGAGGGGTGAAGGCGTCGATGACCCGGATGGTGCCCAGCAGGTTGGTGTCGATCGTCGCTGCGGCCGCCTCGAAGTGCGCGGGCTCGCGCAGGTCCTCCAGGAGCATGACGCCCGACATGGTCACCACGGTGTCCAGGTCCGGGTACCGGGCGAGCACGGCGTCACGCCCGGATGCGACGCTGACGCTGTCGGTGACGTCGATGCTGAACGCGGCGAACCCTTCCTCGGCCAGTTCCGCCAGTGCCTGCGGGCTGCGGCCGCCAACGGCCACCGTGCTGCCCGCCGCAGCGAACCGCCGGGCCAGCTCCCGGCCGATACCCGAGGTCCCGCCGACGACAAGAACCGTGCGGTTGGAGAGATCCATAAGATCTTCCCTTCAGTCCAGGACGCCGCCGGCCGTAGGGCCGCGGCGCAGACAGTGATACCCGCCGCCCCTTGGCGAGACAGCGTCACCGCAGTCTTGACGCCATTCGCCCCGCCGGGCAGGGCCCTGCTCTTCCCTGGTCCTGCCAGGGCCCCCTTTGGGAGACGTGCACCGCACTACGGTGTCGGTATGAAGCACGTCGGTAAGAAGGACGAGGAATCCGGCAACCGGCTCGGCAGCTACCTCCGCGCCCGGCGCGGGCTGGTCTCCCCCGCGCAGGCCGGACTGCCGCCCGGCGGCAACCGCCGTGTACCCGGCCTGCGCCGTGAGGAAGTCGCCCTCCTCGCCGGAATCAGCCCCGACTACTACCTGCGCCTGGAACGGGGCCGCGACACGAACCCCTCCCCCCAGGTCCTCGAATCACTCGCGCGCGTCCTGCGCCTCGACGACATCGAGCGCACGTACCTGCTCGGCCTCACGCCGACGCACCCCAGGACGCCGCGCCGCAAACGGCCCGAACACGTACCGGCGCGCCTGCACGAACTGCTCGCCCACCTTCAAATCCCCGCGTTCGTCGAAGGACGCGCCTTCGACGTGCTGGCCTCCAACCCCATGGCCCTCGCCCTCTCACCCCGGCTGCGGCCCGGCCTGAACCGGCTGCGCAGCCTCCTCCTCGACCCGGAAGAACAAGCGTTCCACCAGGACTGGGCCAAAGCCACCGCCGACTTCGTCGCCGCCCTGCGCACCACCGTCGGCGACGACACCGACAACCCCCGGTTCGTCGAACTGGTCGGGGAACTCGCCCTGTCCAGCCAGCGGTTCCGCACCCTGTGGGCCCGCCACGACGTCCGCCCCCTCGACGGAGGCACCACCACAGTGCACCACCCCGTCGTCGGCGACCTGCGCCTGCACCGGGACAAACTCCCCATCGACGACGTCATCCTCGTCGTCTACTACCCCGACAAAGACAGCGACAGCGACGAGAAACTACAACTCCTCGCCGCACTCTCAGCCACCGGAACCCCCGAACCCACCGACACCGCACCCGACCACCCACACGGCGCCCCCCACCACACCCCGCGCTGAGCCGTTCCGAATCCCCCGGACCCGCGTACTATCACCTCGCATGACCCAGTCCGAGATCGAGATCAGCGAAGACCTGGTTCGCGACCTGCTGCGGGATCAGCACCCGGATCTGGCCGAGTTGCCCATCCGAAAGGTGGAGGGCGGCTGGGGCAACCAGATGTGGCGCCTCGGGGACGAGTTGGCTGTCCGCATGCAGCGGATGGACACCACCCCGGATCTGCAGCTCAAGGAGCGCCGCTGGCTGCCGGCCCTGGCCTCGCGCCTGCCGCTGCCGATCCCGGTGCCCGTGCGGAACGGTACGCCGTCCGAGCGCTTCCCCAAGGTCTGGACCGTCATGACCTGGGTGCAGGGCACGCCACTGGACCACAGCACGATCACCCGCGGCCACCACGCAGCCGACACGCTGGCCGCCTTCCTCCAGACGCTGCACGTGGCGGCACCCACCGACGCGCCGGACGCCTCGGACCGTGGCGCACACCCCAAGGAGTGCACGGAAGGCTTCGAAAGGCTCCTGCAAGCCGTGGACCTCGCGCGCTCCACCCAGGACGGCATCCGGGCCGTATGGGACGACGCAGTCGCCGCACCCCGGTGGGAGGGCCCGCGGGTGTGGGTACACGGCGACCTGCACCCCGCGAACGTCGTGGTCGCGAACGGGACACTGGCCGGCATCGTCGACTTCGGCGACCTCTTCGCCGGCGACCCGGCATGGGACCTCGCCGCCGCCTGGACACTGCTCCCCGCCGACGGCGCCTCACGGTTCTTCAACCACTACACGCACGCGAACGAGGCAACGATCCGACGGGCACGCGGACTGGCCGCGATGAAGAGCCTGTTCCTGATACTGATGGGCCAAAACGGCGACCGCGCCCTGCCCGGCGGCAAACCACACTGGGGACCCGCCGGCCGAGCAGCACTCGACCGCGTCCTGAAGAGCCCGCCCCACCGGTAGACCGAGCCAGACCCGGCCCCACACCGCCCCGAACCCGCCGCTGACCACGACGGGCACCAACCAGCCCGCACACTCCGACCGGAAGCCCGAAGCCGCCACCCCGCACAGGGGTGGCGGCTGGGACCCGCACCGCGATGACAGCACGACCATCGCACGAGCCGAGGACAGGCCCCGCACGCCCGGGGCGGCGGCCAAGAGCCGCGGTGGAGCGGTAGGGGCCGCCCGTCAGTTGACGGTCGGGATGCTCTTCGCCAGTGCCCCGCCCTGCGCGGCCAGTGAAGCGGGCACCTGCGGCTGCCAGTTGTGCGAGCTGGTCACCGGGTTGGCCCACGGGGCCAGCGTCTGGACCGGCTTGTGGGTGGGAACGAGCGCACCGGCGCGCGACACACAGGTACGCAGCGTCAGACGCACCGCGACCTGGTCCGTGTGCTTGACGTCGAGCTCGACCGGCGAGCAGTCGGCCGGCCCGTCCCAGTCGCCGATCGCCTGGATCGTCGAGCCGTCGTGCTGGGTACCGGGCGTGCAGTCCGGACGCGAATCACCGGTACTCCCGGTCGTGTTGCAGTCCGTGGCCGGCAGCCCCGTGACCCGATCACGCACCGACACCGCGACCCACACCGGCCCCTGCCCGCTGTCGACCTCCACCGAGAACCCCGGCGCCCCCGGCAGCTGCGCCCAATCTGGCTGCCCCGCATGGTAGTTGGCCAGCTTCGCATCAGCGGGCAGCAACCCCGAAAGGACCGCCAGCATCGCGTCACCGCCCAACGGCATCGTCCCCGCACCCGCAGAACCACCCGCGGTCGGAGAACCGCCGGCGCTCGGCGCACCGCCGGCCACCCCCGTCCCGGTCGGGACCGGGGCCGGGGAACCCCCCGTCGGGGAGCCGCCGGCCGCCGGACCGGCCGGCTGCACCGCCGCCGACGCCGGAACCACCCCGCGCTCCAGCCCCAGGACCGTCCCCGTGGTCGCCAACGCCGCCACCACCGCCAGCGACCCCGCGATCTGCTGACGACGCCGACGCCGCAACCGCAGTCCCTGCCGGCCCGCCTCCGCGACCATCTCGTGGACCGGCGGACCCAGCCGCTCAACCTCCTCGCCCAACTCCCGGCTGAGCTGCTCCTCGAAATCCATCACACACTCCTCGTCGAAAAAAGGGTACGGACACACCGATTGCCCAGCAGTGACGTCAGTGCCGGTGCAGCAGGTCACGGTCCTGCGCCAGGATCTCCCTCAACCGGGCCAGCGAACGGGTGTTGAGACTCTTCACCGCGCTGACCGACATCCCCAACAACTCGGCCACCGCCTCCGTGCTGAGGTCCTCCAGATAGTGCAGCGCCACCACCGCGCGGTTACGCGGCGGCAACTGCGCCACCGCGAACGCCAACGTCAGCCGCAGGTCCGCACCGTCACCCTCAGCCGCCGACTCCGGCAACTGCGCAGTCACCAACTCCGACGAACGCCGCAACCGGCGATGCGACAGATAGCTGCGCAGCAACACCTTGCGGGCATACGCATCCAACCCCGGCTCATCCCGCCCGCGCCGCAACCGCCCCCACGCCGCGAACATCTTCGCCAGCGTCGTCTGCACCAGATCCTGCGCCTGATGCCAGTCCCCGCACATCACGTAGGCCAACTGGAACAACCGACGGGCACGCGTACTCGCGAACTCCTCGAAACTGAGCGCGCCATCCATCACAGGTCCCCCCAGGGGTCGTACATGCTGTCCTTGCCACTGCCGTCACCCCAACTACACGCCCTGACCACGCCCCCAGGTCGCACAGAAAATCAAAATACACACTCGCCACCAGCCAGCCGGACAACCACCCGCCGCCACCGACCCCACGCCCCGGTACTGGCAACCCGACCGGCCACAGCCACCGGCCCGCCAGCGGGCGGCGGGCGGGGCAGCGGGCAGCGGGCGGGGCCACCACCCGGGGAAAACGCCGACGAACCCACCACGCGAACTTGCCGCTCCTCGCGCCGACGGTGGTCAGCAGCACCAAGGGCATGGCC
>NZ_PYBW01000010.1 GCF_003205575.1 Streptomyces tateyamensis
CATCATCACTGTCAGTCGAGGAGGAATCACCACACACCACGCACCGGGCGGGCGCCGATCCGCCGCCCGGTGCGTGAAGTGTGATACCCGGCTTGCATACTGACCGCGTGCCGATAGCCGAAGACCCCGAGCCCCGCCCGGCCGAGCAGCCGGACCCGTTCAAGGACCTGGTCCTTGACGAAGAGTTCATCCAGGGCGCCACCGTGAAGGAGCAGTCCGGCCGTGCCCGGATGCTGGCCGCCAAGTGGAAGCGGCAGCCCCCCGAGCCGGAGGCCGCCTGGCGCCCGCCGACCGAGATCCGCCGCCGCTGGTACCAGCGCAAGGCCCGCCGGGTCGACCCCTGGGGCAACCCGGTCAAGCGCCGCCGCGGTCAGGGCACCGTGCGCACCGTGGCCTTCGTCCTGCTCACCGTCCTGGTGGTGGCCGCGGCCCTGAACGTGAACGGGCTGCACGACTGGTACGAGAGCCACTACGGGAGCGACGGGTCCCCCGCAGCGCAGGCGGCGCCGGCCAGCCCCAGGCCGGTGGTCACCCAGGCCCCGGAGAGCGCCAAGCCGACCGCCGCGCCCTCCACCGAGGCCCCGCAGACCCCCACCGCCGCCCGCCCGTGGGCCGGCTCCCCCGCCGACACCTGGCCCACCGGGGCGGACGCGATCGTGCTGCCCGACGCGAAGGCGACCGGGGTCTTCGGGAAGGACCAGGTCGCCAAGCAGCTCCAGCAGGCCAAGGACTTCCTGGTCGCGGCGAACCTCGACCCGGCCACCCTGGCCGGCGGTACCCCGCAGCAGGCCCTGGACCTGCTGGAACGGCAGAGCCGCAGCGACGTGCAGAACGAGCTCGCGCACCCGAGCCGCGAGCACAACCCGGACGGCCTGTTCAGCCGCTTCAACCCCCGCACCGCCGTCCCGGCCGTCACCGACGTGAAGCTGCAGGGCGAGCTGACCTTCGAGGGCGACGGGAAGAACGGCGTGCTGATCCACGCGGACTACACCTTCGTCTACGCGGTCGTCCCGGGCCCGGACCAGTACCGGCCGAGCCCCTCGGGCGCCCCCGGCGCCCAGTCGGTGGCCCTGCTCGGACTCGACCCGAACGCCGTGGTCACCCGGGAGATCGTCCGGCGCCAGGTGGACTTCCGCTTCTACGACCCGGCCCACTACGACGTCCAGCGCGGCAAGCTGGCGTTGCAGAGCTGGAAGGTCGACAAGGGCAACAACTACTGCGGCGCGGACGACGGCTGGCTCGAGCCGTACTTCGCCACCACGAGCGCCCCCGGCACCGAGACCCCGGACCCCTCGCACACCGTGGACCCCTACGACCGCAGCAAGGACCTGCCGGACGACGGCAAGTGCGGCACCGTCTCCCGCACCTGATCCGGCGTCACTTCTTCCTCCGCTTCTCCGGCCGCCCGGCGCGCGCAGCCTTCCGCTGCGCCGCCCGGGCGGTCTCGCGTTCCCAGGCCGCCCGCCGCACCGCCTCGCCCGGGGCCTCGACCAGGCTGCGGCAGAAGTAGGCGGCCGCCGAGCCGACGCAGCCGATCAGCCAGACCGCGCCCAGCGACCGGTCCTCGGCCATCCAGCCGGAGAGCGAGTCCCGGCCCTCGGCGAGCTGCTTCCAGGTGCGCACCGCGGCCAGGAAGGAGCAGACCGCGATCGCCAGCACCAGCAGCGCGTCGACGAAGCCGCCGGACTTGGAGAGCCGCACCCCGCCGACCGCGAAGCGCAGCACGAAGGCCCCGGCCACCGTGGTGGCCAGGGCCCCGAGCGAGACCGCGACCCGCCGCAGCCAGTAGGCGCCGCCCCTGGTCACCCAGGTGGTGCCGAAGAAGCGGACGGGTTCGGGCCGGATCTCTTCTGTCACCCGTGCAGGGTACTCAGCCCAGCTTGCTGACGTCCCGCACCGCGCCCTTGTCGGCCGAGGTGGCCATCGCGGCGTACGCCTTGAGCGCCTGGCTGACCACCCGCTCGCGGTGCGCGGGCCGGTAGCCGTTACTCTCCTCCAGCCGCAGCCGGCGCTCGTGCAGCTCCTCGAAGGAGACCTCGAGGTTGACCGTCCGGCCGGGGATGTCGATCGAGATCACGTCCCCGTCCTCGACCAGCGCGATGGTGCCGCCGGAGGCCGCCTCCGGGGAGACGTGGCCGATCGACAGGCCCGAGGTGCCGCCGGAGAACCGGCCGTCGGTGATCAGCGCGCAGGCCTTGCCCAGGCCGCGGCCCTTGAGGAAGGAGGTCGGGTAGAGCATCTCCTGCATCCCCGGGCCGCCCTTGGGGCCCTCGTAGCGGATGACCACCACGTCGCCCTCCTTGACCCGCTTGGCCAGGATCGCGTCCACCGCGTCCTCCTGGGACTCGACCACCACGGCCGGGCCGGAGAAGGTCCAGATCGACTCGTCCACACCGGCCGTCTTCACGATGCAGCCGTCCTCGGCCAGGTTGCCGTAGAGCACCGCCAGGCCGCCCTCGACCGAGTAGGCGTGCGCGACGCTGCGGATGCAGCCGCCGGCCCCGTCGGTGTCCAGCGACTCCCAGCGCTCGGACTGCGAGAAGGCCTCGGCCGAGCGGACGCAGCCCGGCGCCGCGTGGAACAGCTCGACCGCCTCGGCGGACGGCGAGCCGCCGCGGATGTCCCAGCCCTTGAGCCACTCGGCCAGCGAGTCCGCGTGCACCGTGTGCACGTCCTCGTTCAGCAGGCCGCCGCGGTAGAGCTCGCCGAGGATCGCGGGGACGCCGCCGGCCCGGTGCACGTCCTCCATGTAGTAGTTGCCGTTGGGGGCGACCTTGGACAGGCACGGGACCTTGCGCGAGATGGCGTCGATGGCCCGCATGTCGAAGTCCAGCTCGGCCTCCTGGGCGGCGGCCAGCAGGTGCAGGATGGTGTTGGTCGAGCCGCCCATCGCGATGTCCAGCGCCATCGCGTTCTCGAACGCGGCGCGGGTGGCGACGTTGCGCGGCAGCACCGACTCGTCGTCCTGGTCGTAGTACCGCTTGGTGATCTCCACCACGGTCTGCCCGGCCCGCTCGTAGAGCGCGCGGCGGGCGGTGTGGGTGGCCAGCACCGAGCCGTTGCCCGGCAGCGACAGGCCGATCGCCTCGGTCAGGCAGTTCATCGAGTTGGCGGTGAACATCCCCGAGCAGGAGCCGCAGGTGGGGCAGGCGTTCTCCTCGATGATCGCGATGTCGGCGTCGGAGACCGACTCGTTCACCGCGTCCGAGATCGCGTTCACCAGGTCGAGGCGGCGCACCGTGCCGTCCACCAGGGTGGCCTTGCCGGCCTCCATCGGGCCGCCGGAGACGAAGACCACCGGGATGTTGAGCCGCAGCGCGGCCATCAGCATGCCGGGGGTGATCTTGTCGCAGTTGGAGATGCAGACCAGCGCGTCCGCGCAGTGCGCGTTGACCATGTACTCCACGCTGTCGGCGATCAGGTCGCGCGAGGGCAGCGAGTAGAGCATGCCGCCGTGGCCCATCGCGATCCCGTCGTCCACGGCGATGGTGTTGAACTCGCGCGGGATGCCGCCCGCCTGCTTGATCGCCTCGGAGACGATCCGGCCGACCGGCTGCAGGTGGGTGTGGCCCGGCACGAACTCGGTGAAGGAGTTGGCCACCGCGATGATCGGCTTGCCGAAGTCCTCGCGGGCTACGCCGGCGGCCCGAAGGAGCGCGCGGGCGCCTGCCATGTTGCGACCGTGGGTGACCGTACGGGACTTCAGCTCGGGCACTGCCTTCTCCATTCCCTGGGCGGCTGTCAACCGTCGAGCCTACGCCGCCGCCCTGCCCGGCGGACGTACCGTCCGCATCCCGGTCAGCGGCGATCGCCGCCGGTCAGGCCGGGGTGAGGGCCACCGTCAGGTCCACCGTGTAGGGCTCGACCACCCGGCCGTCCGGGAACAGCCCGGTCAGCCACTCCCGCTCCTCGGCCAGCACCCGCTCGCGCAGCTCGGGCTCGGCCACCGCGAAGTAGGACTTGGAGCGCAGGTCGGTGATCACGTCCTCGATCCCGATGGTCCGCTCCCAGCGCAGCTTGGTGTGGGTCACCCGCAGCGGGTGGCGCTCCAGCGGCTCGGTGACCGCGTTCAGCGTGCCGTAGTAGTGGTAGGAGCTGAGCGCTGCCGCGTGCCGGCGCTCCTGCTCGCCCAGCCAGCCGACCGAGCGGTCCTTGAGGTTCCAGAACAGCACCAGCGCACCGCCCGGGCGCAGCACCCGGATCGCCTCCGGCACCGAGCGCTCCGGGTCGGTCCAGTGGAAGGCCTGGGCGTAGGTGACCAGGTCGGCGCTGGCGTCGTGGCAGGGCAGCTCGTCGCCCACCCCGCGGACCACCGGGATCTGCGGGCTGACCGCGCGCAGCTGGTCGGCCATCCCCTGGCTCGGCTCCACCGCGATCACCCGGGCGCCGCGCCCGTGCAGCAGCCGGGTGGCGATGCCGGTGCCGGCCCCCACGTCCAGCACGTCGGCCCCGGCCAGCGGGCGCCCGGCCAGCCGCTCGATCTCCTCGAACAGGGCCGGCGGGTAGCTGGGGCGGGCCCGGTCGTACTCGGCGGCGACGGCGCCGAAGGAGTTGGCGTGCGCGAGGTGCTGAAGGTCCGTCATGGGCTGACTCCCGAGGCGTTCGGCTCTGTTGTCAGAGTACGCGCGAGCCGGTCGCCAGGTGCAGTCGGGTGAAGGCCAGCGCCTCGGCCAGGTCGGCCTCCCGCTCGGCGGGCGAACCGGAGCGGCGGGTGTTGACCTCGAGCACCACGTGGCCGTCGAAACCGGTACGGGCCAGCCGCTCCAGCAGCTCGGCGCAGGGCTGCTTGCCGCGGCCCGGGATCAGGTGCTCGTCCTTGCCGGAGCCGGAGCCGTCGGCCAGGTGCACGTGGGCCAGCCGCTCGCCCATCCGGTCCACCATCTCGAAGGCGTCCACCCGGGAGGTGGCCACGTGCGAGAGGTCCACGGTGAAGTGGCGGTAGGCCTCCTCGGTGACGTCCCAGCCGGGCGCGTAGGCGAGCACCTCGCGGTCCCGGTAGCGCCACGGGTACATGTTCTCCACCGCGAACCGGACCCCGCTCTCGCCCGCCATCCGGTCGATGCCCAGCACGAAGTCGCGCGCGTACGCCCGCTGCCAGCGGAACGGCGGGTGCACCACCACGGGGTCCGCCCCGAGCTTCTCGGCGGCCGCCCGGGCCCGCTGGAGCTTGGTCCACGGGTCGGTGCTCCACACCCGCTGGGTGATCAGCAGGCAGGGGGCGTGCACCGCGAGGATCGGCACCCGGTACCGGTCGGAGAGCTCGCGCAGCGCGGACAGGTCCTGGCTGACCGGGTCGTTCCAGACCATCACCTCGACCCCGTCGTAGCCGAGCTTGGCGGCCAGGTCGAAGGCGACCTCGGTGTTGTCGGGGTAGACCGAGGCGGTGGACAGCGCGATCTTGGTGTCCGGGATGTGCAGCTCGGGGTGGCGGGGCAGCACCAGCCGGTCGGTGGTCCGCAGCAGCGGGGCGCGCCGCACCCGCCCACTGCGCCCGCCCCGGCGCCCGGTCCGCCCGCTCTCGTCCTCCGCGTCCACGTCCATCAGGTTAGGCACACTCCCAAGGTCGGTGCTCAGCGCCCGGACTGGCCGTCCATGCCGTCCAGGCGGCGCAGGATGATGCCCTCGCGCAGGGCCCAGGGGCAGATGTCCAGCTCTTCCAGGCCGAACAGGTCCATGGCGGCGTCGGCCACCAGGGCGCCGGCCAGCAGCTGTCTGGACCGGCCCTCGGAGACCCCGGGGATCCGGGCCCGCTCGGCCGCCGTCATCGTGGCCAGCCGCGGCACCCAGGCGGCCAGCCCGGTCCGGGTCAGCTTGCGCGGCACCCGGGGGCCGGCCTCGGTCGGCGCCGCACCGGTCATCCGGGCCAGCTGCTTGAAGGTCTTGGAGGTGGCCACCGCGTGGTCCGGCGCACCCAGCCGGGCCACCTCGCCGACCACCGTGGCGATCTCGGCCCGGATGTGGCGGCGCAGCACGCGCACCGCCTCCGGGTCCACCGGATCCTCCGGCAGCCAGCGCGCGGTCAGCCGGCCCGCGCCCAGCGGCAGCGAGAACGCGGCGTCCGGCTGCTCGTCGATGCCGCAGGCGATCTCCAGCGAGCCGCCGCCGATGTCCAGGTCGAGCAGCCGGCCCGACGACCAGCCGAACCAGCGGCGCACCGCCAGGAAGGTCAGCCGCGCCTCGTCCTGCCCGGAGAGCACCTGCAGCTCCACCCCGGTCTCGTCCTGCACCCGCTTCAGCACGGCCTCGCCGTTGGCCGCCTCGCGCACCGCCGAGGTGGCGAACGGCAGCAGGTCCACCACGCCCTTGTCCTCGGCCACCCGCAGCGAGGAGGAGACGTGCTCGACCAGTCGTTGCACCCCGTCGTCGCAGATCGCCCCGTCCGCGTCCAGCAGCTCGGCCAGCCGCAGCTCGGCCTTGTGCGAATAGGCAGGCACCGGCGCAGCCCCGGGGTGGGCGTCCACCACCAGGAAGTGGACCGTGTTGGAACCTACGTCGAGTACACCGAGTCGCATGACGTACCACGCTACGCCACCGCACCTGCGGAAATCCGCCGTGTTCGATTGCCGAAGCAACCCGGTTGCCGCCAGCCTTGGTCTGCTGACCACCCCTCACCCCTCAGGGAGCTCGACATGACGATCAGTCACCGCCGGGTCGGCGCCGGCGAGCACAAGGTGATCGTGCTGCACGACTGGTTCGGCACCACGGCGGGCTGGGGCCCGTTCCTGGACTACCTGGACCGCTCGGCCTTCGGCTACGCGATGCTCGACTACCGCGGCTACGGCGACCGGGTCGACGTCCCGGGCGACTTCACCCTGGACGAGATCGCCGCCGACGTGCTGGCGCTGGCCGACGAGCTCGGGTGGGAGCGGTTCTCCCTGGTCGGCCACTCGATGGGGGCCAAGGCGGCCCAACTGGTGCTCGCCCTGGCCCCGGAGCGGGTGCGCAGGCTGGCCGCGGTCTGCCCGGTGCCGGCCGGCCGCTTCCCGCTGGAGGGCGAGACCGGCGAGCTGTTCCACGCCGCGCCGCAGAACCCGCTGGCCCGCCGGGCGATCCTCGACCTGGTCACCGGGCAGCAGGCCGGCGCCGTCTGGCTGGACCGGATGGTGGCCCGCTCCACCGCCACCTCCCGGGTCGACGCCTACGCCGCCTACCTGGCCGAGTGGTCCGGCCAGGACTACACCGAGAAGCTGACCGGCCTTCAGCTGCCGGTCGGCGTCTTCGTCGGCGCGCTGGACCTGGCGCTGACCGCCGACGTGATGCGGGCCACCTTCCTCAAGCTCTTCCCGCAGGCCGAGCTGATCGAGCTGCCCGCCACCGGCCACTACCCGATGTACGAGCTGCCGGTCCGTTTCGCCACCGAGCTGGAGCGGTTCCTGGCCGGTTGAGGCTTACCCTTGCCGGGTGGCTGCCATCGACCTCCCCTCCCCCACCCGCACCAGGCCCGCACCCGAGGTGGGCCTGGACTTCCCGCGCGCCTGGGTCGAGTTCACCGACCCGGCCGACCCGGAGCAGGTCTTCCGCTGCGACCTGACCTGGCTCACCTCGCGCTGGGGCTGCATCTTCGGGCAGGGCTGCCACGGCATCCGGCCCGGCCGCGGCGAGTCGGACGGCTGCTGCACCCTGGGCGCGCACTACTCGGACGAGGACGACGAGCAGCGGGTGACCGAGCACGCCCGCCGCCTGACCCCCGAGACCTGGCAGCACTTCGCCGAGGGCACCGACAAGAAGGGCCGCCTCAAGATCGACGGCGGCATCACCATGCTGGACGAGGACGGCGACCGCCAGACCCGCCGGGTCGGCGGGGCCTGCATCTTCCTCAACGGGCCCGGCTTCCCCGGCGGCCAGGGCTGCGCGCTGCACACGCTGGCACTGAAGGAGGGCCGCGAGCCGCTGGAGACCAAGCCGGACGTCTGCTGGCAGCTGCCGATCCGCCGCACCTACGACTGGGTCGACCGCCCGGACGACACCCGCTACCTGCAGGTCTCGATCGGCGAGTACGACCGGCGCGGCTGGGGCCCGGGCGGCCACGACCTGCACTGGTGGTGCACCAGCAGCCCGGAGGCGCACCGGGCGGTGGACCCGGTGTACGTCACCTACCGGCCGGAGCTGACCGAGCTGATGGGCGCCGAGGCGTACGCGGTGCTGGCCGAGCTGTGCGAGCAGCGGGTCGCGGCCAAGGGCGACCGCAAGCTGGCGCCCCACCCGGCGGATGCCGGAAACCGAAAGGCCGACCCGAAGCGGAAGAAGCCCGCCCAGGCCTGAGTGCCTGCTACTTGTCGATGTCCCCGACCACGAAGAACATCGACCCCAGGATCGCCACCATGTCGGCCACCAGGGTGCCGGGCAGCAGCTCGGTCAGCGCCTGGATGTTGTTGAAGGACGCCGAGCGCAGCTTGAGCCGCCACGGCGTCTTCTCCCCGCGCGAGACCAGGTAGTAGCCGTTGACCCCGAGCGGGTTCTCGGTCCAGGCGTAGGTCTCGCCCTCGGGGGCCTTGAGCACCTTGGGCAGCCGCAGGTTGACCGGGCCGGGCGCCAGCCCGGCCAGCCGGTCCAGGCAGGCCTCGGCCAGGTCCAGCGAGACCTCGGTCTGCTCCAGCAGGCACTCGAACCGGGCCAGGCAGTCGCCCTCCTGGCGCACCGGCACCCGCAGCACCCCGCCGAGCTCGCCGTAGGCCAGGTAGGGCTCGTCCCGGCGCAGGTCGAAGTCGACCCCGCTGGCCCGGGCGATCGGGCCGGTCACCCCGTAGGCCTGCACGTGCTCGGCGGAGAGCACGCCGACGCCGGCGGTGCGGGCCCGGAAGATCTCGTTGCCGAGCACCAGGTCCTGGTAGACCGGCAGCTGGGCGCGGACCGCGGCCACCGCCTGGCGGACCCGGCCGAGCCAGCCGGCCGGCAGGTCCTCCTTCAGGCCGCCGACCCGGTTGAACATGTAGTGCATCCGGCCGCCGCTGGCCTCCTCCAGCACGTGCTGGAGCTCCTCGCGGGCGGTGAAGGCGTAGAAGACCGGGGTGATGCCGCCCAGCTCCAGGGGGTAGGAGCCGATGAACATCAGGTGGTTGAGCACCCGGTTGAGCTCGGCCAGCAGGGTGCGGGTCCACACCGCGCGCTCGGGGACCTCCATGCCGAGCATCCGCTCGACGGCCAGCACCACGCCGAGTTCGTTGGCGAAGGCGGAGAGCCAGTCGTGCCGGTTGGCCAGCATGATGATCTGCCGGTAGTCCCGGGCCTCGAAGAGCTTCTCGGCGCCGCGGTGCATGTAGCCGATGATCGGCTCGGCGCTGACGATCCGTTCGCCGTCCAGCACCAGCCGCAGCCGCAGCACGCCGTGGGTGGCCGGGTGCTGCGGCCCGATGTTCAGCACCATGTCGGTGGGGCCGCCGGTGTTCGACAAGGTCTCGGCACCCGCGCCGACGCCGACCACGGTCTCCCTCAGAGCGCTCATGCCCCCAGAGTCTGCCATCCCGGCAGCCCCGCGAGGCTGTCCGGTACCGGCATCCGGACCGCCTGCACCAGCCAGCCGAAGCCGCCGAGCCCGGCGGCGGCGGTCAGCTCGGCCGCCTCGCCCGCCGCGGCCAGCGCCCGCAGGTAGCCCGCCGGATCCGCACCGGCCTGCGCGAGCGGCGGGCGCCCGCCGTGCACCCCCAGAGCCCGCAGCGCCTCCCGCTGCGTTGTCCACAGGCTGTGGACGGCCGGCGCCGCCGCCGAGTCGAGCGCCACGTGCGCCGTCAGGTCGCAGCCGCCGTCCGGCACCGGCGCCACCTCGCGCCCGCCGCGGAAGCCGGTCAGGGTGCCGAACGGCGGCCGGTCCGGCTTCCGGTGCGCGTAGTCGACCGCCACCGCGAGGCCGCGCTCCAGGGCGCCGACCGCGGCCGCCCAGGCCGCGTCCCGGCTGCTCCCGAGCTCCACCCGCTCCCCCTCGGGCCACCAGCGCGCCGCCCAGGCGGCGTCGGCCGCGGTCAGCTCGCCACCCAGCCGCTCGTTGCCCAGTGGGTCCACCTCGACGTAGCGCAGCACCCCGGCCGCGTCCCGCTCGGCGACGTCCAGCGGCACGTTGTCCAGCCACTCGTTGGCGAACAGCAGCCCCGCCGCGCCCTCGGGCACCCGGTCCGTCCACACCACCTCGGGCGCCAGCCCCGGCGGCCGGGCCGCCAACTCCACCCCGTAGGCCCGCAGCCGCCCCGGCAGCATCCCGGCCAGCTGCCCGACCAGCTCGCCCCGCCCGGCCCCCACGTCGATCAGCGCCAGCTCCTCGGGGTGCCCGAGCGCGGCGTCCACCTCCAGCAGCAGCCGCCCCACCGCGTCGGCGAACTGCCCAGAGGCGTGCACCGAGGTCCGGAAGTGCCCGGCCGGCCCCTCCACCCGGTGGTAGAAGCCCTGCGGCCCGTACAGCGCCCGCTCCATGGCGTCCCGCCAGCGCATCCAGCTCATGGCCGTGACGGTACCGGGGTCCGACCTGGGGACGAGACCGGATCGCCCTCGCGGTGGAGGGGGGCGCTGATCCGACTGCCTACGCTTGGTACGTGCATCGACTCAACACCTGGCTACGCAGACACCCCATGGTGGTCGACGGCGCCTGGGCGGCCGTCGTCATGCTGCTGGCGGCGGTTTCCAGCCAGACCAACCACGGCTGGCGGCTGGCCGGGTACGCGCTGGTCACGGTGGTCATCGGCCTGATGATGACGGTCCGCCGCCGCTGGCCCGACCTGGCGGTCGCCACCGGCGCGGCGCTCGCCCTCGGCCAGCTCACGCTGCACATCTACCCGGACGCCTCGTCGATCGGCTACCTGGTCTTCGCCTACACCGGCGCCGCCTTCGGCGCCCGCTGGGCCTCGCGGCTCGCGCTGGCCGGCTCGCTGCTGGCCGGCCCGGCCACCATCGCCCGGTTCGAGGGCTTCAGCGGCGGCAACGACACCCCGGGCGGCCACAGCCTGGCCCAGCGGCTCTTCGTCTCCGGCCTGATGTCCACCCCGTTCATCCTCTGCTGGGCCTGGGGGCGGCTCACCCGGGTCCGCCGGGCCTACCTGACCGAGCTGGAGGACCGGGCCGCCCGGCTGGAGCGCGAGCGGGACGCCCAGGCCCAGGTGGCGGTGGCCGCCGAGCGGGCCCGGATCGCCCGCGAGCTGCACGACGTGGTGGCGCACAACGTCTCGGTGATGATCGTCCAGGCCGACGGCGCCGCCTATGTGATGGACAGCTCGCCGGGCCAGGCCAAGGAGGCACTTGGCACCATCGCCGCCACCGGCCGGCAGGCGCTGGTCGAGATGCGCCGGCTGCTCGGCGTGCTGCGCACCACCGACACCGCCGAGGAGTACGTGCCGCAGCCCAGCGTGGAGGAGCTGCCCGAGCTGCTGGACCAGGTGCGCACGGCCGGCCTGCCGGTGGAGTTCTCCAGCTCCGGCACCCCGCGCGAGCTGCCCCGCGGGGTCGAGCTGACGGTCTACCGGATCGTCCAGGAGGCCCTGACCAACGTCCGCAAGCACGGCGGTCCCAACGTCAGCGCCCGGGTCGCGGTGGACTTCGGCGACCGGGACCTGAACGTGCTGATCGAGGACGACGGCCGCGGCAGCACCGACGAGCAGCTGACCCGCGGCGGCGTCGACGGCATGGGCCACGGGCTGATCGGCATGCGCGAGCGGATCGGCATGGTCAGCGGCTCGCTGGACGCCGGTCCGCGCCCGGGCGGCGGTTTCCGGATCCGGGCCGTGCTCCCCTTGAAGACCGGCAAGTGAGAGAGGGCTCCCCCCATGACCGTGCGCGTGATGCTCGTCGACGACCAGGAACTGCTGCGCACCGGGTTCCGGATGGTGCTGGCCTCGCAGCCCGACATCGAGATCGCCGCCGAGGCCGGCGACGGCGCCCAGGCGGTGGAGGTGCTGCGGCAGGCCGAGGTGGACGTGGTGCTGATGGACGTCCGGATGCCGCGGATGGACGGCGTGCAGGCCACCCGGCGGATCTGCCTGGACCAGGACGGGCTGCCCCTGCCCGACGCGCCCAAGGTGCTCATCCTGACCACCTTCGACCTGGACGAGTACGCCTTCGCCGCACTCAAGGCCGGCGCCAGCGGCTTCCTGCTCAAGGACGTGCCGCCGCCCGAGCTGGTGGCCGCGATCCGCGCCGTGCACGCCGGCGACGCGGTGGTCGCGCCGACCACCACCCGGCGCATGATCGACCGGTTCGCCGACGTGCTGCCGATGGCGCGGCCGGACGCCGGGCCGCCCGCGCTGGACCCGCTCACCGAGCGGGAGCGGGAGGTGTTCCTGCTGGTCGCGCAGGGCCTGTCGAACGGCGAGATCGCGGAGGGGCTGACCCTGTCCGAGGCGACCGTGAAGACGCACGTGGGCCGGATCCTGGGCAAGCTCGGCCTGCGCGACCGGGTCCAGGCCGTGGTCCTCGCCTACGAGGCCGGCCTGTTGCGGGCCGGCGGCCACGGGTGACCCCCGGGGCGGCCGCACGGGCCGCGGCGGGCCGTAGGATGGGGCGGACCGTCTGGTACCCGTAGAGGACTGGAACGTACGTGTTCGACTTCCCTGAGCCCAGCGCCCACCCCGGCGATCCGCGCGATCCCGCCGACCGCCCGGCCCGGCTCGCCGTCGGCGTGGTCGGCACCGGCCGGGTCGGCCCGGCACTCGGCGCCGCGCTGCAGCTGGCCGGCCACCAGGTGGTGGCCGCCTCCGGCGTCTCCACCACCTCCCGCCGGCGGGCCGAGGCGCTGCTGCCCGGGGTCCGGCTGGTCACCCCGCCGCAGGTGCTGGCCGCCACCGACCTGGTGCTGCTGACCGTGCCGGACGACGTGCTGGCCGACCTGGTCGCCGGCCTGGCCGCCACCGGCGCGGTCCGCCCGGGCCAGCTGCTGGTGCACACCTCCGGCGCGCACGGCGTGGCGGTGCTGGAGCCGGCCACCCGGGCCGGCGCGCTGCCGCTCGCGCTGCACCCGGCGATGACCTTCACCGGCAGCTCGGTGGACCTGGCCCGGCTGGCCGGCTGCCCGTTCGGGGTGACCGCGCCCGAGGAGCTGCGCCCGGTGGCCGAGGCCCTGGTGGTGGAGATGGGCGGCGAGCCGGAGTGGATCCCCGAGCAGGTCCGCCCGCTCTACCACACCGCGCTGGCGCACGGCGCGAACCACCTGGTCACCCTGGTCGCGCAGGCCATGGAGCTGCTGCGGACCGCCGGGGTGGCCGAGCCGGGCCGGCTGCTCGGCCCGCTGCTCGGCGCCGCCCTCGACAACAGCCTGCGCTCCGGCGACGCCGCGCTCACCGGCCCGGTCGCCCGCGGCGACACCGGGACCGTGCGCCGGCACCTGGACCAGCTCAGTACCGTGTCCCCGGACATCGGCCCGGCCTACCGGGCGATGGCCCGGGCCACCGCCCAGCGGGCGCTGGCCAACGGGTCGCTCAAGGACGAAGCGGCGGCCTCGCTGCTGGACGTACTCAACGAGGAGAAGCACTGATGGCCCGCCCCAAGCCCGCCGGCAAGGCGCCCAAGGTCCGCAAGGCCGAGTTGACCCACAGCGTGGAGGAGTTCGAGGCCGCCTTCTGGCCGGACGAGCAGCCGGTGGACAACGCGGTGGTGATGACCATGGGTGCCCTGCACGAGGGCCACGCGACCCTGATCCGGGCCGCCCGCAAGCAGGTCGGCCGGGACGGCCGGGTCGCGGTGACGGTCTTCGTCAACCCGCTGCAGTTCGGGGCGGGCGAGGACCTGGACCGCTACCCGCGCACCCTGGAGGCGGACCTGCAGCTGGCCGAGGAGAACGGCGCGGACGTGGTCTTCGCCCCGGGCGTCGAGGAGGTCTACCCGAACGGCGAGCCGCGGGTGCGCCTGGCGGCCGGTCCGATGGGCGAGCGGTTCGAGGGCGCCAGCCGCCCCGGCCACTTCGACGGGATGCTCACCGTGGTGGCCAAGCTGCTGCACATCACCGACCCGGACTACGCCTTCTTCGGCGAGAAGGACGCCCAGCAGCTGGCGATCGTCCAGCGGATGGTGGCCGACCTCGACTTCGACGTGGAGATCGTCGGCGTGCCGACCGCGCGCGAGGCGGACGGCCTGGCGCTCTCCTCACGCAACCGCTTCCTGTCCGAGGGCGAGCGCGAGCAGGCGCTCGCCCTGTCCCGGGCGCTCTTCGCCGGCCGCGACGCGGCCGCCCAGGGCGTCGAGGCGGTCCGCGCGGCCGCCGCCCAGGTGCTCGACGCCGCCGACGGCGTCGACCTCGACTACCTCGCCCTGATCGACCCGCACGACTTCGTCGAGGCGCCGGCCGGCTTCCAGGGCGAGGCGGTGCTGGCCGTCGCCGCCAAGGTGGGCCCGACCCGCCTGATCGACAACGTCCGCATCATCGTTCGGTAGTAGAACCCTCAGGCATGCACTCTCCCCCGGCCCTGCGGCCGGGGGACCCCCAAGGAGGCGTGACCCATGCTCCGCACCATGTTCAAGTCCAAGATCCACCGGGCCACCGTGACCCAGGCCGACCTGCACTACGTGGGATCGGTGACGGTCGACGAGGACCTGCTGGAGGCCGCCGACATCCTGCCCGGCGAGCTGGTCCACATCGTCGACATCAACAACGGCGCCCGGCTGGAGACCTACACCATCGCGGGCCCGCGCGGCACCGGGGTGATAGGCATCAACGGCGCCGCCGCCCGCCTGGTCCACCCCGGCGACCTGGTGATCCTGATCGCCTACGCCCAGATGGACACCGCCGAGGCCAGGGCCTACCAGCCGAAGGTGGTCTTCGTGGATGCCGAGAACCGGATCACCGGCACCGGGGCGGACCCCGCCGAGGCCCTGCCGGGCACGGACACCCTGCGCGGCGACGCCGTGCACACCCGCTAGGAGCGCGCCGTGAACTACCGTCTCACCGCCCCCGCACCGGGCTGGACCGCCACCACCGACGTGGTCGTGGTCGGCTCCGGGGTGGCCGGGCTCACCGCCGCGCTGGGCATCCGCCAGGCGGGCCTGCGGGTGACGGTGGTCACCAAGGCGATGCTGGACGACGGCTCCACCCGCTGGGCCCAGGGCGGCATCGCGGCCGCGCTGGGCGAGGGCGACAGCCCCGAGCAGCACCTGGCGGACACCCTGGTGGCCGGCGCCGGGGTCTGCGACGTGGACGCGGTGCGGCTGCTGGTCACCGAGGGCCCGGGCGCGGTGCGCCGGCTGATCGCCCGCGGCGCCGGCTTCGACACCGACGAGGCCGGCGAGATCCTGCTCACCCGCGAGGGCGGCCACCACCGGCGCCGGATCGCGCACGCCGGCGGCGACGCCACCGGCGCGGAGATATCGCGCGCCCTGGTCGCCGCCGTGCGCAGCGACCCCGGCATGGAACTGGTCGAGCACGCGCTGGTGCTGGACCTGCTCAAGGACGCCGAGGGCCACGCGGCCGGCCTGACCCTGCACGTGATGGGCGAGGGCGCCCGGGACGGGGTGGGCGCGATCCGGGCCCGCGCGGTGGTGCTGGCCACCGGCGGCATGGGCCAGGTGTTCGAGGCCACCACCAACCCGGCGGTCTCCACCGGCGACGGGGTCGCGCTGGCGCTGCGCGCCGGGGCGGCCGCGGCCGACCTGGAGTTCGTCCAGTTCCACCCGACCGTGCTCTTCCTGGGACCGGACGCGCAGGGCCAGCAGCCGCTGGTCTCCGAAGCCGTCCGGGGTGAGGGCGCCCACCTGGTGGACGCGGCCGGCACCCGGTTCATGCTGGGGCAGCACGAGCTCAACGAGCTGGCCCCGCGCGACATCGTGGCCAAGGCGATCACCCGTCAGATGCAGCTCCAGGACACCGACCGGATGTACCTGGACGGGCGGCACTTCGGCGCCGCGATGTGGGCCGAGCGGTTCCCCACCATCCTGGCCTCCTGCCTGGCGCACGGCATCGACCCGGTCACCGACCTGGTCCCGATCGCCCCGGCCGCGCACTACGCCTCCGGCGGCGTCCGCACCGACCTGCACGGCCGCACCTCGGTGCCGGGCCTGTACGCCTGCGGCGAGGTGGCCTGCACCGGGGTGCACGGCGCCAACCGGCTGGCCTCCAACTCGCTGCTGGAGGGCCTGGTCTTCGCCGAGCGGATCGCGCAGGACCTGACCGACCGGCACCGCGCGGGCGAGCTGCCCGAGCGGGCGGTGGACGTGGCAGCGGCCCGCGCCGACCGCACCGTGCCGCTGCCGGCCCCCGAGGCCCGGGCGGCGATCCAGCACCTGATGTCGCGCGGCGCCGGCGTGGTGCGCTCGGCCGACTCGATGGCGCGGGCCGCGGCCGGCCTGGCCGAGCTGGCCCGGGCCGCCGAGGCGCACGCGGGCGAGCAGAAGCCGGCCGACCCCCGGGTGGAGACCTGGGAGGCGGCCAACCTGCTGCTGGTGGCCACCGCCCTGGTGACCGCCGCCGCCGCACGGGCCGAGACCCGCGGCTGCCACTGGCGCGAGGACTGCCCCGAGCGCGACGATGCGCACTGGCGCCGCAACCTGACCACCACTCTGGACGACACCGGCATCCGGCTCGCCGAGGGCCCCGTCCTCGTCGAGAGCACCGAGGAGAACTGATGACCCACCAGCACGAGGACCTGCCGATGGCCGACCAGGGGGGCTGCGGCGACGGCTGCGCCTGCGGCGACGGCGAGGGCTACGAGACCGGGCTGGACCCGGCGCTGGCCGAGCTGCTGGAGCAGGCGGGCCTGGACCCGGTCGAGGTCGAGGACATCGCCACCCTGGCGCTGGCCGAGGACCTGGCCGGCGGCGAGGACGTCACCTCGGTGGCGACCGTGCCGGCCGAGGCGGTGGCCACCGCCGACTTCACCACCCGCGAGGCCGGCACGGTGGCCGGGCTGCGGATCGCCGAAGCCGTGGTCTCGCTGATCTGCGAGGAGGAGTTCGAGGTCGAGCGGCACGTGGAGGACGGCGACCGGGTCGCGGCCGGCCAGGTGCTGCTCTCGGTGCGCAGCCGCACCCGGGACCTGCTGACCGCCGAGCGCAGCGCGCTCAACCTGCTCTGCCACCTGTCCGGCATCGCCACCGCCACCCGCGAGTGGGCGGACGCGCTGGAGGGCACCGGCGCCCGGGTCCGCGACACCCGCAAGACCCACCCGGGCCTGCGCGCGCTGCAGAAGTACGCGGTGCGCTGCGGCGGCGGGACCAACCACCGGATGGCGCTCAGCGACGCCGCGCTGATCAAGGACAACCACGTGGTGGCCGCCGGCGGCGTGGCCGAGGCCTTCCGGGCCGTCCGGGCCGCCTACCCGGAGCTGCCGGTGGAGGTCGAGGTCGACACCCTGGAGCAGATCCCGCCGGTGCTGGAGGCCGGGGCGGACCTGATCCTGCTCGACAACTTCACCGTGGACCAGCTCAAGGAGGCGGTCGAGCTGGTGGCCGGACGGGCCAAGCTGGAGGCCTCCGGCGGTCTGACCCTGGCCACCGCCCGCGAGGTCGCCGAGACTGGGGTCGACTTCCTGGCCGTCGGCGCGCTGACCCACTCGGCGCCGATCCTGGACATCGGCCTGGACCTGCGTTCCTGACCCGGCGTCAACCGCCCGGACCTCCCTGGAGAAATCCCCCATGCTCCTCACCATCGACGTCGGCAACACCCAGACCACGCTCGGCCTGTTCGACGGCGAGGAGGTCACCGAACACTGGCGGATCTCCACCGACCCGCGCCGCACCGCCGACGAACTGGCGGTGCTGCTCAACGGGTTGATGGGGCCGCTGGCCCAGCGGGTGGACGGGCTGTCGATCTGCTCCTCGGTCCCCGCGGTGCTGCACGAGCTGCGCGAGGTGACCCGCCGTTACTACGGCGACGTGCCCGCGGTGCTGGTGGCGCCCGGGGTCAAGACCGGGGTGCACGTGCTGATGGACAACCCCAAGGAGGTCGGGGCCGACCGGATCGTCAACGCGCTGGCCGCCAACCACCTGTACGGCGGGCCGTGCGTGGTGGTCGACTTCGGCACCGCCACCACCTTCGACGCGATCAACGAGCGCGGCGACTACGTGGGCGGCGCGATCGCCCCGGGGATCGAGATCTCGGTCGAGGCGCTGAGCGGGCGCGGCGCGCTGCTGCGCAAGATCGAGCTGGTCCGGCCGCGCAACGTGATCGGCAAGAACACCGTGGAGGGCATGCAGTCCGGGGTGCTGTTCGGCTTCGCCGGGCAGGTGGACGGACTGGTCACCCGGATGGCGAAGGAGCTCTCCCCGACCGATCCGGAGGACGTACAGGTGATCGCCACCGGCGGGCTGGCCCCGCTGGTGCTGGGCGAGGCGAGCAGCATCGACGTGCACGAGCCCTGGCTCACCCTGATCGGGCTGCGGCTGGTCTACGAGCGCAACAAGACCGCCTGAGCGACTGGCCGCCTGAGCGACTGGCCGCCTGACACCCGACCGCCTGAGCACGCCGCCCGGGGCCAACCGGGTCGATCCTGCGCGAGGCTTCCGACAAATCGGATATTCCTCACGTAGTGTCAACTCATGCCTACGCCACACGGGTCCCGCGGCGGCATGGCCTTCAGCGCCGACGAAGTGCGCGTGCTGCGCCGTGCCCTCGCCCAAGCCCTGCACCCCACTGTCCCCGCCCACCTGCCGCTGGGCGCCGACCTGGCGGCCCTCTGGGCAGAGGACGTCCAGGAGGCGCTGCGACTGGCCGAGGCGATCGACGAGGCCGTCCAGGAGGGCGGGCGGCTGCGCGGCTTCCTGCTGGCCGAGCTGGCCCGCTACCGCACCGCCCTGCCCGGCAGCGCCCGCGGCTACCTGGAGCGCCTGGAGGAGGCCGTCACCGACGGCTACCTGCCTGAGCCGGACGACCTCTCGGCGCTGCGCTCGCTCAGCCGCCAGCCCTGCGGCCCCTACGAACGCACCCGCCGCTCCCGCCTGGCCGGCCGCTGCCACGCCCTGGCGGAAGCCGCCGTCCGCGAGCGCCTGGAGCGCGCCCCGCGGCACCTGACGGCCGTCCCGAGCCCCGCACCCGCAGGAGGACTGATGACCATGCCCGCCCCGGACCGCGCCGCCGCCGCCCGGATCCCCCCCCCCGCCGACCTCTTCGCCCGCCGCCCCAAGCCCCCGACCCCGCCCGCCTCCGAGACAGCACCCCCGGAGGAACTGGAGGAGGAGCTGGCCACCGGGACGGGCTGACCGCCTGGGGCAGCCGCCGCCCCGGTGCCGGCTCGGCCGGTACCGGGGCAGTGCCGGAGGCTCGCTACCCTGGTGCGGTGAGCGAACAGAGCGCCGTTCCCGCGGTGGACGACCTTCCCGAGCAGATGCGCGTGCGGCGCGAGAAGCTCGACCGGCTCCGCGCGGCCGGTGTCGACCCGTACCCGGTCGGCTTCCCCCGCACCACCACCATCGCCGACCTGCGGGCCGCGCACCCCGGGCTGGCGCCGGACACCGCGACCGGGGAGCGGGTGGGCGTGACCGGCCGGGTGGTGCTGGCCCGCACCGGCGGCAAGCTGTGCTTCGCCACCCTGCGCGACGGCTCCGGCGACCTGCAGGTGATGCTCTCGCTGGACAAGCTGGGCGAGGAGCGGCTGGCCGCCTGGAAGAGCGACATCGACCTGGGCGACCAGGTGGGCGTCGAGGGCGAGGTGATCACCTCCCGGCGCGGCGAGCTGAGCGTGCTGGTGGACTCCTGGGCGCTGACCGCCAAGTGCCTGCGTCCGCTGCCGGACAAGCACAAGGGCCTGACCGACCCGGAGGCCCGGGTCCGGCAGCGGTACCTGGACCTGATCGTCAACCCCGAGGCGCGCGAGCTGCTCCAGCTGCGCACCCGGGTGATCCGCTCGATCCGGCGCACCTACGAGGACCGCGGCTACCTCGAGGTCGAGACGCCGATGCTGCAGCCGATCCACGGCGGGGCCAACGCGCGCCCGTTCGTCACCCACATCAACGCCTACGACATCGACCTGTACCTGCGGATCGCCACCGAGCTGTACCTCAAGCGGCTGGTGGTCGGCGGCGCCGAGAAGGTCTTCGAGATCAACCGGAACTTCCGCAACGAGGGCGCCGACGCGACCCACAACCCGGAGTTCACCGCGCTGGAGTCGTACGAGGCCTACGGCGACTACGACACCCAGGCCGAGCTGATCCGGGCGATCATCGTCAACGCCGCCCGGGACGCGCTGGGCACCACCGTGGTGCGCGGCACCGACCCGCACGGGGTGGAGCACGAGATCGACCTGGCCGAGCCGTGGGAGGAGATCAGCGTCTACCCGGGGATCTCCGCCCGGGTCGGCACCGAGGTCACCCCCGACAGCACGGTCGAGGAGCTGCGCGCGATCTGCGACCGGGTCCAGGTCCCCTACGAGAAGGAGTGGGGCCACGGCCAGCTCGTGCTGGAGATGATCGAGCGGCTGCTGGAGGAGCACGCCGTCCGCCCGACCTTCCTGCGGGACTACCCGACCGAGGTCTCCCCGCTCACCCGCCGGCACCGCTCGATCCCGGGCGTGGCGGAGAAGTGGGACCTGGTGATCTTCGGCACCGAGATCGGCACCGCCTACTCCGAGCTGATCGACCCGGTCGAGCAGCGGGCCCGGCTGACCGCCCAGTCGCTGCTGGCGGCCGGCGGCGACGCGGAGGCGATGCAGTTGGACGAGGACTTCCTGCGCGCCCTGGAGTACGCGATGCCGCCCACCGGCGGCCTGGGCCTGGGCGTGGACCGGCTGATCATGCTGCTCACCGGCCGGAACATCCGCGAGACGGTGCTCTTCCCCCTCGTACGGCCTGATCAGGGCGGCAGGGCGGAAGCCGGGAGGGCCGCCGAGAAGGCAGCAACGGACACCGACCAGGCTGAGAAGGAGTGAGGTAGCGATGCAGTACGTGAGCGCGATCGTGCCGCCGCTGGTGATGGCGATCGGTTTCGGGTTCCTGGTGCGGGCGATCATCCGCAGCCAGGGCGGGGCCCAGAAGGGCAAGGAGGACGCCGCCGCCGAGGCGCTGGCCCGCGCCACCGGGACACCCGCCGAGTAATCCCGCAACAGGCGCCAGGCGCCGCCCCGGATTCCGGGGCGGCGCCTGTTCCTTTATCGAAACCCGCACGCAAGGGCGGACGCGATAGCAAGCCGCCGCGCCGGGCGCGATAGCGTCTCGCCATGGAGGTCACCATCCGCCGGGCGCGGACCAGTGATGTGCGGGCCGTTCGGCGGCTCATCGACGCCTACTCGCGCGACGGCATTCTGCTCGACAAGCCCACGGTCACCTTGTTCGAATCCATCCAGGAGTTCTGGGTGGTGGAACGCGACGACGACGGCACAGTAGTTGCCTGTGGCGCGCTGCACGTGATGTGGGAGGATCTGGCCGAGGTACGCACCCTCGCGGTGGACCCGGTCTGCCGCGGCCACGGGATCGGGCACATCCTGTTGGAGAAGCTGTTGCAGACCGCGCGCTGGCTCGGCGTCCGTCGGATTTTCTGCTTGACGTTCGAGGTGGCGTTCTTCTCGAAACACGGGTTCGTCGAGATCGGGGAAACCGATGATGGTACGACAGACCCGGCCGTCATCGCTACGGAAGTGTATGAAGAACTCCTTCGCTCCTACGACGAAGGAGTCGCGGAGTTCCTCGACCTGGAGCGGGTGAAGCCCAACACCCTGGGCAACTCGCGCATGCTGCTGCACCTCTGATCGGCGCCGTGAACCGCCCGGCGACTTGCCGTACTGCGCATGCTGCGGCCGGCCGAACAGAGCGGGGTTTGTGTTTTTCGAGAAAAGGCGGTTTCCTTTCCCCAAGGCATTGGGTCGTTAAGCGGAAAGGGAGTCCCGTGGCACAGAGGGTGCAGGTCATTCTTGAAGACGATCTCGACGGCGGTTCGGCGGACGAGACGGTGACGTTCGCCCTCGACGGCGTTGCCTACGAGATCGACCTGAAGTCCGGCAACGCGGAGAAGCTGCGCAACCTGCTCGCTCCGTACGTCGAAAAGGGCCGCAAGCAGAGCGGCCGGCTCACCAGCGCCCGGCGCACCGGCGGCCGCACCGCCGTCCGCCCGGCCGCCGGCAGTGCGGACACCGCGAAGATCCGCACCTGGGCGAAGGACAACGGCTACAACGTCAACGACCGCGGCCGGGTCCCCAGCAACGTGCGCGAGGCCTACGAGGCGGCCAACGCCTCCTGAGCACCCCTGCCCCACCGGCAGGACCCGGCGCGGCCACGACGGGGCGCGGAGGGCCTCCCTCCGCGCCCCGTGGCCGTCCCCGGGCAGGTCGCCGGGCGGCGCCACCGCGGGGCCGGGCGGCGGCGGGCGGGCCGGGCGGCCCGGGGCACCGGAGGAACGCTCACGGGATGTGCAACGCTGGAACTGCGGCACGGTCACGGCGTCCGGGACAACCCCTGCGCCCCAGCCCCCCGTTCGGCCCCACCCCTGAGCGCCCGTCACCCGGACCCGGCTCCGGGAGACTTCTCGCCAGGCGAACAACACCACCCCGGAAACTGCACGAGAACAGCCGGAATTTCCGGTATGAATGCAGGTGGGACGGTCATCCGGAGGCTCCTCGGGGTCACCGGAGGGTCTGGGCCCGGAGCGTGTTCGCCATTGGCGTAGCGGCAACTGGTGCATCGGCCGCACCGGCGGGAACACCGTCTCCCAGCACCAGGTTGGGAAGGGTGTCGGCTGGTCGCGCAGCTTGATTTCCCCGCACCCGTGCGGGGAACCACGTGAGCCGCGCCGCTGAGCGGGACTAGCATGCGGAAGGACAGGGCGGGGACAGTCCCCGAACTGCCCGACCGCTCTGAGGAGCGATTAACGATGTTCGAGAGGTTCACCGACCGCGCGCGGCGGGTTGTCGTCCTGGCTCAGGAAGAAGCCCGGATGCTCAACCACAACTACATCGGCACCGAGCACATCCTCCTGGGCCTGATCCACGAGGGCGAGGGTGTCGCCGCTAAGGCCCTGGAGAGCCTCGGGATCTCTCTTGAGGCGGTCCGCCAGCAGGTCGAGGAGATCATCGGACAGGGCCAGCAGGCCCCGTCCGGCCACATCCCGTTCACCCCCCGGGCCAAGAAGGTACTGGAGCTCTCGCTGCGCGAGGCGCTCCAGCTCGGCCACAACTACATCGGCACCGAGCACATCCTGCTCGGCCTGATCCGCGAGGGCGAGGGCGTCGCCGCCCAGGTCCTGGTGAAGCTGGGCGCCGACCTGAACCGGGTGCGCCAGCAGGTCATCCAGCTGCTCTCCGGTTACTCCGGCGGCGGCAAGGAGTCGGCCACGGCCGGCGGGCCCGCCGAGGGCACCCCGTCGACCTCGCTGGTGCTCGACCAGTTCGGCCGCAACCTCACCCAGGCCGCCCGCGAGACCAAGCTCGACCCGGTGATCGGGCGCGAGAAGGAGATCGAGCGGGTCATGCAGGTGCTGTCCCGCCGCACCAAGAACAACCCGGTGCTGATCGGTGAGCCCGGCGTCGGCAAGACCGCGGTCGTCGAGGGCCTGGCCCAGGCGATCGTCAAGGGCGAGGTCCCCGAGACGCTCAAGGACAAGCAGCTCTACACGCTGGACCTGGGCGCCCTGGTGGCCGGCTCGCGCTACCGCGGTGACTTCGAGGAGCGCCTGAAGAAGGTGCTCAAGGAGATCCGCACCCGCGGCGACATCATCCTGTTCATCGACGAGCTGCACACCCTGGTCGGTGCGGGCGCCGCCGAGGGCGCGATCGACGCCGCCAGCATCCTGAAGCCGATGCTGGCCCGCGGCGAGCTGCAGACCATCGGTGCCACCACGCTGGACGAGTACCGCAAGCACCTGGAGAAGGACGCCGCGCTGGAGCGCCGCTTCCAGCCGATCCAGGTGGCCGAGCCCTCGCTCCCGCACACCATCGAGATCCTCAAGGGCCTGCGCGACCGGTACGAGGCGCACCACCGGGTGTCCATCACCGACGCCGCCCTGGTCGCCGCCGCCACCCTGGCCGACCGGTACATCTCGGACCGCTTCCTGCCGGACAAGGCGATCGACCTGATCGACGAGGCCGGCTCCCGGATGCGCATCCGCCGGATGACCGCGCCGCCGGACCTGCGCGAGTTCGACGAGAAGATCGCCGAGGTCCGCCGCGAGAAGGAGAGCGCGATCGACGCGCAGGACTTCGAGAAGGCCGCCTCGCTGCGTGACGACGAGAAGCAGCTGCTGAACGCGAAGGGCAAGCGCGAGAAGGAGTGGAAGGCCGGCGACATGGATGTCGTGGCCGAGGTGGACGAGGAGCTCATCGCCGAGGTCCTGGCCACCGCCACCGGCATCCCGGTCTTCAAGCTGACCGAGGAGGAGTCCTCCCGCCTGCTGCGCATGGAGGACGAGCTGCACAAGCGCGTCATCGGCCAGAAGGACGCCATCAAGGCGCTCTCCCAGGCGATCCGGCGCACCCGTGCGGGCCTCAAGGACCCGAAGCGCCCCGGTGGCTCGTTCATCTTCGCCGGCCCCTCGGGCGTCGGTAAGACCGAGCTCTCCAAGACGCTCGCCGAGTTCCTCTTCGGCGACGAGGACGCGCTGATCTCCCTCGACATGTCGGAGTTCAGCGAGAAGCACACCGTCTCGCGGCTGTTCGGCTCGCCCCCCGGCTACGTCGGGTACGAGGAGGGCGGCCAGCTCACCGAGAAGGTGCGCCGCAAGCCGTTCTCGGTCGTCCTCTTCGACGAGGTCGAGAAGGCCCACCCGGACATCTTCAACTCGCTGCTGCAGATCCTGGAGGACGGTCGGCTGACCGACTCCCAGGGCCGGGTCGTGGACTTCAAGAACACGGTCATCATCATGACCACCAACCTCGGCACCCGGGACATCTCCAAGGGCTTCGGCCTGGGCTTCGCGGCCAGCGGGGACACCCAGACCGGCTACGACCGGATGAAGGCCAAGGTCAGCGAGGAGCTCAAGCAGCACTTCCGCCCCGAGTTCCTCAACCGTGTCGACGACATCGTGGTCTTCCACCAGCTGACCGAGGAAGACATCATCCAGATCGTCGACCTGATGATCGACAAGGTGGACGGCCGGCTCAAGGACCGCGACATGGGCCTGGAGCTCAGCATCGAGGCCAAGAAGCTGCTGGCCAAGCGCGGTTACGACCCGCTGCTGGGCGCCCGGCCGCTGCGTCGCACGATCCAGCGCGACATCGAGGACCACCTCTCCGAGAAGATCCTCTTCGGCGAGCTGCGGGCCGGCCACATCGTGGTCGTGGGCGTGGAGGGTGAGGGCAAGGAAGCCAAGTTCACCTTCCGCGGCGAGGAGAAGTCGGCCGTGGCCGACACTCCGGCCGCCGTCGCCGCCACCGGCCCGGACCTGGGCAACTGACAGGTCGGCTGAGCCAGTCACCGCTTCGGCCCCCTCGGTCCCCGGACCGCGGGGGCCGAAGTGCGTCGTCGGTCAGCAGCGGGGGTTCAGCTCCAGTCGTTCGGACCGCCGTTGGGGCTGGCGCTGGCGGTCGGGGCGGCCCCGGTGCTCCCGTCCGCACTCACCGTGCCGGCCGAGGAGAGCAGCCCGACCCCGGCGGCCACCACTGCGGTGCCGGCGGCGAGAACCAGAGCGACCTGCTGCTTGACCGAGATACCCGTGCGCTGCATTGTCCGACCTCTTCCGAGTCCGTGTGCCGTGCTGACGGGGAAAACACTAGGAAGGGGCTGCTTCGGTTTATTATCCTCTTCATTAAGGCCCTGACCTGCGGTGATATCGGTATTACCGACCGCGATTAAATCGTTGGCGAAGCCTCGGACGGCATCGCTGAGAGGTATTTAAGCGCTGTGCTGGGGGGCCGGTGCGGCGGCCGGACGGGAGAGTTCGGCCAGCGCCCGCTCGGCCTGCTGCAGCATCACCAGCGAGTCCGCCCGGGTCAGCAGTTCGCAGGCCTGCTGGTAGTGGTGCCGCGCGGTGGCCAGGTCTCCGGCATCGCGCTCGAGCCCGCCCAGCCGCAGCAGGCTCCAGCCGCACACGTGCCAGTTGCCCAGGCCCTGGCCCAGCTCCAACGCCTCCAGGAGCTTCGCCCGGGCCCCCGGGAGTTCGCCCTGTTCGAGTGCCAGCTCGCCCTGGCTGAGCAGGATGTGCGCGGTGCCCAGCAGGTCGCCCTTGGCCCGCACGATCTCCAGCACCCGCTCGTAGTCGCGCGCGGCCTGCTGGAGCTCGCCCCGGGCCGCGTGGGCCCGCCCCAGCCAGTAGGTGGCCTGCGCCGTGGTGCGGGTCTCCCCGGTCACCCCGACCGCCTGGACCGCCCGCGAGGCGAGCCGGACCGCCTCGTCCACCTCACCGGTGGCCAGCGCCACCAGGGACAGCTGGCCGAGGGTCTGCGCCTCCCCGACCCGGTCGCCGCTGCGGTGGTACAGCTCGGCGGCCTCGCGCAGCCGGGTGGCGGCCTGCGAGAGGTGGCCCTGCAGCCGGTCGGCCCGGGCCAGGTGGTTGATGGTCATCGCCCGGCAGTGCACGTTCCGGGTCCGCTCGTCGATCTCCAGTGCGGACTCCAGGTAGCGCCGTCCCTCCTCGATCGAGCCGACCCGGATCCGGCTGGCGCCGAGCACCGAGAGCATGTGCGAGGCGCCCACCTCGTTGCCCGCCTGCCGACAGGCCGTCAGCGCCCGCTGGCAGCAGAACTCCCAGTCCTCCGCGTAGTTGCGCACGTCGAACAGGAGGATCGCGGTGCCGGCCAGGTCCCAGGCCAGCTCGTGCTCGCCGAGTCCGGCCGCCTGGTCCACCAGTGCGACCAGGCCGAGCCGCTCCGCCTCGAACCAGTTCAGCGGACAGCACAGCAGGTCCGCCACCAGGTCCGGGTCCACCGGGTAGCGCGGGGTGTCCCCGTGCATGACCGAGTACGGCCCGCCCATCTCCTGGTCGTGGGCCTGCGCCGCGATGGTCAGCCAGGCCCGCAGCGCCCGGTCCCGGGCACCGGCCAGCTGCTCCTCGGGCTCCTCCTGCGTCGCCCGCTCGCGGGCGAACAGCCGCAGCAGGTTCTGGAAGCGGTAGCGCAGCTGCCCGGTGGCGTCCGAGCCGACCGCCTCCAGCAGCTGCACGTCCACCAGGTGCTCGACCAGCCGCTCGGCCTCGAACTGGTCGCAGTCCAGCAGGGCGGCGCCCACCCAGACCGCGAAGTCCGGCACCGGCAGCAGGGCCAGGCGCCGGTAGAGCTGGGCCGCGTCGAAGGAGAGGTAGCGGTAGCTGAGCGCGAAGCCGGCCCGCACCTGGGACTCGCCCTGGCTCAGCTCGTCCAGCCGGCGGCGCTCGTCGGCCAGCCGGCCGACCAGGTGGCGCACCGTCCAGTGCGGCTTGGAGGCCAGCCGGGCGGCGGCGATCCGCAGCGCCAGCGGCAGGTGGTCGCAGAGCTCGGCCAGCCGGGCGGACTGCTCCGGGTCGGTGGCGATCCGCTCGGCCGGCACGATCCGGGCCAGCAGCTCGATCGCCTGCGGCGGCGGCAGCACCGCCAGCTGCACCCGCACCGCCCCGTACCGCAGCATCAGCTGCTCCATCGGGTCGCGGCTGGTGACCACCACGCAGCAGCGCCCGTTGGCGGGCAGCAGCGGGCGGATCTGGGCCACCGAACGGACGTTGTCCAGCACCACCAGCAGCCGGCGGTCCGCCAGCATGCTGCGGTAGAGCGAGACCCGCTCCTCCAGGCCGGGCGGGATCTGCTCGGCGGGCACCCCCAGCGAGCGCAGGAAGCGGCTGAGCACCTCGGCGGCGGCCACCGGCTCGTTGGCCTCGTCGTGGCCGCACAGGTCGACGAAGAGCCGGCCGTCCGGGAAGTGCTTGGCCGCCCGGTGGGCCCAGTGCACCGCCAGCCCGGTCTTGCCGACCCCGGCCACCCCGGTGACGAAGCCGATGGCCGGCGCCTCGTCGTCCCGGCGCTCGGTGAGCATGGCGTCGAACTCGGCGATCTCCTCGCCGCGGCCGGTGAAGGCGGGGACGTTCGGCGGCAGGTCGGAGGGGGTGACCCGCAGTTCGGGCGGGGCCGCCGGGGTCGGCTCGGGCAGTTCCTCGGCGACCTGGGCCACTGCCAGGGTGAGCGCCGCGTCGTCGCGCAGCACCGCGTCGTGAAGTTCGTGCAGGGCCGGACCGGGCTCGATGCCGAGCTCCTCGATCAGCACCTGTCTACCGTCCCGGAAGGTCTCCAGCGCCTCGGCCCGCCGCCCGGCCCGGTACTGGGCGAGCATCAGCGAGTGCCTGGTCCGCTCGCGCAGCGGGTGTTCGCGCACCAGCGCGGTGAGCCGGCCGATCAGCTCCTGGTGGTTGCCCAGCGCCAGTTGGAGCGCGATCGCCTCGTCGTGCAGGACCAGGCGCCACTCCTCCAGCCGCTCGGCCTCCTCCTCGACCCGGCGCCCGGTCACCCCGGCCAGCACCGGGCCGCGCCACAGCCGCAGCGCCTGCTCGTAGCGCTCGGCAGCCGCGCCGGTGGCGCCCTGCTCGACCAGCTGCTCGCCCTGGTGGACCAGTCCGGTGGCCACCAGCAGGTCCACCTCGTGGCCGGCCGGGTCCAGTTGGTAGCCGGGGTGGGCGGTGCTGATCAGATCCTCGCCGAAGCCCTCGGCCTTGAAGGTCTTGCGCAGCGCCGCGATGCAGATCGCCACCTGGGTGCGCGCGGTGGCCGGCGGATCGCCCTGCCAGACCGCCTCCACCATGGTGTCCACCGAGACGATCCGCCCCGCGGCCAGCAGCAGCAGCGCCAGAATGGTGCGCTGCCGGGCGCCGCCCACGGTGATCCGTCGCCCTCCGGTGGCCACCGACAAGGGACCGAGCACCCCGAATTCGAGCCCGCCGTTCACAATCCCCCCCGAGAAGATCGGCGCGATATATCTCGTCTGTTCTGTGGCGCGGAGCGGCGGCGCGACCTTGCTCAGACTACGTTAGGTCGTGGCGCGCAGGGAGGCAGCGTAGCGGGGAATCCTGTGAAGCGTCGCTACCGCGTGAAGATGTTCTCTTGACAACGGGTGACGTCTGAAAGTCCATCAGTTCGGCCCGGTGGGGGCTAAATCGCGGCCATGCCGCCGCAGCGCCGCCGCCCGGCGGCTGCCGTTGCGACAACGTGCCAGGTCAGCGGCGATAACGAGGCGATAACCGGTCGATGCGGGTACTTCCTAGTCTTCCTGGTGTTGCCTGGGCCCATGGCGGGCCCGGCTCCTCAGGAGGGCAGGCGAGACCATGGAGTACCGGATCCTCGGACCGGTCCAGATCGGGACGGCTGGGCAGGAGGACACCCTGGGCGGCACCAAGCAGCGCACCACCTTCGCCGCGCTGGCGGTGGCCGACGGCCGTGCGGTCTGCGACGACTACCTGGGCCGCCTGCTGTGGGACGACCGCCCGCCGGCCACCGCGGCGGCGCAGATCCACACCTACGCCTCCCGGATCCGGCGCCGACTGGCCCCGGGCAGCCAGTTGCTGCGCAGCCGGGCCGGCTACCGGCTGGTGGTCGGCCCCGGCGCGGTCTGCGACCACCGGCGGTTCGCCGAGCACAGCCGGGCCGGGCTGGCCGCCCTGCGCTCCCAGCAGTACCCGCTGGCCGCCGAGGAGTTGGCGGCGGCGCTGGCGCTGTGGCGCGGGGAGGCGCTGGCCGACACCACCGACCTGCTGATCGACGCCGAGCGGCCCGCCCTGGAGGAGGCCCGGCTGGAGGTGCTGGAGGGCTGGGTGGAGGCGGAGCTGATCCTGGGCCGGCACCGGCAGTTGATCCCGGAGCTGACCCGGCAGGTCACCCGCAACCCGATGCGCGAGCGGTTCCGGGCGCTGCTGATGACCGCGCTCTACCGGTCCGAGCGGCAGGCCGAGGCGATGTCGCTGTACCGGGACGGGCGGCGCATCCTGGTGGACGAACTCGGCGTGGAGCCGGGCCGGTTGCTGGTGCGCACCTACGAGGCGATCCTCAGCGGCGAGGTGCGCAGCCTGATGCCGCATCAACTCGCCTGATTCACAGGGCTCCCAGCAAACCCACAGCCCCGGCGGTCGGCCCGCCGGGGCCTCACCCGCTGGTCCGCTCGGCACCGGGGCGCTGCGGCGCCGGCCGGCCGAACGGGGTGAGCGGGGCGTGGGTGCGGGCGGCCAGCACCAGCAGTGCGCCGTACCGCCGCCCGTCCAGCGCCTCCAGTGCGTACGGAATGGGCTCGCCCAACTGCCCGGACAGCCGCACCGCCAGCTCGGTCAGCGCCGCCTGCAGCCAGCCGGCCTGGGTCCACAGCGGGTGCGCGGCCCGGGCGTCGGCGTGCGCGGCCCACAGGTGCAGGCTGGCCGCGCCCGCGTACAGGGTGCCGTAGGCCTCGGCCAGCGCCCTGGCGGCCGGGTCGGCCACCGAGCGGGTCTCCGCCATCCGGCGGTGCAGCTCGTCGCCGGCCGCCAGCAGCGCGTTGGCGCCGTCCAGCACCGGCTTGGGCGCACCGCGCCCGGGCAGCGTGCGCAGCAGCGCCGGCAGCGCCTGCACCGCGCTGCAGCCGCCGCGGGCCGGCACCGGCTCGGCGGGCTCCGGCGGCAGGTCGGCGCCCAGCACCGCGGCGGCCAGCCCGGCCTGGTCGACCGTCTCGGCGGCGAAGCCGCGCACCAGCTGCGGGAAGTAGCCGACCAGCGGCTCGACGGCGGCCAGCGAGAGCCCGGGGACCAGCAGTTGGGGCAGCGTCACGGGCAGCACGGCGCGAACCACCTCGGCCTCGGCCGGCAGCGCGCGCAGCGAGCGGCCGCCGAGCACGGCCGCCGCCTCGGCGGCGGCGATCAGCGCGCCGGCCCGACCGGCCGGACCGGTGCCGCGGGCCAGCGCGGCCCGCAGGTCTCGACCTGCCGGTTCGGACACCTGGAGGGGCCAGTCCTCCCAGCCCATGCTCTCCGTCGCCATCTCGAACCGCCTTCTGTCGTGGCTACGGAACGAGCTTCCCGGACAGGCCTATGAAAGACCTGCCCTGCACCCATCATGCGCCGCTCACCAGGATCCCCCCTTTCAAATCGAATAAGTGCGTGAACACGCAACGGTCCCGCATCGATGGCGAAGTGTCCTAGTGCATAAGCGCCCTAGTACAGGGTGGGCGCCACCGCTTTTGCGGAAATTGCGGACCCCGGGCCGTCGAGCAGTTCCAGGAACCGGCCCATCGCCTGCGCGACCTGGTCGGCGGTCCAGCTCAGCGAGGGCGCCAGGGCGGAAATCTCCGTCATGCTCAGACCAGGAATACCGCTCTCCCACCAGGTGCCGAACAGCGCCTCGCCGCTGCGTTCGACCTGACGCAGCGTCGCTTCGGCGAGCAGTTCGCGTGGGTACGGCAGCCACAGCTGGAACTGGTGGGTCTGCGGTGGATCGGGGTGGATCCGGGCGCCCGGAACGGCGGCGGTGGCCCGCCGCAGTCCCTCCGCCAGCACCTGGGCCTGCGTCAGGTACTGCGGCAGTCGCGGGAGTTCGCGCACCAGGGCGCCGAGCGCGGACAGCGCGGCGGGCCACTGCTGGTACAACTGGCCGCCGTACCGGTGCCGCCAGGCCCTTGCCTCGGCCACCAGGTCGGCGGGGCCGGCCAGCGCGGCGCCGCTGATCGCGCCCAGTGCCTTGTAGAAGGAGACGTAGACCGAGTCGCCCAACCGGGCCGGCTCGGCCGGCGGGCGGCCGTAGTACGCGGCCGCCTCCCACAGCCGGGCGCCGTCCAGGTGCACGGCGGCGCCGGCCGCCCGGGCCTGGGCGACCAGCGCGACCAGTTCGGCCCAGTCCGGCAGCACGAAGCCGGCTGCCCGCAGCGGCAGTTCCACCAGCAGCACGCCGTACGGCTCGTCCAGGGCGCGCAGTTCGGCGGCGGTTGGGTGGCGGGGCGCGGTGGTGGGCCAGATGCTCTGCAGGCCGGTCAGCCGGTTGAAGGCGCGCCGCTCGTGGGTCTCCAGGTGGGCCAGCGGGTGGCCGGCCACCACCGGGCTGCCCCGGCGGGCCGCCCAGCAGCGCAGTGCCACCTGCTGGGCCATGGTGCCGGTGGGGAAGAAGACGGCGGCCGGGTACCCGAGCAGGTCCGCCACCCGCTGCTCCAGGGTGGCCACCAGCCCGTCGCCGTAGCTGTCCGGGCGCTCGGCGGGGCCGACGCAGGCGCGGGCGTCGGCGCCCAGCTCGGCCAGGCGCTCGTGCAGGGTGGCGGGCCGCGGCCCGGACAGGATGCGACTGCTGCCGCGCCAGAGCGCGAAACGGCGGTCGTCGACGCCCTGGTAGGGCGCCGGGGAGACGTTCGGTTCCTGGGTCATCCCCCGATGGTCCGCCCGGCACCGGGCGACGGGAACGGGTCAGCCCTTGATCAGTCCGCTGATCTCGGTGGCCACCGTGAGCGCCGCGTCCATCGCCTCGTGCACCGAATGCACCTTGGCCTCGTTGCCCGGGTCGACCAGGTGCTGGGCCAGGCCCTCCTGGTCGTTCTTGAGCAGGAAGAAGGCCGAGTTGATGCTGAACAGCGCCATGGTCGCGCGCAGCCGGTCCTCGAAGGAGGCGTCCGGGCCCTGCACCAGCCGGATCATCCGGATCATCCGGTCCTTGAACTCCAGGCCGGCCGAGGACTCGCGCAACGCCGGCTGGTTCTCGTGGAAGAACCGCAGCAGCGGGGCCCGCTCGGCCATCCCGGCCGCGAACCGGCGGATCAGCTCGTCGCGCACCTCGGGCGACCACTGCTGCTGCTCGCCCCAGGCGATGGTCTCGTCGATCGGCGCGGCCATGGTCTGGACGATGCCGTGGACGATGTCGTCCTTGGTCTTGAAGTGGTAGTAGAGCGCGGCCTTGGTGACCCCTAGCCGGTCGGCGATCTCCCGCAGCGAAGTCTTCTCGTACCCCTGCTCGGAGAACAGCTCGAGGGCCACCGCGATGATCCTGGTGCGGGTGTCGCTGCGAGGGCTCTGCGTCGTACTCATGGGGTTCGTGGCCTGCCTAGCTTGCTACCGAGGGAGGGGCACACCGTATTCGGCTTGACGCCCAGCTTACGCAGACCTTACCGTGCCCTCGGACGGATAACTAGCCGGTCGGCAAGTAAGCAAGAAATTCGGCCCGCGCGTCGCGCGGGCCCACGGGCGCTTCCGGGAGACGCACCATGGCACAACAGCAGGTCGAGGCGACGGCGGACAACCCGCCCGCCCCAGCGACACAGGACGAGCGCCCGCAGCGCTCGGCGCGCGAGGTCCGGTTGGTGATGATCGGTCTGGTCATCACCATGCTGCTGGCGATGCTCGACAACCTGATCGTCGGCACCGCGATGCCCACCATCGTCGGTGACCTGCACGGGGCCGACCACCTGGCCTGGGTGGTCACCTCGTACACCCTGGCCACCGCCGCGGCCACCCCGATCTGGGGCAAGCTCGGCGACCTCTACGGCCGCAAGGGCACCTTCATCACCTCGATCGTCATCTTCCTGATCGGCTCGGCGCTGGCCGGCCTGTCGCAGAACATGAACGAGATGATCGGCTTCCGCGCCCTCCAGGGCCTGGGCGCCGGCGGTCTGATGGTCGGCGTGATGTCGATCATGGGCGCGCTGGTCTCGCCGCGCGAGCGCGGCAAGTACCAGGGCCTGTTCGCGGCCGTGATGGCGCTGGCCACCATCGGCGGCCCGCTGCTCGGCGGCTTCATCACCGACCACTTCAGCTGGCACTGGATCTTCTACATCAACATCCCGCTGGGCGCGGTCGCGCTGGCCGTGGTCGTGGTGACGCTGCACCTGCCGAAGGTCACGGCCAAGGCGAAGATCGACTACGTGGGTGCCGCGCTGCTCACCACCGGCATCACCTCGCTGGTGCTGCTGACCACCTGGGGCGGCCACGACTACGGCTGGACCTCCAAGCACATCATCGGCCTGGGTGTGCTGGCCATCGCCTCGCTGATCGGCTTCTGCTACGTGGAGGCCCGGGTCGAGGAGCCGATGCTGCCGCTCGGCCTGTTCAAGAACCGCGACTTCACCGTGGTCTCGATCGTCGGCTTCATCGTCGGCTTCCAGATGTTCGGCGGCGTGACCTTCCTGCCGCAGTACCAGCAGCTCGTCCAGGGCGCCTCGGCCACCAACTCCGGCCTGCTGCTGATGCCGATGATGTTCGGCATGCTGGTGGTCTCGCTGGTGGTCGGCCAGTACGTCACCAAGACCGGCAAGTACAAGATCTTCCCGATCATCGGCACCTGCGTGATGGGCGGCGGCGCGCTGCTGCTCTCCACCCTGGGCACCGACACCACCCGGCTCACCTCCGCGGTCTACATGGCCGTGCTCGGCGCCGGCATGGGCTTCCTGATGCAGATCACCATGCTGGTGGCGCAGAACAGCGTGGAGCTCAAGGACATGGGCGTGGCCAGCTCCACCGCCACCCTGTTCCGCACCATCGGCGGCTCCTTCGGCGTGGCGCTGTTCGGCACGATCTACGCGAACCGGATGACGTCGACCATCGAAGCGGCGCACCTGCCGACGTCGTCGGGCAACAGCGCCGAGCTGACCCCGGCCCTGCTGAAGACCCTGTCGCCGGAGTACCGGGACGCGATCCACCACGCCGTCTCCAACGGCATCCACTCGGTCTTCCTCTGGGCCGCGGTGATCAGCCTGATCGCCATCGCCGCCTCGCTCTTCCTGCGCGGCCTGCCGCTGCGCGGCGCCGGCCAGCCGGCGGGCGAGGGCGCCGCAGAGGGCGCCGCGCTGGAGGCCCCGGCGCACTGACCTGGCGTCACCTCCCGGGAACGACGGAACGGCAGGGCCTTCGGGCCCTGCCGTTCTGCGTTGGTGCAGGGGGTGCCGGGGGGTGGGGCAGTGGGAGTGCGGGAGGTGCTGGGGCGCGGCTATCGCGGCAGCTGGTAGTGCCCGTCCGCCAGGGGCTCGACCAGCCCGTCGCTGACCAGCCCGTCCAGGGCCCGGGCCCGCTGGATCTCGTCCGGCCAGACCACGTCCAGCTGCCCGCGCCGCACCGGCCCGTGCTGGGCCCGCAGCACCGCGAGCAGCTTGCCGCGCACCTGCCGGTCGGTCCCCTCGTAGGTCTGCCCGCGCCGCGGCGGACCCTGGTGGGGCGGGCACCCGGCCCGCTGCCAGGCGCACTGCTCGAACAGCGGGCAGCCGCCGCACTCGGGCGAACGGGCGGTGCAGACCAGCGCCCCCAGCTCCATCACGCCCACCGCCCACTCCGCCGCCACCTCCGGCGCCTGCGGCAGCAGCTCGGCGGCCAGCTTCCGCTCGGCCGCCGTGGTCGCGTTGGCCGGGTACTCGACCCCGCCCACCGCCCGGGCGAGGACCCGGCGCACGTTGGTGTCCAGCACCGCGTGCCGCTGCTTGAAGGCGAAGGAGGCCACCGCCGCGGCCGTGTACTCGCCGACCCCCGGCAGCGCGAGCAGCTGCGCGTGGTCCTCCGGCACCAGGCCGCCGTGCCGCTCCACGATCGCGCTCGCCGCGGCGTGCAGCCGCAGTGCCCGGCGCGGGTAGCCGAGCCTGCCCCAGGCCCGCACCGCCTCCCCCGCCGGCTCGGCGGCCAGCGCGGCCGGGGTCGGCCAGCGCTCCAGCCACAGCGCCCAGACCGGCAGCACCCGCTTCACCGGAGTCTGCTGGAGCATGAACTCGCTGACCATCACCGCCCAGGGCGTCGCCTGCTCGGTGCGCCAGGGCAGGTCCCTGGCATGCTCCCGGTACCAGTCGAGCACGATCGAATGGAGCAGCGGAGCCGGGGTGGGAAGCGTCGAAGTCGCCATGGTCCGTCGATCCTCGCACAGTCGGCCACCTCCCCCGAACAGCGGAAATTCCGGATCATCAGAAAGATCGACAGGCGACCGAGGTGTTGGTGCGACAAGCGGTGCTCCGGCTCTCGTAGAGTTTGGTCGTGCCTTCTCTGCGTCAGCCCGTCGGACCGCTGCCCGCCTCGATCTACTGGCGGCGGCGGGTGGTTGTGCTCGCCGCTTTCGCCGCGGTGGCAGCACTGGTGTTCTGGTTGACGTCGGGTCAGGGCAGCGGCAGCAAGCAGGCGAGCGGCAAGCCGGTGCCGAGCGGCGGCACGCCGAGCGCGGCCGGCTCGATCACCCCCGGCGCCCCGCCGACCGGCCCCGCCATCTCCAGCCGCCCGGGCGGCACCGGTGGCGGCAGCGGCGGTACCGGCGGTACCGGCGGTACCGGCGGCAGCAGCACGGGCGGCGGCACCGGGGGCACGGGCTCCCCGAGCTCCCCGGCGACCGGCGACCCGAGCGGCGCGGCGAACGGTGGCGGCAGTGCCGGTGGCACCGGGGGTTCCGGCAGCTCGGGCGGCTCGGGCGGTTCCGGTGGCGGTGGCGGGGGCACTCCGCCGATCAACACCGGCGAGGTGATGGCGCTGCCGGTCTGCACCGCCTCGCAGCTGACCCTGGAGCTGGCCGGGACCCAGAACGCCTACCAGCCCAAGGACAAGCCCACCTTCGAGCTGAAGATCCGCAACGCCTCCGGCAACCAGTGCCGGGTGGACCTGAGCCAGGCCGCCGCCGCGATCACCGTCAGCTCGGCCGCCAACGAGCGGATCTGGTCCTCCGCCGACTGCGTCACCGACAAGCAGGGCCGCTGGGTGCAGGTCTCCCCCGCCACCGCGCTGACCGAGACCTTCGTCTGGGACCGCACCCGCAGCAAGCCGCAGTGCGCCACCCCCACCGACACCAGCCCCGCCCCGACCGGCAGCTACCTGGTCCAGGCCGAACTGACCGGCCCGTCCGGCGGCCCCGTCCCGGCCCGCACCTCGACCCGGCTGGACCCCTGAGCCGTCGACACCTGACGCGGTACCGGGGACTGTCCGACCCCCGGCGCTGCGCACATCGCCGGGGCAGCGGGGCTGACGGGGTGTTGGTGAAACGGTCCGTCAGCTGCCCGGGTCAGACGTAGCGTTCCAGGATCGAGGACTCGGCCAGCCGGGACAGCCCCTCGCGGACCGAGCGGGCGCGGGTCTCGCCGACGCCCTCGACTGCCTGCAGGTCGTCGATGCTCGCCGCGAGCAGCTTCTGCAGCCCGCCGAAGTGCTCGACCAGCCGCTCGATCACCGTGTTGGGCAGCCGCGGGATCTTCGCCAGCAGGCGGTAGCCGCGGGGCGAGACCGCCGAGTCCAGCGACTCCGGCGAGCCCGAGTACCCGATCGTCTTGGCCACCGTCTGCAGATCCAGCAGCTCGGCGTGGGTGAGCGTCTCCAGGTCGGCCAGCACCTCGGCCACGGTGCGCCCGCGCTTGGCGGCCCGCTCCGGGAAGTAGTCCCGGGCCACCAGCTCGCGCTCCGGCTCCACGCCCGCGATCAGCTCGTCCAGCTGCAGCGAGAGGAGCCGCCCGTCGGTACCGAGTTCCAGCACGTAGCCGGCGATCTCGGCCGCGATCAGCCGGACCATCTCCAGCCGCTGGGCCACCGCGGTGACGTCCCGGACGGTGACCAGGTCCTCGATCTCCAGCGCGGAGAGGGTGCCGGCCACCTCGTCGAGGCGCAGCTTGTACCGCTCCAGGGTGGCCAGCGCCTGGTTGGCCCGGGAGAGCACGGTGGTGGAATCCTCCAGCACCCGGCGCGCGCCGTTGACGTACATGGCGATCAGCCGCATCGAGTGCGAGACCGCGACCACCGGGAACCCGGTCTGCTTGTTGACCCGCTCCGCGGTGCGGTGCCTGGTACCGGTCTCGTCGGTGGGGATGTTCGCGTCCGGCATCAGGTGCACGCCGGCCCGCACGATCTTGGTGATGTCCTTGTCCAGCACCACCGCGCCGTCCAGCTTGCACAGCTCGCGCAGCCTGGTCGCGGTGAACTCGACGTCCAGCACGAAGCCGCCGGTGCACAACGACTCCACCGTCTTGTCGAAGCCGAGCACGATCAGCCCGCCGGTGTTGGCCCGCAGCACCCGCTCCAGGCCGTCGCGCAGCGGGGTCCCCGGGGCGATCGCCTGCAGCGAAGAGCGCAGCAGGGCCTCCTCGCGGGGCGACTTCTCCGCCCGGTCGCTCGCTGCCACGTGACTCCTCCGGCTGCCCGGACCGCTCACCGCTGTGGCCCCGGCCCCTCGTTGCTTACTGCCCGATCTGGTACTGGTCAGGGCAAAGTCTACGGTGCGGCCGCACTGACGGTGCTTCGGTCAGACCAGTTCGTCCGAATCGACCGGTTCCCAGCCGCCCATCAGCTCCTCCGGGTAGGCCGCCGGAGCCGGGACCGGCGGCGTCTGGCCCCCCTGCGGCCGCTGCTCCGTACGGGGTTTGGCGGCCCGGCCGCGCCGGCCCGGGATGGCCCGCAGCGCCTCGCCGATGTCCGCCACCTCGACCACCTTCATGCCCGGCGGAACCTTGCCCGGGTCCGGCGGGACCAGGGCGTGGGTGAAGCCGAGCCGGTGCGCCTCGGCCAGCCGGCGCTGCACCCCCGTCACCCGCCGCACCTCGCCGGCCAGGCCGACCTCGCCGATCGCCACCAGGTTGCTGGGCAGCGGCGTGTCGGTGGAGGAGCTGGCCACCGCGAGCGCCACCGCCAGGTCGGCCGAGGGCTCGGTCAGCTTCACCCCGCCGACGGTGGCGGTGTAGATGTCCTGCTTGCCGAGCTTGACCCCGCCGTGCCGCTCGACCACCGCCAGGATCATCGCGATCCGCGGCGACTCCAGACCCGAGGTGGTGCGGCGCGGCGAGGGGATCTGCGAATCCACCATCAGCGCCTGCACCTCGGCCACCAGCGGGCGCTTGCCCTCCAGGGTGACGGTCAGGCAGGTGCCCGGGACCGGCTTGTCACGCCGGGTCAGGAACAGCCCCGAGGGGTCCGCCAGGCCCTCGATCCCCTCGTCGTGCAGCTCGAAGCAGCCGACCTCGTCGGTCGCGCCGTAGCGGTTCTTGACGCCGCGGATGATCCGCAGACGCGCATGCCGGTCGCCCTCGAAGCTGAGCACCACGTCCACCAGGTGCTCCAGCAGGCGCGGGCCGGCGATCTGGCCGTCCTTGGTCACGTGGCCGACCAGCAGGGTGGCCATGCCGCGCTCCTTGGAGACCCGGATCAGCGCCCCCGCCACCTCGCGCACCTGGGCCGGGCCGCCCGGCGCGCCGTCCAGCTCGGCGGAGGCGATGGTCTGCACCGAGTCCAGGATCAGCAGGCCCGGGCCGACCTGGTCGATGTGCCCGAGGACCGCGCCCAAGTCCTGCTCGGCGGCCAGGTAGAGGTGGTCGGAGAGGGCGTTGATCCGGTCCGCGCGCAGCCGCACCTGGCCGGCCGACTCCTCGCCGGTGACGTAGAGGGTGCGGTGCTGGGCGGAGGCGGCCTTGGCGGCCACGTCCAGCAGCAGGGTGGACTTGCCGACGCCGGGCTCGCCGGCCAGCAGCACCACGGCACCGGGCACCAGGCCGCCGCCGAGCACCCGGTCCAGCTCCGGCACGCCGGTCGACCGGGCGGTGGCCACCTGACCGTCGACCTGGCCGATCGGACGGGCCGGGGCACTGACCGGGCCGGCCGCGGTGGTGCGGATCGGGACGGCGCCGTACTCCTCGACGGTGCCCCACGCGTTGCACTCCGGGCAGCGACCGACCCACTTGGGCAACTGGTTGCCGCACTCGGTGCAGCGGTAGGCCGGGCGCGGCTTGGCGGTGGTCTTCGAGGTACGGGCTGCCATGGGGGCCACCGTAGCTGGTGCCGGTGACAGCGCCCGCTTCCCGCATTGGTTACGGGTGACGCGGTGCTGTTACCCGAAAGAAGGACAAAGGGGCCGATGAACTGAAAGTCGGCCGGGTCGAATCCCTATGTTCGGGTTCGTGACTGCTCCTTCGGTGCTGACGACGTATGGGCGACTGGCCGACGGCCTCTACACGTACTGCCTCTCGGTGCTCTGCGAGCGCGACGCAGCCGTGGCGACGGTCGGCGAGGTGCGCGAGCTCGCGCTGGCCAACCAGGACCGGCTGGCCGCTGCCGGGATGGAGCGCGCGTGGCTGTACTCGCTGGCCCGCTACGCCTGCCTCCGGCGCCTCGCGGAGCCCCGGGGGGTCTGGGAGTCCGGCGGCGGGAACGGGCGGGAGGCCCGCGAGACCCGGGGGGGCCGGGAAGCCCCGGAAGCCCGGGACCCCCGCGAGGCCCGGGGCGCCCAGGGTGCCGGCCCGGCCGACCTGCGGGGGCGGCGCCGCGAGCTTGCCGCGCTCGCCTGGCCCGAGGCGGCCGGCACCACCGCGGAGCAGCGCGAGGCCCTGGAACTCGCCGCCCGGCACCGGCTCACGCCGCTGGAGGTGGCCGCGGTGCTCGGCCTCGGGGCGGAGCAGGCCCAGCGGCTGCTGGCGGCGGCCACCGAGGAGGTGGTGCGCACCCGGCGCGCCCTGGCCGTGCTGGGCGTGGGCAACTGTCCGGAGCTGGCCCGCCTCGGCGGCGCGGGCGCGGAGCACTGGCGGGAGTGGGTGCTGGGTCCGGCGCTGCGGCGCGAGCTGCTGCACCACGTGGTGGCCTGCCCGACCTGTCGCGGCACCGCGGAACGGGTGGGCAGCGAGCTGACCGGGCTGGGGGCACCGCTGGCGCTGCTGCCGCTGCCAGGCGGTGGGTCCGGCCAGGCGGGACCGGAGTCCACCCGGGCGGAGCCCACCCAGGTGCTCCCCCGGTTCGACCGCACCGGCTTCCCCCGGCACCGGGCGCCGAGCCTGCTGGAGCGGCACCGCCCCGGCGGCGACCTGCACGAACGCACCGTGCTGGTGCGTCAGCGGGCACTGGCCACCGGGGTGCTGGCCGCGGTGCTCTCCGCACCGCCGGTCGCGCTCTGGCTGGCGCATCAGGACGGCACACCGGGCAGCGCCACGACCGCCAGCGTCTCCTCGGTGCGGGTGGACCCCCGGGGCGCGGCCGACCCGGCCCCCGTGCCGGTGGCTCCCCTGCCCGGGAGCGACGGGGCCGCACCGCAGCAGCCGCTCGGACCGGCGTTCGGGACGGGGCACGGGCTGGTGGCGGCCGTGGTGCGGGGGCCGGTGGCGCCAGGTGCAGAAACGTTGCTCCCGGGGGCTCCGGGTGCTCCCGGTGCGCCTGGTGCTCCCGGGGCCGGCGCGGGCGCGCGGCTGGACGTGGCGGCCGGTGAGTACGGCAACCGGACCGTGCTCACTCTGACCAACACCGGAAACGCCCCGCTGGACTGGCATGCCGTGGTGAGCTGCGACTGGCTGCGGCTGAGCCGGGACTCAGGGACCCTGGCACCCGGTCAGCGGCTCACGGTGACGGTCACCGTGGACGATCAGCGCGCCCCGTCCGACCACTGGACGGCGCAGATCGCGCTGCCGCCCTCCGAGGCCGTGGTCACGCTGGAGGGCGGCGGGGACCGGCGCGGCCTGCCGTCCCCGGACTCCTCGCCCACGCCCAGCGCCAGCGCGAACCCCAGCGGCAGCGCGAACCCGACCCCCTCGGAGACGCCCAGCTCCGGCAGCAGCGCCAGCAGCCCGCCGAGCAGCAGCGCGAGCCCGAGTGCGAACCCCACATCGGGCCCCTCGGCCAGCGGCTCACCGACGCCCACCGCTTCTCCGAGTTCGCCGAGCTCAAGCACGTCCGTCTCCCCGTCGTCATCCTCGTCACCCAAGCGCTGACCCCGGTCAGCCACTTATCAAGACTGCGCGGCGCGGCGTCATGTTGCGCGCCGCACATAAAAATTCAGCTAAAGCCCGCGCGCTGCGTCAGCTGGGGGTGGCCCGCGCAGGTTCCCCGGGGCGGGCCACCCCCACGTAGGTGCACCCCTGCCACCCCGGGCCCCCGCTTCGCGGGGAGCGAACCGGCTGCGCCAAGGGCGAACGGGTGGGACGCGGGGCCCCGGTGCGGGGCAGGCTGCGCGTATGCGAATCCTCTTGCTCGGTGGTTCCGTCTTCCTCGGTCGCGCCTTCGTGACCGAGGCCCTTGCCCGTGGCCACCAGGTCACCACCTTCAACCGCGGCCGCTCCGGCACCGACCTGCCCGGGGTGGAGGCCCGGCGCGGCGACCGCACGGTTGCGCAGGACCTCGACGCCCTGGTGGCCGGCGGGGAGCACTGGGACCTGGTGATCGACACCAGCGGCCAGCAGCCGCACGCCGTCCGCCGTTCGGCGGCCCTGCTCAAGGACCACGCCGACCGCTACCTGTTCGTCTCCTCGGTGCACGCCTTCGCCGGCTGGCCCGCCGAACCGGTCAGCGAGGAGTCCCCGCTTCACGAGTGCTCCGCCGACTCGCCGGCCGACCTGCCGTTCAGCACCGCGCTCAAGGCGGGCTGCGAGCGCGCGGTGCTCGCGGAGTTCGGCCCGGACCGCTCGCTGCTGCTCAACTGCGGGCTGCTGATCGGCGCGCACGAGAACGTCGGCCGGCTGCCCTGGTGGCTGGAGCGGATCGCCCGCGGCGGCCAGGTGCTCGCCCCGGGCCGCCCGGACCTGCCGATCCAGCTGATCGACGCCGCGGACTTCGCCGTCTTCGGCCTCGACCTGGCCGAGCGCGGGGCGGCCGGCAGCTACGTCACCACCGCGCTGCCCGGCTCCAGCAGCTACGGCGACCTGCTGGCCGCCTGCCGCGAGGTGACCGGCTCGGACGCCGAGTTCGTCTGGGTGCCGGACCAGTTGCTGGTCGCCCACAAGATCGAGACCTGGAGCGAGATCCCGCTCTGGGCCGCCGAGTTCGAGGACGGCAAGCCGATCGGCATCTGGCAGGCGGACAGCAGCAAGGCGGTCGCGGCCGGCCTGCGCTGCCGCCCGCTGCGGGAGACGGTGGCCGCCACCTGGGCCTGGATCCAGGAGCGCGGCCCGCGTGACACCCCCTACACCCAGGGCGGCGAGCCGCTCGGCATCGACCCGGAGAAGGAGCGCCGGATCCTCCAGGAGTTCCTCGCCGCCAACTGAACCCGCCGGGCCAAACCGACGGTGGGCCACCCCAGAAACAGGGGTGACCCACCGTCAGCCGTCAGCGTCTCAGCTGCGCGGGGCCGGTAGTCGTTGCAGGAAGACGTCGAAGGCCGTCGGTTTCACCGCGGTGGCCCCCGCGAACGGGAAGTTCATCTCCTTGATCACCAGCAGCGAGACCACCACCAGCGCGCCGAGCGAGAGCACCATCAGGCTGTGCGCCAGCGTGTTGGAGAGCCCGAACAGGAAGGTGAACCCGACCGTCAGCACCCCGCCGACGATCAGCGCCACCCAGAGCAGCACCGGCACCTCGTCGTCCACCTGGTTGAGCCGGGCCCGGCGTTCCGAGGCGAGGCTCTCCAGGTGCGAGACGGCGTGCTCGTAGAGCACCTGCTGCTGGCTGGTGGCCGGGTTGATGGAGAAGACCGAGCTGCGCATGTCGTAGACCAGCTTGGTGGCGGCGGGGCTGCTGTGGTGGTCGGCCATCAGCGGCCACTCGGTGTCCTGCACGGTCCGTGCGTAGGCGAGGGTCTGCTGTTCCAGCTGCGGGCCGAGCGGGGCGGGCAGTTCGCGGGAGATCCAGTAGATCCCCGCCAGCGCGTCGGCCTCCTCGAAGGTGGTCTTGCGGGCCGCGTCGTTGCCCGTCCAGACGGTGATCACCACGAAGCCGAGCAGCACCGCGTAGAGCACGCCGACGGCGGCGAAGATGAACCCCGCCACGTCGTTGTGGGACTCCCGGATGGGGTGCGGGACCCAGCGTTGCAGCATTTTCAGGGCCACGGCCAGCAGGACCATGGTGATCAGGAGGATGCTGATGTCCTCAACAGTCATGCGTACAGCCTTCTCGGTGAGGGGAGCGACCGGCCGAGCGAGCCGGCGACGGGAAAGCGGTGAACGGAAAGTCAAGGGCTGGAAGATGAGTTGACGGACCCTCAGTGGTTGCGACGGGTGACCAGCTCCGCCAGTGCCAGCAGCTCGTCGGCTGCGGCCGGGTCCGGCACGGCGGTGGCCAGGTGCTCGATCGCGGCGGCCATCCGCTCGCAGGAGGCGCCCTGGGCCCAGGCCCGGCCGCCGGCCCGCTCGACGGCCTCGGCGGCGCGGCGCACCTCGGCCTCGGTCAGCGGGCGGTCGAGCGCGTAGATCTCGGCCAGCTCGGCGGCGGCCGGGGTGCCGGAGGTCAGTGCCGCCACCACGGGCAAGGACTTCTTGCGCACCAGCAGATCAGCACCGGCGGGCTTGCCGGTGACGGCCGGATCGCCCCAGATCCCGATCAGGTCGTCGATCAGCTGGAAGGCGAGGCCGATCTGCCGCCCGAAGGCGTCCATCGCCTGCGCCGCCTCCTCGCCCGCGCCGGCGTAGAGCGCGCCGATCGCGCAGGCGCTGCCGAGCAGGGCGCCGGTCTTGGCCTCGGCCATCGCCAGGCACTCGGCCAGCGTGACGTTGCTGCGCTGCTCGAAGGCGCAGTCCGCCTGCTGGCCCGCGCACAGCTCGACCACGCACTGGGCGAGGTGGCGCATGGCGGCGGGAGCGGCCGGGTGGGCGTCCTCGGCGAGGGTGCGCAGGGCGAGCGAATGCAGCGCGTCACCGGCCAGGATCGCCTCGGTGGAGCCGAACACCCGCCAGGCGGTGGGGCGGTGGCGCCTGGTCTCGTCGCGGTCGATCACATCGTCGTGCAGCAGGGTGAAGTTGTGCACCAGCTCGACGGCGGCGGCCGCGGCCAGCACCGCCCTGGCCGGGTCGGCCGGGACGGCGGCCGACCCGGGCGCCGGAACAGCGCCAGGAGCCAGGGGAGCGCCGGGGCCCGGCCCGGAGCCGGAGCGCGGGGCCGGGACGGCGGGCTCCGCGGCACAGGCCCGGGCGGCGGCCAGCACCATGGCGGGCCGGATCGCCTTGCCGGAGTCGGCGGCGACCGGCGAACCGTCGGCCTCCCGCCAGCCGAAGTGGTAGGCGGCGATCCGGGCCATCGACTCGGGCATGGAGTCGACGGCGGCCCGCAGCACCGGATCGACGGCGTTGCGCGAGCGGATCAGCAGCTCGGCGGCGAGTTCGTCGAAGCTGTCGGCGCTGGGTTCCTGGTACTCGGGCTGCTGGTAGTCGGGCTTCTGGTAGTCAGAGTCCTGGTGGCCGGGGTCCTGATAGCCGGGATCCTGGCAGTGCTCCGGCTGGTCGGGTTGGTTCTCCTGGCTACCTCGGCTGAGCGTCTCGATACCCACGGTGTAGGCCCCCCAGATTCGGGTCGTGCGCGAGTTCGGGTCGTGCGGCACGGAATCCCCCGGTGGCTGCTCCGGGATCCGTGAATCCCGGAGCAGCGCAAAAGCGATAATCAGATTTTCAGCTTCGAGGACGGGAGATTTCCACGTTCTCCAGCACACCAATGGCATCCGGCACCAGAATGGCAGCCGAGTAGTAGGCGCTCACCAGGTAGGAGATGATGGCCTTGTCGTTGATCCCCATGAACCGCACCGAGAGGCTGGGCTCGATCTCGTCCGGGATGCCGGCCTGACGCAGACCCACCACACCCTGCTTGTCCTCGCCGGTGCGCATGGCGAGGATCGAGGTGGTGTGGCCGTCGACGATCGGGATCTTGTTGCAGGACAGGATGGGGACCCCGCGCCAGCCGGGCACCGTCTGCCCGTCCGCCTCCACCGGGGTCGGGTAGATGCCGCGGGCGCTGCACTCCCGGTTGAAGGCGGCGATCGCCCGCGGGTGGGCCAGGAAGAACTTGGTGCCGCGGCGGCGGCTGAGCAGATCGTCCATGTCGTCCGGGGTGGGGGCGCCGGAGTGGGTCTGGATCCGCTGCTCGTACTCGGCGTTCTGCAGCAGGCCGAACTCGGGGTTGTTGACCAGCTCGTGCTCCTGGCGCTCCTTCAGCGCCTCGACGGTGAGCTTGAGCTGCTGCTCGATCTGGTTCATCGGCTCGTTGTAGAGGTCGGCGACGCGGCTGTGCACCCGCAGCACCGTCTGCGCGACGCTGAGCTCGTACTCGCGGGGGGAGACCTCGTAGTCGACGAAGGTGCCGGGCAGGTCGAACTCGCCCTCGTGGCCGGCGGCCAGCTCGATCGCGGCCTCGCCGTGCTTGGACTGCGGCAGCTGCGAATCGGCGATGAACTGGGTGATCTGCGCCTGCAGGGCCGGGGAGCGGTCCACCAGCTCCTGGAAGGCGGGCCAGGCCAGCACCATCGCGGTACCGGCGGTGGCGGCCTTCACCGTGTAGGGCCAGCGGCCGTCCTCGACGAACAGCGCCTCGTCGCCGATGTGGTCGCCGTCGGCCAGGGTGCCGACCACCGAGGACTCGCCGTACTTGCTGGTGCCGATCTTGTTGACCTTGCCGTGCGCGATCAGGAAGACCTCGGCGATCGGCCGGCCGGCCTCGACCAACGTCTCCCCCGCGGCGAAGTCGCGCTGGACGAAGCGGCCGGCGAGCTCGGTGAGCAGCGCCTCGTCCTCGAAGCCGCGCAGCGAGGGGACCTCGGTCAGCGAGGGGCCGAAGACCCTGACCTCGGCACCCGTCTTCACGAAGGAGACCCGGCCGCGGCCGACGGCATAGCTGAGGCGGCGGTTGACCCGGTAGGTGCCACCGGAGACCTGGACCCAGGGCAGCATCCGCAGCAGCCAGCGCGAGCTGATGCCCTGCATCTGCGGCGCGGACTTGGTGGTGGTCGCAAGATTGCGGGCCGCGGCAGTGCCGAGGCTCTGCCGCTGATCGGACTGGGCATCAGGACCGGCGCTCGGCGCCGGAATACCGACAGCGGTCTCGGTGGTCATAACAGGGCCCTCCCCCACACAATGATTCGGAAGTACTGCAATCAGAGTGGGGCCCCGCAGACCCGCCGCGCAATCACTCGGACGGGTGATTGGAGCAGTGGGTCCATGAGAATATTTAGCGTCCTCATTCGATTTCTGTTCGGGGCATTTCCGGGCAGATTCGATCCCGTCTCAGGGATTTCACCAAGGCTTTCCCGGCTGACGGTGGCTCAGCCCGGCCCGTCCCAGTCCAGCGTCGGCGCCAGCCACCCCTCCAGGGTCAGCAGCCACCGCTTCACGTCCAGCCCGACCCGCCCGCTGCCGAAGCCCCCCAGCCCGTCCGCCGCCACCACCCGGTGGCACGGCACCACCACCGGCAGCGGGTTGTTCCCCATCATCTGGCCCACCGCCCGGGCGGCCAGCCCCGGGCTCCCGGCCAGGTCCGCGAAGGCCCCGCTGCGCTCGGCCAGCCGCCCGTACGTCACCGTCTCCCCGTACCCCACCGTCCGGTACAGCGTCTCCAGCACCGTGCGCTGCCCCTCGGTGCCGACCAGCCGCCAGTCCAGCGGCAGCGTCCAGCCGCGGCTGTGCCCGGCGAAGTACGCCGCGAAGGCCTGCGTCACGGCGTCCGCCCGGTGCGGGTCCGCGCAGCGCGGCGCGCCCGCCGGCACCTCCGCCGCCAGGAACTGCACCGCCGCCACCCCCTGCCCGGTGACCCCGACCGCGAGCGGGCCGCTGGGCAGCGGGCTGGGCACCGCCAGCCACTCGATCCGGTCCACCGCGCTCACCCCTCCCCGCCCTCGGACGACCTGCCACAGTGCCGCCCGCCCCCGTCACCCGCTCCAGCGACCCCGGCGCGCCGCTCCGGGCCCCGCCGCGCACCGTCCAGCAGCCTGATCTCCACAACCCCCAGCCTAAGTCCCCACCGAGGAGCCCCCCGTGAGTTACCCCGCTCTGGCCACCCGTACCGCCGCGGTCACCGGCGCCGCCTCCGGCATGGGTGCCGCGACCGCCCGGCTGCTGGCCGCCAACGGTGCCAGGGTGGCGCTGCTGGCCCGCCGGGCGGAGCGGCTGGCAGGGCTGGCCGAGGAGATCGCGGCGGCCGGCGGGCAGGCCCTGCCGGTGCCGGTGGACGTGACCGACGCCGCCGCCCTCACCCGGGCCGCCGACCAGGTACGCGACTGGGCCGGCCCGGTGGACCTGCTGGTCAACGCGGCCGGCGTGATGCTGCCCAACCCGCTGGCCGCCGGCCGCGCGGACGAGTGGGCCAAGATGGTGGACACCAACCTCACCGGCCTGTTGCGGGTGATCGACGCGTTCCGCGCCGACCTGGTGGCAGCCGCCGCGGCGGGCCGCACCGCCGACCTGGTCAACGTCTCCTCGATCGGCGCGCACGTCCCCTTCCCGTCCTACGCGGTCTACGGCGCCACCAAGGCCGCCGTCACCCAGCTCTCGGCCGGCCTGCGGACCGAGTTCGGCCCGCTGGACGTCCGGGTGACCAACGTCGAACCGGGCCTGACCGAGACCGAGTTGGGCCGGCAGATCGACAACCCCGAGCTGGCCGAGCAGCTGGCCGGGATGTTCCGGCTGATCCCGCCGCTGGCCGCCGAGGACGTCGCCGACCTGATCGCCTGGACCGCCAGCCGCCGCCGGGGCGTCAACCTGCGCCAGGCCGTGCTGCTGCCGACCCGCCAGGCCTGACCGGGGTTCTGACGCGCCGTCAGTCCCGGATCCGGTCCAGCACCGCCTCGCCCACCAGCTCCACCGACTCCCGCCGCGGCCCGTCCAGTTGCAGCACCAGCAGCTCGTTGCCGCCCGACCGCAGCAGCGGCCCGGGCAGGTAGAGCGTCTGCTGCGGCCCGATCTCCCAGAACCGCCCGAGCAGGAACCCGTTGATCCAGCAGAGCCCCTTGCCCAGCCCCTCGGTCAGCACGAAGGTGTCGGCCGGCTCCTCGACCTCGAACTCGGCCCGCCGGAAGACCGGCCGCCCCGCCGCGGCACCGGGCAGCGCCCCGCCGACGAAAGGCAGTTCACCCACCTCGTCGAGCGGCAGCGAGTGCATCTGCCAGCCGTGCAGCAGCTGGTCGCCGAGCCGGACCCCGCCCGCGATCCCCTTGCGGTCGGCCAGCTGCGGGCCGTAGTTGATCCGCCCCAGGTTCTCCACCAGCAGCTCCAGCCGGGCCCCGCCGGCCGGCACCGCCAGCTCGACCGGCCCGCCGGACAGCCCGGTGCGGTCCAGGATGCCGACCGGCTGCCCGTCCAGGAACACCTGGGCCCGGTCGCCGAGCCCCTCCACCACCAGCTCGGCCGACTCCCGCGGCCCGGTGAGCCAGGTCCGGTAGAGCACGAAGCCGTAGGACTGGTCCAGCTCCTCCATGCTCAGCGGGGCGGGGGCGCAGACCGGCTCCGCCAGGTCGTCCACCAGGTCCAGCAGCGGTACCGGCTGGCCGAGTTCGAGCCGGCGCGGGGCCAGCACCGGCAGCCGCAGGTCCGCCGGCGCGGGCGGCAGTTCGGTGTACTTGCCGAGGATCTCGCGGAACGCCCAGTACTTCTCGGTGAGCTGCCCGTCCTCGCTGATCGCCGCGTCGTAGTCGTAGCTGGTGACGGTGGGCTGGAGCAGCCCGTCCACCAGGTTGGCGCCGTTCAGCAGGCCGAAGTTGGTGCCGCCGTGCGCCATGTAGAGGTTGACCGAGCCGCCGGCCGCCAGCATCTCCTCCAGCGCCCGGGCCGCGTCCGCCGCGTCCCGGGTGTGGTGCGGCGCGCCCCAGCGGTCGAACCAGCCGTTCCAGTACTCCATGCAGACCGGCGGCCCGTCCGGCGAGTAGCCGCGCAGCACCTCGAAGGCCTCGCCGGCCCGGTCGCCGAAGTTGGCGGTCGGCAGCACCCCGGCCAGAGTGCCGCCCTGCATCATGGCGTCGGTCGGCCCGTCCGAGGTGAAGAGCAGGCAGTCGGCGCCGCGCCGGCGCAGACCCTGGGCGAGGTGGCGCAGGTAGGCGGTGTCGGTGCCGTAGGAGCCGTACTCGTTCTCCACCTGGAGCGCGAGCACCGGCCCGCCCTGCTCGGCCAGCAGCGGCACCACCAGCGGCAGCACCGCGTCCAACCAGCGGTCCACGGCGGCCAGGTAGGCCGGGTCGGCGCAGCGCAGCCGCAGGTTGCGGTCCTTGAGCAGCCAGGCCGGCAGCCCGCCGAACTCCCACTCGGCGCAGATGTACGGGCCGGGCCGCAGCAGCACCTGGAGCCCCGCCCGCTCGGCGGCCCGGACGAAGGCCACCAGGTCGAGCCGCCCGGTGAAGTCGAACTCGCCCGGGCTCGGCTCGTGCAGGTTCCACGGCAGGTAGGTCTCCACCGTGTTGAGGCCCATCGCGCGCAGCAGGCCGAGCCGGTGCTCCCAGTACTCGGGGACCACCCGGAAGTAGTGCAGCGCGCCGGAGAGGATCCGCAGCGGCCGGCCGTCCAGGGCGAAACCGTCACGGTCGTGGGTCAGGCTGGACATCGCGGGGTGCTCCTTCTTCCTCGGGGTGGGGTCCGCCCATCGTCCGCGACCGGGCCCCCACGCGGTTGAACTCCTCTCCAGCAGAACATGGACTTTTCCACGGGCTGCCGAGGGCGCGCTGAGCTGTACAGTTTTGGCTCCGCAGACCGTCGATTGGACTTTCCGAGGCATCCGTGGCCGGCTTCGCGCGCTACCTCACCCCCGCTCCGGAGCACCGGCAGCTGGGCCTGGTCTGCCTGGGCACGGGCGCGCAGCAGGTGCGCCGGGTGAGCTTCGACGGGCGGGTGCTGGCCTGCTACGGGCTGATGCTGGTGACCCGCGGCGGCGGCTGGCTGGAATGGGGCGACCGGCCGCGCCGCCGGCTGCCGGTCCGGGCGCCGGCCGCCTTCGTGGTCTTCCCCGGGCTCTACCACGCGTACCAGCCCGACCCGCAGGGCTGGAGCGAGCGCTGGGTGCTCTTCGACGGCCCCGCGGCGGCCGCCCACGAGCGGCTCGGCGGCCTGGACCGGAACGCGCCGGTGGTCCCGCTCGGTCCGGCGGTGCAGTCGCTGGTCCGGCTCTTCGACCGGCTCGGCGCCGCCGTGGAGCCCGGCGCCCCGCACCGCGACGTGGTGGCCGCCGCGCTGGTGCAGCAGCTGCTCGCCGAGCTGCTGGTCGGCCGGGTCGACGCGGACCTGTCCCGGGTGGTCCGCTACCTGGACGAGCACGCGGTCGAGCCGCTCACCGTGGGCGACCACGCCCGCCGCCTGGGCCTGACCGAGGCCGCGCTCCGGGACGAGGTGCAGCGGGCCACCGGGTCCACGCCCAAGGAGTACGTGCTGCGGGCCCGGCTCTCCCGCGCCAAGCGGCTGCTCTCCACCACGGACCGCCCGGTGCAGGAGGTGGCCCAGGCGGTCGGGTACGGCGATCCGGCCTACTTCACCCGGCTGTTCACCCGGCGGGTCGGGGCGGCGCCGACCGAGTTCCGGCGCTCTGCCGGAGGGGTTCGCGAGGCCGGAGCGGGTTCCTCGGGCGGGGGCGGGGGCGGGTTCGGGAGGCGGGCTGCTGAACGGGCGGCAGTTGACGGGGCGCCAGTTGCCGGTGAGTCCCGGACCGGCGGCCCGGGACTCACTTCCGGCGGGTGACTACTTGAGCGGCGTGCCGCCCGAGTTGTGGTACGCGGTCGTCTTGTTGATCAGGTTTCCGCCGTCCGTCTCGGCCGAGGTCTGTTCCTGCTGCCCCGGGCCGAACATCAGGCCGGCGATGTGCGCGTTCGCCACCTGGTCCATGTGGGCGAAGAACCAGTCGACCTTGTCGTCCTTGTAGTGGTTGAGGGTGTTGTTCTGCGCCATGTTGCCCACGGGGATCTGCCACAGGACCACCGGCTTGCCCACGGACTCGGCCATCGTCTTGTAGAACCCCATCTGGGCGGCGGCCGACTGGTCGTTCCAGAACTTGTCGAGGCCGCCGTGGGCGGGCTGCGCGTACCAGCCCGCATCGCGGTCCGACACGTCGGTGGCCAGGAAGTCGGCGTTCTGCGCGCCGAGGCTCGCGTAGTCCTTGACGCACTGCGGGGTGTTCTGCTGCCAGTCGAAGCAGGACAGGTGCATTCCGACGGCGGCGTTCGGTGCGTACTTGTGCCCCATCGAGATCAGGCACTGGGCGAGTCCGGCGGCGCTGTTCTCCTGCGAGCCGCAGTCCGTCGGATTCGCGGCCTTGACCTGCGCGGCGACCTGGTGCGGGTCACCGAGCGACCGGACGTAGCCCCAGAAGTCGGGCTCGAGGTCGATCATGTCGTGCGACGTGCCGATCTTCTGGAGGAAGAAGCGGTAGTCGTTCAGGTACCGGGTGAGCAGGTCGGCCCGGTTGATGGCCTTGACCTCGCCCGGACCGTCGCCCTGGCCCGCCGCGTCGCCGAGGTCGCGCAGCGAGTACCAGGTCCAGAGGAACTTCTGCGGGCGAGGCTTGCCCTGGTAGGTCTCCTGGGCCGCCTTGGCGTCCCGCCAGGTCACGTACGTGCCGGGCGCCGTGGTGCTGCCGTTCCAACATCCCCACCAGCCTGTCCACGCGTCCTGGCAGCGGGCCGCCGTGTAGTAGTCCGAGGAGGGTGCGGGCTGGCTGTGCACGTAGGCGTACTGCGCGTCGAACGGCGCGGCGCCGGCCGAGGCGTCGGACACCGAGCCGCCGATGAGCACCGTGGTGCTGCCCATGAAGGTCTTCCCCGAGCTGCTGCCGCCGCCGGCCGCAGGCACCGGAGCAGGGGGCGACGTCGGCGCCGCCGACGTCGGGTGGTTGCCGCTCGGGGTCTGGCTCGGCGCAGCGCTGCTGCCCGGCTTGGCGGACGTGGTGGGCGCCGCGCTGCCGCCGGAGGCGCCCGCGTTCCCGGTGCCGCCGGCACTGCCGACCGGGACGAGCTGCCACTGCTGGTTGGCACCGTTCCAGTCGTGGTACTGGGCGATGCGGCCCCCGTCGGACTTGGAACCGAGCGGGACCTCGACGGCCTTGCCGTTCGAGCGGTTGATCAGACGGACGTAGCCGTCCGACGACTTCTCCAGGTGGAACTGCTGGTTGGCGCCGTTCAGGTCGTGCCACTGCACCAGTTCGGCACCCTCGTTCTTCGACCAGTTGAAGTCGTCGAGGACCTTGCCGGAACTCCGGTTCTGCAGCCGGTAGTTCCCGTCACCCGAGTCGACGAACTTCCACTGCTGGTTGTCCCCGCCGTTGCGGGTCCACTGCACCACCGGAGCACCGTCGGCGGTGCCGTACTCGAGGTTGTCCAGCACCTCACCGGTGTTGCGGTTGACCAGGAGGTACCAGGAGCTCGTGTCCACGGCCACGGTTCCTGCCGAGGCCGTGTTGACCGCGACCACGGAGCCGCCCAGGACCGTCAGGCCGACGGCCGCCCAGAAGCCCCGGCGCTGGTAGACCTTGCGGCTGCGGTGCGTCCGCTGCCCCGCTGCGGCCGAGCGGGACGAGGCGCGACCACGGCGGCCGCGGCCGCCGGGCGAGGCCTCCTGCGACGTGGATGGGCGAGGGAACATGTCGGTGCTCTCTTTCAACCGGTACCTTGACCAGACCGCCTGTCCGGACACCCCTCAGTTGTCGCCGCCCCCGGAAAGGTTGCCCCGGTCGCGGAGATTTTTTCGGGCACCGCGCGCCGGCCCGCGGCCGGCGGCAACCCGAACCGGAACCCGCGAAGGGGAAGCCACGCCTCTTACCGCTACCTGGCACCCCGTCTGTTCACGTACAGCTGACGGGCAGCAACCTGAGCTCTCTTGCGCCGCTCCACCTGGGAGCCCCGCACTCGTACCGCCAACGCGGCTCTCCTACCCCGGCCAGTTGGCCCCGCTCGGCCCAAGCCGTCGAACCGTCAGGAGAGCCCGATGCTCCAACAGTCCCAGCAGCGCCCCACGTCGAGACGCCGCGCCCTGTTCATCGTCGCCGGAGTGCTGGTGCTCGCCGCGGCGGGCACGGCGTTCGCGGTGCGGGCCAGCGAGCCATCCGCGAAGAATCCGGCGGACGTGGCGGCACACCCCTGCCCGGCGACCCGGCCGTTCAAGGTGGCCGCCGCCCCGTCGAGCCGGCGCGGAGTGACGAACCACCTGGTCCCCGACCACCCGGCAGTCGCCACCTTCTGCCGCTACGACGAGCCGACCCGCCCCGACGACTGGAAACTGCGCGACTCCGTCGAGGTCCGGGGCGCCGAACTCGCCTCCCTGGTCACCGCGTTGGATCAGGCACCGCACAGCGGCGGCTGCCCCGCGATCAGGCCGGACGGCGAGCTGCTCGGCGAGCTGTACTTCGAGTACCCGAGCGGCGCGGGCGTCGAGGTGCTGGTCCAGGGCCTGCTGCCGGTACGGAGCTTGTGCGAGACCGCCGGCAACGGCACCCTGACGGCCTTGGAAACCTCGAAGGTCACTCTGCCGCTGGGCTGAGCCGCCGAACCAGGGGCGGAGAGCAGCGCGGACAGCGGCAGGGCGGCCAGTCCAGCGCCGTGTGGATCTCCCAGAAGGTGCTGGACGCCACCTCGGCGCGCGGCCGCAGCTCGGTCCGCTCACCGGTGGCCGCCGCGATCCGGTAGACCCGGAGGGTCATGGCCGTCGTCATCGCGGCCCCCGGGCGGGCGGCACTTGGTGGCGCGGGCAGCGGCAGGCGGGCCACTCGCCGCCGATCGGACCGTGGTACGGCTCGCCGGACTTCACCCGGACCCGGCTGAGCTCCTGGCGGCGGCCGTCCTCGGTGAGACGGTAGACCCTGATGGTGAGCGCGCTGGGGCGCCTACGCGTGCTCGCCATGGCCCCTCAGCTCGTCGCGCACAGAGGGCAGTTCGGCCAGCCCAGCGGGCAGGCCCGGACGGGACGGCGGCGGACCGGCCACCATCCGCGGCTCAATTCGTCCGTCCATTGCGGGCATTCACCCCTTCGAGGATCAGGTCCGCGAGCACCTCGGTGGTCTCGGCGGTGGCCCGGCCGAGTTCGACCAAGGTCACCCCCGTCACCATCCCGGTGCGGTCCACGCACAGCGACGGGAGCACCACCCCGGCGCGCGCGAGTGCGGCGCGCAACTTGCATTCGGCTGCGGTTGCTTGGCTGCGTGAGGCGGCGACGGCGTCGCTGAGCCTGGACATATTTTCGACTCCTCTGTGTAGTCGTTCCGCTACACAGAATGCTCCTTCCGAGTTACGATCGAAAGCATCCCAACTGGGCACTTGGGCGTGGTGGGACTCATGCACCTAAGGACGTTCGAACATGCGCCGAACGAAACTTGACCCCTCGTCATCTCCGCTCGCCGCATTCGGCGTGCAACTCCGCAGGTCCCGTGAGTCGAAGAGGCTCACGCAGGTCGCGCTGGGCGTGCTGATCAAGTTCAGCGACAGCTTCATCTCGTGCGTCGAACGAGCGACACGCAATCCCACACTGGACTTCGCCATCGCGTGCGACGAGATCCTGGAGACCGGCGGCACCCTGGAGCTGATGTGGTGGGCCATCAACCACACCGCGCTGCTGCAGGGCTTCCCGGAGTTCGCGGCCCTGGAGCGCAAAGCCCTGGAGATCCGGCTCTTCGAGCTGGGCATCATCCCGGGCCTGCTGCAGACCACCGAGTACGCGCGGGCCCTGGTCACCGCTGCGGTACAGCGCGGCAGCATCAGCAAGGAGCAGGCCGAGCAGCGGCTGGAGTTCCACGCGGCGCGGCAGCAGCTCCTGGAGCGCTCGCCGCTGCTGCACGCCGTGCTCGACGAGAGTTGCATCCGCCGGCCGGTAGGAGGACCGGAGGTGATGTCCCGCCAGTTCGACCACCTGGAGGAGATGGCGGCCCGGCCGAACGTGACCCTCCAGGTGGCTCCCTACAGCCTGGGTGAGCACGTCCCGTTCACGATGGTCGTGGAGCTGTTGGCACTTCCTGACCGCTCTGTTGTGGCCTACTCGGAGGCTCAAGCGCGCGGGTTCCTGGACCGCGAATTGACCAAGGTCCGGTCCTGGGAGAGGGACTACCATCAGCTCCAGGTGGAGGCGCTGTCGAAGACGGCCTCCCTGGAACTGATCCGCAAGGCACGAAAGGAACTCTCTCCATGACCTCCCGCGTGGACCTGTCCGGCGCCTCCTGGTTCAAGTCGAGCTACAGCAACAACGGCGGCACCTGTATCGAGGTCGCCCCCGATTTCCCCGGCGTCACCCCGGTCCGCGACTCCAAGGACCCGGAGGGCCCCGCCCTCGTCTTCACCGCCACCGCGTTCGCGGCCTTCGTCTCCGGGGTAAAGATGGGCGAGTTCGGCTCCATCTGATTCCGCTCGCTCCTGAAGGAGGCCGGGGAAGGCATGAGCACCGACCTGACCAGCGCACACTGGCGCAAGTCCACCCACAGCACCAACGGCGGCCAATGCGTCGAGATCGCCGACAACCTCGCGGGCCTCACCCCCGTCCGCGATTCCAAAGACCCTGACGGTCCGTCGCTCGCCTTCCCCGGCCCCTCCTTCGCCGCCTTCCTCACCGCTCTCAGGTTGCGCGCCCTCAGCTGACCTGGTCCTACGCGGCGGCGGTCCGGCCCGTCCGGCAGGCCGCCGGCTTCCTGGTGCTCGCCCCGGCCCAGGTAGCACTACGCGGTACTACGCCGCCGCCTGCCAGGCGAAGCCGTCCAGGTCGGTGAACCCGGCCGTGCCGCCGCCGATGGTGATCCGGTGCGAGCCGGCCCCGGCGGCGGGCACGCCCGCGTCCTTGGCCAGCGCCTTGCGGCGGTACAGGCCCAGCTTGACCGGGCTGTCCCCGCTCGCGAACTCCACGTACGTCTTGGCGAAGCTCTTGCCGACGGTCAGGCCCTGCTCGACGTAGAACTTCTTGCTCGCCGTGATGTCCTCGACGCCGAGCAGCAGCACCATGGACTCGATCTCCCGGGTCACCGGGCCCTTGTCCTTCTTCGCCGAGGTCGCCAGCTTCCACAGCGCCCCGTCCGGCGCCTGGAGCACCGCGCCGTAGCCCCACAGGGACTTCGCCGCCGGCTTGACCACCGTGGCGCCGGCGGCCACCGCCGACGCCACGAAGCTGTCCGCGTCGCCGGGCTGAGCCACCGTCAGCGACAGCGTGTAGCCGCGGAAGCCCTCGCTCGGCTCGGCAGCCGCCCGCACCCGCAGCTGCTCCGGCGCGAGTCCGAAGGCCGCGCGGTAGAACTCCTCGGCGGCCGTCTCGTCCGCCACGTCCAGGGTCACGTTCTCGATGTAGGTCATGTAGAAGACGGTAGTTGTGGGCCCCCGACCGGTGCTTCTCGAATCCTGACCGCTTCATGCCCCACCGGCCCACCGAGCGGCCACCCGGGCCGCCTTGCCCGGCTGGCCGCTGCCTCAGACCTTGATGATCTGCACCGTCGGACCGCAGAGCAACGTCAGGTCCTCGGGATCGGACGTGAGGACCGTAACGGGCCGCGGCGCGGACCGGGCAACCGCAGCGAGCACAGCGTCGATCGCGTACTTGTGACCACCCAGCCGATGGCCCCGCAGCAGCTCAGCAGCACGGTCGGTGATCGCCCTGGTGACATCCTGAACGTCGATCCTGGACAGCACCCATCGGATGCGGGCCGGGTGGATTCGCTCATAGTCGGCTTCCAGAGTGGTCATGGCCGTGGTGGCCACGCGGACGCCTTCCTCGGTCGCCGCTTGGACCAGCGTCGAGACCATCCGGTCCTTGAGGTAGAGCTTTGACAGCCCCTCACTGCCGAGGAGGAGGGTGCCGGGCATCAGGCGGCTGCCCCCTTGGCAGCCCCACCGTCATGGCGCAGCAGCGACCGGGCCGCCTCGATCTCGTCCCGCGTCAGGGGCTCGTTGTCGGTCTCGAAGTCCGCAACGATCTCCCTGAGCTTGTCCATGGCAACACGCTGCTCCAAGGCTTCGGCGACGTAAGCCGAGAACCCGCCGGCGCCGACATGAGCACGTGCTGCCTCGGCCAGGTCCTCGGGGAGGCTTACCGAGTATTTCTTGCTACCACTCATGGCCCTGATCCTACCGGTGGTAGGAAACCGAGCCAGCGGTCAATGCCGTCCGGATCGGCGAGGACCGCGAGATGGCCGTCCGGACTACCCAGCACCGCACCGTCTCGTTCCTGGGGATCGCGGTCGCGCTCCGGACCCGGGCGATCTTCCGCCAGGCCGTCTCGGCCTGCCTGCTGCTGGCCTACGGGCCGCCAGGACATGCCTCGGGGCCCGGTGCGGACAGCTCCGCGCCGGGCCCCGAGTGGGCGTCAGGCCACCAGCGCGTCCTGGTGCCGCAGCGGCCTGGTCACCTGCTTCACCACGCACTGCGGCACCCCGGCGGCCACCCCCGCGTGCTCGCGGACGGCTTGGCGGTAGGCGCTGGGCGACATCCCCATCAGCTCGGTGAAGCGGGTGCTGAAGGTGCCCAGCGAGGAGCAGCCGACGGCGAAGCAGACCTCGGTGACGCTCAGGTCGCCGCGGCGCAGCAGGGCGGTGGCCCGCTCGATCCGACGGGTCATCAGGTACTGGTAGGGCGACTCGCCGTAGGCGAGCCTGAACTGGCGGCTCAGGTGGCCCGCCGACATGTGGGCGCCGCGGGCCAGCGCCTCGACGTTCAGCGGCTCGGCGTACTCGCGGTCGATCCGGTCCCGGACGCGGCGCAGCCGGGCCAGGTCGGCCAGCTGCTGCGCCTCGATCCGGGCGGCGGCCCAGGCGGTCTGGCACATCTCGGTTCCCCCCTCGGAACGGATCAGCGGAGTTCCTTGATCCGGACCAGGTTGCCGGCCGGGTCGCGGAAGGCGCAGTCGCGCACGCCGTACGGCTGGTCGGTCGGCTCCTGGACCACCTCGGCGTCGGCGGCCTGCACCTTGTCGAAGACCTCGTCCAGGTTCCGGGTGGCCAGCAGGATCCAGCCGTAGGTGCCCTTGGCCATCATCTCCTGGATGGTGCGCCGCTCCGGCTCGGTGATGCCGGGGTCGGCGGCCGGCGGGGCCAGCAGGATCGAGGTGCCGGGCTGGCCGGCCGGACCGACCGTGACCCAGCGCATCCGGCCCTGCCCGACGTCGCTGCGCACCTCGAAGCCGAGCACGTCGCGGTAGAAGGCCACCGAGGCGTCCGGGTCGTCGTGCGGCAGGACCGTGGTGTCGATGGTGATGTCCATGGCCGTCACGCTAGTCCCGGTGCCGGGCCGCGGGCTTCTCCATTCCTGACGTGTCTGCGGCCGCTCCTCACGTGTCCGCGGCCGCGAGTTCGGCGCTGGTGGGCGGGTTGGCGCCGGCCCGGGCGACGGTGAGGGCGGCGGCGGTGGCGGCGGTGCGCAGGGCGTCCGGAAGCGGGTGCTCGAACCGGGCACTGAGCAGGGCGGACATGAAGGCGTCGCCCGCGCCGACGGTGTCGACCACCTCGGCGGGCACCGCGTCCACCGCGCAGCCGCCCTCGGCGGTGAGCGCGAACGCCCCCTGGGCGCCCCGGGTCACCACCACCGTGTGCGGGCCCAGCGTCCGCCAGCGCGCCGCCGCCTCGGCGGCGGTCAGCTCGGGGTAGAGCCACCCGAGGTCCTCGTCGCTCGCCTTGACCAGGTGGCTCAGCGCCACGCACGCCTCGACCGCGGCCAGGCCCGCCGCCCGGTCGCCGAACAGCGCCGGGCGCACGTTGGGGTCGAAGGAGATCCGCGCACCGGCCGCCCGCTGCTCGCGCAGCAGGGTGTGCACGGTGGCCGCCCCCGGTGCCATCACCGCGGCGATCGACCCCACGTGCACCTGGCGCGCGGGCGGCACCGGCGTCGGCCGCAGCGACCAGCCGATCGCGAACTCGTAGGAGGCGTGGCCGTGCTGGTCCAGGCTGACGACCGCCCTGGGGGTCGGCCCGGTCGTCCCGTCGGTGTACAGCTCGACGCCCGCCGACTCCAGGTGGCGGCGCATCAGCGCCCCGCCCGGGTCCGGGCCCAGCTGGGTGAGCAGCGCGGTGCGCCGGCCCAGCCTGGCCAGCCCGTAGGCCACGTTGGCCGGGCTGCCGCCGGGGTGCGGGCGGTCCGGCGCGCTGGCGCTGCGGACCACGTCCACCACGCACTCGCCGACGACCAGGAACTCGACGGGGGTTGCCTCACGCATCCGAGGACCGTACGACCGCGCGCGCCGGAGCGTCAACGCGGCCCCTGCGCCTTCGGGCCAGTGGTCTGGACCTCTTGACTTCGAGTGCACCCGAAGGAGCAGGCTCCCCGGCATGCGCTATCAGAATCTGGGAAACCGTCAGGTCTCCAGCCTGTGCCTGGGCACGCTGCCCTACGGCTCGGTGGTGGACGAGGAGACCTCCTTCGCCCTGCTCGACCGCTTCACCGCCCGCGGCGGCACCTTCGTGGACACCGCGAACTGCTACTGCTTCTGGCTCGACGGCTGCGACGGCGGCGAGAGCGAGCGGCTGCTGGGCCGCTGGCTGGCGGCCCGCGGCAACCGCGAGGAGATGGTGCTGGCCACCAAACTCGGCGCGCTGCCCGTCGGGCCGGGCGAGTGGCCGGACAACCGCGAGGGCCTGTCCGCCGCCGTGATCGCCGCCGCCGTGCCGCACAGCCTGCGCCGCCTGGGCACCGACCGGATCGACCTGCTCTACGGACACATCGACGACCCGGCCGTCCCCGTCGCCGAGACCGTCGCCGCCTTCGACGCGCTGGTCCGGGCCGGCGCGGTGGACCAACTGGGCATCAGCAACCAGAACCTGGACCGGCTCGCCGCCTCCCAGGCGCTGGCGGCCGAGACCGGCGCGGCCGGCTACCGCGCGCTGCAGCAGCGCCACACCTACCTGCGCCCGGCCCCCGGCGCCGAATTCCCCCACCAGGTCTCTGTGGACGACGCCCAGCTCGCCTACCTGCGCACCCAGCCGCAGCTGACCCTGCTCGCCTACGGCTCCCTGCTCAACGGCGCCTACACCGACCCGGCCAAGCCGCTGCCGCCCCAGTACGACCACCCCGGCGCGCACACCCAGCTCGCCGTCCTGGGCGAGGTGGCCCGGGAGAGCGGGGCCAGCGCCAACCAGGTCGTCCTCGCCTGGCTGCTGGCGGGCGGCGTGCTCCCGATCCTCGGGGTCACCTCGGCGGCCCAGTTGGACGAGGCGCTGGAGTCGCTGGACCTGGAGCTCACCGCGGACCAGCACGAGCGCCTGGACGCGGCCCGCGCTGCGTGAACCCGGGGCGGCCGGGCTGGTCAGGGGCGGGGCGGACCGGCAGGATGGGCGGCATTTGACCACGCCCACGCCAGCCGAGAACCCTTCCTCCTCGGCCCCGCCCGTCGACCACCGCCGGGCCGCCCGCGACGCGCTCACCGGCCTCGCGGTCGGCGACGCCTTCGGCGCCCAGTTCTTCGTCCCCGACAACGCCCCGCTGCTGCGCGAGCGGCGCCTCGCCCCGGCGGTCTGGCCGTGGACCGACGACACCGAGATGGCCTGCTCGGTCTTCGCCACCCTGCGCGAGCGGGGCACGGTGGACCAGTGGGAGCTGGCCGACTCCTTCGCCCGGCACCACGACTTCGACCGCGGCTACGGCGGTGCGACCAACCGGATGCTCCGGCTGCTCCGGGAGGGCAAGGGCCACTGGCGGCAGCTGGCCCGGGAGCAGTTCGACGGCCAGGGCTCGTACGGCAACGGCGCGGCGATGCGGGTCGCGCCGCTGGGCGCCTGGTTCGCCGTCGACCCGGCCGAGGCCGCCTGGCAGGCCGCCCGCTCAGCCGAGACCACGCACACCCACCCCGAGGCGGTGGCCGGCGCGGTGGCCGTGGCGGTGGCCGCCGCCTGGGCCGTGCGGGCCAGGACGGAACGGCTCGGCCAGGCCGACCTGCTCGCCGCGGTGCTGGAGCAGACTCCGGCCGGCCGGGTGCGCGAGGGCATCGCCGAGGCGCGCGAGCTGCTGGCCCAGCCCGACCCCGGGTACGTGGCGCACCGGCTGGGCAACGGTCGCCAGGTGAGCGCGGTGGACACCGTGCCGTTCAGCCTCTGGTGCGCGGCAAGGTATCTGACGGACTATCAGGAAGCCCTGTGGGCGACCTCCTCGGCCGGCGGCGACGTCGACACCACCTGCGCGATCGTCGGCGGCATCGTCGCCGCGCACGTGACCGCCCTCGGCGTGCCCGCCGCCTGGCAGGCCGCCGTGGAGCCGCTGCCCGACTGGGTGGCCGCCGAGGAGCTCGGGCACGACCTCACCGCGGCCGAGGTGCGGCAGGAACTGCACCCGCTGCGGCGGCCGCTGGCGGTGGCGGTACCGGACCTGCTGCTCACCCCGGGCCAGTGGCAGCGGGCGCGGCACGGCGTGCGGGCGCGCTCGATGGACGAGAAGTGGCTGGCCCACCTGACGGACGGCCGCCTCCACCTGCACCGCAGCTGGACCGGTTACCAGATGTACGAGGTCGCGTTCACCGCCGAGCCGGGCGGCCACCGCCCCACCGCCGCGTTCTACGAGGGCGACCGGGAGCGGTACAACGGCACGGCCGAGCAGGCGGCCGCGCTGCTGCTTGAGCTGCTGGTGTGGCTGTTCGGCCGCCCCGAGAGTGCCTGACCGGCAGTCGGGAGTATCCGGGCCGCAGGCCGGGGGACGCACGAATCGGTGACTGGAGGCGTCCCCCGGCACTGCGGCAGGCTGGCCCCGTATCCGGGCGGTGAACCGAGAGGGCCAGGGATGAGCACCCAGAGCAGCAACACGGGCACCGGTGGCGGCGCGATGACCGGCTACCGGGTCACGCCCGACGAGGTCGCGGCGGCCTCCACGTACGTCACCACCCAGGCCGCCGACATCGACACCAAGATCGCGGTGCTGCGCAGCTACGTCGCGGGTCTGGGCAGCCACTGGCAGGGCTCGGCGCACGCCGCCTTCGAGACGCTGATGGCCGACTACGACATCTACGCCCGGATGATGCACGACGCGCTGAGCGACATCGCGTCCGGGCTGCGCGGCAACTACGTCAACTACGCGGAGTCGGAACAGGCGAACATCGCCGGCCTCAAGCAGGTGCAGCTCCCGCCGGCCAGGTTCTGACGGACTGTCCGCCCGTCCCGCTGTCCCCCGGATGCCCCGGGGTCCCCCACGTTCCCGCGACAGGAGCACCGCGATGACCTTCTCCGACGCCGTCCCGATCAGCGTCCAGCAGGAGTTGGAGGGCGCCGGGCCGTACCTCAACTCGCAGGCGGCCGAGATCTCCGAAGAGCTGAACCGGCTGGCCCAGTACCTGAACCAGCTGCCCGAGCTCTGGCAGGGCGCGGCCTCCGGCTACTACCAGGGCCTGCAGGCCGAGTGGAACCAGGCCGCCGAGGGGCTGTTCGGCCCGGAGGGGGTGCTGGGCCAGATCGCCCGCGCCCTGAACGTCAACTGGGCCAACTACAGCGACGCCGAGTGGGCCAACTCCCGAACCTGGAACCATCACTGATGGCGGATCGGCACACCCGCGTGACGGTGGTCGGCGAACGCAAGCGGGTGGACCTCGCACTGCCGGCCGACGCCCCGATCGCCGAGTACGCCACGATGCTGGCCCGGCTGTGCGGCGAGGAGGAACTGGAGGCGCTGCCGGCGGCCTGGTCGCTGGCCCCGCCCGGCGGCCGCCCGCTCACCCCGGTCTCCTCGCTGCACGCGGCCGACGTGGTGGACGGCCAGCTCCTGTACCTGCGGGACGCGGCCGAGGGCGAGTTCGAGGAGCCGCTGGTCCGCGACGTCGAGGAACTCGTCGCCGACGCCGCCGACTCCCTCGGCGACCTGCGCTGGACCCCGCGTAGCCGGGCCGCCACCATGGCGGCGCTCGGCACGGTCTGGCTGGCCGCCGGGTGCCTGGTGCCGACGCTGTCCGGCGGCTGGTCGGCCGTGGCCGGCGGGCCGACCGCGCTCGGGGCCGGGCTGGTCCTGCTGCTCACCGCCTGGGTGCTGCGCCGCGGCAGCGCGGCTTCGCCGGCCGGCCCGGCGGCGTTGCCGCGCCGGCTGGCGCTGCCGTGTGCCCTGGGGGCGGTCCCCTGCCTGGCGGTGGCCGGGTGGTTCCTGCCGCAGGTACCCGGCGGCAGCCCGTCGGCCGCGGCCCTGGGCGCGCTGGTCGGCGCCGGCGCGGTGCTCGGCGCGGTGCCCTGCGTGACCTCCGCGGCCGTGCTGCTGTTCGGCGCGGTGACGGCGGCCGTGGTCGGCCTGCTGACCGGCCTGCGGGCGGACAGCGCCGAGTCCGCGGCCGTGGTGGCGGTGGCCGGGTACGCCCTGCTGCTGCTCGCCCCCTGGCTGGCCGCGCAGTTGGCCGCCCTCGGGCTGGAGTCCGAACCGGCCGCGGCCAGGGACGACGGCGCGGTGCTGGCGATGGTGCACCGGGCCCGCACCGTGCTGCTGTACTGGACGCTGTCCGTCTCACTGGTGCTCGGCGCCGCGCTCGCGGTGCTCGGGGCCTCGCACGGTGGCTACCCGCCCGCGCTGGCCTGCTGCCTGGCGATCGCCGCGCTGCTGCGGGCGGGCACGTTCCGATTGCTGTCCGAGGTGGTCCCGGTGGTCGCGGCCGCCACGGTCGGCCTGCTCAGCGTGCTGCTGAGCATCCCGGCGGACCTGTCCGCGGCCGGGTGGCTCGGTGCCGTACCCGGCTGGACCGGTCCGGTCGCCGTCGCGGTGGTCGGCGTCGGCATGCTCGGTACCGGCGCCGCGCGGGCCTTCCGGCACCCGGCGGGGCTCCCGAAGCGGCCGGCGGCGGTGACCATGCTGGGCACGCTCTGCGGGGCCGCCGCGGTGCCGCTGGCGCTCGGCACCTTCGGCGTCTTCGGCTACCTGGCCGAGCTCGGGCACCACCTGTGAGGGCGGGGTCAGGCAACCGCCGCCACGCCCGCCGACCGCAGGCCGCCGCGCGCCCGGGCGGCCGGGCCGCTGTCGGCCAGATAGCCCAGTTCGATGGCCTTACGGGTCAGTTCGGCCTTGTTGCCCGCGTTGAGCTTGGCGCGCACCCGCTTCACGTAGGTGTTGACGGTGGCCGCGGTGAGGCCGAGCCGGCTGGCGATCTGGCCGTGCGTGTACCCGTCGGCGATCAGGCGCAGGGTCTCCACCTCACGGCGGGTCAGCACCTGGCTCTCGCCCGCCGCCCGGCGGCCGAGCTCGAAGTGCAGGTGCGGGGCCAGTCCGGCGGCGAGGTAGAGCCCGCCGCGGGCCACCATCTCCACGGCCGTCAGGAACTCGGCACCGTCGGTGTGCCGGGTCACGCACCCGTACGCGCCCGCGGCCAGCGCCGCCAGCAGCTCGGCCCGCTCGCCCGACGGGGAGATCACCAGGACGGCGCTCTCCGTGCTCAGCGCGCCGATGACGCGCAGCGCGGTCTCGGCGGGGTACTGCGCGAGGTCCAGCACGACCCCGTCGGGCGCGGGCCCGGCGAGCGCCAACTGGTCCGCCGAACCCACCGAGGCGACGACCTCCAGGTGGGGACTGCGGGCCAGCACCTGCTCGATCCCCGTGCGGGTGAGGCGGTGGTCTTCGACGATTCCAACGGTCGGCACAGTCAGCCTCTCCCCGGCCCTAGCTCTTCCGCTCCGATGACCCCTCAAAGGAGCATGTTCAGCCGGTTCTATCACTGTCCGTGCACGCCAGGGTGTGCATGCGTACGCAGACTGCCCTTTCGGGCAGCAGGCCTGACGGCCGGTTTTCTCCTGGAGACGAGTCGATGAGCGAGCCCCAGCAGCACGAGTCTCAACCAGCACTGGGAGCTGTGGGTGGAGGTGTTCCGGTGCGCGGTGGACTCGGCCCGCGCCCTGGGCAGCCGGCAGGACGAGGCGGTCCACCTCAACTACCTGGCCTGGGCCTACAACACCTGCGTCTACGACCACCACAACGCGCTGGCCACCGCGGCCGAGGCACTGACCGTGGCCCGGGAGCTCGGCGACCAGCTCCAGATGGGCTGGGCCCTGGGCTACGGCGCCACCGCACTGCACCGCACCGGCCGGGTCGGCGAATCCATCACCTGGCTGCGGGACGCCGCCGAACTGCGCGACCTCGGCCACCGTCCCTCGCCTCCGCCCCTCTCCACCCCTCTCCACCCCTCTCCGCTCGTCTTCCTGACGAGGATCACCACCTTGACTCTCCAGTCCCGCGCAGCCGCTGCCGCCCTCGGCGCCGGCCTCCTGCTCGCCTCGTCGGACGTGAAGATCGTGACGTCGCCACGCCGGCCCTGACGCAGTGTCACGGCGGCGGGAGCAGCGTCGATGGCGTACTTGTGCCCATGCAGACCGGCTGTCTCGACCCGCCGCCCAGCCTGCGGGTGCACACCGACCGGCAGTGGACCGGTAGATCAGGCTCGGCTGGGCTTGACGACCGCATCGACGAACTCACCGACGGCACCGAGTGTGGTTCCGAGCTGTTCGATGTGCGGGAAGTGGCCGGCGCCCGCCACCGGGACGAAGCGACCGCCCGGAAGTGCCTCGGCCCAGTCCCGTCCGTAACCGGTCGGGGCGAGGCCGTCCTGCTCGCCCCAGACGACCAGCGCCGGCACGGTGATGCGGTGCAGGCGGCGGCGCAGCTTCGGGTCGTGCGTGAAGGCGGGGCCGGCGTAGGTCGCCAAAGCCTGCTGGTTGGCGACCATGACGGCGCGCTGCTCCTCGGTGAACGAGGCGAAGTCCGGGCGGAACGCGTCGTTCGCGAAGGACAGTGCGCCGAGATCCCCGGGGGCCACGGTGCGGACGTCCAGAACCTGCTCCTCCCCCGTGGCGCGGATGCCGACCGTGTTCAGCAGGACAAGGCACCCGATCCGGCCGCGGGTGTCGCGCAGGGCCATCTCCGCCGCGATCCAGCCGCCCAGCGAACTGCCCATCACCATGACGCCGGTCAGGTCGAGTTCGTCGAGCAGGTCGAGGTAGGCCTCGGCGAGGTCGGCGACCGTGTCGAACCCGTCCGGGCGCGGAGTGCCGTCGAAGCCGGGGTGGGTCGGGGCGATTCCGTAAGCGTGCTGGGCGAGCGCGGTCGCGATGCCGGCCATCGTGCGCGGTCCGGCCCCGCCGTGCAGGTAGAGGACTGCGCTGCCGTCGCTGTTGACCCCGAACTCCTGGACGGTGACGGACATCCCGGTGGGGAGAGTGATGAGGCGTGAGGTGCTGGTGGTGGTAGGGGTGCTCATGATCCGGACTCCCTGTCGCAACTTCGTGAGAGCTGACTCTCATGAGAGTAGGCTGGTGTCACCCATCATGCAAGTGCACTCTCATCATGGGAGCATCAGCGCATTTTCTGTCCGTCACGTGGCAGCGGTGCGAGGAGCGGAACCCGGTGCCGCCTGCCGTCGGTGATGCCCGGGGCCGCTTCGCGCGATCGGGGCAGGGCGAGGGCTGGGATCCTCAGGTGGGGCCGTGGCCACGCGACCCGGACCGGGCTCGGCCCTTGCGATGCGCGGGTCGCCCACAAGTGAAGTGGGCTCAGGAACTCTGCTGAGCTGGGAGGGCGGACTTTTCACGCCCCTCAGCCCGCGAGAGTATGCTCTCATGAGGGAAGAGTGCTCGCGTCAGTTGGGCGCGGCCTTCCCGGCGAGAGGCCGGGACCTGCGGGTCACCCAGGCGGGAGGAACCATGGAGACGCCGACAGTAGGTGGTCGCGCCAACCAGAAGTGGCGCACCCGGACCGCGATCGTCCAGGCGGCCGCTGAACTGGCCGGCACGGGCGGCGAGGTCACCATGCCGGAGGTGGCGAAGGCCGCCCGGGTGTCCGAAGCCACGGCCTACCGCTACTTCCCCGACCTCGCCAGCCTGCTGGCCGAGGCCATCGCCGACCAACTGCCCCTGCCCGAGCAGGCGCTGGCGCACGTCGAGGAGAGCACGGACGTCGTGGAGCGGATCGCCGCCGCGACCGAGTACCTGCTGCGCCACATCCTGGCGCGCCAGGGAGCGGTCCGCGCCATGATCGCCGCCACGGTCGTCCGCCCGGGGGAGGCCTCGACCCGCCCCGGCCTGCGGTTCGGCCTCATCGACCAGGCGCTGGCCCCTCTCACGACGCAGCCGCAGGGCCTGGACGCCCGCTCGCTGACGCAGCTCAAGCGCGACCTCTCCGTGGTGATGAGCGCAGAGGCGCTCTTCACACTGACCGACCTGGTGGGCCTCGATCCGGAGGCAGCGATCGCCAGCGCCGTGCACACGGCCACGGTCCTCACCCGGGCCGCCGTCCTGAACGGCGCCGGTGTCGAGGGCTGACGCTTCGCGTGGCCGACGCTCAGATGTCCGCGGCGACCTCTGTCGCATAGCGGCCCATGACCGCAGCCACGGAATCCGGGGTCAGCTGCCGACCGCCACTGATCATGTCGCGCAGGTCCCGGAAGTACTGCACGTACAGGTCCGGCGTGAACGTGTTGAGCATGACGAGTGGCTGGTCTCCCGGGTTGGCAAAGGTGTGCGGGGCTCCGGGAGGCACCATGACAAGCGTCCCCGTCGGAGCGTCGTGCGAGGTATCGCCGACGGTGAAGCGGGCGGTGCCCGAGATGACGTAGAACCCTTCGTCGTGCTGGGCGTGCCGGTGCTGGGGCGGCCCCGCCGTGTGTGGCGGGATGGTGATCTCGGCGATCCCGAGCCGGTGCGCGGTGGTCGCGCCGCTTTCGATGATGCGGATGCGGGCGGTGCCGAGGTCGATCACTTCGCCGCCACCAGGGCCGACGACTGACACATCGTTCATGGCTCACTCCTATGCAGCATCGGCGAGTGCTCACTGCCGAGGCAAGTACCAGAAGCAGCAAGGCGGCAGGCAACCGCCCCACTCCCGCTGGGGTACGCAGCCTGCCAGTGGCCAAACATTTTGACGCGCCGTCACATGGTGCCACGCGACAGCGCGCAGGTCCGCTCGTGCCGGATCGGATCAGTCGGCGACGTTCCGGCACCTACCGCTACAGTCCTGCCAGGGCTTCGCCGAACATGATGACGGTCCCCAGGACGAAGAAGCACCCCACCCCGATCAACGCCCCACCCCCCGCCTTATCGACTCGGGTCGGCCCGAGCTGCTGACCGGCACTGCCCAGCAGGTCGGTGCGCTCCGCGGGCGTAAATACCCAGGGCGGCTTGCGCCCGGTCCTCCTGCGGAGCTGTCCCATCCAGAAGAGCAACACGGCAATAGCCAGGGTGAGGAGTCCGGTCCTCAGGTAATCACTCACCGAGCCCTGCCGCGCCACCTCAGCAAGCATGAGTCCCACTTGTCCCCCCAAATGCACGGCCGCACCCGTGTCGATGGAAGATCACCTCACAGCCTCCGGAGCCCGAGAGCCCCGGGCCGGTCCGGCCCGGGGCTCTCTGCGTTCCCGAGGGCCGGTTGACCTGGCCCTTGACACTCTGAGCCCCCTGTCGGGTTCGAACCGACGACCCCCGCTTTACAAGCACCGCCCGAATCCTGACGGCGCATGACATTCACTGCCGCGTGGTGCTGAACCTGCAGGCCAGCCCCATGCGGCAGTCCTGGGCTGCCCTGCCCACCCCGGCTTGCTGTCACACCGTCCGCTCACGCATCGCTCAAGCAGCAGATCCGGCTGACAAGGACTTTCCGGCCCGGCTCACGTCCCGATCCTCTCCAACTTCAGATCCCTCTGACAACGACACGATCCCCGCAGAGAAGTCTCATGTCCTCCTCGTCGGACGTGAAGATCGTGACGTCGCCACGCTGACGCAGCGCCACTGCGGCAAGAGCGGCGTCGATGGCGTACTTGTGCCCATGCAGACCGGCCGTCTCCAGCAGCTCGATCGCCTCCCCCGCGATCTCCCTCGTCACCGGTTCCACTGCGACCTTGGAGAGGGTCCATGCCCACGCAGCCTTCTTGACGCGCCCGTGATAGGCCTCGATGAGCGTCATCGACGTGGTCACAACCCGGATACCGGAGCGATCCGCATCCTTCAACCGGGCACCCATCGCGCGGTGCCCAAGAACGGCTTGGGACAAGCCCTCGCTGTCGAGCACATAGACGAGCTCGGACATCAACCCGCCTTGCGCTGAGGCACAGAACGAGCCTTGCGCTCCGCGTGCTGCCGTTGGAGCGAGAGCCTCTCCGCCTCTGCGGCCGCCAGCTCCGCGTCGGTCACCTCGCCATGCTCGCCCTCCCACCAGCCGACGAACTCGTGCAGGTGGTCCCGCTCGCGCTGACGCTCTATGGCCTGCGCGACGTACCGGCTGAACCCGCCCGACCCCACCTCGGCGCGGATCTCCTCCGCCAGCTCCTCCGGCAGCGTCACCGTGTACTTCTTCGTTGCCATACCAGTCATCATACCGACTGCCCGATGCAGGCAGGCCGACGCGACACCGCCCTGTGCGCCGGCCGCGCCGCTCGCGCAAACGGCCCCGGACGAGTCGTCCGAGGCCGGTGACAGAACCCCCAGAAGGCCAAACCTGCAGCTCATCAAGGGTGGTAACGAGAGCCCCCTGTCGGGTTCGAACCGACGACCCCCGCTTTACAAGAGCGGTGCTCTGGCCAGCTGAGCTAAGGAGGCACGGTGACCGTCCGCGGCGCGGGGCCACGGCGGTACCGGAGGCAGTCTAGCGGGCGGGGTGGGGGGCATGGGGTGGACCAGTGGGAGAGCGTGATCGGAACGGTACGGGGACGGGGGCTGACAATCGCACGAATCGGCGGGTAGCCTCGGGGGACGCGTTGCCGGATGACTGGTGTAGACCAGTGGCGGCGGCGCGACCACCCCACCTTTACTCGGATCGTCCGGCACGTTCCTGCCGGTGAAGGAGAGCACAGCCATGGCTTCTGTGACGTACGACAAGGCGACCCGCCTCTACAGCGGGACGGACAAGCCCGCGGTCGATGCCCTGGACCTGCACATCGAGGACGGCGAGTTCCTGGTGCTGGTCGGCCCCTCGGGCTGCGGCAAGTCGACCAGCCTGCGGATGCTGGCCGGCCTGGAGGACGTCAACGGCGGCGCCATCCGGATCGGCGACCGCGACGTGACCCACCTGCCGCCGAAGGACCGGGACATCGCGATGGTGTTCCAGAACTACGCGCTCTACCCGCACATGACCGTCGCGGACAACATGGGCTTCGCGCTCAAGATCGCGGGCGTCAACAAGGCCGAGATCCGCCAGAAGGTGGAGGAGGCCGCGAAGATCCTCGACCTGACCCAGTACCTGGACCGCAAGCCGAAGGCGCTCTCCGGTGGTCAGCGCCAGCGCGTCGCGATGGGCCGCGCGATCGTCCGTGAGCCGCAGGTCTTCCTGATGGACGAGCCACTGTCCAACCTGGACGCCAAGCTCCGCGTCTCCACCCGCACCCAGATCGCCGGCCTGCAGCGCCGCCTGGGCATCACCACGGTCTACGTCACCCACGACCAGACCGAGGCCATGACCATGGGCGACCGCGTCGCGGTGCTCAAGGACGGTCTGCTGCAGCAGGTCGACACCCCGCGCCGGATGTACGACCGGCCCGCCAACGTCTTCGTGGCCGGCTTCATCGGCTCGCCCGCGATGAACCTGGTCGACGTGCCGCTGGTGGACGGCGGCGTGAAGTTCGGCGGCTCGGTCATCAACATCTCCCGCGAGGACCTGGCCGGCGTCGGCAGCGACAAGACGGTGACCGTCGGCATCCGCCCGGAGCACTTCGAGATCGTCCCCAGCGGCGGCCTGGAGGGCGTGGCGGTGACCGTCAACGTGGTCGAGGAGCTCGGCGCGGACGGCTTCGTCTACGGCACCACCCAGGTCAGTGGCGTGGACAAGGACATCGTGGTCCGGGTGCACGGCCGTCAGATCCCGGCCAAGGGCGAGACGATCCACGTGGTCCCGACCGGCGGCGAGCCCCACGTCTTCTCCGCCAGCACCGGTGCCCGCCTGAGCGCCTGAGCGCCAGCACCTGAGCACGAGTACCTGAGCACGGAGCACCCGCCCGCCGCCGAGCGCGGCCGGTGCCGCTCTAGAACACTTGGCGAGCCCCGTCGGACACCCGTCCGGCGGGGCTCGCCGCTTCGTCACTCGTCCGTGTGACGCGGTGTCGGCGGACCCTCACACGGCGCTAACCTCGCTGGCGTGAAGCAGCTCGTTCGCCGAATCGGCCAGACCATCGCCCTCACCCTGCCCGTGATCCTGGTGACCACCGGCACCCTCGCCGTGACCAGGGTCGCCTGGGCTCCGCCCGTCGGGGACGACCAGCAGGTGGTCGCCGCCGCGAGCGGCTCCGGCCCGGGCATCGGCCGCAGCGCCAACGCGGGCGCCGGCAGCACCGCCCAGCAGCATCCTGGGATGGCACCGCAGGACGCCCTGCGCGCCGACCTGATGGAGGAGCTGCGCACCCGCGGCGCCGCCTCCGCGCTGGACCTGCTGGAGCGCTCGATGCACGAGCAGCCCGCGCTCACCCCGTACTGCACCACGCTGGCCCAGGAGTTGGGCCGGGCGACGCTGAAGAAGTACCAGGGCGACGTGCAGCGCGCCCGCTCCTTCGCCCGCCCGGTCTGCGACGGCTCGTTCGCCGCCGGCATCGCAGGCTGACGACGGAGCAGGAGCACCGACTGACGAGGGGTCAAGGACGCCTCACGCGGGGTGCGCAGGCCTATCCTGCCCCCATGACCGGCTTCGAGCACACCAGTACCCCGCCCGCGCCAGCCGCCTCGCCCGTGCTGGCCCAGACCGTCGCTCCGACCGTGGCTCCGACCGTCACCCAGGCCGTCATCCTGGCCGGCGGTCAGGGCTCCCGCCTGCGCCCGTACACCGATGACCGGCCCAAGCCGCTGGTCGAGATCCCCGGCACCGGCACCCCGATCGTCGGCCACCAACTCGCTTGGCTGGCCGCCGAAGGCGTGACGGACGTGGTGATCTCCTGCGGCCATCTGGCCGAGGTGCTGCAGGACTGGCTCGACCGCACCGAACTGCCGCTGCGTGCCGGCACCGTGGTCGAGACCGAGCCCCTGGGCCGGGGCGGCGGGCTGAAGTTCGCCGCCAAGGCGCTGCCCCGCCCGGACCAGCCCTGGTACGCCACCAACGGCGACATCTGGACCAGGTTCAGCCTGCGCGAGATGGCCGCCTTCCACCATGAGCGGGACGCCCTGGCCACCCTCGCGCTGGCCCGCCCGCGGATCCCGTGGGGCGCGGTGGAGACCGACCGGTTCGGCAACGTGCTGGACTTCATCGAGTCCCCACCCTCGCCGTTCCTGATCAACGCCGGCCTGTACGTCTTCGCACCCGGCTTCGCCGAGCTGCTCCCCGACGTCGGCGACCACGAGCGCACCACGTTCCCCCAACTCGCCCGCGCCAAGCGGCTGGCGGGCTACCAGTTGCCGCAGGGCGTGTACTGGCGCGCCATCGACACCGCCAAGGACCTCAGCGAGGCGGCGAAGGAGCTGGCGAGCAGCAACTCCTGACGGAAAACGAGGACCGGGGACCGGGCGGGTAGCAAGAGGGCAAACAGCAAAGGGCAAAGGGCGGGTGGCCCCTCTGTCAGGAGAGGGACCACCCGCCCAGCCATTCAGCCGTCGATCCAGCCGGCGACCGGCTCACACCACCGGATGCCGCACCGCCCCGCCGCCGGGCCCCGCCATCCCCAGCGGCGACGGCAGCAGTTGCAGCGGCGGCCCGCTGCCCAGCACCCCGCCGATCAGACCGCCACCGGTCGGGCTCGGCTTGGGCGCCCGGTTGCCCGAGCCGGAGGAGCCGCCACCGGGCGTGGCGCCCGCGCCGGGCTGGCCGGGCGCGGTCGGGGCGCCACCCTGGCCGGTCTCCGCCCCGCCCCGGGTGCTGGCGGACGGGTGCGGCCTCGCGCTGTGGCTGGGTGCGGCCGACGGCGTGGCGGGCGCCGACGGCGGGGCGGGGGGGGGCGGCGGGCCCGCCGGCGTGGCCGAGGGGTGCGGCGGGCTGGAGACCCCGTTGCCCGGCCAGACCGGCGTGCCGTAGTCGGTCGGCGGCGGCGTGCCGGGCTGCGGCCGGGCGCTGGAGCGCACCGCGGCGCCCAGCAGCGAGCCGAGCAGCAGGGTCAGCCCGATCACCACGGTGGCCAGCACCGTGCCGCGGCGCAGCACCCGGCGCCGCACCGCGCGCGGCGCCTGCGGCCCGTACCGGCGCCAGGCCTCCAGCGCGAGCCGCCCGTCCAGCGAGGCGAACGGCGCGCCGGCGATCAGCAGCGGGCTCCAGGCGGCCAGGAAGATCAGGTCGGGCGTGTCGTAGACCGGCACGGCGCGCCAGCTGACGGTGAACAGCAGCGCGGCGGAGAGCAGCATCGCCGCGGCGGCCGCCAGCCGCTGCCACAGGCCGAGCAGCGCCAGCACGCCGACCACGACCTCGGTGAACGCCACCGCCAGCCCGGAGCCGACCGGGTGCGCCATGGCGAAGTCCAGCAGCGGCTGGGCCACCTTCCACGGGTGCAGCGAGGAGAGCCAGCGCATCATCGAGCCGCGCGCGCCGCCGTCGAAGTAGACCGGGTCGCACAGCTTGCTGAACCCGGCGTAGACCGAGAGCGAGCCGAGCACCAGCCGCAGCGGCAGCAGCACCAGGCCCAGGTCGACCTTGCGGCCGGGGTACCAGGCGTGCCGACTGGACTCGCCGGCCGGCGCTGCCGAGTGCTCGGGCAGCTCACCGGCGGGCTTCCAGGCGGGGCGCAGCGGCCGGACGGGCGCGGCGGCCGGACGACCGGCGGCCGGCCCGCGGCCGCCGGGAGCCCCGGGCGTGCCGTGCGGCTGGCGCGGCACGGCGGCACCGCGCCCGTACCCACCGGGCTTGCCGGCCCCGCCGCCCGTGCCGGGCCCACCGGACCGGTAGCCGTACTCGTCACCCGAGCCGTCCCAGCCGGGCAGCTCCATCGGCTGGGTCGCCTCCGGGTCGGCCAGCCCGACCGAGGACCCGCCCGGCGCGCCGCCGGTCGATGGCCCGCCCACCGAAGCGCCCAGCGCCGCGGCTCCGGCCGGCACGGTGTTCAGCCGCACCGCGTCCAGCAACTGACTGGCCGCCAGGTCGCCGGGCGCCGCCTGGCCGCTCCAGGTCACCGCGGTGACCCGGCCCTTGCGCCGCGGGGCGCCGCTCAGCGAGCCGCGCCCGCTGCCGTCCGCCGCCCCGGCCCGGACCAGCCCGGGCCGCCCGCCGTAGCTGTGCGCGGAGTACGGGCGGCCGAAGGCGTCCGCGTAGGGCGCGGCCACCGCCGGCGGTGCGTCGATCATCGGCAGCACCGGGTCCGCCAGCCGGAGCCGGAAACTGACCTGGGTACTGCTGAGCCGGGCCGGATCGCTCGGCACCTTGACGGTGCTGAGACCGGGCTCCGCCTCCATGGCTGCTCCGCCCAGCCCTGGGCGCCGACGTGTTCTGGTGTCCACGCCCCTCTAACCGGGTGACACCGCGATAGGACACTCTCCCGGGTGCAACTCCCGGGCGGGGCTGACGGTTGCGGTCACTCTCGTGCGCGATGCCGATCGGCCCAGTCAGAGCCGACCAGAACCGCGCCTGATCCGAACAACTGTCAACGCCGCGCCACCAGCTGTACTAGTGCCGCCCGCACCCGGCCGACGGCGCTACCAGCTACCAGCTACCAGCTACCAGCTACCGGCCACCAGCCACTAACGCTTGGCCCGCATCCGCGCCGCCTCGTAGAGCACGATGCCCGCCGCCACACCGGCGTTCAGCGACTCGGTCCGCCCCGGCATCGGGATCCGCGCCCGGATGTCGCAGGTCTCCGAGACCAGCCGGGACAGCCCCTTGCCCTCGCTGCCGGCCACGATCGCCACCGGGCCGGTCAGCGCCTCCAGGTCGCCGATCTCCGTTTCGCCGTCCGCCGCTAGGCCGACCACCAGCACGCCGGCCTTCTGGTAGGCCTCCAGCGCGCGGGTCAGGTTGGTGGCCCGGGCCACCTGCAGCCGGGCCGCGGCACCGGAGGAGGTCTTCCAGGCACCGGCGGTCATACCTGCCGCACGCCGCTCCGGAATCACCACGCCGTGCGCCCCGAACGCGGCCGCCGAGCGGACCACGGCGCCGAGGTTGCGCGAGTCGGTGACCCCGTCCAGCACCATGACCAGCGCGTCCTCGCCCTGATCGGCCGCCACCGCCAGCAGGTCGTCCGGGTGCGCGTACTCGTACGGCGGGACCTGGAGCACCAGGCCCTGGTGGTTCAGGCCGCCGGTCATCTGGTCCAGCTGCGGGCGCGGGGCCTCCATCAGCGGGATGCCGCGGTCGTTGGCGGCCTGGAAGGCCTCGCGCACCCGGTCGTCGGTGTCGATGAACTGCAACACGTACAGCGCCGTGGCCGGCACCCCGCCCTGCAGCGCCTCGACCACCGAGTTGCGGCCGACCACCAGCTCGGCAGCGCCGGCACCGCCGCGGCCGCCACGGCCGCCGCCACCGGCCCGGCGCATCCCGGCCCGCGCCTTGGCGTCCCGCTCGCGCTTGATCGCCGCGTTCGCGGCCCGCTGCTTGGGGTGGCCCTTGCGCTCCTCGCCGGGCGGGGTCGGGCCCTTGCCCTGCAGGGCCTTCCGGCTGTGGCCGCCGGTACCGACACTCGCACCCTTCTTCGATCCGGGGTTGCGGCGGTTCCTGCGCTGGCTGTTGCCGGCCATGGCTGTACTTCCTGTTCTGTTGCCGAACTGCGGTCTGCTTCATGCCGAAGGGCCGTACTCCTGGAGAGTACGGCCCAGCGGCGCCCCTCGCGCGGGCGCCCGGGGGTGACTGCTTCCCCTGCGCGGCCGCTCTGAGCTACTGCTTGGTGATCGTCCAGCGCGGGCCGGACGGGGTGTCCTCGATCGCCAGCCCGGACTTGCCGAGCTGGTCGCGGATGGCGTCCGCGCTGGCGAAGTCCTTGCGGGCCCGGGCCGCCTCGCGCTGCTCCAGCACCAGGTGGACCAGCGAGTCGACCACGCCGTGCAGGTCCTCGCCGCCGGCCCCGGTGGACCACTGCGGGTCCAGCGGGTCCAGGCCCAGTACTCCGAGCATCGCACGGACCTCGGCCAGGCGGGCGGCCGCGCCCTCCTTGTCGTCCGCGGTCAGCGCGCTGTTGCCCTGGCGGACGGCGGTGTGCAGCACGGCCAGCGCCTGCGGCACCCCGAGGTCGTCGTCCATCGCCTCTGCGAAGGCCGGCGGCACCTCGGCGGCCGGCTCCACCGGCCCGCACAGCTCGGTCGCCCGCTGGATGAAGCCCTCGATCCGGGCGAAGGAGGTCTCCGCCTCGGCGATCGCCTCCTCGCTGTACTCGATCATCGAGCGGTAGTGCGGGGCGGCCAGGTAGTAGCGCAGCACGATCGGGCGCCAGCGCTGCACCATCTCGGAGATCAGCACCGAGTTGCCGAGCGACTTGCTCATCTTCTCGCCGCTCATGGTGACCCAGGCGTTGTGCACCCAGAAGTTGGCGAAGTCGTCGCCGAACGCCTTGGACTGGGCGATCTCGTTCTCGTGGTGCGGGAAGATCAGGTCCAGCCCGCCGCCGTGGATGTCGAAGGCGCGGCCCAGGTACTTGTGCACCATCGCGGAGCACTCCAGGTGCCAGCCGGGCCGGCCCCTGCCCCACGGGGTGGTCCAGCTCGGCTCGCCCTCCTTGGCCGCCTTCCACATCGCGAAGTCGCGCGGGTCGCGCTTGCCGGTCTCGCCCTCGCCCTCGGGCTGGCGCAGGTTCTCCAACTGCTGGTTGGAGAGCTCCAGGTAGCCGGGGTAGGAGCGGACGTCGAAGTAGACGTTGCCGTCGGCCGCGTAGGCGTGGCCCTTGGCGATCAGCGCCTGCATCATGTCGATCATCTCGGGCACGTGGCCGGTGGCCCGCGGCTCGACGCTCGGCCGCAGGCAGCCGAGTGCCTCGTAACCGTCGTTGAAGGCACGCTCGTTGGCGTAGGCGATCTGCCACCAGGGCACGCCGAGCTCGTGCTCCTTCTTGATCACCTTGTCGTCGATGTCGGTGACGTTGCGCACGAAGGTGACGTCGTAGCCGCGGTAGGTGAACCAGCGGCTCAGCACGTCGAAGTTGAGGTTGGACCGGATGTGCCCGATGTGCGGTGCCCCCTGCACGGTCGCGCCGCACAGGTACATCGAGACACAACCCGGTACAAGCGGGACGAAGTCGCGTACCTGGCGGGCGTTGGTGTCGTACAGACGAAGGCTCACAGCGACCAGCGTAGTGGGCGCGGGCGGTGCCGCAGAAACTTTCCCGCCCGCCGGCCGCCGCCCGCCGTCAGCCGCGCGGGTAGACCAGCGCCGTGGCCAGCCCGACCAGGCCCTCGCCGCGACCGGTCATGCCCAGCCCGTCGGTGGTCGCCGCGGCGAGCGAGACCGGCGCACCGGCCGCCGCCGACAGCACCTTCTCGGCCTCCTCGCGGCGGGTGCCGATCCGCGGCTTGAGCCCGACCACCTGCACCGCGACGTTGCCGATCTCGAAGCCGGCCGCCCGCACGATCCGGGCCGCCTCGGCCAGCAGGGTGGCCCCGGAGGCGCCGGCCCACTCGGGGCGCCCGGTGCCGAAGTGGGTGCCCAGGTCGCCCAGCCCGGCCGCCGAGAAGATCGCGTTGCAGGCAGCGTGCGCCGCCACGTCCCCGTCCGAGTGGCCGGCCAGCCCCTGGTCGTGGCCCTCCCAGAGCAGGCCGCCGAGCCAGAGCGGCACCCCGTCCGCGAAGGCGTGCACATCGGTACCGATACCGACCCGGGGGATCACCGGCATGACGACTGACTCCACTCCAGCAGTTGACGACGGATCAGGCAGCAACGCATCAGGAAGCGGCTCAGAAGCCATCGGAGGCCCTGCGGCGGGCCAGCACGGCCTCGGCCAGCACCAGGTCCAGCGGCCTGGTCACCTTGAACGCCTCCTCGTGGCCCGGCACCACGACCACCTGGTCGCCGTACCACTCCACCAGCCCCGCGTCGTCGGTCACCGCCGGACCGCCGCCGGAGGCCGCCTCGGCCAGCGCCTTGGCGTGCACCTCGGCCAGCAGCTCGCGCCGGAAGCCCTGCGGGGTCTGCACCGCGCGCAGCGTGGACCGGTCCGGGGTGTCCAGCACCGGCTCCGGCCGCCCCGGCTCGCCCGGGGCGACCCGCTTGACCGTGTCGGCCAGCGGCACCGCCGGCACCACGGCCCGGGCACCGCCGCGCACCGCGTTCACCACCGCGTCCACCACCTCGACCGGGACCAGCGGCCGGGCCGCGTCGTGCACCAGCACGATCTCGGTCTGCTCCGGGATCGCGGCCAGCCCGAGGCGGACCGACTCCTGCCGGGTCGCCCCGCCGGCCACCACCCGCACGTCCTTGCCGTCCAGCCCGTGGCTGTCCAGCAGCGAGACCACCTCGGCCACGCCTTGCGGCGGAGCCGCCACCACGACCAGGCCGACCGCCCGGCTGCGGGCCAGCGCACGCACCGCGTGCACCAGCAGCGGGGCGCCGCCCAGCTCGCGCAGCGCCTTCGGCGCGCCCGGCCCGAGCCGCTCGCCCCGCCCGGCAGCCGGAACCACGGCCGCTGCCACTACTCCTGTGGTGTTCAGGTTTCACTCCTTCGGCGAAGTGGGTATGGCCCAGGCGTACCCGTCAGACGGTGCACCGGACCCCTTCCAACCCGGCGCCGCCTCTCGGGTACCGGTGTGTCCACTGGTGTCGCGCCCCCACGCTACGAGTACCAGGTGGCACCCGTCACTCGAAGGACTGACCAGCGGGCGTCGGTCCGGCGCTGCGCACGATCGGGTCAACCGCGTACGACCAGCTCAGGCACCGCGTAGGACAACTCAATCAGGACGTCGACCAGACACTGCTCCGGGCATGCCGCAGCGCCCGGAGTCAGCACCCCCATCGGTGGAACCATGCGGTTCCGCAGCTGGGGGGCAGCGCCGGGCGCTGTTGCAGGCAGAGCGGGCGAGCCGCCGCCGCGCTACGAGGCGAGCACCTCGTCGAGCAGCGTCTCCGCCTTGTCTTCGTTGGTGTTCTCGGCGAGCGCCAGCTCGCTGACCAGGATCTGCCGTGCCTTGGCGAGCATCCGCTTCTCGCCGGCCGACAGGCCGCGCTCGCGCTCGCGACGCCACAGGTCCCGGACGACCTCGGCGACCTTGATCACGTCACCCGACGCGAGCTTCTCGAGGTTCGCCTTGTAGCGGCGAGACCAGTTGGTGGGCTCCTCGGTGTACGGCGCGCGCAGCACCTCGAAGACCCGGTCCAGACCCTCCTGGCCGACCACGTCGCGCACGCCGACGAACTCCGCGTTCTCCGCGGGGACTCGCAGCGTGAGGTCTCCCTGCTGAACCTTCAGCACCAGGTAGGTCTTGTCCACACCTTTGATCTGGCGAATTTCGATGGCCTCGATCAGTGCAGCCCCGTGATGGGGGTAGACCACCGTGTCGCCAACCTTGAACGTCATGTGACAGGACCCCTTCCGTGGCTTTCCAGAATAACACGCTTTTCCGCTCGCCCGAAGGGCGTTTTCGCAGGTCAGGACGGGTCTCGGGGCTTGACAAGCACCCCCGCGACGTGCTGCGGGCACCCCGCCGGAGGGGCTTCCCGCAGGTCGGAGGCCCTCCTCGCACTCTTGGAAACGGTGCGCAACGTCCCGGAAACCGGGATTCGATCTTGAACTCGACACCGGATATTCACCGTTTCCTGATCGTGATCTGATCTCCAGGTCGTTCCGGAACCTTCGGTACCGCCCCTCGGGTGGCCCTCGGGGCGCGACACGGGGCCACCCCGTGAGGGTCGGATAAGTACGGTCGGTACGCTGGGCGCTGACATACCGACACGCGATCAAGGAGATGCCGCCGCCGTGAGCCGCAGCCTTCGACGCGGTGGCACTGCCGCCATCGTTCTCGCCCTCGCCGCCGTCTCGCTCTCCGCCTGCTCGGCTGGGACGAGCTCGGAGAGCACGCAGGTCAAGCCCAACAGCCCCGCCACCGCGCTGGGCCCGAACCTGCGGCTGAACGCGATCAACGTGGTCGTCTCCCCGACCCAGACCACCGGCCAGAACGGCCCGGCGAACGTCACCCTGAACATCAGCAACATCGGCTCCGCCCCGGAGACGCTGCAGAGCGTGACGATCGCCGGCGGCACCGCCACCTTCCTGGACGCCAACGGCGCGCCGCTGCCCGGCGGCGTCGTGATCCCGGCCAGCGGGGCCGTGCTGCTCGGCGGCACCGGCCAGCCCTCGGCCCGGGTCGCCTCGGTCGCGCTGCCGGTGGGCGGCTACGCGCCGGCCTCCTTCTCGTTCAGCACCGCAGGCAAGGTCGACACCACCGCCGCGGTGGTCTCGGCCAGCGGCATCTTCGAGAGCTTCGGCCCGACCACCGCCTCGCCGAGCGCCTCGGCCAGCGGTTCGGCCTCGGCCAGTGCCTCGCCCAGCGCCTCGGCCTCGGCGAGCGGCTCGACCAGCCCGAGCGCCACCCCCTCCGGCGCGGCCTCGGGTTCCGCCTCGGCCTCGAGCTCCGCCTCGGCCGGCGCCTCGGCGCACTGACGCCGTCCCGCTCGGGGGCGTGCGCGCCCCCGAGCGCGGCGAAGGGCCGCACCCCGTTTCCGGGGGTGCGGCCCTTCGTTCGTGATCGGGGTGCGGCTTACGGCTCGAACTTGTAGCCCAGGCCGCGGACCGTGACCAGGTAGCGCGGGGCGCCCGGGTCCGGCTCGATCTTGGCCCGCAGCCGCTTGACGTGCACGTCCAGCGTCTTGGTGTCGCCGACGTAGTCCGCGCCCCAGACCCGGTCGATCAGCTGCATCCGGGTCAGCACCCGGCCGGCGTTGCGCAGCAGCATCTCCAGCAGGTCGAACTCCTTGAGCGGCAGGTCGACCTTGGCGCCGTCCACCGTCACCACGTGGCGGTCGACGTCCATCCGGACCGGGCCGGCCTCGAGCGCGCCGGGGCCGCTGCCGTCGGTACCGGCGCCGCCGTCCTCACCGCGGCGGCGCAGCACCGCACGGATCCGGGCGACCAGTTCGCGGGTGGAGTAGGGCTTGGTGACGTAGTCGTCCGCGCCTATCTCCAGGCCGACCACCTTGTCGATCTCGCTGTCCTTGGCGGTCACCATGATCACCGGGACGTTGGAGCGCACCCGCAGCTGGCGGCAGACCTCGGTACCGGGGAGCCCGGGCAGCATCAGGTCGAGCAGCACCAGGTCGGCGCCGTTGCGCTCGAACTGCTCCAGCGCGTCGGGGCCGGTGGCGGCGACCGCCACCTCGAAGCCCTCCTTGCGGAGCATGTACGACAGGGCGTCGCTGAACGACTCCTCGTCCTCGACCACCAGTACTCGGGTCACGATCGGGCCTCCGGGGCAGGAAGGGGTGTTGTGGTTACAGATTCGGTGAGCGCCGGTCCGCTGCTCGGATCGGGGCGCTGTCCGGCGGGCAGCCGGATGGTGAAGGTGGAGCCCTGGCCTTCGACGCTCCACACCGAGACGGTGCCGCCGTGCGAGGCGGCAACGTGCTTGACGATGGACAGGCCGAGGCCGGTTCCGCCGGTGGCGCGCGATCGGGCCGGGTCCACCCGGTAGAAGCGTTCGAAGATCCGCTCGCGGTCCTTCTCCGAGATGCCGATGCCCTGGTCGGTCACCGAGATCTCGATCAGCTCGCCGTCCGCCTCGCCGATCGCGGCGGCGCTGGCTATCCGGCGGGTGGCGATCGCCACCCGGGTGCGCGGCGGACTGTAGTTGACGGCGTTCTCGACCAGGTTGCCGAGCGCGGCGGCGAGCTGGCCGCGGTCGCCGTGGATGTAGAGGCCGGCGATGCCGCCGGCCGCCATGTGGATCTGCTTGGCCGCGGCCTGCTGGCGGCAGCGGTCCATCGCCTCGGCGATCAGCTCGTCGACCGGCACCGGCTCGGGGTCCATCAGCAGCCGGTCGTCCTGCACCCGGGAGAGGTCGATGATCTCCTGGACCAGGCTGGCCAGCCGGGTCGCCTCGATCTGCATCCGGCCGGCGAAGCGCTGCACCGCCTCCGGATCGTCGGAAGCGTCCGCGACCGCCTCGGAGAGCAGCGACAGCGCGCCCACCGGAGTCTTGAGCTCGTGGCTGACATTGGCCACGAAGTCGCGGCGGACCGCCTCGATCCGGCGGCGCTCGGTGAGGTCCTCGACCAGCACCAGCACCAGCCGGGAGCCGAGCGGGGCCACCCGGACCGAGACCGACAGCGGCTCGCCGGCCCGCTGCACGCCGGGGCGCGGCACGTCCAGCTCGACTTGGCGGATCTCACCGTCCCGGCGGGTCGCCCGGGCCAGCGCGAGCATCTGCTCGACCGCCACCGCGCCGCCGCGGACCAGTCCCATCGAGTAGGCGGCGGAGCTGGCCTTGACCACCTCGTCGCCGTCGCCGAGCACGATCGCGCAGGAGCGCAGCACCGAGAGCACGGTGTCCACACCCGGCGGCAGTGCCGGTTCCTGCAACGGCGAGCTGGGCGCCACCGCGCCACCGTTCCGCCTGTTGCCGCCGCCGCCCGCACCGCGGTTCTGCTCACGCTCGCTCCAACGGAACGCGATGGAAGCAGTGAGGCCGACACCCAGCCCGGCGATGGCGCAGGCAGCGGCAGCGGCCACATTCACGTCCATGCCGACCAGCGTAAGCGCATCCACCGGGCGCCTTGTAAGTGTCAGATCAAGGCATTGGCCGTGCGTTGCCGAGAATTCACCTTCAAGTAGCCGCTGGTTTACTGCTCTGGCCGAGACCGGTCGCCCGCACGGCCCAGGCTTGCGGCTACAGCCCGTGTGGGTCCGTGGCGCGCGTACGATGCGCGCCACCCGCAGCGGCCCCGCGCCAGTCGAACGCCGGTGCGGTGGCCGGTCGGCACCGCCACCGACACAGCTACTGAGGAGAAGAGAAGAGCATGCGCGACGCGTACCACGAGGAACTCGACTCGATCGGTGACAGCCTGGTCGAGATGGCCCGGCTGGTCGGGTCGGCCATGGGCCGCGCGACCACCGCGCTGCTCGACGCCGACCTGGAGCTCGCCGAGTCGGTGATCGCGGCCGACGGCAAGGTCAACGACCTGCACCACGAGCTGGAGAACCGCGCGATCGACCTGCTGGCCCGCCAGCAGCCGGTCGCCACCGACCTGCGCATCGTGGTCACCAGCCTGCGGATGAGCGCCGACCTCGAGCGCTGCGGCGACCTGGCCCGGCACGTCGCCAAGGTGGCCCGGCTGCGCTACCCGGAGACCGCGGTGCCCGGCGACCTGCACCCGATCGTGCTGGAGATGGGGCAGCTCGCCCAGCGCCTGGTGGCCAAGGCCGGCCAGGTCATCGCGACCAAGGACGTGGAGGCCGCGCTGCAGCTGGAGCGCGACGACGACGCGATCGACCAGCTGCACCGCGAGCTCTTCACCCACCTGATCGACGACCGCTGGCAGCACGGCATCGAGACCGGCGTCGACGTGACCCTGATCGGCCGGTACTACGAGCGGTTCGCCGACCACGCCGTCTCGGTCGCCAAGCGGGTGGTCTTCCTGGTCACCGGGGAGCACGCGGGCGAGTACATCCCGGACTCCCCGATGCCGACCGAGTGACCGTCCACCGGTAAACCCGAACGCGCCGTCGTGGGGGAGCACTGGCCGGCCGCTCCCCCACCACCGCGCGCCCGTTGACGCCCCGTCAACAGGCGGGCTTCACTCGATGGGCAGGCAGCTGTCTGCCGTCTTCGAGGAGGAGACCGCACCATGAACACCACCCCCCGGCCCGTCCCGACCCCCGCCGAGCCGACCGCCTGCTGTGCCCCGGCCCAGCAGCGGGTCCTGCTCGGCGCCTGCGGCTGCAGCGCCGGCTGCGGCTGCGGCTGCCAGTCCGGTGCCCCCTGCCAGTGCGGCGGCGCGACCGGCGGCTGCTGCGGCGGCCACTGAGCGGCCAGAACGCGGGTGGGCCCGGCCGCCTCGGCCGGGCCCACCCGCGTCGTCGCGCCCTGCTTCAGGCGCTGAGTGCTACTTGCCCTACTTCTTGCCCTGGTTCTTGACCGCCTCGATGGCGGCCGCGGCGGCCTCCGCGTCGAGGTAGCGGCCGCCCGGGGTGACCGGCTTGAAGTCGGCGTCCAGCTCGTAGACCAGCGGGATGCCGGTGGGGATGTTCAGGCCCGCGATCGCCTCGTCGGAGATCCCGTCCAGGTGCTTGACCAGCGCGCGCAGGCTGTTGCCGTGCGCGGTGACCAGCACGGTCCGGCCGGCGGCCAGGTCCGGCACGACCGCGTCGTACCAGTACGGCAGCATCCGGTCGACGACGTCCTTGAGGCACTCGGTGCGCGGGCGCAGCTCGCTCGGGATCTCGGCGTACCGGGCGTCGCCGGCCTGGGAGAACTCGGCGTCGTCGGCCAGCGCCGGCGGCGGGGTGTCGTAGGACCGGCGCCACAGCTGGAACTGCTCCTCGCCGAACTCGGCCAGGGTCTGCGCCTTGTCCTTGCCCTGCAGCGCGCCGTAGTGGCGCTCGTTCAGCCGCCAGCTGCGGCTGACCGGGATCCAGTGGCGGTCGGCCTTGTCCAGGGCGATCTGCGAGGTGCGGATGGCGCGGCGCAGCAGCGAGGTGTGCACCACGTCGGGGAACAGGCCCTCGGCGGCGAGCAGTTCGCCACCGCGCGCGGCCTCCTTCTCACCCTTCTCGTTGAGGTCGACGTCGACCCAGCCGGTGAAAAGGTTCTTCTGGTTCCACTCGCTCTCGCCGTGACGGAGCAGGATCAGTCGGTAGGTCGTGTCAGCCATGGCGCACAGCTTAGTGCGTCGGAAATAACCGCTGGCTGGGGCGTCCACCGAATCAGTAATGTGTGCCCGTCGTCTGAGCCACTTACTGATCCGGTGGGCGGTCACCCCACTCCGCTGACCGGGTCCCCTGCCGCCCGGGAGCCCCGATGCCCGCACCCGCCACCCTGCTGCCTCCCCGGATCCGCAGCGCCGCCGTCGAGTCGGTGGGCGGTCTGCCCGCGGCCTTCTGGTGGCTGTGGACCTCGACCCTGGTGAACAAGCTGGGCGGCTTCGTCGTCACCTTCATGGCGCTGTACCTGACCGCCGAGCGCGGCTACTCGGGCACCTACGCGGGCCTGGTGGCCGCGCTCTTCGGTCTGGGCTCGGCGGTCGCCTCGCTGGTCGGCGGGGTACTGGCGGACCGGATCGGGCGCCGGCCCACCCTGCTGGTCGCGCAGACGCTGACCGCACTGTGCACCGCGGCGCTGGGCTTCACCCAGGGGCAGCTGATGATCGCCGTGGTGGCCTTCCTGACCGGGCTGAGCGCCAACGCCTCCCGACCGGCCACCTCGGCGATCATCGCCGACGTGGTCCCGGCCGCCGACCGGGTGCGGGCCATGTCGCTCAACTACTGGGCGATCAACATCGGCTTCGGCGTCTCCTCGGCCGTGGGCGGGCTGATCGCGCTCAGCGGCTACCTGCCGCTCTTCCTGGGCGACGCGGCGACCACGCTGCTGTGCGCGCTGGTGGTCTTCGTGAAGGTGCCGGAGTCGCGACCCGAGCTGCCGGGCGGGGACCGGGTGCGGGAAGGGGCGCCGGCGGCCGCGGACCCGCAGATCAGCCTGGGCACCGTGTTCCGGGACCGGCGGTTCATCGCGCTGGTCAGCATGACCTTCCTGTTCGCGATGATCATGCAGCAGGGCAACACCACGCTGGCGATGGTGATGGGCAGTGCCGGGCTGAAGTCGCAGTTCGGCTGGGTGATCGGGCTCAACGGGCTGCTGATCGTGGTGCTGCAGATCCCGGTGGTCTGGGCGATCCGCGGCCGCGACCGGGCCAAGCTGCTGATGGCCGGGGCGCTGCTGGCCGGCTGGGGCGCGGCGCTGGCCGCCTTCGCCGGGCACTCGGTGCTGTTCTTCGCGCTGAGCGTGGTGGTCTGGACGGTCGGCGAGATCATCCAGGTGCCGACCAACATGGGCCTGGTCGCCGAGCTCTCGCCCACCCACGCCCGCGGGCGCTACCAGGGGGTCTCCTCGCTGGCCTGGTCGGCGGCCTCCTGCGTCGGGCCGGCCGCCGGCGGCCTGCTGCTGGACCACGCCGGTCCGGCCGCGGTCTGGGGCGGCTGCGCGGTGCTGGGCACGGTGGCCGGGATCGGCTACCTGCTGGTCGGCCGCCGGGCCGACGCCACGGCCTCGGCCCGGGTGGCGGCACGGGCCGCCGCGTAGCCGCGGGCGCGGGTGGGGCGGGCGGGGGCGGGGTCAGGCGTCCTGCTGCGGTCCGGTCAGGTGGGCGAAGGCCGCCAGGTTGCGGGTGGACTCCCCGCGCTTGGTCCGCCACTCCCACTCGCGCCGGATCGCGGTGGCGAAGCCGAGTTCGAGCAGCGTGTTGAACGGTTCGTCAGCGCTCTCCAGCACCGTGCCGAGCAGCCGGTCCACCGTCTGCTCGTCCAGTGCGGACAGCGGCAGCCGGCCCGTCAGATAGATGTCGCCCAGCGGGTCCAGGGCGTAGGCGACGCCGGACAGCCGGGTGTTGCGCTCCAGCAGCCAGCGGAAGACGCCCTCGTGGTTCTCGTCCGGGCGGCGGATCACGAAGGCGTTCACCGAGAGGGTGTGGTCGCCGACCCGCAGCGCGCAGGTGGTGCTCAGCTTGCGGGTGCCGGGCAGGGTGGCGACCAGGGTGTACGGGTCGGCGACGGCCGGCTCCCAGCCGCAGCCGGCCTCGTCCAGCGCGGCGGCGAGCAGTGCGAGAGCCTCGTCCTTGGTACGGATAGCCATGCCGGTGACGTTACCGGCAGGTACCGGTCGGCGGGTACGCCGCGCCCCGGCGCCGCTCGGGGCTGCGCTCAGGCCCGCACACGGCTGCGCTCAGGCCGGCTCGGGGCTGCGCTCAGGCCGGCTTGCGCCGGGTGAGCGCCAGCCGACCGGCGGGGCGGACCAGGGCGCCCGAGTACACCTCCGCCGTCGCGGCCGCCGCCGCGCCCCAGCCGAAGCCGGCCGCGTGCGCCGCTGCCGCCGCGCCCTGACGGGCCGCCAGCTCCGGCTCCGTCACATACGGCTCCAGCGCCCGGGCCCAGTCCGCCGGGTCGTGGCCGCGGACCAGCCGGCCCGTCTCCCCGTCCCGCACCGCGACCGGCAGGCCGCCGACCGCCGCGGCCACCACCGGGGTGCCGCAGGCCTGCGCCTCCAGCGCCACCAGGCCGAAGGACTCGCTGTACGAGGGCATCACCAGCGCCGTCGCGGCCCGGTACCACTCGGCCAACGCGGGCTGGCCGACCGGCGGGTGGAACCGCACCACGTCACCGATGCCGAGCTGGGCGGCGAGCTTCTGCAGGCTCTTCGGCTCTGCCAGCCCGCTGCCCGAGGGGCCGCCGACCACCGGGACCACCAGCCGCTCGCGCAGCTCAGGGCGCCGGGCCAGCAGCACAGCGACCGCCTTGAGCAGCACGTCCGGTGCCTTGAGGGGCTGTATTCGGCCGGCGAAGAGGAGCACCGCGGCCTCGGCCGGCAGCCCGAGCCGGGCCCGGGCGGCCCGCTGGGCCGCCCGGTGAGCGGTGCCGGGGGCGTGCGGCCGGAAGACGTCCAGGTTGACGCCCGGATGCACCACCGCGAGCTGGTCGGGACGGGCGCCGTAGTGGCCGGCCAGCTCGCCGGCCTCGTCCGCGGTGTTGGCGATCAGCCGGTCGGCCGCCTCCACCACCTGGGTCTCGCCGATCACCCGGGCCGGCGGCTCGGGGGTGTCGCCCTCGGCCAGCGCGGCGTTCTTCACCTTGGCCATGGTGTGCATGGTGTGCACCAGCGGGACGCCCCAGCGCTCCGCGGCCAGCCAGCCGACCTGGCCGGAGAGCCAGTAGTGCGAGTGGACCAGGTCGTAGTGGCCGGGGCGGTGGCCGGCCTCGGTGCGCAGCACGCCGTGCGTGAAGGCGCACAGCTGGGCCGGCAGGTCCTCCTTGACCAGCCCCTCGTACGGACCCGCGGTGACGTGGCGCACCAGCACGCCGGGGGCCAGCTCCACGCTGGGCGGCAGGTCCGAGGAGGTGGCCCGGGTGAAGACCTCCACCTCGATGTCGAGCGCGGCCAGGCGCTTGGCCAGCTCGACGATGTAGACGTTCATCCCGCCCGCGTCGCCGGTGCCGGGCTGGTGCAGCGGGGAGGTGTGCACGCTGAGCATCGCGATCCGGCGCGGCGCGCGGCCGCGGCCACCGGTGAGGGCGTGCAGGCGCCCGCGCGACGGGCCCTGCCGCTCGCGCCGCACCGGCGGCACGGGATGCTTGATCACCTGACTGGGGCCTCTCTGGTCTGCCTCGCCTACTACTCTGCCGGTCCAACAGGCTGACAACCGCACGTGCTCCGTGTGCATTCCCGCACGGGGACCGGCCCTGGCGCCGGCCCGGTGCCCGCGGGCGCCGGGCCGGGTCGAACGGCCGCCCACGTACCCTGCCGTCATGGCTGCTTCCTTCGACCCCGGCGCGTCCGGACACCCCGCGGGCCGCGGCGAGCAGGGCCGCGTCGCGGCGCGCGGGTCGGCGGCCCGGCCGGTCGGCACCGTCACCCGCGGCACCACCAACACCAACCGGCTGCGCCGGATGGACCGGTGGATCGTGCACGCGCTCGGCCCCCGGCTGCGGGCGGCCGTCGTGGCGCCGGTGGCGGTGGACCTGGGGTACGGCGCGGCGCCGTGGACCGCGGTCGAACTGCACCACCGGCTCACGGCGGTCCGCCCGGACCTGCGGGTGGTCGGGATCGAGATCGAGCCGGCCCGGGTGGCGGCCGCGCTGCCGTACGCCCGCCCGCCCGGCCTGACCTTCCGGCGCGGCGGCTTCGAGGTGCCGCTGGACGGCGCCCGGGCCCAGCTGATCCGGGCCGCCAACGTGCTGCGGCAGTACGAGGAGGAGGCGGTCGAGGCGGTCTGGGCCCGGCTGTGCGGGCGGCTGGCCCCGGACGGCCTGCTGGTCGAGGGGACCTGCGACGAGGTCGGGCGGCGGCACGTCTGGGTGGCGCTCGGGCCCGAGGGGCCGCGCACCGTCACCTTCGCGGCGCGGCTGGCCTCGCTGGACCGCCCCTCGGACCTGGCCGAGCGGCTGCCCAAGGCGCTGATCCACCACAACGTGCCGGGGAGGCCGGTGCACGCCTTCCTGACCGAGTTCGACCGGGCCTGGGCGGCGGCCGCGCCGTACGGGGCGTTCGGGGCGCGGCAGCGCTGGGCGGCGGCGTGCGCGGCGCTGGCCGGGTCCTGGCCGCTGGTGGACGCGCGGGGGCGGTGGCGGCAGGGCGAGGTCACGCTGCCGTGGGCGGCGCTGGCGCCCTGACCGGGCCCGGGGCCGCCCCGCTCCGGGCCGGGATCGTTCGAGCCCTCACCTATTTCACTCGAACGAGTTATCGAATTTCTCTGGCGTATTGACGCGCCGTCAGGCCACTATGGAGCCCATCCGGTGACGCTCCTTGATTCGATCAGACTGCCGCGCCTACCCCTCCCCCGCTCCCCGCGGGCCGGGCTCCAGCGCGTCCCTCGCCTGTTCGAAGGCCCGGAGCGCCGCCGCATCGAACAGCACGAACCGCACCTCCGCCAGCTCCGCCGCCGGCCCCTGGGCCAACTCGTCCTCCACCGCCCGCAGGGCGATCCGCGCCGCGTCCGCCATCGGCCAGCCGTACACCCCGGTCGAGACCGCCGGGACCGCCACCACCCGATCACCCGCCTGCGCCGCCAGCCGCAGCGACTCCCGATAACAGGAGGCCAACAGCTCCGCCCCGCGCTCGTACTCGGTGCCCCCGTAGACGGGGCCGACCGTGTGCACCACGTGCCTGGCCGGCAGGTTTCCGGCCGTCGTCAGCACCGCCCTACCGACCGGCAGCCCCTTCCCGTAGTGCGAGGCCCGCAACTTTCGGCACTCGGCCAGGATTTCCGGACCGCCCGCCCGGTGGATCGCGCCGTCCACCCCGCCCCCGCCCAACAGGGACGAGTTGGCCGCGTTGACCACGGCATCAACCCGCTGCTTCGTGATATCACCCTGAACCAATGTGATCTGTGTCACCGTCAGCTCCTCGTTCCCGGCCGGGCACGGTCCTCGGCCACACGTCACGCAAGCTAGCCGACAAGCCCCCAGCAGCGTGGCAATAGCCACATCCACGCCCACCAGCCAAGGAAATCCTCGGAGATCACGTTATGGTCGCGGAAGGTTCCCTGACTCGCAGTGCCGCGCGGGCACTGCGCGCGGATCGCAGCCGTTACCCCGTCAGGGAAGAGGAGGAATCGTCCGTGCCCGCTACGGGAGACGGGGCGGGAGCCGGCCAGCGCCGGTCCGGCACCCCGGCGACTGCTGGCCCGCGCCAGCGTGTTGCCGCCCCCTGCCCTGATCCGGCCAAGGCACCGAGCGTCGGCAGCGGACTCAACGACATGAGCGGCCTCAGCTCGATGCACGGACTGGACTCCCTCGAAGGCCTCGGCCGGCTGGACGGCCTCACCACGGTCGGGCCGTTCGGCGAACTGGGCGGGTTGGCCGCCGCCCGCCACTCGGAGCTCGCCGAGCAGAGCGGCGCGCCGGGGGCCGCTCCGCTCACGCTGCCCGCACCGCGGGCCACCGCTCGGTCCGGCGGCGCCGAGCGGGCCACCGATCCGGTCCGGCTGCTGGTGATCGAGAGCGAGGCGAGCGACCCGCGGCTGGTCGAGGAGCTGGTCGCCGCCGGCGGGGCCCCGATCGAACTGCACCGGGCGCCCGGGCTGGCCCAGGCCGCCGGGCTGCTCGCCCCGGCCCGCCCAGGCACGGGTCGGCGCAGCCGTACCCCGCGGGTCGACTACAGCTGCGTACTGCTCGACCTGGCCGCCCCGCCGGCCGGCGCCGCCGCGGGCGACCCGCTGGACGGCCTGCGCGAGGTGCTCCGGCTGGCCCCGAACGCCGCAGTCGTGGTGCTGACCGGGGCCGCCGACGCCCAACTCGGTGCCGCCGCCGTGGCGGCCGGCGCCCAGGACTCGCTGACCAGGGACGAGACCGACGGCCCGCTGCTGGCCCGGGCGCTGCGGTACGCCCTGGAGCGCAAGCGGGCCGACGAATCGCAGCGCCGCCTGGTCGAGGCCGAACTGCGCGGGCAGGAGAACGCCCGCCTGCAACGCCACCTGCTGCCCACCCCGCTGCTGGACGGGGCCGACCTCTCCTTCACCCGGCGCTACCGCCCGGGCCGGCGGCGCGCCCTGCTCGGCGGCGACTTCTACGACGCGGTCCGCACCGACGACGGCTCGGTGCACGTCGTGATCGGCGACGTCTGCGGCCACGGCCCGGACGAGGCCGCGCTCGGCGTCGCACTGCGGATAGCGTGGCGCACCCTGGTGTTCGCGGGCCTGAGCGGCCAGACGCTGCTCACCACCCTGCAGCACGTGCTGGAGCACGAGCGGCGCAGCGACGAGATCTTCGCCACCCTGTGCATGCTGGTGATCACCCCGGGCGCCCCGCCGGAGCAGGCGCCGCGCGGCCACCGCAGTGCCCGGGCGGCCGACCAGCTCGCTGCCGGGGCGACCGAGCCGCGCCCGGCCCCCGGGGTCGGCCAGCAGCCGCTGCCTTCCGAGCGCCCCGGTATGGAGTACGCCCAGCTCTACCTGGCCGGTCACCCGGCGCCGCTGCTGCTCTCCGCCGATCGGCGGCCGGCGGTGCTGCCCAGCGAGCTGGCAGGTCCGGCGCTCGGGCTGCTCCCGTGCGACGACACGGAGTCCGCCTGGCCGGCGCAGCACGTCGAGCTGGAACCGGGCTGGAGCCTGCTCCTCTACACCGACGGCCTGATCGAGGGGCGGGTCGGCGCCGGTTCGCGCCGGCTGGGCCAGGACGGCCTGGTCGGGCTGATCGGCGACCACCAGGCCGGCGGGCTGACTCGCGGCCGCTTGGTGGACGGCGCACTGGCCGAGGTCGAGGAGCTCAACGGCGGCGCACTGACCGACGATGTCGCGGTGCTGCTGCTGGAGCGCAACCAGCAGCCCGTCCTGATGGGCTGAACCCCGCCCGCTGCCGCGGTCGCGGCAGGGCCGCCCGCGCGCTCACCAGCGCGGGCGACCGCCACCGCGGCGGCCGAGCGCACGCAGCGCCCGGCTGATCGGATCGGTGCCGCCCCGGCCGGCGGTGACGGCCTGGATCGCCGGGCGGACGTCCACCATGTAGACGATCGCGGCCACCAGGCCGATCAGCGGCAGGAAGCGGAAGATGCTGGCGCCGAAGAGCAGGTCGAAGCCGAGCGCCAACCCGAGGATGACCAGCCAGAACGGCTTGGTCTTCTTGTCCGCCGCCCGGTAGGCGTCCTCCCGCCGGAAGACGGCGTCCACGAAGGCGTAGGCGTTGAAGAGCAGGATCGCGGACGAGAGGTACCAGAACGGGTTCAGCAACTGGAAGGACAGGAACTCACTCACCCAGGTCTCCTCAACCGATCCGTGCCGTCAGAGTCACTCGTTGACTTCCCCCGGCACCGCTCCTCAACCCTGACACACTCGGGCCCCGTTCAGGGCCGGGTCGTGCGTCTTCACTGCTCCGTGGCGGGGCGCTTGCGGGCCCGCGGAGCCTTCTTGGCCGGCTGCTCCGGCTCGGCCTGCTGCGCCGCGGCCGGCTCGACCTCCTCGGCCTCGACCTCCTCGGCGTCCACCGGCACGGTCTCGGCCCGCTCGACCGTCACGGCCGGCTCCTCGGCCCGACCGGGCACGTTCTTGTCCATTACGCCCTTGCCGCGCACGGCCAGCTCGTCGTAGGCCTCCTTGGCCTGCACCGCCAGGCCGGCCGCCCGGCCGACCTGCTGCAGCGCGAACTCCTGGGCCCGCTCCTGCAGCCCCTTGAGGTCGGTCGGCAGCGTGGTCACGGTGCCGACCACCTTGGCCTGAGCCTCCTTCAGGCGGGCCACCGCGGCCTCCTGGGTCCCCTTGCGGTCGGCGGCCAGCGCCTCGACCCGGGCCGGAACCTCGCGCAGCTTCTCGACCGCCAGGTCACCCGCGCCCGCGAGCGCGTACAGCGGCGTCGGGTCGCTCAGCGTCCTGCGGATCTCGTTCCTGATCTCCTCGGTACCGGGCATCAGCTCGTCCTTCCGTGATTCGTGTTCTCCGCGACGAAAGCCTCGTACACGGACAGCAGCGCGTGCTTCTGCCGTTCACTGATCGCCGGGTCCGCGAAGATCGCGGCCCGCAGGTCGGCCCCGCCCGCGGGGTGTTCCTCCAGGAACCCCGCCTGCACGTAGAGCGTCTCGGCCGAGATCCGCAGCGCCTTGGCGATCTGCTGCAGGATCTCCGCACTCGGCTTACGCAGTCCTCGCTCAATCTGGCTGAGGTACGGGTTGGACACACCCGCGGCCTCGGCCAACTGGCGCAACGAGTACTGCGCGGTGCGCCGCTGCTCGCGGATGTACTCCCCCAGCGAGCTCACGTTCAGTGAAGCCATGCCCCCATGCTGCCTACCACTGCTTGCAAAAGCAAGCGCCCCAGTTAGCGCGCCGCCCCCAAGGACTCGAAAGGTCGGCGCACCGGACGGACCGTCACCCGGTACGCGCACTGCTCCTGCCAGGGCCTAGGTGAGCCGGACCGGCATCAGCACCGAGTAGTGGCCAGCTCCGGTGGCTGCCGAGCGGATCGCCAGCGGGCCGATCGGGCCGCCCAGCTCCAGCAGCAGCTGGCCCGTTCCGGCGTCACCCGCGGCCAGCGCCTCCAGCAGGAAGTCCCGGTTCACCGCGACCCGCAGCACCTCGCCCTCGCCCTCGCCGGCCCCGGGCTCGCCTACCACCCGCAGTTCGCCGTCCCCGCCGAGCGAGAGCACTGTGAGGTCGACCGGCGCGCCCGCGGGCTCACCCGGCTCGGGGCGGTAGGGCCGGCTCGGCCCCTGCGTGACCGCGCGCCGCAGCACCTCGGCACCGATCAGCGCCCGGTGCGTGGGTTCCAACCGGAGCAGTCGGCGGTAGTCGGGGAAGTCCAGGTCCAGCCGCTCGCCGCTGACCGTCTGGGCCCCCGGCACCTCGGCCACCACCCGCGCGCCCTCCACGGTCAGCCGCAGCTCGCCCTCCCCCGCCAAGGCGAGCGTCCGGATCCGGTCCGCCAGCGCCGCCGGCAGCAGCACCTGGAACTCGCCGTCGGCCCCGGAGCGCACTGCGGCCTGGCCCACCGCCAACCGGTACCGGTCGGTGGCGACCGCTCGCAGCACCTCGCCGTCCAGGTCGAGCAGGATCCCGCCGAGCACCGGCTTCCCGGGGTCGGCACTCACGGCGAAGCGGACGGCGGCCAGGGCCGCCGCGAACTCCGCACGGTCCAGGACGATCTCGGTCATCAAAAGCTCCCTCTGGTCGATCAGGTCATGGACGAGGGAGAGCTCGCGACGGGCGTCGGCCAGGCCGTCCTCCAGCCGTCGCAGGTGCGCGTCGAGCACCCGGTGCGCCGCGGCGGACCCGGGCGGAGCCGCCAGCACCAGACGGATCTGCGCCAGCGGCAGCCCGACGCGGCGCAGCCGCGCGAGCAGCCGGGCCGTGGACAGTTGCTCGGGCGCGTACCAGCGGTACCCGGTCTGCGGATCCACCTCGGCCGGGCCGAACACCGCGGCGCCGTCGTAGAACCGCAGCGCGCTGACGGTCAGTCCGCTCTCCCGGGCCAGTCGGCCGATGCTGCGCATCCCGCTCTCCATGCCCTGGACTCTGCTGCCTCGACCTGGTCGAGGGTCAACTACGCCGGGACCGGACAAGCCGGGCTCGAGCACACCCGCCTCAGGCACGCCGAGCTCGGGCACGCCCGGCTCAGGCACTCCCGGCTCAGGCATCGACGTCCTCGGTGAGCACCCGGTAGACCGGCCCCAGCAGTACTGCCAGTTCCCGCCCGCCGACGGTGATCCCCGAGGCGCCCAGCCGCTCGACGGGCAGCGGTTCCGCCGCCCCGGGCGGGTCCTCCTCCTGGCGGAGCGTGAAGTCCCCCTGCCAGTAGTCGTCCGTCTCGCTCATCAGGCCGTCACCTCCGCCTCGGCCAGCGCCTCCTGGGAGAGCGTCAGCAGTTCGCGCAGTTCGCCGGTGGACAGCTCGGTCAGCCAGCGCTCGCCGTCGGCCACCGCGGTCCGGGCCAGCGCCCGCTTGCCCTCGATCATCTCGGCGATCCGCTCCTCCACCGTCCCGGCGCAGACGAACCGGCGGACCTGGACGGTGCGCCGCTGCCCGATCCGGTGCGCCCGGTCGGTGGCCTGCTCCTCGACCGCCGCGTTCCACCAGCGGTCCAGGTGGACCACCTGGTTGGCGGCCGTCAGGTTGAGCCCGGTGCCGCCCGCCTTGAGCGAGAGCAGGAACACCCCGGGGCCGTCCGGACGCTGGAACCGGCTGATCAACTCCTCCCGCCGCCGGGCGCCGAGCCGGCCGTGCAGGTGGAGCACCTCGGTGTCGAGCCGCTCGGCCAGGTGGCGGTGGAGCATGGTGCCGAACTCGGCGTACTGGGTGAAGACCAGGGTGCGGTCGCCCTCGGCGAGCGCCTCGGTCAGCAACTCCTCCAACCGGGCCACCTTGCCGGAGCGGCCGGCCACCGGCGAGCCGTCGTGCAGCAGCTGGGCCGGGTGGTTGCACACCTGCTTGAGCCGCCCGATCGCGCCCAGCACCGCTCCCTTGCGCTCCACACCCTTGGTACCGCGCAGCCGGTGCAGCAGGTCGGCGACCACCGCCTGGTAGAGGCCGGCCTGCTCGGCGGTGAGGGAGCACCAGACGGTCATCTCCTCCTTGGCCGGCAGCTCCGGCAGCACCGCGGGATCGTCCTTGCGCCGGCGCAGCAGGAACGGGCCGGTGCGGCGGCGCAGCTCGGCACCGCGGACGGGGCTGCCCTGCTGCTCGACCGGCACGGCGTACCGCTCCTTGAAGGCGGCGGCCGAGCCGAGCAGTCCGGGGTTGGCGAAGTCCAGCAGCGCGTGCAGGTCGGCGAGCCGGTTCTCCACCGGGGTGCCGGTCAACGCGATCCGGTGTGCCGCCGGGATCGAGCGCAGGGCGCGCGACTGCGCGGTGGCGCTGTTCTTCACGGTCTGCGCCTCGTCGGCGATCACCCGGTGCCAGCGCAGCGCGCGCAGCTGCGGAGCGTCGCGCTGGAGCACCCCGTAGCTGGTGATCACCAGGTCCGCCCCGGCCACCGCGGCCTGCAGTTCCCCGTGCTGCCGGCGGTCCGCGCCGTGGTGCACGTGGACCCGCAGCATCGGGGCGAACCGGGCCGCCTCCCGGCGCCAGTTGGCGATCAGCGACATCGGGCAGACCAGCAGGGTGGGCTGTTCCCCGGGCGCGGCCCCGGGCCGCCGGGCGTGCTCGGCGGCCAGCAGGGCCAGCGTCTGCACGGTCTTGCCGAGCCCCATGTCGTCGGCCAGCACCGCGCCCAGCCCCAGCCGGCTGAGCGCGTCCAGCCAGGCCACCCCGCGCTGCTGGTACGGGCGCAGCACCGCGCCGAACTCGGCGGGCAGGCGCACCTCGGCGCCCACGCCCGGGTCCGCCGCACCCGCCATACCCGCCGCACCCGCCGCACCCGTTCCGCCCGCCCCGCCCCCGTCCAGCAGTTCCCCCAACACCCCGGCGGCCCGGACGGCGCCGACCGGCAGCCCGGCCACCAGCGCGCCAAAATCCAGCGCCAGCCGCAGCAGCGGTCCCGGCGGCCCCTCGCCGCTCCCCTGCCGGGCCAGGAAGTCCACCGCCACGCCGAGCTGCCGGGCGTCCACCTCGATCCACTGCCCCCGGATCCGGACCAGCCCGCGCTTGGCGGCGGCCAGTTCGGCCAGCTCCTGCTCGGTGAGCGGCTCGCCGTCCAGGGCCAGCTGCCAGCGGAAGGCGAGCAGTGCGTCCCGGTCCAGCCGCTCGGCGCGCGGCACGGCCGCGGTGGCCGGCCCGTGCAGCGACAGCGCCATCCCGAGCCGGGGCCGACGCTGCCACCAGGTGGGCAGCAGCACGCCGAAGCCTGCCTCGGTGAGCTCGGGCGCGCTCTCGCGCAGGAAGTCGAGCACCTCGTCGCGGTCCAGGGTCAGCGCCTTGGGTCGCGGTTCGCGCAGCCCGGCGAACAGCGCGGGCCGGCATCGGGCGGCCCGGTCCAGTTCGGCCAGGAAGCCGGCCCGCGGGTCGGCGGTGTGCCGCTCGAAGGCCGCCAGCGCCGCCCCGCCGGCCCAGAGCCCGGCGGCGGGGACCAGCAGCGAGGGCTCGTCCACGGCCTGCAGCAGGAAGTCGATCCGCCAGTGCTCGCCGACCGCCCGCCCCTCGGGGTCGGCCGGATCGGGGCCGAGCGGCTCGACCACCCGGAAGCAGAGCCGCACCGCGGCGTCGGCGGGCCCGTACCAGTGGGCCAGCTGCATCCCGAGCCGGTCGAGTTCCGCGGGGTGCCCGGCCACGGCACCGTCCGGCCCGCCCAGTGCGGCGAACCACTCCTCGGCCGCCGAGCCCCCGTCGCCCAGCCGCGCCGCCAGCCGCACCCGCACCTCGCAGTCGGTCAGCGCCGCCAGTACCTCGTCCAGCAGCTCCGCCCCCGACCGCTCGCCGCGCAGCACCCGCGGGCACCCCGCCGCCAGCGCCGCCGCCTCCCGGCGCGGCGCCGCATCCGGCGCCGGCAGCCAGCGGGCCGTGCCGCCCCCGTCCGGGGTGCGCGCCAGGCCCGGCAGTACCTGACCCGCGCCCGCCAGCCGCCAGGCCAGGTCGTGCACGCCGGTCAGCCAGCGCAGTGAGGCCCCGTACGCAACGTCGACCCGGCAGACTTCCGGTACCTCGGAGGTGGTCAGCGCCCAGCGCGGATCGAACAGCTCGCCCAGCAGCTGCGCGCTCTCGGCCGCCCCGAACTCCAGCACCGGCACCCGCCAGGACCGCAGTGCCACCCCGCCCGGGGGCCGGCGTACTCCCGGCGCGACGGCAGCGGCTCCGCCGGGGCCGGCCTGCCGAGGCCCCGGGCCGGGCAAGCTCTGCCGGTCTCCGCGGCCGAGCAGCTCGGGCGAGGCGGCGGGCCCGCCGCCGGCCGCCGGCAGGGCCAGCGTGGCCCAGCGCTCGGCCGCCTGACCGGCCAGCCACTCGTGGCCCGGACCGATCCCGCCCAGCACCTGGGCCAGCAGCTCGGCCGAGCAGGCGAACGGGTGCGCACCACCCGTCGGCCGCCCGGTCGCGCCGCGGGCGCGGGCGTCCTCGGCCCAGAGCGCGACCCGACCGCCCAACCGCCACAGCGCGTGCACCGCGAACACCCGGGCCACCTCCTCACAGGCACCTTAACCAGCACGGAAGACATCCCCGGCGCTTGTGGTTGAACTTTGAACCACCTAGGACTATGGTGGAGCCAAGAAGTTGAAGACTAAACAAACGATCGAGGAGCTCGTCATGGGTCTGTTCAGCCGCAAGAGCGACACCGCCGCTGCCACCACCGCCGTCGCCGCCGCACCCACCCCGGCACCGGTCGCCGACCTCGCGCACCTGTCCGGCGACTACACCATCGACACCACGCACAGCCGGCTCGGCTTCAGCGTCCGGCACGCGATGGTCACCAACGTCCGCGGCGAGTTCGCCGAGTGGGAGGGCGTCCTGCACCTGGACGGCAGCAACCCGGCCAACTCCACCGCCGAGCTCACCATCCAGGTCGCCAGCATCAACACCGGCAACGAGCAGCGTGACGGCCACCTGCGCACCGGTGACTTCTTCGAGGTCGAGACCCACCCGCTGATCAGCTTCCGCAGCACCGGCACCGAGCAGCTGGACGCCGAGACCTACCGGATGACCGGCGAGCTGACCATCAAGGGCACCACCCGCCCGGTCACCCTGGACCTGGAGTACACCGGCACCGCCACCGACCCGTACGGCCTGCAGCGCCTGGGCTTCGAGGGCCGCACCACGGTCGACCGCACCGACTTCGGCCTGACCTACAACGCGGCGCTGGAGACCGGCGGCGTGCTGATCGGCGAGAAGGTCAAGCTGAGCTTCGACATCTCCGCCGTCCGCTCCTGACCCTGGGCCCACCGCCCCAGGACCACCACCCCGAGCGCCCTCCCGACGGCCCCCGGACCTGCCGATGCGGCAGGATGACCGGGGGCCAGGAGAGAAGGGGGACGCGGTGGAGCTTCGCCAGCTGCGCTACTTCGTGACGGTGGCCGAGGAGCTGCACTTCGGCCGCGCCGCCGACCGCCTGGTCATCGGCCAGCCCGCGGTCAGCCAGCAGATCCGGCGCCTGGAGCGGGAGTTGAAGGTCGAGCTGTTCGACCGCTCGCCCCGCACGGTGCGCCTGACCCCGGCCGGGGAGGCCTTCCTGCCCGCGGCCCGCGCGGTACTCGGCGCCGCGGACTCGGCCCGCGCGGTGGCCGCCGACCTGGCCGCCGCGGGCGCCGCCGGCCGGCTCGGACGGTTCCGGCTGGGCACCATCACCGGCCTCGGCGACCGGCTGGACCGCATCCTGGACGCCTTCGAACGCCAAGCCCCGGACATCCGGGTGGAGTTGACCGCCGTCCCGGTCCGCGAGCGGCTCGCCCGCCTGACCGACGGCAGCCTGGACGCCGCCTTCGTCCGCGGCGCGCTCCCCGAGCACTGCCCCGAACTGCAGTTGCTCCCGCTCTGGCGGGACGCACTGGTGGCCGCCGTGCCGGCCCGCCACCCCCTGGCCCGCCGCCCCGCCCTGCACCTGGCCGAACTCGCCGAGCTCCCGCTGCGGTTGACCGAGCGCGGCAACCACCCCGCCCTGGTCGACCTGGTGCTCGGCAGCTGCCGCGCGGCCGGCTTCGACCCCGTCCCGGGCCCCACCACCGGCAACCTGCAGGACACCCTGGCAGCCCTCGGCACCGGCGCCCCGATGTGGACCGTGGTCTACGCCGCCAACGCCCGAATCATGCGGGTCCCCCGGGTGGCCTTCGTACCCTTCACCGACCCCGGCCTCGCCCTGGACACCGCGCTGATGCTGCGCCGAGGGCCGCGCCCGCCCGCCCTCGAGCTGCTGCTCGCCGCCTGCCGATCGGCCCCGGAACCCGCTGCCACCAGCGACGATCAGGATTCGTGATCGCTGCCAGACGGTTTCGGGTCTGGGTCGGCGAGCCCTCGGCTGGTGGACTTGGTCCATCGGCGAGACGCCCCGGAACCCCCGGCGGCGAGGCCGCGAACCGAGGAGCAGACATGCCGATCGTCACCGTGCAGCAGGGCCCCCGCGACGTCGCGCTCAAGCGCGAGCTGGTCGCCCGGATCACCGACGCCTTCGTCGACGCGTACCAGATCCCGGCCGAGACCGTGCAGGTCTGGATCCACGAGGTACCGACCGACAGCTGGGGCGCGGCCGGCAAGCTCGTCGCCGACAAGTAGCGGCCAGGCAACCGACAACCAGCCTGCTACCGAAGTCCGTTGACCACCGCCGCGTCCTCCGCCGCCAGCCAGCAGGCCCGCGGCGGGGTCAACCAGCCCTCCCGCTCGCCGAGTTCGGCCGCCGCCTCGAGCAGCAGCGGCAGCCCCTCGGGGGTCGAGCCGGGGCGGTGCACCAGGCTGACCAGGGTGACCGGCACCGGATCCACCAGGGGACGGGTGACCGCGCCGGGCAGCTCGGGGCCGCCGACCGTGGTCAGCATCGGCGTCCCGTGCCGGTCCAGGTAGCGCGCCGTCTCCGTCGCCCCCACCGGCGGCGGCAGCGCCGGCGCTGCGGTCAACCCGTGTGCCGCCAGCAGCCGTTCACCGAAAGCGGTCCACTCAGAGGTGGCCGGATTGCCCGCGCAGACGTCCACCGGGTGCCCGGCCAGCTCGGCCAGCCGGATCGCCGCCCGGCCGGCCAGCGGGTGCCGCTCGGGCAGGAGCAGCGCCACCTGCTCCAGCCGGACCGGGTGGCCCACCAGGCGTTCGCGCAGCGCCGCCGGCAGCCCGGCGAACCAGCCGAACGAGACGTCCAGCCGTTCCGCGAGCAACTCGCGGGCCCCGGCAGCCAGACCGCCGTGGTAACGGGCCATCAGCTGCAGCTCCGGATCCGCCGCCCGAACGGCCGTCAGCAACCGCTCGGCCGTCAGGTCCTCGCCGGTCACCGCGCTGTTCAGGTCCAGCAGCAGGACCCGGTCCGCCACCGGGGCCAGCATCTCCTCCTGCAGCGCCAGCAGGCGGCGGGCCTGCGGCAGTAGCCGCTCCCCGGCCGCGGTGAGCAGCACGCTGCGGGTGGTGCGGGCGAACAGCTGGCGGTCCAGCAGCCGTTCCAGGGTCCTGACGTCCCGGCTGAGCGCCTGCTGGGCCAGGTGCAGGCGGGACGCCGCGTGCCCGAAGTGCAGCGTCTCGGCGACCGCGACGAAGCCACGCAGCAGGCGTGGATGCAGGTCGACGGGCATGCGGCCCACCGTAGCAGCGATTGACAACAGGGATGCGTCAATAGTTCGGAACAGGTGTTGGACCCCGCCGGCCACCGGCCACGAGGCTTGGGGCATCCCCGCACGCCCTCTCCGGCCTGGAGCCCCGTGACCTCGCCTGCCCCCGCCGCCGCCCCTGCCACCGCCGCCGCGCTGCCCCTGTTCACCACCTACCGCCGGGTGTTCGACCCACCCGGCGCCCTGGCCTTCACCCTGGCCGGCCTGGTCGGCCGGCTCGGCTACTCGATGCTGGGCGTGGCGATGCTGACCGCCATCGTCAGCAGCGGCCACTCCTACGCCCTGGCCGGCGCCGTCAGCGCCGCCGGACTGGCGGGTGTGGCACTCGGCCTGCCGCTGCTCGGGCGGTTGGTCGACCGGTACGGACAACGCCGCGTCGCGGTGCCCGCCGCCCTGTGCTCCGCACTGCCGCGCACGGCCGCGCCGTTCCTGATCCACTTCGCGGCTCCCGGCTGGCTGCTCTGCCTGGCCGCCTTCGCCGCCTCCTGCGCGCCCAACCTGGGCGGCATGGCCCGGGCCCGCTGGACCCACCTGCACCACGCCGACCCCGGCCTGCTGCACAGCGCCAACTCCCTGGAGCAGACCCTCGACGAGGTCTGCTTCACCCTCGGACCGGTCCTCGGCGCACTGCTCTGCGGCGGCGGCAGCCCGGCCGCCGGGCTGCTGCTGGTCTCGCTGCTCAGCACCGCCGGCGCGCTGCTCTTCGCCGCCCAACGGCGTACCGAGCCACCCGTCGCGCCGGCCCCGGCCGGCGGCACCGGCTTCCCGCTCCGCGCCCCGGGCGCCGCGCTGCTGGTGGCCGTCTTCGGTACCACCGGGATCGTCTTCGGCGCCATGGAGATCACCACCCTGGCCTGGTCCCGGGCGCACGGGCACCAGGCGGCCACCGGGCTGCTGCTCGGGCTCCAGGCCGCCGGCTCCGGCCTCTCCGGCCTGGTGCTCGGACTGCGCCCGGCCCACGGCGCGCCGTATCGCCGCCTGCTGCTCGGGCTGACCGCGATGGCCGCGGCCCTGCTGCTCCCGCTCGCGGTGGTACTGCTGGGCGGCGGCCCGGTGCCGCTGGGCCTGGCCCTCTTCCTGGCCGGCACCGGCACCGCGCCGACCATGGTGACCGGGATGACGCTGCTCCAGCGCGTCCTGCCCGCCGCCGCCCTCAACGAGGGGATGGCGATCGCGGTCTGCGGGATCGTGGTGGGCATCTCGGCCGGCTCCGCAGTGGGCGGCCTGGCGGCCCAGCACACCCCGGGCGGCACCGGCTTCGCCCTGCCCGCCGCGGCCGCAGCCCTGGCCCTGCTGCTCGCACTGACCGGCCGCCGGGCGTTCGAGCACTGACCAGCCGCCGGGCGTCCGAGCACCGAGCCGCCGCCGGGAGTTGGAGCGCTGACCGGCCGCCGGGCGCCCGAGCACCGAGCCGCCGCCGGGAATCCGAGCCCTGACGGCGCACCATGGCCGGGACCCCCCACCGCTTCCGGTTCGAGCACTGACCGCCCGTCAGTGGCCCCGGCTACCGTTGCCGGCATGGGGAACGGGATCACGTACCGGCGCGGTGACGCCACCAGCCCGCAGGCCAAGGGGCCGAAAGTGATCGGACACGTCTGCAACGACCTCGGCGGCTGGGGCAAGGGTTTCGTGCTGGCCCTGTCCCGCCGCTGGCCCGAGCCGGAGGCGGCCTACCGGCGCTGGTACCGCGAGCGGGCCGGCAACGACTTCGGGCTCGGCGCCGTGCAACTGGTCCAGGTGGCCCCGGACACCTGGGTGGCCAACCTGGTCGGCCAGCGCGGCATCCGCACCGGCCGCTCCACCGGCGCCCCGGTCCGCTACCAGGCGATCGGCACCGCACTGGACCGGCTCGCCGACCTGGTCCTCCCGCTCCAGGCCTCGGTCCACCTCCCCCGGATCGGCTGCGGGCTGGCGGGCGGCCGCTGGGAGCTGGTCGAACCGCTGGTCACCGCCCGCCTCACCGACCGGGGCATCCCGGTGACGGTGTACGACCAGGACTGATCCGGGCTGCTACGGCTGCGTCCAGGTGTACTCGTACTCCGGCAGTTCGCCGGCGCCCGGGAAGTGGGTGGTGCGGGAGTCGGTGCGGTGGCCGCCGGCCCGTTCGTAGAAGGCGATGGCGCGGTGGTTGTCGGCCAGCACCTCCAGGTAGAGCGGGGCGCCGGGGTGGCTGCGGGCAGTCTCCGCCCGCAGCGCCCCGAGCAGTGCGCCGCCCAGCCCCGCGCCGGTGCGCCCCGGCCGCACGTGCAGGTTGTCCAGCAGCACCCGCCCGTCCGGCTGCGGCACCAGGTAGCCGAAGCCGAGCAGGTCGCCGTCGCCGGACTCGGCCAGCAGCAGCACCGGTTGGGCGGCCGGCTCGCCGTAGTCCGCCTCCAGCCGCAGTTCCCACAGCTCGGCGCGCTGCGCGGCCAGCCCGTCGCCGAGCACCGCGGGCGGCACGATCCCGGCGTAGGCGGTCCGCCAGCTCTCCGCGTGGAGCGCCGCCACCGCGGGCGCGTCCGCCGGACCGCCGGGCCGTATCGAAAGTTCGTCTTCGATCATGATTCCCATCCTGGCACGCCCTGCGATCCGCCCAACAGACTTGAACGCGTTCAAGATGATCGCTACTGTCTAGCTGCCAAGGGAGATTGAACGCGTTCGAAACGAGGGGTCCCCATGTCGTCCGCCAGTACGCCCATCGACACCAGTTGGATCCGGTCCCGAAGGGCCGCCGGCTGATGGCACCTCACCTCGGCGGGTGGTGGCACCGCAGGCGGAGGGGATCTGCGGTGCCACCGCTCGGCTAGGCTCGACAGCCATGGGCGAGCAGACCGGGATGGACCAGCAGGACACCGAGCAGGCGGGGACCGCCGGGCCCACCGGGCCTGACCAGCCGCAGGCCGCCGAGCTGCCGGGCGGGCGGGCCCGCCCGAAGACCGGCAAGAGCGAGCAGACCCGGGCGCTGATCCTGGACACCGCGATGCGGCTGTTCCAGGAGCGCGGTTACGAGAAGACCACGATGCGGGCGATCGCCACCGAGGCGGGCGTCTCGGTCGGCAACGCGTACTACTACTTCGCGGCCAAGGAGTTCCTGATCCAGGGCTTCTACGACCAGATGACCCACGATCACGCCGCCGACGCCGCCCGCCGGATGGCGCACACCCGCGACTTCGCCGAGCGGCTGCAGATCGCCCTGGAGTCCTGGATCGACACCGCCGCGCCGTACCACGAGTTCTCGGCCCAGTTCTTCCGCACCGCCGCCGACCCGTCCAGCTCGCTCAGCCCGTTCTCCAACGAGTCGCACCCGGCCCGGGCCACCGCCGTGGCACTCTTCCGCGACGTGCTGACCGGCTCCGAACTGGCCCCCAAGCTGGACGCCGAACTGGCCGACCTGCTCCCCGAACTCCTCTGGTTGCACCTGATGATCGTGGTGCTCTACTGGGTCTTCGACCGCACCCCGGACACCGAGCGGACCCGCGAGTTCGTCCGCCGCTCCACCCCGATGGCGGGCCGGGTGATCAACCTGTCCCGCTACCGGGTCTTCCGCCCGATCGTGCGCGACGCCAAGGGCCTGATCCAGGACTTCATCCTGCCGACCATCGGCCGCACCGCGAAGTGAGGACCGGATCCGCCGGCAGATCCGGACCCGGCGTCAGAAGGAGTCCGGGTTCCAGGCCTTGAGCGGCGTGGTCAGCAGCTGGTCCGCGGCGAATGCCGCGCCCGGGCGGCACTCCTCGACCAGACCGGCAGCGGCGAGCCGCGAAGCCGACTCGGCGCCCAGGTACAGGCTGCCGAGCGCGCTCGCGGACAGCGCCAGGTCCGGCTCGTCCTCGGTGCGCACCGCGCGGCCCGCACCCTCCTGGTCCGCCTCCAGCGCCCAGCGCCCGGCCGCGAAGCCGTCCGGATCGGTTACCTCCAGCACCACCCGCCCGGCCGCGGCGTAGCGGCGCGCCGCGAAGGCGGTCGGCACGTCCAGCACCCGCAGCCAGGTGAAGTCGGCCGTCTCGGTGATCGTCGCGGCCCGCGGGTCGGTCAGCAGCAGCGGCAGCGGGTCGTCCGGACCGAGGTTCTCCACCACCACCTTGGTCGTCCAGTCCACCTCGGTCAGGTAGCGCCACAGGCTCACCGCGGTCGGCAGGTCCAGTGCCAGGAAGTCCTTCACCTGCACCGTGCCGTCCGGCACCACGCCGTCCCAGTCGCTCTTGACCTGGTACACCGCCAGACCCGTGACCTGGCCGGCCGCGTCCCGGTGGGCCACGGCGAACGGCTCCTTCCACCCGTCGGACACCGGCAGGACCAGCTCCCCGGTGACCGTCTTCCAGTGCTGCTCATCGCGGTTGATCGCACCGGGCTGCTGCCGGCGCCAGCGCTCGTGCAGCTCGGGACCGAGCTTGCCCAGCTCGGCCATCGAGACCAGGTCCAGCCGCCCGCCGACCGCGCCGGCCAGCTCGGCCCGGATGCCGCCGGCCCGCTTCAGGTCGATTTTCCGACCGACCATCCGGGTGGCCGGGCCGAAGCCGAACCGGCCGTAGATCCCGTACTCCGCGGCGATCAGGATGGCCACCGCCTCGCCGCGGTCCTTGGCCGCGGCCAGGTCCTGACGCATCATCCGGGTGAGCAGCCCGCGCCGCCGGTGGGTCTGCGTGGTGGTCACCGCGGTGACCGCGGAGGCCGCCAGCGACGCGCCGCCGGGCAGCGTGAGCTGCAGCGGGAAGCTGCGCAGCGTGGCCACCACCCGCTCGCCCTCGAAGGCGCCCAGGGTGCGCCCGGGGAAGAGCCGCTGCCGGCGCACCTCCTCCGCGAGCGGAGCACCGGCCCGCAGGAAACCGACGTTCACCGCATGGCACCAGGCGCTCAGCGTCTCCTCGGTGACAGCCTTGATCTCGATCGCACCGTCTTGGCTCATCCGCCCAGCCTAGGGACGCGCCTGGTCGAAGGCATCCGGATTTCCGACCCGGCGGACACCGCCCCCCGGCCGCTCGCCCAGCGGTCGGAAAGACCCTAGGACGACCGCTCGTCCAGGGGCTGGGCCAGCCGCTCGACCAGCCGCGCCGTCGGGATCTCGACCCAGTTCATCGTCCGTGCCGTCCGGTAGCCGAGCGCGTGGTTGATGTCGATCATGTGGGTGTTGGTGGCCGCGGTGGTGGTGAAGACCAGCTCCAGGTCCGGGCGCCGGGCCAGCAACTGCCGCATCAGGCCCGCCTTGACCGCCCGCCCGAGCCCGCGGCCGCGGTGCGCGGCCAGCACCGCGGTGTCCTGGACGAAGGCGTGCGCCGGGCGGTGCTGGTAGTGGTGCACCACGTGCATACCGGCCACCTGCCCGGTGGCCTCCTCGACGGCGACCGCCACCCACGGCTCGATGCCGGCTTCGGCGACCTCGCGGTCCTCGGTGCGGATCTGGTCCGCGGTCCAGCGCGGCGCCCGGTAGCTGGTCCGACCCTGCGGCGCGTCGTTGACGGCCCGTCGGGCCAGCGCGTACGACTCGACCAGCTCCTCGGGGGTCGGGCCGGTCCACTGCACCAACCGGTAGCCGTCCGGCACCGGCACCTCCCACCCGCGCGCCGGGACCTCGGTGGTCCGCAGCAGCTGCATCACGGTGCTGTGCGTCACGTCGAACCCGAGGCCGGCCACCCACGAGGCGGCCGCCGCGTCGGGCTTCATCGGCAGACCGAACACGGTGCCGCGCCCGGACTCCAGCACCGCCGGCAGCACCGACCGCAGCAGCTCGGTACCGAACCCGCGCCGCCGCAGCTCGGGGTGGACGTGCACCTCGACCCAGGCGATCCCCTCGTTCGGGGCCTCGGGCAGCGACACCCGGGCGGAACCGGCCAGCCGCCCGCCGAGGTGGCCGGTCCAGGTCCGGCCGGGTCCCTCGTGCACCGGCGGGGTGCGCAACCGGCCGACCGCGGCCTCGCGGGTCATCGGCGGATCCTCCGGGAAGTCGGCGGCCCAGGCCGCCGCCCGCATCAGGTGGTAGCCGTCCAGGGTCTCCTGGTCGGCGCGGTACGGGTCGAGCGGGCGTATGTCGAGGGTCACCGGATCTCCGTGGTACGTAGGCTGACGACCCATCATGCCGGTCAGGGCCTGGCGTAGAAATCCGGGGTGCCCAGGGCCCAGAGGCTGGACCGGGTGATGGTGGCGCCGGTGTGGGGGGCCTGGATGATCTGGTCGTCGCCGAGGTAGAGGGCGACGTGGTGGATGTCGGCGGGGCGGCCGGTGGTGGACCAGAAGACCAGGTCGCCCGGGCGCAGCTGGCGGTAGCTCACCGGGGTGGACTCGGCGTACTGGTCGGCGGCGAAGTGGGTCAGCCGCTTGCCGCCGGCCCGCCAGGCGAGCATGGTCAGGCCGGAGCAGTCGTAGCCGTCCGGCCCCTCGCCGCCCCAGATGTAGGGCAGGCCGAGCTTGCCCTGGGCGAAGGCGAGGGCCTGCTCCGCGCCGGTCCCGGCGGACGGGGCGGGCTGCGGCGGTGCGGCGTTGGCGCGTTCGGCGGCGGCCCGGGCGGCGGCCGCCGCCTGCTCGGCGGCGATCGCGTCCAGCGCGTCCTGGCGGCGCCGCTCCAGGTCGACCGTGGTCTGCCGGGCCGCGGCCAGCTGCCCGAACAGCTGCTCGCGGCGCTCGGCGAGCCGGCCGACCTGGGACTGCTGCTCGGCCACCCGCTGCTGGGCCTGGGACCTGGCCTGGGCCACCGCCAGCACCGCCCGCTCGGCGGCGTCCGCGCAGTCCCGGGAGGTGCGGGCCGCCTCGGCGGCCTCCCGGGCGGTGCTGGTGGCGGCGTCCAGGATCTGCCGGGTGCTGCGGCCCGCCTCGCCGACCGCCGCCGCCTGCTCGCTCGCGGCGCGCGGGCCGCGGGCGCTCAGCAGCGCGTCCAGGGCGGACAGCTCGGGAGTGGTGCCGGCCCGGTAGGTGGCCGCGGCCAGCCCGGCGGCCCGCTCCGCGGCCTCGGCGCGGGCCGCCTCGGCCCGGGTCGCGGCCTCGGCGGCGGCGGCCGCCGCACCGCGGGCCGCGGTCAGCCGCACCTGCGCGCCGTCGTACGCCTCCACCGCCTGCTCGGCCAGCAGCGCGGTGCGCTCCAGCTCGGACTTGGCGCCGGCCAGTTGGGCCTCGATCGCGCCCGCCGCGCCCGCCTTCAGGTCCGCCTCGGCCCTGGCCCGGTCCACCTCCGCGGCGGAGGGGTAGGGCCGACCGTCCGGCGCGGGGTCGTCAGCCGGCACCGCGGCGGGCCGGCCCAGGGCCGGGGCCAGGGCGCGCACCGCGGCGGGCCGGCCCAGGGCCAGGGCCGGGGCGACGCCGCGCACCGCGACCGGCGCCGGCACCGGGGCGGCCGCGGCCGCGGGCACGCCCGGTCCGGCGAACAGCCCGGCCAACGCCGCGAAGGAGAACACCGGCCGCGCCACCCGCACCCAGACAGCCCCTCGTGCACAACCCAAGACAGCCTCGCATCCGTCGTCGCGGCGCCTCTGGACGACCGGGCGGCCGGGTCCCCAACGACCGGGCAGCCCCTCACCAGAAGCCGTTCAAAGATCAACGAAATATCCCATGACGTGACTATTCAGTCGCTCGACGTAATAGTGTCAAACCTGACAAGTCGTCGGCGCCAGCCGGGTGCCGCCGGGCGAGTGAGATCGTAGGCGAACCGACCGAACGGCCCAGCGTCCGCCGACGGCGGCTCAGCCAGTGCACCGCCGGGCCCGGGCCCACCACGCCGCCCGGGCCAGCGGCCACAACCCGACGCCACCGGGCCGCACCCGGACGTCACCGGGCCCGGCTCGCAGCCGACCGGCTCAGCCCCGGCGGCGCCCGGTCCTGGACCGGTAGGAGCGGGCCCGTCCCGCCTGCACCGTGCGCCGGCGCTGGTCGGCGGCGCGTTCCGTGGGCGGGGCCGACCGGTGCGCCGAGCGCGCCGGGTCCAGGTGCGCGGCCGCCCGGGCCGCCACCGCCTCCGCCACCCGGTGGGTGGTGGTGTGGTGCGCAGGCACCTTGTCCGGCGCACCCGCGATCAGGTCGAACAGCCAGGTCCGGGCCCGGTCCGCCCGCGCGTGCAGCAGCCGCTCCCGGCGCAGCGCCCGGGCCCGCCGGCGCGGCCGCTCGGCGTACCGCCAGCGGGCCCACGGGCTGGACGGGCGGGCCAGCCGGATCGCCCCGATCCAGGAGATGCCGGGGACCATGATGCCCAGCAGGCCGGTCCACATCTTGCCCTTGAACAGCGCGACCACCGACAGCAGCGCGTTCACCGAGATCACCGCGACCAGGCCCCACCGCCCGCCGCCGTCCGTGCCCGGGCCCGGCACCACGCCGAGCGGCACGTACCCGGTCAGCAGCAGCGCGGTGAACAGGATCCCGAGGATCACCGCGTCCACCGACTTGCGCCCCTGCGCGCTCCAGTAGACGTCCTCCAGGTGCAGGATCAGCGCGAACTCGTCCAGTACCAGCCCGCAGCCGATCCCGAACAGCAGCCCGAACCAGTCGATCCACGGGTGCCCGCCGTTGGTGGCGAACACCCCGATCCCGGCCACCAGCAGGCAGCCCACCCCGAACACCATGTGGTGGATGTGCAGCCCGCCGGGCGTGATGTTCCCGGGCCACCAGCGCACCTGGGCCCGGATCATCCGCACGCTGAACCGGATGAGCAGGAACGAGCAGATGAAGCCCACCAGCAGCAGGAAGAGCGGCTGCTTGTGCGCGGCCACGATGTGCTCGTGGTAGCTGTCGACCAGCCCGGCCAGCGGCACGGCACCCTCCTCCTTCCGGTTCACCTAACGGTCGGTCAGAAGCCGCGGGTGCGCTTGGCCGCCCGGCGCGGGCCGGTCAGGTACGGCACCAGCCGCCCGCCCAGCGCCTCGGGCCCGGGCACCTTCATGAACAGCCGGGCCACCTCGCCGCCCAGGTTCACCCCGATCGCCAGCGCCATCGCGATCGCCGCCGCCCGGCTGACCGAGACCAGCCCGGCCGAGGGGTGGCCCTGGGCGAACGAGAGCATCCCCAGGTACAGCGCCGAACCGGGCATCAGCGGCCCGAGCGCGGCGGTCACGTACGGCAGCGCCGAGGCGTACCGGTAACGCGCCATCAGCTGGCCGAACAGACCCACCACCCCGGCCGCTATCCCGGTGGCCACGATCGCCGAGATCTTCGCGTTGTAGGCCAGCACGCCGAAGACCGCCCAGCCGATCCCGCTGTTCAGGGTCACCATCGCCAGGGTGCGCCGGCTGGTCTGCAGCAGCATCGCGAAGGCCAGCGTGAGCAGCATCGCCGCGACCAGCTGGACCGGCGGGTTGCGGGTGCTGATCAGCGACTCGTCCGGTTTCAGCTGGGCGTCGAAGTTGACCCCGAGGTAGAGGATCAGCATCACCCCGATGACGATGCCCGCCACCAGGTAGACCACCTCCAGCAGGCGGGCGGCGGCGGTGATGTAGAAGCCGGTCAGGCCGTCCTGCACCGCGGCCACCAGGGCCCGCCCGGGCAGCAGCGCGAACAGCCCGCCGGTGACCACCACCGAGCCGCGCAGGCCCAGGTGGTTGAAGGAGAGCAGGATGCCGGAGGTGGCGGCCGGCATCGCGGCCACCACGAACTGGTAGAACTCCGGCAGCCCGCGCTTGGCCACGGCGGAGGCCAGCCGGTCCCCGATCACGGCCGCCACCAGCGCGTTGACGAAGACCAGCCAGGCCTTGCCGTCGACCCGCCCGCCGACCAGGAAGGTGGCCGCGCCGGCCAGCAGCCCGGCGGTCAGCGCCAGCAGCCAGGCCGGGTACGGGTGCCGGTTGCGCCGGATCACCGCGAGCCGGCGGTAGGCGTCGTTGATCGACACCTGCGCCCCGGTGATGTCCGCGACCAGCCGGTAGACCGCGGCCAGCCGGGTGTAGTCCGAGGTTCGTCGGCGCACCACCCGGGCGGCGGTGACGGGGGCCTCCACCAGCGAGGGCTGGTAGGAGATCGAGATCAGGGTGAAGGTCACCTGCGGCTCGCAGCGGTCCAGCGCGTAGGCGTGGGCGACGCCGAGCATCGCGGCCTCCACGTCCTCGGCGCTCTCGCCACTGGCCAGCAGCAGCTCGCCGATCCGCAGCGTCAGGTCGAGCACCCGGGGGACGCCGCGGGCGCCGGCCTCGGACTTGGGCTCGTGCGGGGTCCGCTCAGGGACCGGGCGCTCGGACATGGGGGTGCGCAGCAGGGTGCGCATCCGGTCCGGCCAGGGCGCCACCCCCACCGTGCCGGGCGACAGCAGCGCCTGCGCACCGGTGGGCGGGTTGTAGCCGACGGCCCGCCAGACCTCCGGGGTCAGGGTGTCCTCGGAACCGCCGCCCAGCTCGGCGAAGACGGCGAACTCCTCGGTGTGCTCCGGGTCCGGATCGGCGCCCGGGATCGGGAACTCGCCCCGGTCCTGGTCCAGCCCGGCGGCGGCCGCCGGCAGCACCGATCCGGCCGGCGCGACCGGCCCCGGGCCCAGCAGGCCCTCGGTCGGCCGCGCGGCGGCGGGGGAAACCGGGACGGCACCACGCCCCACCTCCGGTTGCCGCTTCCTGCCGCCGCCCGCTCGGCCCCGCTTAGGCACTGCCACTCCTCGTCCGCTCCGCCATCAGGCATGGTGATCTTCGTGTCCACCATGCCGGACCGCACCCGGTACCGCATATGTACACAAAGGCCATATGCACCCAAAGGCGCGGTCGAGCCGACGATACGACTTGCGAGTGTCCGGCGGGCGGCCCCGGTCTGTCCAACGCCCGCCGACGTGCCGTCAGAGGCCGTACCGTTCGATGACCTCCTCGTGCCGGGCGGTCTGCGCACCGGCCGCCTTGGCCAGCTCCAGCCAGGCCAGCGGGTGCGTCCAGCCCGCCGTCAACTCGGCCACCAGGGCGTCCGCCTGGGCGGCCGAGGCGGTCGGCGGCACGCCGAGGGCGGCGTAGATGCCGGGCAGGCCCTCGCCCTCCTCGGGCCCGGTCGGGTCCAGGATCCGGTACTGCTGACCGCTGTACGCCCAGATCCCGTAGCCGTGCCCGCCCAGCGTGTCGCGCAGCTGGTCCCAGCGCTGCGGGCCCGGCCAGGCGCCGTCCAGGAAGTAGGTGGTGTACCCGGCCGGGTCGAGCAGCGTCAGCAGCTCGAAGGCGGGCCGCCAGCGCTGTTTCTCCGCCTCCGGGGCGCCCTCGGCCGGGGCCGGCTCCAGCAGCGCCGGGCTGAAGACCACCAGGTCGCGGTGGTTGAGCGGGACGTCCTCGCCGAGCACCGGCAGGATCCGCGCGGTGGCCGGCCCGGTGCGCAGCGCCGGCACGTCGCTCTGCCCGCCGTCGGACCGGCGGGCCCGGACGGTGATGTACTGCCACTCCTCGTCCACCGGGCCGTCCGGCCGGTCGAACTCGATGCCCAGCCGGGCGCCGGTGGACCGCACCACCGCCCAGTCCCGGTTGGCGCTGGCCACCGTGATCAGGTGCCACAGGTCCGGGACCTGCACGGTGCGGTACTGCTCCTCGGGCCCGGCCTGCTCGGGCGCCGGCGCGTGCTCCAGCAGCTCCTGGTAGAGCCGCTGGGCGGTCGGGTAGTCGCCCAGCTCGGTGGCCGCGGCGGCGGCCAGCCGGCGCGGGTTGATCCGGTCCGGGTCGAGCACCAGCAGTGCCTCGACCTGCTCGACGGCCTCGGCCCAGCGGCTCTCGGCCAGCGCCCAGCGGGCCCGGATCCAGTGCGCGCCCGCCGGGTCGGCCGGGGCCACCCGCTCGGCCAGCCGGGCCAGCTGCTCGCCGTCCCGGGCCTCGACCAGCACCGAGCAGAGCATGCCGACCAGGCCCTGGTGGCCCGGGTCCTGCTCCAGCCGTCCCCAGAGCAGGGCGGCGGCGGCCTGCTCGTGCCCGAGCGAGGCGAACAGGCCGGCCAGCGCGAGCAGCAGGTCGGTCGCGCCGGGCGCCGGGCCGGCTCCGGCAGCGGGGCCGGCCGCCCCCTCGACGGGGGCCGACTCGGCGGCCTCTCCCTCCGCGGCGGCCGACTCGGCGGCCTCCCCCTCCGCGGCGGCCAGCTCGTGCCAGCCGGCCGCGAGCAGCTCCAGCTCGGCCTCCGGGTCGGCCTGCTCCGGCGGCCGTGCGCCCAGGTGGGCCAGCAGTTCGGCGGCCGGGACCGGCAGCCGGGGCACCGGCAGCGCCCGGGCGGCGGCGGCCAGCTCGGCCACCTGGCCGGCCACCGCCTCGGTGCGGCGCAGCAGCGCCAGCTTGCGCTCGGCGGTGGCCAGCAGCGCCAGCGCCACCTCCCGGGCACCGCGCGCCACCGCCAGCCGACCGGCCGTCAGCGCCAGGTCCAGGCAGGGCCGGTGCGAGCCGGCCGCGTCCAGGTAGGAGACCCAGTGCGCCAGCCGTACGCCCAGCCGGGCGTCGTTCGGGTACCGGCCGGCGGCCACCAGCAGCGCCACCGCCTCGGTCCAGCGGTGCCGCACGTCCGGGAACTCGTCCGCCTCGGCGCCCTCGGGCAGCTGCTCCAGCGCCTCGTCGTAGCGCCCCAGGGCCGCCAGCAGCCGGGCCCGGATCACCCCGCCTTTGCGCCGGTCGTCCTCGTCCAGCTGGTGCCCGGCCTTGGTGTACGCCTGCTCGGCGGCGGCCAGCGCCGCCAGCGCCTCCTCCAGCCGGCCCAGCCGGTAGAGCGCCGAGCAGCGGGCGTGGCCGAAGGAGAGCGAGACGCTCTCCCCGGCCGCCTGGATCCGGGTCTTGGCCCGGTCCAGGTGGGCCAGCGCCTCGCCGGGGCGCCCGTCGTCCTCCAGCGTGTCGGCGTACTCCCGGGACAGGCAGTCGAAGCAGGCCCGGGACGGCTCGACCCGCTCCAGCGTCTCCTCCAGCACCGCGAGCCGCTCCGGCACGTAGCCGGGGCCGTCGATGTTGGCGTGGCAGATGGTGAAGTCCTGCACCGCGCAGACCGACTGCGGGCAGCCGGCGGTCTCCTCGCGGTGCGCGAACTCCAGCAGCGAGACCGCCTCGGTCATCGCCTGCTCGCCCTGGTGACGCTTGTTCAGCAGGTTCTGCAGGCGCCAGTGCCGCAGGAACACCTCCACCCAGGGCAGGCCGAGCGCCCGGGCCGAGGCCACCGCCTCCGGGTAGAGCGCGTCCAACTGCTCGTTGCGCCCGTCCACCGCGTGCCCGGCGATCTCCACCAGGGCGGTGGCCAGCCGGTGCTGACCGGCCGCCACCAGCTGGCCGTGGGTGTCGTAGACCCAGCCCCAGACGTCCGTGCTCATCCGCGCTCCTCCCCGGCCCCGTCCTGGTCGAACAGCATGCCCAGCTCCACCGACAGCGGCCCGGCCGGTGCGGTCAGCGCCGCCACCGCGGTGCCCACCCCGGCCAGCGCGGCGGTCAGGTCCCCGGTCCCCTGGTCGGTCCCGGCCGCCGCCATGATCACCTTCAGCGAGCGGAGCAGCCCGGCGGCGGTGGCCGCGCCGGTGTGCCCGGCCCGGTAGGCGCCGAGCAGGTCCCGCACGGCCGGCGAGGCGGTGTTCAGGTACAGCCGCGCCTTGACGCTGCCGTCGGTGCGCGCGGTGAAGGCGCGGGCCAGCCGCAGCGCGGCCGACGGGATCCGGGCGTCCGCCTGGTCGTCCTCGATCCGGGCCTTGAGCTCGGCCTCCCGGTCCGGGACCAGCACCAGCGGCAGCCCGGGCGGGTCGAACCTGGCCGGCACCAGCTGCTCGCCCGGCTCGGCCAGCGCGGCGGCCAGCCAGCCGACCTCCTCGGCAGGCAGCGGCTGCTCCGGCTCGCGGAACAGCTCGCGGTTGCCGCTCTCGCTGCCCAGCTCGACGATCCGGCAGCCGCGCAGCTGGGCGTAGCGGCGCAGGAACGGCAGCACCGCGTAGCGGTCGCCGCGGGCGATCGGCACCCGCATCGCGCGGTAGAGCATCTCCTCGAAGCCGCCGCCGGAGCCGAGCGCGACGTGCACCGCGCCGTCCCCGGCCGCGCGCAGCGCACCCGCCGTCAGTTCGCCCTGGGAGCTGGGCACCGGGACGTCGTCGGCGAGCAGGGTGAACAGCCGCTCGTCGCAGAGCGCGGCGCCCAGCAGGTCCTGGCCGTGCCGGGTCAGGATCCGGCGCCAGGCGGCCGGGTGCAGCCGGGCGGTCTCGTACAGGCCGTCCACCACGGCGTCGGCCAGCGCCCGCTGCAGCGCCCGGTAGTGCTCGTCGCGCTGCAGGTCCTCGCGGCTGGCGGTGGGGGTGAGCCGGTTGGACTCGATCACCCCGCCGACGAAGCCGGCCCAGCTGGGCAGCAGATCGCGGGCGTCCTCGCTGAGCAGCATGCCGCGCAGGTAGACCGACAGGTCCCGGTTGTCGGAGCTGCCGTAGCTGCCGCCGTCCTGCACCCAGAGCAGGCCGACCGCGTCGGTGGCCCCCTCGGCGGGCTCGAACGGGAAGGCCGTCAGCGGTTCGAAGCGGCGCCCGAAGGTGGCGGCGAACTCCATCCGGGCGGCGTGCCCGCGGGCCGGGCCGGGCTCCTCGCGCCAGGGCACCGGGATGTCGTTGACCGGGCGCGCGTCCTCGCCGACGAAGACCGGGATCGGCAGCAGCACGCAGTACCGGGCCAGCACCTCGCGCAGCGCGCCCTCGTCGGCCAGGTGCGCGTGCTCGGCCTTGAGCGCCAGCTCGACCACGGTGCCCGGCTCGGGGCGCGGCGCCACCGGCTCGACGGTGTACTGCTCGCCGCCGCGGCTGCGGTAGCGGTGGCCCAGGCCCGGCTCGCGGTGCGAGGTGGTGGTGACGGTGACCTGGTCGGCCACCGAGAAGGCGGACAGGAAGCCGAGGCCGAAGGCGCCGATCAGCTCCTCGTTGCCGGTCAGGTCGCGCAGCAGCCGGGTGTAGCCGGTGCCCACGGTGGCCAGGTAGGCGTGGATCTCGGGCTCGGTCAGGCCGGCCCCGGTGTCCTCGATCGCCACCGTCCGGGCCGCCTGGTCGGCGCGCACGGTGATCCGGGGACGCGCGGTGGTGTGCGGATCCTCCAGCCGGCGCCGGGTGTGCGAGTCATGGGCGTTCTGCACGAGCTCGCGCAGCGCGACCAGCGGGGTGGAATAGAGGTGGGTGGCGAGGACGCTGACCAGACCGCCCAGGTCGACCTCGGTACTGCGCAGGTTCTCCTGACCTTCAGACATGGTGCCCCAGTCTGCCAGTCTGACAATCGACGGACCACCACTTATCGGCGCCGTCCCGGTCGGTGGACCAAACCTTTTCCGGTGGATTTCCTGCGGTAATAACCCCATTGAGCTAATCGGGGCCGAATTGCTGGCTGCGGCAGGGCGGGCCGGGTGATCCTGACGGAGCGACGTCAGTCACCGACGCGATCCGGGGCGGCCACCCCGGCAGCGTCAACTCGCAGCAGTACCAGCACTTCCAGGAGTCATCGTGTCCCGTACCCGTGCCCTCACCGCGATCACCGCGCTCGGCGCCTTCCTCGTCCTCGGCATCGGCAGCGCCCAGGCCGACAACGGCTCCGGCGCCTCCAACAACTCGAACGCCGGCGTGGTCAGCAACTGGGGCTCCGGAAACGTGGTCGGCAGCGTGACCGGCAACAACAACGCCGCCCAGCAGGTGGCCACCGGTGCCGGCGGCAGCAACCAGAACAACTCCGCCCTGGTGGCCGGGAACTCCGGCAACATCGGCGCCCTGCAGGGCAACCTCGGCTACCTCCACGCGGTGCACGGCGTGCCCGCCGGCGAGTGACCAGCGCGTGCTGACGCTGCGGGGCGGGCCCGGCCGGGTCCGCCCCGCAGCGTCAGTCCCGTCCACCCCCTCGGCGTCAGCCGGACCCGAGGCCGAGCGCGGCGCGGGCCAGCGGGCCCAGTGCGGGCTCCAGTCGGCCGCTCTGCCGCTGCTCGGGGCGGCGCACCCCGTCGTTCACCACGGCGAACATCGCGTGCACCCGCACCCGCGCCTCGGGCTTGTCGTACTCCGGGTGCAGGCGCTGCAACAACTCCACCCAGATCCGCAGGAAGTCGCGCCGGAAGTCCAGCGCCGCCTTGCGGTCCGGCTCGGCCAGCCGCTCGGTCTCGCTGACCATGGCCCCCAGGTAGTGGTGGTGCCGGCGGGCGAATTCCAGGTAGGCGTCCAGCCCCTGGCGCAGGGCGGCGGCCGGCTCGCCCGGCACCGCGAGCACCTCGGCCACCTCGTGCCAGAGCCGCTCCCGGCAGCGGACCAGGGCGGCGGCCAGCAGGTCGGCCTTGGTCGGGAAGTGCTTGTAGAGGCTGGGCCCGGCGATGCCGACCGCCGCACCGAGCCGGTCGGTGCTGACGTTGTCGAAGCCGTGCTCGTCGAACAGCCGGACCGCCGCGGCCAGCAGTTCCTCGCGCCGCCCGGCCAGGGCCGCCGGTCGGGCCGAAGCCGCGCCCGCACCCGTTCCTGACGGCGCGTCAAGCTCGGTCTCCAGCAGGTCGAGCAACAGCTGTACCAAGAGCCGCCGGGGCGGCGCGAAGGTGTGGTACGACAGGCTGCCGGCCGCCGACAGGGCCGCCCAGACCGCCGACTCGGCCTGCGCCGGGGCCAGTTCGGGCCGGGCCCGACCGAGCAGCTCAGCACCCGCACGGACCGTGGCGCGCAGCGAGCGGCGCAGCTCGGCCCGCTGCGGCGCGGGCAGCAACCGGGCGTCGCGCTGCCACAGGGTGCCCAACTCCCGTCGCTCCAGCGCGACCTGGGCCAGCGCCTCGGCCAGCGGCCGGGCACCGCCCAGCCGCACAGCGGCAGGCGCCGCGACGGCGGGCGGCGCAGCGTCCGCGGCGGCCCGTGCGACCGCCGCCGCGAGCTCGGCCAGGCCGTCCCGCACCGCCTGGCGGAGCAGCTCCGGTTTGCCCCGGAAGTGCCGGTAGAGCGCGGGCGCGGTGATCCCGACGGCGGCGGCCACCTCGGCCATCGCCACCTGGTGGTAGCCGCGCCGGTGGAACTGCTCGGCAGCGGCCAGCAGGATCTGCCCGCGCCGCCCACGCGGCCGGCGGGCCGCTTCGGCGGCCGTGCGCTGCATCGGGCCACCTCCTCGCACCGGCTCGATCCCAGCTACCAATCATTCACATAAAGCCGCCGCAGGTCCACCGCCACGGGGCCGCTGTCCGTCGCAACCAGTGATCTTGCGACTGCGCGTGGGCTCTGGACAGCGAAGCTACTCGGGATTAACTTAGCCAGCGATCACCCTCTGCCCGAAGGGAGCGCCGCCGTGCGCCGGACTGTGTACAACGAGGACCACGAGGCGTTCCGCGCCACCATCCGGGACTTCATCGCCAAGGAGGTCGTCCCGGTCTACGAGAGCTGGGAGGCCGAGGGCCACCCGCCGCGCGCGTTCTACAACAAGCTCGGCGACCTGGGCGTCTTCGGCATCGAGGTGCCGGAGGAGTTCGGCGGCGCGGGCGAGAGCGGCTTCAAGTACCAGGCCGTGATCACCGAGGAGGTGGCCCGGGCCGGCGTCAGCTTCGGCTCCTCGGGCGTGCACACCGGCCTGGTGCTGCCCTACCTGCTGGAGTACGCCAACGAGGAGCAGAAGCAGCGCTGGCTGCCGAAGTTCGTCACCGGCGAGATGATGACCGCGATCGCCATGACCGAGCCGGGCACCGGCTCCGACCTGGCCGGCATCACCAGCACCGCCAAGCTCTCCGCCGACGGCACCCACTACGTGCTCAACGGCGCCAAGACCTTCATCACCGGCGGCGCGCTGGCCGACATGGTGCTGGTGGTCTGCCGCACCAGCCCGTACGACCCGGCCAACCGCCGCGCGGGCCTGTCGATCCTCTGCGTGGACACCACGCTGGAGGGCTACTCGGTCGGCCGCAAGCTGCACAAGATCGGCCTGCGCACCTCGGACACCGCCGAGCTCTCCTTCGTGGACGTCAAGGTCCCGGTCGAGGACCTGCTCGGCGAGGAGGGCAAGGCGTTCAGCTACCTGACCCACAACCTGGTGCAGGAGCGCCTGGCAATCGCGGTCGGCGGCTACGCGGCGGCCGCGGCGGCGGTCAACTTCGCGCTGCAGTACGTCAAGGACCGCAAGGTCTTCGGCCTGGCGGTGGCCGACTTCCAGAACACCAAGTTCGTGCTGGCCGACTGCAAGTCCCAGGTCACCGCGATGCAGGCGTTCGTGGACCAGGCCCTGGAGCTCTACCAGACCGGCGACCTGTCGGTGGCCGACGCCGCCGAGGCGAAGCTCTTCTGCACCGAGGCCGCCTCCGTGGTGATCGACAAGTGCCTCCAGCTGCACGGCGGTTACGGCTACATCCTGGAGTACCCGATCGCCCGCCTCTACACCGACAACCGGGTCTTCCGGATCTACGGCGGCACCAGCGAGGTCATGAAGACCATCATCGCCAAGTCGATGGGCATGTAACCGGCTCCCCTCCCCGGGGACCGCCCCCACGCTCGTCCGGTCCCCTCCGGCGGCGGGCCGCCGACACCAACGGCCCGCCGCCGTCCCCCGTTTCCGGGCTCCACCAGGACCGAGGACGCGCCGATGACCACCCCGCCCAGCAGCTCGCTCGCCGTCGTCGCCCGGGTGCAGGCCGCCCTCGCGGCCCCGGGCACCCCGTTCCACGCCGTCGACACCCCGCTGGGCCGCCGCTACACCGCCGGCCCCGCCGTACTGCGGGACTTCCTGGCCACCACCCTGGCCCACGGCGACCGCCCCTACCTGCGGTTGGACGGCGCCGGGTACAGCTACGCCGAGCACCACGCGGCCGCGGCCGCGCTGGCCCACCGCTGGCTGGACGAGTACGGGCTGCGCCCCGGCGACCGGGTGGCGATCGCGATGCGCAACCTGCCGCAGTGGCAGGTGGTGTTCTGGGCCGCCCAGCTGGCCGGACTGATCGCGGTGCCGCTGAACGGCTGGTGGCAGGCCGCGGAGCTGGCCCAGGCGCTGGACGACTGCACCCCCGCGCTGCTGGTCACCGACCCGGAGCGGACCGAGCGGGTGCTCCCCTGGCTGGACGCGCAGGCCGAGCGACCCTGGCTGCTCACCGTCGGCGTGTCGGGCCCGGTGACCCGGGAGCGGACCGAGCGGTTCGAGGAACTGCCGCCGCCGGCCCCGGGCACCCCCGCCCCCGAGGTGCTGATCCGCCCCGAGGACGACGCGACCATCATGTACACCTCGGGCACCACCGGTCGGCCCAAGGGCGTGGTGGCCACCCAGGCCGCCTGGTGCGCGGCCACCCTCTCCCCGCGGTTCTTCGCCGCCACCTCCGCGCTCACCGCGGGCCGGGACCTCAGCCAGGCCAAGCCGCAGACGGTGCTGCTGACCTTCCCCTTCTTCCACGTGGCCGCCTTCACCACGCTCTTCCCGCTGATGGCGGCGGGCGGCAGCGCGGTGCTGCTGCGCAAGTGGGACCCGGCGCTGGCCCTGGAGCTGATCGCCGAGCACCGGATCACCACCTACTCCGGGGTGCCGGCCACCGCGCTGGGCCTGCTGGACGCGGCCGACGCCGCCGGGCCGGCCGCGCTCGGCAGCCTCACCACGGTGAACACCGGCGGCGCGGCCGCCCCGCCCGAGCTGGCCCGGCGGATCGCCCGCCGCTTCGACGGCCGGGTCGAGGCCCGCAACGGCTACGGCCTCACCGAGACCTGCGGCGGGGTGATCGCCAACGTCGGCGCGCGCTACCTGGAGCACCCGGACAGCATCGGCCGCCCCTCCCCCGGGATCGCGGTGCGGATCGCCGACCCGGAGGGCCGGGCGCTGCCCGAGGGCGCGGTGGGCGAGCTCTGGCTGCGCGGCCAGGCGGTCTTCCGCGGCTACTGGAACCAGCCCGAGGCCACCGCGGCCGCCTTCGGCCCGCAGCACTGGTTCCGCACCGGCGACCTGGCCCGGGTGCACGAGGGCGAGGTCTACGTGGTCGACCGGATCAAGGACCTGGTGATCCGCGGCGGCGAGAACGTCTTCTGCGTCGAGGTCGAGGGCGTGCTGCACGAGCACCCGGCGGTCCTGGACGCCGCGGTGCTGGGCGTGCCGCACCCACAGCTGGGCGAGGAGGTGGCGGCGGTGGTCCGGCTGCGCCCGGGCGCCACGGCCGACGCCGAGCAGCTGCGCGCCCACGTGGCGAGCCGGCTGGCCGCCTTCAAGGTGCCCGCCCACGTGGTCTTCCGCGCCGACGACCTGCCGCGCAACCCGACCGGCAAGATCCTCAAGGCCGAGCTGCGGGCCGCCCTGCAGGCCGAGCTGGGCTGAGCCGGTCCGTCAGTTGGCCGGCGCGCTGCTGCGCCAGGCGTCCAGGCCGGCCTGCGAGGCCGCCTTGGCCTGGGCCAGCGTCCGGGCGGCCCGCTCGCCGGGGGCCGTCTCCAGCCGACGCACCCAGCTGCGGCCCGCGGTCACCAGCGCCGCACCCACCAGCGCCGTGCCCAGCAGCCCGGCGGCCGCACCGACGCCGCCGAGCACCAGCCCCGCCGCGAGCATCTTGCGGTTGACCTCGAACCCGCCGAAGAACTTCATCTCAGTAACCATGCCGCCACCCTGCGCCACGCCCGACCCCGGCGCACCCGGACAGGTCCGACCGGGTGCCGTCGCGGCGGCCGCCGCGCGGCGGTGCACATTTCGCAACGAACATCCCGAATCGGTCTCGCCAGGCCCGGGCACACCCGGGCGAAACCGCATGAAGGCCGCAGCGCCACTCCGTTTTTGACCACGGTTTCCAGACCGGTGTATACGATGCCTGACGTAGCCAGGCATACTGGCGGTGTCGGGCGGCCCGCCCGGCTCCTCACACGGCTAGAAATCCGAAGGGACCGGTGGTCAGGGATGTTCCGCAACGGTCTGGAGCCCTGGCACCTCCTGGTGGTGCTGGCTGTTCTCATCCTGCTGTTCGGCTCGAAGAAGCTCCCGGAGATGGCGCGCGGCCTCGGTAAGTCGATGCGCATCCTGAAGGCCGAGACCAAGGCCATGCGTGAGGACGACGCGCCGGCCGACAACATCAAGGCGCAGTCCACCGCCACCGAGCAGGCGCGCCCGGCCGTCGAGCCGATCACCGTGACCAAGGTCGAGGACGTCACCAAGCCACAGGCCAGCTGAGGCCCACCCGGCCCGCCGCAGCCGCGCAAGCGGATGCGAGCTGCCGACCCGAGCCCCTGACACACCGTCGCCGCACGGAGTGTCAGGGGCTTCGTCATGCCCGGTGCTCGGTGGTGCGCGGGGCTTGGTAGTGCCCGGCGCCCGGTGGTGCCCGGGGGCCACGCCGAGACGCACGGGGGCGCGTTCTGCGCCTCCTGCGGCCACAAGCTGGCCGACCCCGGGGCCTGCCGCTCCTGCGAGCAGCCGGTGCCCGAGGGGGCGGCGTTCTGTCCCACCTGCGGGAACCGGCAGTAGCGCCGGCCGACCCGCCTGCCCACCCGGTGCGGGCGGGTCGGCGGGTCAGTTCCCGTTGTCCCCGCCGTCGTCGGCGTTCAGCGTGGCCAGCACGGTGCTGAGCTGGTGCTGCCAGGAGTTGGCCTGCGCCTGGTCGAGGGCGTGCTTCTTGGCGGCGTCGTGGACCTGGCGCTGGGCGGACTTGAGCGCGTCCACGGCGTCCTGCGGCTGCTGCTGGCCGAGCGCCACCAGTGCCACGTCCAGCGTCTTGGCCAGCGCCACCTGGCGGTCCCGGGGCAGCGTCGACTGGTTGACCTCGGCGCGCAGCGCGGCGATCGCAGCGCCGGGGGTGCCGGGGCTGGGCCGGGTACTGCTCGGCGAGGCAGCGGCCGTGGTCGGGCCGGTCGTGGCGGCGGGGGCGGCGGTCGGGGCCGGCTGGGCCGGGGCAGACTGCCCGGCCTGTCCGGCCTGCGGGTGCCGGGCGGCGTTGCCGGAGTTCCCCGCGTAGGCGAGCACCCCGATCACCGCGGCCACCGCCAGCCCGGCGCCGCCCAGCAGCAGCCCCAGCCCGCGCCGGGGCCGGCGCGGGCGCTCCCCGTCCTGGTACTCCTTGCCGGGCAGCGCGGCCAGCAGCGAGGTGGCGGCGGGCCCGGCCGGCGCGGTCGGGGGCAGCAGCGTGGTGTGCTGCGAGTCGCCGGCCATCGCGAGCAGCTCCGAGGTGCGGTCCACCGAGCCGGGCACCGGCACCGCGGCCAGCAGCTCGGCCCGGGCCGCGGCGGCCGAGTCCGGCCGGTCCTGCGGGCGCTTGGCCAGCAGCCTGGCCACCGCGAGGTCCAGCGCCGCCGGCACCTCGGGCCGGCGGCGGCTGACCGGCGCGGGCTCCTCGGTGACCTGCATGAAGGCGATCGCCACCGGGGTGTCGGCGGTGAACGGCGGCTCGCCGGTGAGCATCTCGGTCAGCACGCAGCCCAGCGCGTACAGGTCGGCCCGCCCGTCCACCTCGGCGGCGGTGGCCTGCTCGGGCGACAGGTAGGCCGCGGTGCCGAGCACGGTGGCGGTCTGGGTCAGCTGCTGGCCCGAGGCCGAGGCCCGGGCGATGCCGAAGTCCACCACCTTCACGCCGCCGTCGTCGGTGATCATGACGTTGCCCGGCTTGATGTCGCGGTGCACCAGTCCGGCGGCGTGCGCCACCGCGAGCGCCTCGCAGACCGCCGCGGCGATGCCGACCGCGCGCTCCACCGGCATCGGCCCGCTCTGGGCCAGCAGCGAGCTCAGCGAGCGGCCGCGGATCAGCTCCATCACGATGTACGGCGAGCCCTGGTCCATCCCGGAGTCGAAGACCATGGCGATCCGCGGGTGCACCAGCATCGCCGCATGCTGGGCCTCGCGGCCGAACCGCTCGGCGAACCGCGGGTCCTCGGCCAGGCCGCCGTTGAGGACCTTGACCGCGACCTCGCGCCCGAGCACCCGGTCGACCCCGTGGTACACGGTGGCCATGCCGCCCGCGCCGAGGGTGCCGACCAGCTCGTAGCGGCCGTTCAGCGCTCTACCGATCACCTGGTCCCGCTCCTCACCTTGTCGGCCCGCACTCACCGTGGGGGCCCGCGCACCCGCGCCATGATCCGGCATCCCCGTACCCCGGGCACAGTCGGGTGCCTGCTAGCGTGCCGGCAGCCGCCGCACCGCCCCTCAGGAGCGTGACGATGAACTCCGCCGCACCGGTTCCGTCCGGCCCGCTGCTCGAAGCCGAGGCGGTCGACGTGGTGCGGGACGGACGGTACCTGCTGCGCGGTGTCTCGCTGCGGATCGAGCCCGGCGAGCACTGGGCGCTGCTGGGGGCCAACGGGGCCGGCAAGAGCACCCTGCTGGCCTTGCTCGGCGCGCTGTCCCACCCCACCCACGGCACGGTGCGGGTGCTCGGCCGCCGGCTCGGCCGGGTGGACATCCGCGAGCTGCGCGCGCACCTGGGCCACGTGAACCCCCGGCACCCGCTGCACTCGCCGCTGACGGTGCGCCAGGTGGTGCTCACCGGGCTGACCAACAGCATCGAGCCAGACCCCTTCCGCCACCCGACGCCCGACCAGGTGGCGCACGCCGAGCAGCTGATCGCCACCCTCGGCATCAGCCGCCGGATCGACGCCGCCTGGCCGACGCTCTCCCAGGGCGAACGCGGGCGCACCCTGATCGCCCGGGCCCTGATGCCCCGTCCGCGCCTGCTGCTGCTCGACGAGCCGGCCACCGGCCTGGACCTGACCGCCCGCGAGCAGTTGCTGGCCGGCCTCGACGAGCTGCGCCGGGACCACCCCGAGCTGGCCAGCGTGCTGGTCACCCACCACCTGGAGGAGCTGCCCGGCTCCACCACGCACGCGCTGCTGCTGCGCGACGGCGAGTGCGTGGCGCGCGGGCCGGTGGCCGAGACGCTGACCACCGAGCTGATCAGCTCCTGCTTCGCGCACCCGGTCCGGATCACCCGGGAGGACGGGCGCTGGGCCGCCCGGGCGGCCGTACCGCGCTGACACCTGCGGGTGGTTCCGGTGCCACTTGCCGCGCGGTGTCTGGGCAAGTCCTCGACCCGGCAGTAACTTACCGGCCAGTCAACGGCGCACCCCCACCGCGCCGTCCGCGTTCCCGTGCACCTCCCACCCCCACCCGGAGGACAGCCATGCCCGGAACCACCCCTGCCCGCTCCCGGTTCGCCGCCGCGGCCGCCGGCTGCGCACTGCTCGCCACCGCCCTGACCACCGCGGCCGCCACCCCTGCCGCCGCCACCACCCCCGACCCGGTCGCCGCCGCCCAGGCGCTGGCCGCCCCGCTGGTGCCCGGGGCCAACGACTGGAACTGCCGCCCGGGCGCGGCGCACCCGCGCCCGGTGGTGCTGGTGCACGGCACCTTCGCCAACGGCTCGGTCAACTGGCTCACCACCGCCCCCGTGCTGGCCGCCGAGGGGTACTGCGTCTTCGTCCTGACCTACGGCGAGCAGCCCGGCGTCCCGGTGCTGCGCGCGATCGCCCCGGTGGCCGACTCGGCCCGGCAGCTGTCCGTCTTCGTCGACGGGGTGCTGGCCGCCACCGGCGCGGGCCAGGTGGACATCGTCGGCCACAGCCAGGGCGGCATGATGCCGCGCTACTACCTCAAGTTCGACGGCGGCGCGGCCAAGGTGCACACCCTGGTCGGGGTGGCCCCGAGCAACCACGGCACCACCCTGGACGGCCTGGCCACGCTGGCCCAGTCGTACCCGGGGGCGCTCGACCTGGTCGGCAGCGCGTGCCCCGCCTGCGCCGACCAGGTGGCCGGCTCCGACACCATGAACCGGCTCAACGCGGGCGGCGACACCGTGCCGGGGGTCTCCTACACGGTGATCGCCACCCGGTTCGACGAGGTGGTCACCCCGTACCGGTCGCAGTTCCTGTCCGGGCCGGACGTGCACAACGTGGTGGTCCAAGACCTGTGCCCGGCCAACGTGCCGGACCACGTGCTGGTGGCCGTGGACCCGGTGGTGCGGCACGAGATCCGGCACGCGCTGGACCCGGCGCACGTCGGCGAGGCGGACTGCTGGGCCAACCTGACGGGGTGACAGCTGCCACCGGTGGCCGCCCCGCGCGGCCACCGGTGCACCGCTCAGCCGAAGAGCCGGCCGAACTCCTGGTGGAAGTCCGGGAAGGTCTTGCCGACGCAGGCCGGGTCGTCCAGCTCGATCCCCGGGACGCGCAGGCCCAGCACCGAGAAGGCCATCGCGATCCGGTGGTCGCGGTGGCAGCGCACCAGCCCGGGCCGGACCGGGCCCGGCGTGACGGTCAGCCAGTCCGGCCCGTCCGCCACCTCGACCCCGAGCCGGCGCAGGTTCTGGGCCGTCGCGGCGATCCGGTCGGACTCCTTGAACCGGGTGTGCCCGATGCCGCGCACCGTGATCGGGGCGTCGGCCAGCGGGGCGATCGCGGCCAGCGTCATGAAGGTGTCCGAGATATCGCCCATGTCCACCTCGAAGCCGCCGCGCAGCTGCCCGGCCCCGGTCACCGTGGTGGCCTCGGCCCCGATCTCCACCTCGGCCCCGGCCGTCCGCAGCACCTCGACGAAGCGCAGGTCGCCCTGCAGGCCGGCGCTGCCGAGCCCGGGCACGGTGACCGAGCGGCCGGTCACCGCCGCGGCCGCGAAGACGTAGGAGGCGGTCGAGGCGTCCGGCTCGATCCGCAGGTCGCAGGCCCGGTAGCCGCCGGGGCCGGCCTGGATCAGACCGTCCGGACCGACGGCGACCTGTCCGCCGAACGTGCGCATCAGCGCCACCGTCAGGTCGATGTACGGCTTGGAGACCAGGCCCGGGGCGTGCACGCTGAGCCGGCGCTCCATCAGCGGCGCGGCCAGCAGCAGACCGGTCAGGTACTGGCTGCTGGTCGTGGAGTCCACCACCAGCTGGCCGCCGCGCAGTCCGCGGGTGCGCACCCGCAGCGGCAGCCCGCCGCCCTCGGCCGTCAGCACCTGGGCGCCGAGCAGCTCGAGCGCCGCGGTCAGCGGGCCGAGCGGACGGGCCCGCAGCTGCTCGGAGCCGTCGAAGGCGAACTCGCCGGAGCCGGCGGCAGCCAGCACCGGCAGGAACCGCGCGGCGGTGCCCGCGTCCGCGCACCAGACCTCGGCCCGCCCGCCCGGCCCGCGCCCGAGACCCCGCACCCGCCAGCCCTCGGGGTGCTCGGTGACCGCGACGCCCAGGGCGCGCAGACCGTCCCGGAAGGCCACGGTGTCCTCGCTGACCAGCGGCCGGGTGAGCAGGCTGGTGCCCTCGGCGGCCGCTGCGAGCAGCAGGGCGCGGTTGGTGATGCTCTTCGAACCGGGGATCTCGGCGAGCAGCGGCTGGGTGGTGGTCGTCATGGCGGCTCCTTGCTGGCGTGGGGCACGGAGAGCCGGGTGCGGCGGCCGGCGTCGATCACGCTAGCCGGTGCGACCACGAAGCGACGCGCGATATTCGCATACTGGAACGACGCCTGGTGACTCTCCGTCAGTACGACGGTCGTTCCCCGTCCTGGCACACTGCGAACCATGCACCTCCTGGTCACCGGCGGCGCCGGGTTCATCGGCAGCGCGTACGTGCGGCGGCTGCTCGGCGGCGCCGAGCCGGCCGGCGCCCGCCTGACCGCACTCACCGTGCTCGACAGCCTCAGCTACGCCGGGAACCGCGCCAACCTGGCCCCGGTCGCCGCCGATCCGCGGCTGCGCTTCGTGCACGGCTCGGTCACCGACGCCGCGCTGCTGGCCGAGCTGCTGCCAGGGGTGGACGCGGTCGTCCACCTGGCCGCCGAGACCCACGTGGACCGCTCGATCACCGGCGCCGCCCCGTTCGTCACCACCAACGTGCTGGGCACCCAGACCCTGCTCCAGGCCGCCCTGGAGACCGGCCTGCCGCGCCTCCTGCAGGTCTCCACCGACGAGGTCTACGGCTCGATCGCGCAGGGCAGTTGGCGCGAGGACGCGCCGCTGGACCCGAACTCCCCCTACGCCGCGAGCAAGGCCGCCGCCGACCTGCTGGCGCTGGCCTACGCCCGCACCCACGGTTTGAACCTGACCATCACCCGGTGCGGCAACAACTACGGCCCGTACCAGTACCCCGAGAAGGTCGTCCCGCTGTTCGTCACCAACCTGCTGCGCGGCCGCCAGGTCCCGCTCTACGGGGACGGGCTGAACGTGCGGGACTGGATCCACGTGGACGACCACTGCCGGGGCCTGCAGGTGGCACTGGACCACGGCGCACCCGGTGAGGTCTACCACATCGCCGGGACCACCGAACTGACCAACCGTCAGCTCACCGCCCGGCTGCTCGACCAGTGCGGCGCCGACTGGTCGGCGGTGCGCCCGGTGGCCGACCGCCCGGCGCACGACCGCCGCTACTCGCTCGACGACACCAAGCTGCGGGCGCTCGGCTACCGCCCCGAGGTGCCCTTCGAGGCCGGGCTGGCGGACACCGTGGCGTGGTACCGCGAGCACGAGCACTGGTGGCGTCCCCGAGTCGACTAAAATCCGCTGCATGACCAGCGCTTCGCTCGACGTGATCAGCTCCAAGTCCGACCCGGCCATCCAGCGGATCGCCGACGTCACCAAGCACTCGCGGGCCGTCGTGAAGACCGCGCTGATCGAGGACGCGGAGCCACTGGAGCAGTGCATCCGGGCCGGCCTGGAGTTCGCCGAGGTCTACGGGATCGACACCGCCGAGTTCCCGCCCTCGCTGCTCGCCGCCTGCCGCGAGCGCGGCATCGCGGTGCGGCTGATCGAGACCGCCCTGGTCAACCAGCTCTTCAAGACCGACAAGCGCCCCAAGCAGTTCGGCATCGCCAAGGTGCCGCGCCCGCGCACCTTCGCCGACCTGGCCGGCAGCACCGCCGACCTGATCGTGCTGGACGGCGTGAAGATCGTCGGCAACATCGGCGCCATCGTGCGCACCGCCTTCGCCCTCGGCGCGGCCGGCATCGTGCTGATCGACAGCGACCTGACCACGATCGCCGACCGCCGCCTGGTCCGGGCCAGCCGCGGCTACGTCTTCTCGCTGCCGATCGTGCTGACCTCCCGCGAGGAAGCACTGGCCCACTTCCGCACCGCCGGCCTGCGCCTGGTCTCCTTCGACGCCCACGGCACCCTGACCACCGCCGACCTGCGCACCCTCGACCAGCGCCTGGCCCTCCTCTTCGGCAGCGAGAAGACCGGCGCCTCCACCCCCTTCGAGTCCCTGGCCGCCGACACCGTCGCCATCCCCATCAACCCCGCCGCGGAGTCCCTCAACGTCTCCGTCGCCGCCGGCATCGCCCTCCACGAACGCCTGGCGCGGAACCTCCCGCAGCGCTGATCAACTCAGCCCCACCAACACACCGTCAGCGGGGCGACACACGACGAAGGCCCGGTCAGGATTCCTGACCGGGCCTTCGACTGGTGAGCCGCCTATGGGATTCGAACCCATGACCTACGCATTACGAGATCATCCGGGATCGTGTTGCGTGGTGCCGTCTGATGTCGTTCTTCCTGATCAGAGCACATGCGGCAGGTTGGGCCGGGTTATCTCGTACTGCACCGTCCCAAGGCATCCGTCCACCGGCTGTCCACCGGGCGCCCCGTGCCCCGATGTCGAAGGCAGGCCCGGGGAATTTGTAGCCTCTCCACAGCTCATTCGGAGGCGCAGTGGAGACGCCAGGCTCTGGCGAGTCGCCAGTACCATCCAGGTGCGCAGAATGCAGTAGTGCGCACCATCATCGCGAGAGGTAACCTATGAGCCATGAGTGTCACACATGAGCATCCGGTGGAAGCCACCACCACTGTGGGGCATCGCGGACGCATCATCCTCCCCGTGGCCATCCAGCGGGCCGCACACATGCAGGAGGGCGCGCGTGTCCACCTGCGTGTGCTCGAGCACGGAGGAGTGATCATCGAGACTACGGACGACATCAAGCGCCGACTGAAGTTCCGCCTGCCCGCCGGCACGGACCTCTCGGCCGACGACCGGGCCGAGGCCTACGAGGATCAGGAGCGCGACGCCGCGTGACCCACATCCTCGACGCCGGCGCAGTGCTCGCCTGGATGGCCGACGAGACCGGGGCCGATCAGGTGGAGAAGGTCCTCGACGGCTCCCTGCTGCCCACGGTATGCCTCACCGAGATCCTTCGCCGTGCGCAGGCGTACGGACACCCCAGTTCTCCCCGGCGCATGGCGGAGGACCTTGTCGGCACGGGACTCATCCTCGTGGAGGACCTCACCAGCGCCGACGCGGTCCGAGCCTCCGAGCTCCGCCACTTCTCGTACACCGCCCGCTCCCGCTGGACCGACGAAGATCTCCGCCACATCCGCACCGCCAAGCCAGGCACCCTGTCCACCGCCGATTCGCTGTGCATCGCCGTCGCCGAACGTCACGGTCTCCCAGTCCTGACCACCGACCGGGCCTGGTCGGTCATCGAGCACCTCATCGGCGGATTCACCGTCAAGACGACCTGCATCCGCTGAACACGGCCGAGTTGGCGGCGGGCGGTCAGCCGTTGCGCCATCGGCCTCCTGTGCGGCAGCGGCTGGAGCAAACGGCATGGTACGGCAGCCCAGGCCACGGAGCCGTCCGATTCGGCCAAGCCGACCGAGCGCACTCGGCCGTGCGACACAATGGTCCGCATGACCAGCATCGCCGACCCGCAAGCGAATTCGCCGGTCGGGGACACCGGCCGCGGTGACGGGCCGTACCAGCCGTTCGCCCACCTCACTACCGAGCACTGCGCCCTCTACCGCCAGGTGATGGGGGCGTTCGTCCGGGCCAAGCAGGAGTTCACCGTCCATCTGCGCCCGGAGGACGTACATCTGGGGCTGCCACCGGAAGGGCGTCCGCCGCTCGAAGGGGTGGCGACCGCGTTGGAGCGGCTCGCCAGGTGGGGTAACCTGCGGGCCGACCCGGACACCAGCCGGGTCACCGCGCTGGAGGACTTCTACCGCGCCCGCCACATCTACCAGCTCACCCGCGCAGGCGAGGCCGCCGAGGAGGCGCTGGCCGCGTACGACGCGGCGCTCGGCCGGCGCGGTGAGCTGCAGGCGGTCGCGCTGGCGGACATCACGGTGCAGCTGCGGGCGCTGTTGGCGCTGGCCGGGCAGCCCGGACCCGACCCGGCCGTGGTGCACCTGTCGCTGCTGGCACTGGTGGACCGCTTCTCGGGCCTGGCGGAGAACGCGCGGGCGTTCATGAACTCGCTGCAACGGACGGTCGACCTGCACGAGGCCGAGGTCGAGGTGTTCCTCGCCTACAAGCAGCGGCTGATCGAGTACCTGGAGCGGTTCATCGAGGACCTTGTCACCCGGGGAGCCGAGATCGCCGGTCTGCTGACTGAGTTGGGCACGCCCCAGGCAGGCCCGGTCGGGCCGCTGCTGCGGCTGGCCGCCGAGCGCGAGGCCTCCGACGCGGCCCCGGACGCCGCTGCCGAGGCCCTGGCCGCCGCCGAACGCCGCTGGGAGGGGCGCTGGGAGGGCCTGCGGGCGTGGTTCCTGAGCGTGCCGGGGCGCAACTCCCAGGCCAAGCTCCTGCGCTCGGCCGCCCGCCAGGCGATTCCCCAACTACTCGCCGTCGTCCAGGCGTTGAACGAACGCCGGGCCGGCCGGTCGGACCGCTCGGCCGACTTCCGGGAGCTGGCCCGGTGGTTCGCCGAGGCGCCTGACGACAACTCGCGCCACCGACTGTGGCGGTCTGCGTTCGGGCTGTACTCGGCACGTCATCTGACCATCGACCAGGAGGCGCTCGCCGAACGGGACGCCGAGCCGGTGCCGGCTTCCGCGTCCTGGTACGACGCACCGGGCGTGCGGATCAGCCCGCAACTGCGCCGGACCGGTTCCTACGAGCGGCGCGGCCGGGCCAGGGCGGTGCAGGACCGCGCCGAGGCCAAGGCGTACCTGGCCGAGCTGGCACGCAAGCAGGCCGAGCAGGCCGCCGCTGCCCGGGCCCGGCTGGCCACCCGGGGAGAGGTCCGGTTGAGCGACCTCGACGAGTTGGACCGGGATTCCTTCCGACTATTCCTTCAACTACTCGGCGACGCCCTGGCGAAGTGGCGGCCGGGCACGGAGTCGGTGTCCACCACCACCAACGACGGGACGATGGAGATCAGGTTGACCAGCCTCCCCGGCGGAGGGACTGCCGAGATCCACACCCTCGACGGCGTCCTGCGGGGTCCGCAGCACCTGGTCGAGATCGTCGACCTCACCACCGACCGCGCGGGAGCGGGCCATGAGTGACAACCGCCTGGGCGACGTCCTCGCCGCGCAGCGGGCGGAGGAGTTCCGCCGGGCCGCACGGGCACTGCTGCGCCGGCCGCTGCTGCGCGCGGGCGGTCCCCACTCCGAGGAGTTCCGCCTGGTCCGGCAGCACGCGGCCGAACTGCGCACCTGGTTCGAGCGGAACACCGGCTGGGCTCTGCTGGTGGACTCCGAGGTGGCACGGCTGCGCCGCATTCCGGGCCGGGACAGCGATCCGACCCACCCGGCACGGGACCAGCGCACCGGACTCCCGTTCTCCCGGCGGCGCTACGTCGTGGTCTGCCTGTGCCTGGCGGTGCTGGAACGTGCCGAGCACCAGATCGCGCTGGGGCGGCTGGCCGAGCAGGTGGTCCTCGCGGCGGCGGACCCGGCGCTGGGGGCAGCGGGAATCGACTTCACGCTCTCCGACCGCGAGCAGCGCACCGACCTGGTGGCGGTGGTCCGGCTGCTGCTGGAGTGGGGTGTGCTGGCCAAGGTCGCCGGCGACGAGGACGCGTTCCTCAAGTCGGCCGGTGACGCCCTGTACGACGTGGACCGCCGGGTGCTGGCCGGGCTGCTGGTGTCCCGGCGCGGCCCGAGCACCGTACGCGCCGGCGGCTTCGCCGAGCGGCTGGCCGAACTCAACGCCGAGGTACTGCCGGACAGCGACGAGCTGCGCAACCGGGCGCTGCGGCACACGCTGACCCGGCGGCTGCTGGACGATCCGGTGCTGTACGCCGACGGGCTGTCGGAGGCCGAGAGCGCCTATCTCGCTTCCCAGCGCGGTGCGTTGACCCGCCGGATCAGTGAACTCACCGGGCTGGTACCGGAGGTGCGCGCCGAGGGCATCGCCATGGTGGACCCGGACGACGACCTGACGGATCTCCGGATGCCGGAGCAGGGCACCGACGGCCATGTGGCACTCCTGCTCGCCGAGTACCTGGCCGGGAAGGGCGGTACCGTCCCGCTCGCCGAGCTGCACCGCCAGGTGGCGGGCTGGGCGCTGGAGCACGCCGGGTTCTGGCGGCGCAGCGCGACCACCCCCGGCGCCGAGACCGAGCTGACCGAACAGGCCGTCGAACGGCTGGTCGCGCTCGGGCTGCTGGAGCGCGCGGCGACTCCGGACGACACTCCCGCCGTCCGTCCCCGCCCGGCGCTGGACCGCTACCGGGTCGGCGAGACGATCCTGTTGGAGCCGGGCCAGAGCGCTCCCCGGAAGAGCACCCAGAAGTCCGCGAAGAGCACGAAGGGCAAAAGGACCCGATGAACCCGACTGTCGCGCTGCCGTCCCCCGGCCGCACCCGCTGGCAGCCGCTGCGGGTCGGCCTGGTCGACCTCTTCTACTACGACGTCGAGGAGTTCCACTTCCGCGACGGCCGCTTGCTGTTCCGCGGCAACAACGGCACCGGCAAGTCCAAGGTGCTCGCCCTGACCCTGCCCTTCCTGCTGGACGGCGACCTCTCCCCGCACCGGGTCGAGCCGGACGCCGACCCGAAGAAGCGCATGGAGTGGAACCTCCTGCTCGGCGGCGAGCACCCGCACCCCGAACGGCTCGGCTACACCTGGATCGAGTTCGGCCGCCTGGACGAGGACGGCACCGCGCACTACACCACCCTGGGCTGCGGCCTCAAGGCGGTCAGCGGTCGGGGCATCGCCCGGCACTGGTACTTCGTCACCGACCGACGGATCGGCCCCGAGCTGCGGCTGCTGGACTCCACCGGCGCCGCGGTCACCCGCGACCGGCTGGCCGAGGCGCTGGACGGGCGCGGCCTGGTGTACGACTCGGCGCGGGCGTACCGCCGGGCGGTGGACGAGGCCTTGTTCGGCCTCGGCGAGCAGCGCTATGCGGCCCTGGTCGACCTGCTGGTCCAGCTGCGCCAACCGCAGCTGTCCAAGCGGCCCAGCGAGAAGGCGCTCTCGCAGGCGCTCACCGAGTCGCTGCCGCCGATGGACCAGGCCGTGGTCGCGGATGTCGCCGAGGCGTTCCGCTCGCTGGACGAGGAGAAGGAGCAGCTGGCGGCCATGGTGGCCGCCGAGCGCGCCGCCACCGGCTTCCTGGAGCACTACCGCCGGTACGCCCGGGTGGCCGCGCGACGCAAGGCCCGCGCGCCCCGGGCGCAGCACTCCCGCTACGAGGCACTGCGGACCGAACTGAACACTGCCGAGCAGGACTTCGCGGCGGCAGGGGTGGCACTGGAGGCGGCCGAGGCCCGGCTGGAGGAGCTGGACCAGCTGCGCTCCGGCCTGCGGGCTCGGGACGAGGCGCTGCGGGCCGGCCCGGAGATGCGCAGCGCCCGCGAGCTGGAGCAGGCCGCCGACCTCGCCGGACGCACCGCCCGGGACGCCGAACGCGCCGAGGCGGACCGCACCCGCGCCGAGGGTGAGCTGACCCGGTACGTCACCCGGCTCGGCGCGGCGCGCTCGCGTTCCGAGGCCGCCGACCGGGCGCAGGACGCCGCCATGGCCAGGGCCGGAGAGGCGGCTACGGCCGCCGGAGTGGAGCGGGAGCACATCGACCGGGTCAGCCGCCCGCTCGCGGCGGGGGAGCCGCCCGAGGCCGCGCAGCGGAGCTCCGCCGAGTTCACCGACCGGCGGCTGCGTTCGGTCGTCCTGGTCGAGGAGCAGCTGGCCGCCGCTCAGGAGTCGATGCGGGAACTCGACCGGACCAGGCGGCAGTTGGCGGATGCCGACGAGGACCTGACCCGCCGGGCCGACCTGCGGGCCGAGGCCGAGGAGAACGCCGCACAGACAGGCCGGGACTACCTCTCAGCCGCGCGCGCCTACTTCGCCTCCTGCACGCTGCTGCGCCCCGCCGACCCCGGGGGCATGCTCGACGAACTCGCCCAGTGGGTCGAGACGTTGAGCGGACCTGACCCCTCCCGTACGGCGGCGCAGCAGACCGCCTCCGCAGTCGGCGCCGAACTCGCCTCCCGGCGGGCCGCACTGGAGCTCCAGCAGCGGGAGCTTCACACCCGCGCGGAAGAACTGCGCGCCGAACTCGCGGAGTTGAGCTCCGGCGGCCAGCGAGGTCCGCAGGCGCCGCACACCCGCTCCCCCCAGGCCCGGCAGGACCGGCCGGGCGCGCCGCTCTGGCGCCTGGTCGACTTCACGGATCACCTGCCGGACCACCAGACCGCTGGGCTGGAGGCCGCCATGGAGGCGTCCGGTCTGCTCGACGCCTGGGTCGGCCCGGACGGCGCACTGACCGCCGCCGGCACCTGGGACACCCTGCTGACGGCCGGCCCGCGAGCGGCCGGACGCTCGCTGGCCGGCGTCCTGCGCCCGGCGGTCGACCGCGCCGACCCGGCCGCCGCCGCCCTGCCGGACGAACTGGTCTCGCGGCTGCTGAGCGGGATCGGCCTGCTCGACGCGGACGACGATCTCCCGGACACCGGCAGCTGGGTGGGCCTGGACGGTCGCTTCCGTCTCGGCGCACTCACCGGCGCCTGGTCCAAGCCGACCGCCGAGTACCTGGGCGAGAGCACCCGCGAACAGGCCAGGCGCGCCCGGATCGCCGCCGTCAACGCCGAACTCGACCGCCTCGCTGAGCGGTTGCAGGACCTGTCGGCCCGGTCCGAGAGCCTGGCGGCCGACGCACGCACCCTCGTGGCGGAGCAGGCCGCGCTGCCGGACGACTCCACCCTGCGGGCCGCCCAGGCCGGAGTCGCGGCGGCCCAGCAGGAGCACACCCGAGCCGCCGAGCGCCGCGCCGCCGCCGACCGGGCCGCCGCCGACGCCGCCGCCGACGCCGACCGGGCGGCGGAAGAACTCCAGACCATCGCCGACGAGTTGGGGCTGCCGACCAGCAGCACCGGCTTGCGCGGCATCCGCGAGGCGCTCGGCTCCTACCGTGAGGCCCTGGCGGCACTCTGGCCGGCCGTGCGCGAGACCCGCGCGGCCCGTACCGCGCTGGCCACCGAGGAGGCCGACCACACCCGCGCCGCCGAGCACGCCGCCGAACTCGCCGAGCGCTCCCGCGCGGCGGCCCGGGAGGCCGTCGCGGCCGGTGAGCGCCACGAGACGCTCAAGGCCACCGTGGGCGCGGCCGTCGCCGAGCTGCAACGCCAACTCGACGAGGTCAAGGCCGCCCTGCGCGACTGCGAGGAGGCCGAGCGCGCCACCCGCCGTGAGCAGAACGCCGCCACCGGCCGCCAGGCCGCCGCCGACGCCCTGCGCGCCCGGGTACGCGGTGAGATCGAGGACACTGTCCGTACCCGGGAGGAGGCGATCGACGCGCTGCGCCGCTTCGCCGCTACCGGCCTGCTCGCTGTCGCCCTGCCCGAGATCGAGCATGCCTCCGACTCCTGGGCTCCCGAGCCGGCCGTCCGGCTCGCCCGCGCCGTCGAGCGCGAGCTGGAGTCCGTCGACGACTCCGACCCGGCCTGGGAGCGCGTGCAGCGCAGAATCACCGAAGAGCTCAAGGACCTCTCCGACGCCCTGGCCCGCCACGGGCACACGGCCGCCGCCCGCTTGATGGACGACGGCCTGGTCGTCGACGTCGTCTTCCAGGGCCGGGAACGCTCCGTCCCCGCGCTCTCCGGCGCCCTCACCTCCGAGGTGGCCGACCGCCAGCAGCTGCTCTCCGCCCGCGAGCAGGAGATCCTGGAGAACCACCTGATCACCGAGGTGGCCGGAACCCTCCAGGAACTCGTCAGCGCCGCCGAGCACCAGGTGCTGAAGATGAACGAGGAACTGAAGGACCGCCCGACCAGCACCGGCATGCTGCTCCGCCTGGTCTGGCGCCCCGCCCGCAACGCGCCCGGCGGCCTGACCGCCGCCCGCGACCGCCTGCTGCGCCAGTCCTCCGATGCCTGGACCGCCGCCGACCGCACCGCCCTCGGCGAGTTCCTCCAGGCCCAGATCGACCGCGCCCGCACCGACAACCCCGCCGGCACATGGCTCGAACACCTCACCACCGCTCTGGACTACCGCTCCTGGCACGAGTTCGGCATCGAGCGCCACCAGCACGGCAGGTGGCAGTCCGCCACCGGCCCGGCCTCCGGCGGCGAGCGGGTGCTCTCCGTCTCCCTGCCGCTGTTCGCCGCCGCGTCCTCGCACTACGCCTCCGCCGGCAACCCGCACGCACCGCGCCTGGTCACCCTGGACGAGGCGTTCGCGGGCGTCGACGACGACTCCCGGGCCAAGTCGCTCGGGCTGCTCACCGCCTTCGACCTGGACGTGGTGATGACCTCAGAACGGGAGTGGGGCTGCTACCCGCAGGTCCCGGGCCTCGCCATCGCCCAGCTCTCCCGCGTCGACGAGATCACCGCCGTCCTGGTCACCCGCTGGGAGTGGGACGGCCGGCACCGCACCCTGGTGACCGACGGCGAGGTTCCGCCGCAACGTCAGGAAGGGCTGTTCGTCTGACGATGGGCCTCCCGATGGACCTCCCCCGCCTCCAGCGTCTGCTCGGCGCGCCCGAGCTCGCCTGGCTCCTCGACCGCACCCGCCGACGCCTGGAAGCCGGGCAGCCGCTCGACGGCACGGTCTCCCTGGCCGAGGCCGACGACGCCGCACGGGCGGCCGTCGCCCGCCTGCTGGGCCGGTCCCCGCGCCCCGGCCGGTCACTGTCCGTCTCGCTGGCCGCCGTCGACCGCACGCTCCGGGCCAGCGGCGCCTGCCCGGACGGGCTCGCCGCGGCCGTGGTGGCGCTCACCGGCCCGGTCACCGACAAGCGTGCACAGGACGCTGCCCTGGCCACCGCCTGGCAGCGCGTGCTTTCCGAGCTCGAGCACCCCGCCGTCATCGAGCGGCCCGAACTCGCCTCCTGGCGGGCCAAGGTGGCGGCCACCGGCCTCCTCAGACGGCTCGCGGGCGGCGACCCCGACGCCGCCCGCCGACTGGCCGCCGACGCCGTACGGGTCCTCGCCCAGCTCCCCGCCGATGGACTCACGCTGCCCGTCCTCGCCGCCCGCACCCTCGGCGACGCCCACGCCCTGGACCAGGGCCGTCCGCTCACCGCGCTCGTCCACTCCGCCGTCCGCGCCCTGGCCGCCACCGAGCTGCCCAGCGGCGCCGAAGGCCGCCGGGCGGCCTGGGCGGCCGTCGGCGTGGCCCTGGACGAACTCTCCTCCCGCGTCCTCGTCCTCGGCCTGCCCGGTTCCACCACCAACACCACCGGGCGCATCCTCGCCGCAGCCCGCGAAGGCGGCGAACCCTGCCTGCTGACCTTGCGCCAGCTCACCCGACAGCTGCCCGAGCTCGACCTCGCCGAGCGCACGGTACACGTCTGCGAGAACCCCGCCGTCCTCGCGGCCGCCGCCGACGAACTGGGCTCCGACTGCCCGCCACTGGTGTGCGTCGAAGGCCAACTGTCCGTCGCCGCCCGCACCTTGCTCGGTCACCTCGCCGACCAGGGCTGCCGGCTCGCGTACCACGGCGACTTCGACTGGGGCGGTATCCGCATCGCCACCGGCGTCCTCCGCCTCCCCGGCTCTTTCCCCTGGCGCTACGACAGCGCTTCCTACCTCACCGCCATCGAACGCGGCCTCGGCACCCCGCTCACCACCGGCACCCCAGCCCCCACCCCCTGGGACCCGGGCCTCGCCCCGGCCATCACCGAGCACACCGTCCGCGTCGAGGAGGAGCACCTGCTCGACCAGCTACTCACCGACCTCCGTCGGCAGACTGCATAGCCGGAACTGGCTACCGAACGGGTCACCGTTGATCCGCCGTTCAGCGGTCAGTTTTCAGGTTGAGAGATCGCGGACAGCCGACCCCTCACTTGTCGATGACGGACAACCCATCCAAGAACGACGCGCCCGCTCACGACCATCCATCCGCACCCTCGATGCACGCTCGTCCACCGGCTGTCCACCGAAACCCTCTGCCAGCACAGAGCCCGACTTGCCCTCCTCGACAAAACCCCAGGTCAAGATGGTTTCCCGGGGATTCGGTGACTTCAACGAACCGGCGACCTACGCATTGCGATGCATAGAGTCCGGGTGTCCGATTTTCCCGATTCCCATGGTCCTGAGTTCCGCAGCTGAG
>NZ_PYBW01000100.1 GCF_003205575.1 Streptomyces tateyamensis
TGCCGGTCGGCTTCGTCGGCGCCGCCGAGTCCAAGCAGGCGCTGGCCGAGCACCCCTCGAGCCTGGAGCACCTGGTGGTGCGGGGGCGGCGCGGCGGCAGTGCGATCGCCGCGGCCGCGCTCAACGCGATCGCGAGTGAGATCGAATGAGCGGCGTCGACACACCCGCGTCGCCGTCGCCCGTCGCGCCGAAGACCGGCCGCCTCTACGGCATCGGGCTCGGCCCGGGTGACCCCGAGCTGCTCACCGTGAAGGCGGCCCGCCTGATCGGCAAGGTCGACGTCATCGCTTACCACAGCGCCCGGCACGGCCGCTCGATCGCCCGCTCCATCGCCGAGCGGTATCTGACGGGCAGCCAGATCGAGGAGAAGCTGGTCTACCCGATCACCGTGGAGACCACCGACCACCCCGGCGGCTACCGCGGCGCCCTGGAGGAGTTCTACGAGGAGGCCGCCGAGCGGCTGGCCGCCCACCTGGACGCGGGCCGCGACGTGGCGGTGCTGGCCGAGGGCGACCCGTTCTTCTACGGGTCCTACCAGCACATGCACAAGCGCCTGGCGCACCGCTACCCGACCGAGGTGGTGCCCGGCGTGACCTCGGTCAGCGCCGCCGCCGCCCGCGCGGGCGTGCCGCTCGTGGAGGCCGAGGAGGTGCTGACGGTCATTCCGGGCACGCTGCCCGAGGAGGAGTTGACGGCCCGGCTGGCCGCGGCCGACTCCGCCGTGGTGATGAAGCTCGGCCGCACCTTCCCGACCGTGCGCCGCGCGCTGGAGCGGGCCGGCCGGCTGGACGAGGCGCGGTACGTGGAGCGGGCCACCATGCCGGGCGAGCGGACCGGGCTGCTGGCCGAGGTGGACCCGTCGAGCGTCCCCTACTTCTCGGTCGCGCTGCTGCCCAGCCGCCTGCACCAGCCCAAGCCCGACCCCGAGCAGGGCGAGGTGGTGGTGGTCGGCACCGGTCCGGCGGGGCCGCTGTGGCTGACGGCGGAGGCGCGCGGCGCCCTGGCCAACGCCACCGACCTGGTGGGCTACACGACCTACCTGGACCGGGTGCCGGTGCGGGCCGGGCAACTGCGGCACGGCTCGGACAACAAGGTGGAGTCGGAGCGGGCCGAGTTCGCGCTCGACCTGGCCCGGCGCGGCCGGCGGGTCGCGGTGGTCTCCTCCGGCGACCCCGGCGTCTTCGCGATGGCCACCGCCGTCCTGGAGGTGGCGAGCGCCGACCCGTACCGCGAAGTGCCGGTGCGGATCCTGCCGGGGATGACCGCCGCGCACGCGGCCGCCTCCCGGGCCGGTGCGCCGCTGGGGCACGACTACGCGGTGGTCTCGCTCTCCGACCGGCTCAAGCCCTGGCCGGTGGTGGCCGAGCGGCTGCGCGCCGCGGCCGCCGCGGACCTGGTGCTGGCGCTCTACAACCCCGGCTCGCGCAGCCGGACCACCCAGGTGGGCCTGGCCCGTGACGTGCTGCTGGAGCACCGCGCGCCCAACACCCCGGTGGTCCTGGCGCGCGACGTGGGCGGCCCGACCGAGCGGGTGCGCACGGTGGCGCTGGGCGAGCTGGACCCGGCCGAGGTGGACATGCGGACGATCCTGCTGATCGGCTCCTCGCAGACCAGGTGGACCGTGCGGACCCCCGGGGACGAGACGGTCTGGACCCCGCGGCGGTACCCGGAGCAGTAGCACACCGTCAGCCGGCCCCCGGTCCCAGCTGGGACCGGGGGCCGGCTGACGGTGCACCAACGGCAAGGTGGCGCACCGGCTCTGACGTCGACTCAGGCCGGGAAGCCGACCCCCGTCAGCTGCTCGGAGACGGACCAGAGCCGGACCGCCGTCGACAGGTCCCGGGCCCGGCGCGGCAGTCGGGCGGTGGCCGGCATTCCGGTCAGCTCGAAGAGGCCGTCCGGACCGTAGTAACCCCCGTTCACCACCTGCTCGCTGGTGGCCGCGACCACGGTCGGCAGCGCGCCGCGGGCCGGGTCCTGGGCCACACCGGGCAGCTGCATCGCCCACCCGCCGAGGCTGATCCGCGGGGCCCGGCGGTCCAGCAGCGGGCCGTTGGTCATCAGGTTGGTGCGGCTGAAGCCCGGATGCGCGGCCAGGCTGAGCAACCCCCAGTCATGCCGGGCGCTGAGCCGGGCCAGCTCCTGGGCGAAGACCAGGTTGGCCAGCTTGGCCCGTCCGTAGGCGTCCCAGGGGTCGTAGTGGCGCTCGGCGTTGAGATTGGCCAGGTCGATCCGGCCGATCCGGGCGGCCAGGCTGGCGACGGTGACCACCCGGGGCCGGGTGGCGCTGCGCAGCAGCGGCAGCAGCCGGCCGGTGAGCGCGAAGTGGCCCAGGTGGTTGGTGCCGAACTGGAGCTCGAACCCGTCCTTGGTGGTGTGCCGGGTCGGCACCGCCATCACCCCGGCGTTGTTGACCAGCAGATCGACCGGCCGGCCGCGGTCCAGCAGCACGGCGGCGAACGAGGCCACCGAATCCAGGCTGGCCAGGTCCAGGGTGTGGGTCAGCACCCGCTGCGCCCCCGCCGCCGCGAGTTCGGCCACCGCCTGCTCGCCCTTGGCCCGGTCGCGGACCGCCAGCACCACCTCGGCGCCGGCCAGGGCCAGGCGCCGGGCGGTCTCGAAGCCGATCCCGCTGTTCGCACCGGTCACCACGGCCAGTCTGCAGTGCTGGTCCGGTACCGCGACGTCCTTGCTCCGTCTGGGCACTCGTCCGACTCCTCTCACCGGTTCATTCGGAGCAAGAAGTTACCTCAGTGCAGACCCAACTCACCTAGCACTTGGGCCACATCGGCCACCACGACGCCATGTGCAGGGGGCGCGGGACGGCGCACCACGACCACCGGCAGGCCGAGCTCGCGGGCCACCGCGAGCTTGGGGGCGGTGGCCGCGCCGCCGCTGTCCTTGGTGACCAGGACGTCGATCCGGTGTTCGGCGAAGACCGCCCGCTCGCCCGCCGGGGTGAACGGGCCGCGTGCCAGCAGCACGGTCAGCCGGGGCGGCAGCGGCGGGTCCGGCTGGTCGACCGAACGGGCCACCAGGTGGACGCCGGTGACGCCGGCGAACTCGGCCAGGCCCAGGCGCCCGGTGGTCAGCAGGGCCCGGGTCCCCAGGCTCGGCAGCACCGCCGCGGCGGCGGCCAGCGAGTCGACCTGGTGCCACCGGTCGCCCTCGACCGGGACCCAGCTGGGCCGACGCAGCGTGAGCAGGGGAACATGGACGGCAGCGGCCGCCTCGGCCGCGTTGCGGCTGATCACCTGGGCGAAGGGATGCGTGGCGTCGATGAGGGTGTGCACCTGCTGCTCGCGCAGCCAGGCCGCCAGGCCCGCCGGGCCGCCGAAGCCGCCCACCCGCACCTGCCCCGCCGGCAGCCGCGGCTCGGCCACCCGGCCGGCCAGCGAACTGGTCACCCGCACCGACGGCTGCTCGGCCAGCGCGGCCGCCAGCTGCCGGGCCTCGGTGGTGCCGCCGAGGATCAGGATGTGCCGCACGGGTTCCTCCAGTGGGGGTTCGAATGACTGAGAGTACGGGGAACACGGCCGGCCCCGGGAGTGCAGCCGGAAGCGCGGCCGGCCCCGGGAGTGCAGCCGGTACGGGGAGCGCAGCCGCTGGCGGCGGCCGGGCCGCCCAGCTGCGCTCCAGCGGACTGCGCCCGGGCTGGACCACCGGCGCCTGCGCCACGGCGGCCACCAAGGCGGCGTACACGGCGCTGCTCGGCGGCGAGTTCCCGGACCCGGTGGTGATCACCCTGCCGAAGGGCCAGCAGCCCGCCTTCGCGCTGGCCGGCGAGGAGCTGACGCCGGGTCCGGACGGTCCGGCGGCGATGGCGGCCGTGGTCAAGGACGCCGGGGACGACCCCGACGTGACCCACGGCGCCGTGGTCCGGGCCACCGTGCGGCCCGGCGCGCCGGGCACCGGCGTGGTCTTCCGGGCCGGGCCCGGGGTGGGCACGGTGACCAAGCCCGGCCTGCCGCTGGCGGTCGGCGAGCCGGCGATCAACCCGGTGCCGCGGCAGCTGATGTGCGAGGTGGTCGCCGAGGTGGCGGCCGCGCACGGGGCCAGCGGCGACGTGGAGATCGAGATCTCGATCGACAACGGCGCCGAGATCGCCCGGTCCACCTGGAACCCGCGGCTGGGCATCCTGGGCGGGCTCTCGGTGCTCGGCACCACCGGCGTCGTGGTGCCGTACTCCTGCTCGGCCTGGATCGACTCGATCCGCCGCGGGGTGGACGTGGCCCGCGCGGCCGGGCGCACCCACGTGGCGGGGTGCACGGGGTCCACCTCGGAGCGGGTGGCGGTGGCGGAGTACGGGCTGGCCGAGGACGCGCTGCTGGACATGGGCGACTTCGCGGGTGCGGTGCTCAAGTACCTGCGGCGGCACCCGGTGGACCGCCTGACCATCGCGGGCGGCTTCGCCAAGCTCTCCAAGCTGGCCGCCGGCCACCTCGACCTGCACTCGGCCCGCTCCCAGGTCGACAAGGGCTTCCTGGCCTCGCTGGCCCGGACCGCCGGCGCGGACGAGGAGCTGGTGGCCGCGGTGGCGGCGGCCAACACGGGCCTGCAGGCGGTCCAGCTCTGCCGCGCGGCCGGCGTGCCGCTGGGCGACGCGGTCGCCCGGGCGGCCCGCGAGACCGCGCTGGACGTGTTGCGCGAGGCGCCGGTGGCAGTGGACGTGATCTGCATCGACCGGGCCGGCACGGTGGTGGGCCGGTGCGAACCGCGGACGAACCGGGGCTGATTGGATGTCGGCATGACCCCTGACGTCACGTTCCTGCGCGTCTTCTGCGACCCGGACGGCGGGCACGGCAACGTGCTCGGTGTGGTGCGCGACGGCGGTGCGATCCCCGATCCGGGTGACCGGCAGGCGCTGGCCCGGGACCTGGGGCTGAGCGAGACCGTGTTCATCGACGATCCGGCGCGCGGCACGGTCGACATCTACACCACCAGCCGGCCGCTGCCGTTCGCCGGGTATCCGCTGGTCGGGGTGGGGTGGTTGCTGGGGGCGGCGCAACTGGAGCTCCCGGTGGGGCGGATCCCGGTGCGCCAGAACGGCGGGGTGACCTGGATCGGTGCCCGGGCCTCCTGGGTGCCGCCGCGGACGCTGCGCCAGTACGGCAGTGCCGAGCAGGTGGCGGCGCTGCCCGTGCCCGCACCCGGGAAGTGGGTGTACGCGTGGGCCTGGCAGGACGAGGCCGCCGGGCGGATCAGGGCCCGCGGCTTCCCCGGGCGCGGTGACGGCATCGAGGAGGACGAGGCGACCGGGGCCGCCGCCCTGCTGCTCGCCGCCCAACTGGGCCGGGCCGTCACCATCACCCAGGGCCGCGGCTCCCAACTGCTGGCCGCCCCGGGCCCGGACGGGACCACCGAGATCGGCGGGCGGGTCGGCTTCCACGCGTAGGAACGCGGTTCGTCTCCACGCGTGGGAACGCGGCCCGTCGCCACGCGTGGGAACGGTCCGCCCTACGGCTGCACCGAGCGGTCGCGGTCGCAGGAGTACAGGTGGCTGTCCTGGAACTGATCGGCCGCCAGGGTGCGCCCGACCATGATCACGGCGGTGCGGAGCACACCCGCGGCCTTCACCTGGTCCGCGATGTCCGCCAGGGTGCCGCGCAGCACCAGCTCGTCCGGCCGGCTGGCCAGCGCGACCACGGCCGCCGGGCAGTCGGCGCCGTAGTGCGGCAGCAGTTCCTCGACCACCCGGTCGACGTAACGGGCCGCCAGGTGCAGCACCAGCAGGGCGCGGCTGCGGCCCAGGGTGGCCAGGTCCTCGCCGGGCGGCATCGGGGTGGCCTGCTGGGCGATCCGGGTCAGGATCACGGTCTGCCCCACCGTCGGCACGGTCAGCTCGCGCCCCAGCGCCGCGGCGGCGGCCGCGAAGGCCGGCACGCCCGGCACCACCTGGTACGGCACGCCCGCCGCGTCGAGCCGGCGCATCTGCTCGGCCATCGCGCTGAACACCGAGGGGTCGCCGGAGTGCAGCCGGGCCACGTCCTGGCCGGCGGCGTGCGCGGCCACCAGCTCGGCGGTGATCTGGTCCAGGTTCAGCCGGGCGGTGTCCACCAGCTTCGCGCCGTCCGGGCAGAGTTCGAGCAGCTCGGCGGGCACCAGGCTGCCCGCGTACAGGCACACTCCGCACCGCTCCAGCAGCCGGGCGCCGCGCAGCGTGATCAGGTCGGCGGCCCCGGGGCCGGCACCGATGAAGTAGACGGTCACAGGGCTTCTCCTTGCTGGATGCGCTGGACGCGCTCGACAGGCGCCACGCGCTCCACTCGCTTCACCACCGACCACTGGGTGACCGGCATCGCCTGCCGCCACCCCGTGAAGCCGCCCACCGGGACGGCGTGCGCGACCGCGAGCTTGACCAGCTCGCCGCCGTGGCGCCGGAACCACTCGGTGAGCAGCGCCTCCGACTCCAGGGTCACCGCGTTGGCCACCAGCCGGCCGCCGTCGCCGAGCGCGGCCCAGCAGGCCTCCAGCAGCCCGGGCGCGGTCAGCCCGCCGCCGATGAACACCACGTCGGGGCAGGGCAGTTCGGTCAGCGCGGCGGGGGCGCGACCGGTCACCACGGTGAGTCGTGGCACGCCCAGCGCGCGGGCGTTGCGGACGATCCGCTCGGCCCGCACGGGGTCGCGCTCCACGCTGACGGCGCGACAGCTCGGGTGGGCCCGCAGCCACTCGACGGCGATGCTGCCGGAGCCGCCCCCGATGTCCCAGAGCAGTTCGCCGGGGGCCGGCGCCAGCGCGGCGAGGGTGGCCGCCCGGATGTGACGCTTCGTCAGCTGTCCGTCACTCTCGAAGAGCTGGTCGGGCAGACCGGGGGTCAGGTGCGGGCGCACGGTGTCCGCGGCGGCCAGGCAGTCCACGGCCACCAGGTTGAGCGGATCGCCGGGCGGGTGCGGCCACCGCTCGGCCGTCCCGGTCAACTCCCGCTCGCCGGCCGCGCCGAGCTGCTCCAGCACGCGCAACCGGCTCGGGCCGAAGCCGTGCTCGCGGAGCAATTCGGCCACCTGGGCGGGGGTGGCGGCGTCGGCGCTGAGCACCAGCAGGTGGCGACCGGGGTACAGGGCCTGGGCGAGGGTGGACCGGTCGCGGCCGACCAGGCTCACCACGGCGGTCTCCTCGACGGGCCAGCCGAGCCGGGCGCAGGCGAGCGAGACGGCGGACGGGTGCGGCAGCACGTCCAGCCGTTCCGCGCCCAACTCCTCGGCCAGGGTGCGCCCGATCCCGTAGAACATCGGGTCACCGCTGGCCAGCACGGCCACCCGGCGACCCGCGAGCCCGGCGAACAGCTGCTGGACCGCCGGGCGCAGCGGCGAGGGCCAGGCGATCCGCTCGCCGGCCACCTCGGCGGGCAGCAGGGCGAGCTGGCGCGGTCCGCCGACCACCGCCTCGGCCCGGCGCAGCGCCGCCCGGGAGCCCTCCGCGAGCCCGGGCCACCCGTCGGCCCCGATGCCCACCACGGACAGGCGCGGCAGCTCGGCGGTACCGGTCACGGGGGGCTCCTCGCAGGTCAGTACGGATGGTGGGCTGAGGCAGCCTACCGGTCGGTCACCTGCGCGGGGCCGGTCAGGGCCGCCGGGGACCGGCCAGCCGGGCAGTGATCTTTTCCACAGTGCGGGCCGGCAGCGCGTCCCGGGCGGCGAGCAGCTCGGGCAGCAGCTCGGGTTCGGTGGTCACCGCGCGGTAGAAGAGCGCGATGCTGACCTGGTGGTGGTCCGGGCGGTGCTCCACCGCTATCGGGTCCCCGGCCGCGATCGTGCCGCCCCGGACCACCCGCAGGTAGGGGCCGGGGCGGGCGGCCTCGGTGAACCGCCTGATCCAGCCGTCCCGGTCCAGCCAGCCCTGGAAGGTGCCGCACGGCACCCGGGGGCAGGACACCTCGAGCACCACCTGCTCGCCGATCCGCCACCGCTCGCCCACCAGCGCGCCGTTGACGTCCAGGCCGAGCGTGGTGAGGTTCTCGCCGAAGGTCCCGTTCGGCAGCTCGCGCCCGAGCTCGCCCTGCCAGACGTCCAGGTCCTCGCGGGCGTAGGCGTACACCGCCTGGTCGTCGCCGCCGTGGTGGGCGACGTCGAACACCCGGTCGCCGGCCAGGCCGACCGCCCCCGTGCCCTTCGGCCCCGGCGCGGCCACCGCCACCGGCCCGTCGACCGGGCGCTTGTCGATGCCGGTCGTGCCGGTGGGCTTCCACGGGTTGGGGCGGGGACGGCCGATGTTCACGGAGAGCAGTCGCATGTGAATGACCCTAAAGGGTGGTCGCCACCGGTTTCCGGCTTGTTAGGCTCGGCCCCATGCCGACCAGCGCAGTCCTCCCGCCGCCGGCCGCCTGAGCGGGCGGCTCGGCCACGCAGGCCTGACCCCGGGGTGAGTCCCCGGGGAATCCCGGCCTGTCCGGTTCCGCCCGCAGATGCGATCGCTCCGTCACTCGCGTCCTCGTCGGGAGAACCCCCTTGTCTGTCACACCTGTTGCCCTGCCACGCCCGCTGTCGGTCGGGCGCGCCCTGGTCTACCTGCTGCTCTCCGCCACCGCCTGGGGCACCGCCGGTGCCGCCGCCGCGCTGCTGTTCGGCCGCAGTGGGCTGGGTCCGGTGGCGCTCACCTTCTGGCGCTCGGTCGGCGGGGTGGCCGTCCTGCTGGTCGCCGCCCGCCTCGCCCCGGGCCGGCCGGGCCGGCTGCGTCCGCCGCGCCCGGCCCGCCTGCTGGTCAACGGCCTCGGGCTGACCCTGTTCCAGGTCGCCTACTTCGAGGCGGTGCACGGGACGGGGCTGGCCGTGGCCACCGTGGTCACGCTGGGCGCCGCACCCGTCCTGGTGGCGCTCGGCGCCCGGCTGCTGCTGCGCGAACAGCTCGGCGCGGCCGGGGTGCCGGCGGTGGCCGGCGCGGTCGTCGGGCTCGCCCTCCTGGTGCTGGGCGGGGCCGGCGGCGGCGGGCTGCGGGCCGGCGGGGTGGCCTGGGCGGTGGCCTCGGCGGCCGGGTACGCGGCCGTCACGCTCTACGGGCGCCGGCTCGGTGCCGGCGCCGAACCCTTCGCCAGCACCTTCTACTCGTTCCTGGTCTGCGCGGTGCTGATGCTGCCCTTCGCGCTGCTGGAGGGGCTCTGGCCCAGCCCGGTCGGACTCGGCCGCACCCTCGGTCTGCTGCTCTACATCGCCGCGGTGCCCACCGCGCTGGCCTACGGCCTGTACTTCGCGGGGGTGGCCGTGGTCCGGGCCACCACCGCCTCGGTGATCGCGCTGATCGAGCCGGTCAGCGCCGCGCTGATCGCGGTGCTGCTGCTCGGCGAGCAGCTGTCGGCGGTCGAACTGACCGGGATCGGCGTGCTGCTGGCCGCAGTGGCCGCGCTGGCACTGGCGGAGACCCGCGCGGCGGTGCGGCGGAGCTGACCGCCTGCGCGGGGCCGGCGGGCGGGCATGACAGGCTGGTGGACAAACGGTCCGGTGCGGGCTGGACAGACCCCAGGGGGAGTGCAGATGACGGAACGTCTGGTGGTGGTCGGCGGCGACGCGGCCGGGATGACGGCGGCCTCGCAGGCCCGGCGCCGGCTCGACGCGCAGCAGTTGCGGATCACGGTCTTCGAGCGCGGTGCCTTCACCTCCTACTCCGCCTGCGGGATCCCGTACTGGACCGGCGGCGTGGTGGCCGAGCGGGACCAGCTCATCGCCCGCACCCCGGAGCAGCACCGGGCCCGCGGGATGGACCTGCACACCGCGACCGAGGTGGTCGAGCTGGACCTGATGGGCCGCCGGGTGCGCACCCGCGACCGGCAGAGCGGCGCGCAGCAGTGGACCGAGTACGACCACCTGGTGCTCGCCACCGGCGCCGAGCCGGTGCGGCCGGCGCTGCCCGGCTTCGACGCGCCCGGGGTGCACACCGTGCACACCCTGCCGGACGGCCAGGCGCTGCGCGACGCGCTGGCCCGTACCGGCCCGGGTCCGGACCCGCGCGCCGTGGTGGTGGGCGGCGGGTACATCGGGATCGAGATGGTCGAGGCGTTGCTGCTGCGCGGCTACCGGGTCACCCTGGTGCACCGCACGCCCGAGCCGATGCCGGGCCTGGACCCGGAGTTGGGCGAGCTGGTCCGGCGCGGGCTGGAGAAGCTGGGCGTGGAGGTGGTGCCGGGGGCGGAGGCGGTCGAGGTGCTCACCGGGCCCGACGGGCGGGCCCGGGGCGTGCGCAGCACGGTCGGCGAGCACCCGGGCGAGCTGGTGGTGCTCGGGCTCGGGGTGCGCCCGCGCACGGAGCTGGCGCGGGCGGCCGGCCTGGCGCTGGGAGTGCACGGGGGGCTGCGCACGGACGAGCGGATGCGGGTGCTGGACGCCTCCGGTGCCCGGGTGCCCGGGGTCTGGGCGGGCGGCGACTGCGTGGAGGTGCGGCACCTGCTCTCCGGGCAGCACCAGCACGTGGCCCTGGGGACCCACGCGAACAAGCACGGCCTGGTGATCGGGGCCAACCTGGCGGGGGAGGCGCTGGCCTTCCCGGGCGTGGTGGGCACCGCGGTCACCAAGGTCGGTGACCTGGAGATCGCCCGCACCGGCCTGAACGAGCGCGAGGCCGCCGCCGCGGGCCTGTCCTGGGTCGCGGCCCGCGCCGAGTCCACCACCCGGGCCGGCTACTACCCGGGCACCGCGCCCGTCACCGTCAAGCTGCTGGCCGAACCCGGCACCGGCCGGCTGCTCGGCGCCCAACTGGTCGGCGGCCCGGGCGCCGCCAAGCGCGTCGACGCCGTGGCGGTCGCCCTGGGCGCACGGCTGACGGTCACTCAGCTCCTCTTCCAGGACCTCGGCTACGCACCCCCGTTCTCGCCCGTCTGGGACCCGGTGCTGGCCGCGGCCCGAGCCCTGCTCGGCAGGCTCGGACCGCTCGGCTGAGGAGCGCCTGCGGGCCGGTGGTCAGGGCCGGTGCAGGCGGACGGTGAACAGGGCCGGGTTCTGGTTGGGGTCGCCCGGGACGAAGGTGCTGCCGTCGCCGCCGAGGAGCAGGGTGCGGCCGGCCCCGTCGACCGCCGGGCCGGTGCCGCCGGCGCCGGCCGCGGCGGGGAGTTCGAGGATCCGCTCGGTGCGGCCGGTGCGCAGGTCGCGGCGGTAGTAGGCGTAGCTGCCGGGGGTGCCCCCGGGCAGCAGGTTGGCGGCGCCGGAGCTGAAGAAGGCGTAGCGGTCGTCGGCGCTCAGCCCGGCCAGCGAGGCGTCC
>NZ_PYBW01000101.1 GCF_003205575.1 Streptomyces tateyamensis
CCAAGCTCCCCGCAACGGCGTGGGAGGCTTCCCTCCGCCAGGACGGCGAGATCCAGGAGGACTACGGCATCGCGGAGTTGACCGGACTGAGCAACCGGCCCGGTTGGCCCGACGGGATGCGGCTGCTGGTCCGCCGGGTGAGGCCCGCCGGCCGCCACAGGAAGAAGCTCACCGCGTTCGAGCTGAAGACGGGCTGGAAGTACTCCGTGATCGCGACCAACATCCGGCACATGTGGGGCATCGCCGGCTCCCACCAGCCGCAGTGGCTCGACGCCGTCGCCCGCGAGCACGCCGTGGTGGAGGACCGGGTGAGAGCGGACAAGGCGATGGGGCTTCGGAATCTTCCGAGCAAGTCGTGGGAGGTGAACCGCGGTTGGATGCTCGCCGCGAACCTCGGTCACGACCTGGACTGCTGGGTCCGCCTGCTGGCCCTGCACGACCAGTCCGATCTTGAGCAGGCCGAGCCGGACACGATGCGGTACCGGCTCTACCACCTGCCCGCGCGCCTCCCTGGCCCTGCCAACGGCACCACCACCTGCACCAGCGCGGGCGTCACAAGCTCGTACAACCAGGCCACCCTGTGGGCCCGCGAGCGGACCACCGGCCGCCTCCTCGCCTACCCCATCGCCAAGAGCCCCGCCAACAACTGCGCCAACGACTACACCGCCCTCGCCGACCCGCTCAAGGGCACCGTCATCGCCACCGGCGTCGACACCACCACCTACCCCGTGGTCGGCTCCGTCGGCGACCTGAACAACGACGGCATCCCCGACCTCTACGCCCAGAACTCTGCCAACAAGCTCGTTACGTGGACCGGCACCACCAACACCTCCGGCGCCGTCACCGGCTTCACCGGCCTCAGCTCCATCGGCGACCTGCACCTCCCGCTCGCCCGCTACCCCCTCACCAGCGACGCGAGCGACGCCAGCCGCCAACACAACGGAACCCCCACCGGCGACATCACCTTCGCCCCCGCCACCCTCGGCGGCGCCCCCACCCAGGGCGCCGTGTTCAACGCCACCAGCAACAACGGCGAGATCGACACGACCCTGAAGGTCAACACCCAGCAGTCCTTCACCCTCGACACCTGGGCCCGCGCGGACCAGAACGACGGCATCGCCATCAGCCAGGACGGCACCAACACCAGCAACTTCAAACTCTGGCCCGCCACCATCAACGGCACCGCCAACTGGACCTTCGCCATGGCCACCGGCGACCCCACCACCGGCTCGCCCTACGACACCACCAACACCTACACCTCCGCCGCCCGCGTCCAAGCCGGCACCTGGGCCAAGCTCACCGCCAGCTACAACGCCACCACCGGCCAGATAGCCCTGTTCGTCAACGGCGCACTCGCCGCCACCGGGACCCACACCGTCACCATCCCCGCCACCGGCAACCTCGTGCTCGGGCGCTACAAGAACACCGGCACCAACGGCAGCTTCTTCCACGGAGCCCTCGCCGACCTCTCCGTCTACGACCACCCCACCGGCCTTCCGACCACCCTCACCGGCGGCACCGTGCTCCGCCCCGGCGACACCGTCTACGCCGCCCACACCATGCTGACCATGCAGACTGACGGCAACCTCGTCCTCTACGCCCTCAACATCCAGAACACCCCCACCAGCCAGGCCCTCTGGTCCACCAACACCAGCGGCAACCCAGGCGCCTACGCCACCATGCAAACCGACGGCAACCTCGTCGTCTACAAGCCCGACTTCGCCTACACCACCCCCGGCACCAGCGCCAACGCCCTCTGGTCCTCCGCCACCCCCAACAACCCCGCAGCCGTCGCCAAGATCCAGGACGACTGCAACTTCGTCATCTACAACACCACCGGCACACCCGTCTGGAACACCCACACCTACAACCCCAACCCCTGACCGACTCCGGGCGCCGCGCTCGGCAGCGTGCCAATCCTTTGAGCCCGAGTCACCGCTCGGGCTCAAACAGCGCACTCAGCTCGGGACAGCTCCCACTAGCTCTACCGATCCCAGCCTCAGGTGGGCCCGCCGGACACATCGTCCCGCGGGCCCACCGCCCCAGCGAGGAACCACCTATGCTCAGGTAGACAGACTTCGATCCGTTCTAACCGGTCCCACGGAACGGTTGGTTCGGCCACCTGAACTCCTTGCAGCTCCGCCTCGCTGTCCTTCCCTCGCCCTGATCTAGAAGTCTGATGAAGATGTTGGGTTCTGGCCCCACCGCGCGAGCGGTGGGGCCAGACTCGTTTCGTGGCGATGGGGGAATGGGCTGGGGAACTGGTCGGGCCGGATGTGTGGGAGACCTGCCGGGAGTTGATCCCGGCGGGGAGTGTGTTCGCGTTCCTCGCCGAGCACCGGGAGTCCCTGTTCCCGGGCTCGATGTTCGCGGACATGTATCCGTCGAGGAACGGGCGGCCGAGCATGCCGCCGCAGGTTCTCGCGGCGACGGTGGTGCTGCAGAGTCTGCACGGGCTGTCGGACTTCGACACGGTCCAGCAGCTTCGCTGCGACCTGCGGTGGAAGGCCGCCTGTGGCCTGGGCCTCAACGACACCGCGTTCGACCCCTCACTGCTGGCTTACTTCCGGCGGCGGCTGCAGCGCTCGCCGGATCCGAACCGGTTGTTCACCAGGGTCAAGGAGGTGGTGGCGGCCACCGGCGTGCTCAAGGGCAAGCAGCGGCGGGCCCTGGACTCCACCGTGCTGGACGACGCGGTGGCCACCCAGGACACCGTCACCCAGCTGATCGCGGCGATCCGCCGGGTGATCCGGGACGTGCCCGGCGGTGAGAAGACCGCCGCCATCTGGTGCACCGCCCACGACTACACCGACCCGGGCAAGCCCCGCATCGCCTGGAACGACGAGCAGGCCCGCGCCGCACTGGTGGACGCGCTGGTCACCGACGCGCTCAACCTGCTCGGCCGCCTGCCCGAACGGCAGCTGGACGAGAAGGCCGCGGACGCTGTCGGGCTGCTGGCCCTGGTCGCCGGCCAGGACGTGGAGGTCGCCGACGGCTCCGACGGGCGCGACGGACGCTGGCGCATCGCCCGCGGCACCGTCTACGGCAGGATCGTGTCCACCGTCGATGCCGAGGCCCGCCATATCCACAAGAATCGGACCCGCCACCAGGACGGCTTCCGCGCCCACGGTGCTTTCGAACCCGAGACCGGCCTGCTCACCGAGGTCGAGCTCACCGCCGGTACCGGAGCCGAAAATCACGAGGCAGCCGTCGCCGAGGTCCTGCTCGCCGACGAGACCGAGGATCTGACCGTGCTCGGCGACACGGCCTACGGCAGTGGCGATCTACGTGAAGCCCTCGAAGCAGACGGCCACACCCTCGTGATCAAGCCGCCGCCGCTGAAACCCGCCGTCCCCGGCGGCTTCACCGCCGACGACTTCCACGTCGACACCGCCAAAGGCGAGGTGACCTGCCCCGCCGGCCACACCAAGGCCCTCGGCCGACCCGACGCCAAGGGCGCCCGCACCGCCCAGTTCAAGAAGCTCTGCACCCATTGCCCCCTGCGCGAGCGATGCACCCGTTCCAAGACCGGCCGAGCCTTCCAGGTCCACGCCCACTACGACCGCTTGAAAACCGCACGCCAGCAGGCCGCCGACCCGGACTGGCAAGCCGAGTACCGGCGTTGGCGCCCGCCCGTCGAACGCGCCATGGCCTGGCTCGTCGCCCGAGGCAACCGCAGAGTCCGCTACCGAGGCGTCCTGAAGAACAACACCTGGCTCCACAACCGCGCCGCAGCCCTCAACCTCCGCCGACTGATCAACCTCGGCCTCACCCACACCGGCCACACCTGGGCCCTCACTCCAACCACCACATAGCGATGGAGGGGCTGTCCCCAACCAGGACAGCCCCTCCAACAGCAAGATCTTCATCAGACTTCTAGGCGGTGCCATCAGCGCGGCTGGAGCGATCTACAACGTGACGCTCGCCAAGAAGAAACTGCCCGTTCGGCGGGTAGGAGGCCCCTGCCCATGTGACCGCGACGGGTGGGACCTGGGACCCTGTACCGCTATAAGCGCACAGTTGACGGGCCCTTGCCCGAGTCTCTGCCAGCCATTCCATTCACTCGTGTGAGTGATGGCCTGTCATGGCACTGTCGAATAGCGTTCCCCTGGCCATGGGCGGCCGCCCAGCGGATTCTCGGAGGAATGCACGGTGTCGACCAGCGGTGTGCAGGACATACCCGGCGCGGATCGGCGGTTGCTGGTCAGCGTGTTCGATCCGCAGGAGGCGCGGGAGGCGGTGCTCGGGGGTGCCCGGATCATCGACAGCGAGGACCCGCGCAGCGCGCTCGGGACGATCAAGCCGCAGCGGATCATGGACATCGGGGACGCGGTGCTGCGCACCCGGCGGCAGCTGCCGGTGCAGCTGAGCACCAACATCGGCGAGGACCAACTGCTATTCCGGCGGGCCGATAACGGGCTGGCGATGGCCAAGTCGGCCTACGAGCAGGTGAGCAAGGCGGCCCAGGCCGCGCTCGGGGTGGCGGTGGCGATGGGCACCGGGGTGCACCCGTGCGGGATCCTCAAGGTCGGCCTGGACGGCATGGCCGTCGACGAACTCGCCGAGGTGCTGGGCGAGATCGTGACCACCCTGCGGCGCAGCGACCAGGTGTCCCGGACCCGGGTGATGTCGGTGCTGTTCGCCCAGGACCTGGACCTGTGGGACGCGCGCAAGGCGCTGCCGCAGGTACGGCGGGTGCTGGTGGGGCTGGGTGAGTACCAGCCGTGCACGCCGGACGCGCCCGGGGCGTTCGACCTCGGGGAGTTCCGGACGGACGAGGCGGGCACCTTCGCCGCCGTCAACGAACCTTTGCCCCACCAGGACTGCGGCCTGACGAGGGATCGGCGCACCGACCGGGAGGCGATCCTGGGGATGGTGGAGGCCAGCGCGGCGGCCGGGGCTGACGCGGTCATGGTGGGCACCAGCGTCCAGATGAAGGCGGCCCGGATCGGACTGATCTCCACCGCCGACAGCCCGGAGCTGGTCGACCTGAACCGGTGCGACACCGACTCCGAGGGCCTGCCCCGGGCCGGGATCCTGTCGCTGGACGAGATCCGGTTCTTCGTCGAGGTGTGCCACAGTTACGGCATGCAGGCCAACCTGGCCGGCTCGGTGCAGAGCCACCAGGCCCAGCAGATCTGGCGGTTGGTGCCCCAGCTCGACCAGCTCTCGGCCCGCGGCGGGGTCAGCGCGCTGGCCCGCGACCCGTTCGGCGCCACCGGCTCCGGCGAGGGCGCCCGGCGCGGGCGTACCGTGCGCAGTTCCCTGGTGGGCGGGATCCTGCCTCCGGAGCAGGGCGGCTACCTGGTACTGCCGAGGCGGATGGCCGCCTCGCCGCAGGCTCGGGAGAGCGTGGCGGCGCTGCTCAAGTGCCACCCGGACCTGACCGCCTTCACCGCGGACGAGTACGGCGCCCTCGCGCCGCTGAGCTGAGCCGGGCCGCGGGTGGCCAGGTGGTCAGGTGACCACCGGCTTGTCGGTGGCGGGGGCCTTGAGGACCGCGTTCAGCAGCGGGCTCAGCTTGTCCACCAGGGTGTTGTAGTCGCCGACATGACCGTCGGACCACTGGCCCACGCCGACCAGCACGGTGTTCCCGTAGGCCGCGAAGGACTGGACCGCGCCGGCGTCGGCGGGCAGCCGGCGCAGGCCGCTGTCGGAGCCCGGGACCAGGGTGCCGACCTCGATGTCGGCCGGGTTGCCGGCCAGTTGGGTGAGGACGTGGGCCACGTCCGCCGGGTCCTTCAGGGTGAACATGGCCACGTTGAACTCGTCGCCGGCCGCGTTCCGGTAGAGCGCCTGGTGGAGGCCCAGGCAGCCGTGGCTCTGGGTGATCAGGCCGGCCAGGGTCGGGCCGACCACCTCCGACCCGGTGCAGTCGGTCTGTGCGGCGTCGACGACCAGGGTGTATCCGGCGGGCTGCGCCGGGAAGCCGGGCGCGGCCGGGGCGGCGGAGCTGGAAGGGGCGGCGGAGGGCGCGGTCGAAGGAGTAGCGGCGGCCGGCGACGGCTTGGTGGCCGCCGGTGCCGCGACCGCCTTGGCCTGGTGCGGGGCGTTCAACAGCCCGTACGCCCCCAGCCCCACTATGCCCACCGCCACCGCGATGCCGAGCAGCACCTTGGCCCGCGGCCGGCTCTTCCTGCTGCTCTCCTGCGGGCCCACTACCGGATCCACCAGGCCGCTGCTCGCCCGGTGATTCCGGACGAACTCGGCCCACTGCTCGTCGTCCACCCCGTGATTGGTCACGGGTGAACCTTAATCAGGTCAGATCACGATGGAAAACGACCATCGGATGCCCGGGGCCGAGGTAGTCCGCCACCACCTCGTCGCGGAAGCCCTGGCTGCGGTGGAACGCCACCGAGCCGGTGTTGGGCAGCGAGGTGATCGCCTTCAACCGCACCGCGCCCTGACTGCGCGCGACCGTGGCGAACTCGCCGTACAGCCGGCCGGCCAGCCCCTGGCCGCGGGCGTCGTCCCGGGTGGCGACCAGGTGGACGTACCCGGTGGCGTCCGGCGTGACGAACCCGACCAGGTAGGCCAGGATCCCCGCCTCACTGCGCGCGACGAAGCAGGTGGCGGCGAACTCCTTGACCAGCGCCCGCAGGTGCGCCGAGCGCAGGTCGCGCTCGCCCCAGTAGCGGTCGTTGTCCTCGACCACCTGGAGCAGGTCGGTGATGTCGGCGGTCTCGATCGTGGGTTGCATGATCGCGATGATAGGCCGGGGCCCGGGGCCGGGCGGCCCGGGAAGTCGACCGAGCCGACTTCCCGGGCCGCCCGGTTCAGTTCCTCAGTCCCGCACCGCCGCGTTGGCGTCGATCAGCCCGTGGCCGTAGAAGCCGTTGTCCGCGGGCGAGCCCTCGCAGACCGCTCGCCAGGCGCCGGTGCCGTCCGGGTCGAACGGGCCGGCGGGGCAGGCGATCGGGGGCGCCTGGGCGGTCAGCAGCGCGGTGAGCTCGGCCGGCGAGGCCCACGGGTGGGCGCTGGCCAGCAGCGCGACCACGCCGGTCACGTGCGGGGTGGCCATCGAAGTGCCCTGCTTGTAGCCGTACTTGTTGCCCGGGACGGTGGAGAGCACCCGCCCGTTGTGGTCCGGGGTGTCCGGGAGCTGGAACCTGGAGTCGCCACCGGGAGCCGCCACCGTCACCACGTCCGCGCCGTAGCTGGAGTAGAAGGACTTGACGCCCTTGCTGCCCACCGCCGACACCGCGATCACGCCCGGGAGTTCGGCGGGCAGCTCGAGGCAGCCGTTGTCCACCGGCCGGCTCAGCGGCGTGCTGTCGTCGGGGCTGGTGGTGTCCGTGCTCTTGTGCGCCATGTCGGTGTTGAAGTTGCCGGCCGCCGCGACGTTGAGCACCCCGTTGTGCTGCGAATACTCCACCGCCCGGCGGACCGCGGTGACGATCGCGGCCTGGTCCGGGTCGGACTGGCAGTTGTAGAGCCACGGGTCGATGAAGTAGCTGCTGTTGGTCACCTTGACGCCGTGCTCGGCCGCCCAGACGAAGCCGCAGACCGCGTACTCCGGGTAGATGAAGCCGCCGTCGTCCACCACCTTGATCGAGGCCAGCCGCACGTCCGGCGCGATGCCGACGATGCCCTTGCCGTTCCTGGCCGCCGCGATGGTGCCCGACACGTGGGTGCCGTGGTCGCTGGTGGTGGGCTGCCAGGACTTCCAACTGGTGTCCGGCACACCGCCGTTGATGCAGGAGGCGGAGAGCGACGGGTCGACGTTCGGCGCCAGGTCCTCGTGCGTGGCGTCGATCCCGGAGTCCATCACCCCGACCACCACGCTGCGGCTGCCCAGGGTGACCTGGTGCGCCTGGTCGGCGCCTATCTGGCGCAGGTCCCACTGCTCGGGTTCCAGCGGCTCGCTGCCGTCGGCGGGCGCGGTGGCGGGCGCGGCCACCAGCTCGGTGCCGTCGTCCACGGCGGCCGGGATGCCGGCCGTCCGGGTGGCCCCGACCGAGTCGATCCCGTTCTGGCCGCGCAGCCTGGCGGCGAAGCCGGGGTCGGTGGACCGGGCGACGATCACGCCGATCTGCTCGTAGGCGTACACCACGGTGCCGCCGGCGGCGGTGACCGCCCGCTCGGCCTTCTGCACCTGCCCGTGGTTGGCCCTGGTGTTGACCACGTAGCTGAGCGCGGTGCCGGCGGCCGAGGCCCCGGTCGCGGCGCCCAGCGGCACCGCGAGCGCGGCCGAGGTCACCAGTGCCACCCCGGCCGCGCCCCCGCGCAGCCGGTCAAGTCGACGAACTCCCATTGGGGTTGGCCCTCCCGAGTTGACGTCGGCGCGAGGGCTGGTGAGCCTTCGCGCTTGAGTAACCGAAAGGTATGGAAGCAGCAATGCGTTGCACAAGAGGTCGCACGTGAAACGGCCCGCCGGTCCAGGGCCGGCGGGCCGTCAGCTCGAACGGGGCGTCAGACCTGCGGGCCCGCCGGGTCCTGCTGGACCTGGGCCGGCACGGCTGCCCGCGGCGCCTTCAGCTGCGGCGCGGCCGGGGCCGCGGCCGCGGCCGCGGGAGCCTGGCCGAAGAGCCCGTTGAGCAGGCCGAGCGGGTTGATCCGCACCAGGTGCGAGGGCGCGTAGTAGTGGTACCCGTAGTGGCTGCGGGCCCGGTTGTGCGCGTCCAGCGTCGGCTCGGTGCTGCCGTCCTGCGCGGTGACCACCAGGCCGGTGTGGCTCTTGGTGCCGCCCGGACCGGCGTACGTCACCACCACGTCGCCGGGGCGGGCCTGCTCGGGGTGGTCGCCGATGTCCTGCCCGAGGTGGCTGTCCATCAGGTAGTCGTACAGGTTGTGGTACTGCGGCAGATCGCTGATCAGCAGCAGGTCGTACGTGACCCCGTTGGGCGCGGTGTAGTGGAAGTAGTCGTCCTGCGGGTCGTCGGGGCCGAGCCCGGGGACCAGACCGGCTGCGGCCAGCGCGCGGGCGACGTACTCGGCGCACTGGTACTTCTCCTGGTCGGCACCGAAGGCGACCGGGGTACTGTCGTTCCAGGCGGTCCAGTTCCAGTGGCCCTCGGCCCAGTCCACCTCGACCCCGCGCAGCACGTCCCCGATGGTGGGGACCCCGGCCGAGACCGGAGCCGAGTCAGCGTGCGCCGGTGCAGCGGCGAGGGCGGGCCCGGCAGCGAGCGCGAGCGTGAGGGCGGCACCGGCCAGCCGGCGGCGTACAGCATGACGCATGATCATGACTCCCCGAAGTCAGTCGCGTTGATTCAGTCGCATTGAGTGATGATCACGCTACCGCAACCAGGAGCGCGATCCGTGCACCCCTGACGGTCCGCAGCTCAATACCGCCATCTGGTCGCCGCCACCAGCTCCTCGGGCGGCAGGGCGCCCAGCAGCTCGTGCTCGGCCTGGCGGACGGCCAGCACCGCCTCGTACAGGGGCGCGCCCATCGCCTCGCGGAGCAGGGTGGAGGCGCGGTACTCGGCGAGGGCCTGCGGCAGGGTGGTGGGCAGGCGCGGGACGTCCTCGGTGGGGAGGGCGGGGACCTCGGCGGGGAGGGTCTGGTGCGCGTCGAGGCCGGCCAGGCCGGCGGCGAGGACGGCACCGATCAGCAGGTAGGGGTTGGCGGCGGCGTCGAAGCACTTGAGCTCGGCGTTGGCACTGGCCGCGCCCTCACCGGGCGGGCCGGGGATCAGGCGCAGCGCGGCCTCGCGGTTCTCCAACCCCCAGCACTGGTAGGCGCCGGCCCAGCGCTGCGGGACCAGGCGCAGGTAGCTGGCGGGGCTGGGGGCGCCCAGGCAGAGCAGGGCGGGCAGCTCGGCCAGGATGCCGGCCAGGAAGGACTCGGCCTCGGCCGTCAGCCCGTACGGGCCGGGGCCGCCCTGGCCCAGGTTGCGCGGACCGCGCCAGAGGGAGAGGTGCAGGTGGCCGCCGTTGCCCACCGCGCCGGGCTCGACCACCGGGGCCACCGAGGTGCGCAGGCCGTGCCGGACGCCGACCGCGCGGATGGTCTGGCGGGCCAGCACGGTGGTGTCGGCGGCGGCCACCGGATCCTCCGGCGCCAGCGAGAGCTCGAACTGGCCGCCGGCGTACTCGGGGTGGAGCTGGAGCACGGCCAGCCCCTGCTCGTCCAGCGCCTGCAGCAGGTCGCGCAGGTAGTCGGAGAGGTCGATCAGGCGGTGCAGGCCGTAGGCGGGGCCGTGGGTGGGGTAGTCGAGCGGCTCGCCGGGCGCGCCGGCCCGGGCCACCACCCACTCGATCTCGATCCCGGCCCGCAGCTCCAGGCCGCGGGCGGCGGCCGCGGCCACCTGGCGGCGCAGGAAGCCGCGCTGGCAGCCGGGGTGCGCGGCACCGTCCTGGGCGAACCGCTCGACCGGGGCCCAGGCCCAGCCGGGCTGGGCGGCCAGCCTGGTGAGCCGGTCGAGGTCGGGGACCAGGCGCAGGTCACCGGCCGGGCCGCCGATGTGCGCGCTGGTGGTGATGGAGTCGTCGACCAGGAAGACGTCGAAGCAGGGGGCGGCGCCGACGCCCCAGGCGGCGGCCGCCTCCAACCGGCGGACCGGGACGGTCTTCACCCGGGCCAGGCCGGCGTTGTCCACCCAGCCGAGGACCACGCCGGCCACCCCCTCGGCGGCCAGCTCGGCGGCCGCCACCCGGGCCCGGGCCGCCCGCCCGGCCCGCTCGGCGAGGGGGTCGACCGCTCCGGCGGCACCGGCTTCCGACTGCTCAGCGGCAATGGTGCTCATACGATCCATGCTGGCCCGCCCGACCACCGGTCGGTACTCCCCGCAGGAGTGGAAGAAGTGGCGCGAAACTGACGCTCCAGCAGCCCTCCGGCCTCTTCCTACCAAGAAGTAACTTCGCTACAGTGACCGCACGCACCACCGCCGGGCTTCGGGAGCCGCACCGGCGGGGCGCCGCGGCACGTCTGCGCGGCCGGTGCCGTTCACGGTCCCGGGCCATCCGCCCGCCACGGACCGGCGCACTTCACCTGGACCAGGGGCCAAGCCCCTGGCGCGGGCACCTCGCGGTACGGCCGGAGCGGACCGGCCCACCGCGAGCCCCGCTTCCTCTCCTCGTGCCGCACCCCCTCTTCGCGCCACGCGCCAACGCCACGCGCCACCGCCCCGTGCCAACGCCACGCGCCACCGCCCCGCGCCACCGCCCCGCGCGGTTCGCCCCGGCCCACCCCCGGTTTGACCGTCCCTCCGGTCAGCCCGCTCCGGCCTTCCCGAAAGGACCAGCGACGATGCAGGCTCCCGAGCTCTCCCCCGCCCCCGACGCACCCGAGACCCCCGCCCGCCCCTTCGCCACGGTCGCCGTGGTGGGCCTGGGCACCATGGGCACCGGCATCGCCGTCGCCGTCGCCCGCACCGGCCGCCGGGTGATCGGCATCGAGGCCGACGGCGCCGCGGCCGGCCGGGCGCTGGCCCGGATCGAGGAGGCCACCGCGCACGCCGTGGACCGCGAGCGGCTCAGCCCCGAGGAGCGCGCCGCGCTGCTCGCGCTGATCAGCGTCGGCGACCAGCTGGACGCCGCCGCCGCGGCCGACCTGGTGATCGAGGAGGTCCCCGAGCAGTTGGAGCTCAAGCGCGAGCTCTTCGCCGAGCTGGACCGGATCTGCCCGCCGCACACCGTGCTGGCCACCGGCACCACCTCGCTCTCGGTGACCCGGATCGCCGCCGCCACCGCCCGCCCGGAGCGGGTGCTGGGCCTGCACTTCTTCAACCCGGTGCACGCGATGAAGCTGGTCGAGGTGGTCCGCAGCGTGCTGACCGACCCCCAGGTGGCCGAGCAGGCCGCCCAGTTCGCCCGCGAGCTGGGCAAGGAGCCGGTGGCCGCCGGCGACCGGCCCGGCTTCGTGGTGAACGGCCTGCTGTTCGCCTACCTCAACCAGGCCGCCGCGATGTTCGAGTCGCGCTACGCGACCCGGGAGGACATCGACGCGGCGATGCGGCTGGGCTGCGGCCTGCCGATGGGCCCGCTGGCACTGCTCGACCTGATCGGCCTGGACACCGCGCGCACCGTGCTGGAGGCGATGTACGAGCAGTCCAGGGACCGGCTGCACGCCCCGGCCCCGATCCTGGGCCAGCTGGTCTCCGCCGGGCTGCTCGGCCGCAAGACCGGCCGCGGTTTCTACCGCTACGAGGCCCCCGGCTCCTCCCGGACGGTCCCCGACCACAGCGCCGCCGAGGCGGTCCGGGTGGCCGGGCGCACCGTCGAGTCGGTCGGCGTCTGCGGCTCGGGCACCATGGCCACCGGCATCGCCGAGGTCTTCGCCAAGGCCGGCTTCCCGGTGCTGCTGGTCGCCCGCGGCCAGGACAAGGCCGACAAGGCCAAGGCCCAGCTGGCCCGTTCGCTGGACCGCTCGGTGGCCAAGGGCCGGCTCACCGCCGAGCAGCGCGACCGCACGCTGGGCCTGGTCACCCCCACCGGCACGCAGGCCGACCTGGCCGGCGTGGACCTGGTGATGGAGGCGGTGGCCGAGGACCTGGCGGTCAAGCGCGAGCTGTTCGCCGCCCTGGACAAGATCGTCAAGCCGGGCGCGGTGCTCGCCACCACCACCTCCTCGCTGCCGGTGATCAGCTGCGCCACCGCGACCTCGCGGCCGCAGGACGTGATCGGCATGCACTTCTTCAACCCGGCCCCGGCGATGAAGCTGGTCGAGGTGGTCTCCACCGTGCTGACCGCCCCCGAGGTCACCGCCACCGTGCTGGAGCTGTGCGCCACGGTGCGCAAGCACCCGGTGGAGTGCGGCGACCGGGCCGGCTTCATCGTCAACGCCCTGCTCTTCCCCTACCTGAACGACGCGGTGCGGATGCTGGAGGAGCACTACGCCACGGTGGACGACATCGACACCGCGATGAAGCTCGGCTGCGGCTACCCGATGGGGCCGTTCGAGCTGCTGGACGTGGTCGGCCTGGACGTCTCGCTGACCATCGAGCGGGTGCTGCACCAGGAGTTCCGCGAGCCCGGCCTGGCCGCGGCCCCGCTGCTGGAGCACCTGGTGGCGGCCGGCTGCCTGGGCCGCAAGACCGGTCGCGGGTTCCGCGACCACGCCCGCCGGTGACCAGCCCGGACCGACCCGGCGAGCGCCGGCCGCTCCCGGCCGCCGGACCGGCCCAGCGCGCGGTCTGGGAGCCGGACGCGGTCGCGGCCCGCTGGCCCAGACCGGCGGTGGCCGCCACCGCCGGCCCGTCACGCCGACCGGTCCCGCCGACCGGGCCGGGCGGCGCCACCCGGTCGGGTAGCGTTCCGGGCATGGACCGCGAACAGTCATCCGTCGACCAGGACGCCCGTGCGGGCGTCGAGCAGGGCCCGGGCAGCCGCCGGGCGGCAGCCCAGCGCCGACAGATGCGCCAGGACCTCGCGGCCGCCGCGATGGACCTGTTCGCCACCCAGGGGTACGAGGAGACGACGGTCGATCAGATCGCCGCCGCCGCCGGAGTGGCCCGGCGCACCTTCTTCCGGTACTTCCGGTCCAAGGAGGAGGCGATCTTCCCGGACCACGACGACACCCTGGTCCGGGTGGCCGACCTGCTGGCCAGCGCCGACACCGAGGAGCACCCGCTGGACGTGGTCTGCCGGGGCATCAAGGAGGTGCTGCGGATGTACGCCTCCACGCCCGCGGTCTCGGTGGCCCGCTACCAGCTGATCCGTCAGGTCCCGGCGCTGCGCGAGCGGGAGATCGCGGTGGTGGCCCGGTACGAGCGGCTGTTCACCCGCTACCTGCTGGGCCGCTTCGACGCCAGCGAGACCATCCCGCCGAGCTGGCGCCACGGCGGGGACGACGACTCGATGCTGGCCGAGGTCTCCGCGGCGGCCGTGGTCGCGGCCCACAACCACGTGCTGCGGCGCTGGCTGCGGGCCGGCGGCCACGGGGACGTGGAGGCGCAGCTGGAGCACTCCTTCGAGGTGATCCGGGGCACCTTCTGGGCCACCCCGGTGCGCGGCGTGCGACGCCGTGGCGCTGCCGTGACACCCAGTGCCATTGAGGGCGCCGGGACCACGGTGGAGCTTGAGGCCGCCAGCGCACTGAGTGCCACCCCGGGCGGTGAGGTACTCATCACAGTGGCTCGAACCGATGCCCCGCTGGACCTGGTGCTGGACTCGATCAGGGCCGCGCTCAACCGCTAGCCCCAGCATTCACGCAGGTCAGAAGGCCCGTCCGGGCGCTACCGGACGGGCCTTCGGCATTCCTTGAGACGGCCTCGCGGTGCGCTTGCGGCGCCCCGGGAATGGACGCAAAATCATGGCACCCAGTGTCTTTACGAGTGGCACAGGGTGCCAGTAGCTTGTTACCCACCAGTCGCGGCGCCGCGGCTCCCCACCTCGGCGCGCCGTCGTCCGGCGTCCCCACACCCAGGGGACGAAGCTCGAAAACCCACCCGAATCCCTTGTGTAGCCGGTGTCCGCTCCCGGCTCCCCCAGACGCCCTGTGCGCCCTCACACAGGTACGCCTTCGGAGGCAGCCATGAAGGAAATCCTCGACGCGATCCTCAGCGCCGACAGCACGACCGCCGACTTCGCCGCGCTCAAGCTGCCCGAGTCCTACCGAGCCGTCACGCTCCACAAGGACGAGGAGCAGATGTTCGCCGGCCTGGAGAGCCGCGACAAGGACCCGCGCAAGTCGCTCCACCTGGAGGACGTGCCGCTGCCCGAGCTCGGCCCGGGCGAGGCCCTGGTGGCCGTGATGGCGAGCTCCGTCAACTACAACACCGTCTGGTCCTCGATCTTCGAGCCGGTCTCCACCTTCGGCTTCCTGGAGCGGTACGGCAAGCTCTCCCCGCTGACCAAGCGTCACGACCTGCCCTACCACGTGCTCGGCTCGGACCTGGCCGGCGTGGTGCTGCGCACCGGCGCCGGGGTCAACGCCTGGAAGCCGGGTGACGAGGTGGTCGCGCACTGCCTCTCGGTCGAGCTGGAGAGCCCGGACGGGCACAACGACACGATGATGGACCCGGAGCAGCGGATCTGGGGCTTCGAGACCAACTTCGGCGGCCTGGCCCACCTGGCCCTGGTGAAGACCAACCAGCTGCTGCCCAAGCCGAAGCACCTCACCTGGGAGGAGGCCGCCTCCCCCGGCCTGGTCAACTCCACCGCCTACCGCCAGCTGGTCTCGCGCAACGGCGCGGGCATGAAGCAGGGCGACAACGTGCTGATCTGGGGCGCCAGCGGCGGCCTGGGCTCGTACGCCACCCAGTACGCGCTGGCCGGCGGCGCCACCCCGATCTGCGTGGTCTCCAGCCCGCAGAAGGCCGAGATCTGCCGGGCGATGGGCGCCGAGGCGATCATCGACCGCTCCGCCGAGGGCTACAAGTTCTGGAAGGACGAGCAGAACCAGGACCCGCGCGAGTGGAAGCGCCTCGGCGGGCGGATCCGCGAGCTGACCGGCGGCGAGGACGTGGACATCGTCTTCGAGCACCCGGGCCGCGAGACCTTCGGCGCCTCGGTCTACGTCACCCGCAAGGGCGGCACCATCGTGACCTGCGCCTCCACCTCCGGCTACATGCACCAGTACGACAACCGCTACCTGTGGATGTCGCTCAAGCGGATCGTCGGCTCGCACTTCGCCAACTACCGCGAGGCGTACGAGGCCAACCGCCTGATCGCCAAGGGCAAGATCCACCCCACCCTGTCCAAGGTCTACACGCTGGAGCAGACCGGGCAGGCGGCGCTGGACGTGCACCACAACAAGCACCAGGGCAAGGTCGGCGTGCTCTGCCTGGCCCCGCAGGAGGGCCTGGGTGTGCGCGACGCCGAGCTGCGCGAGCAGCACCTGCCGGCGATCAATCGGTTCCGGGACATCTGATGACGGACCGTCAGAAGGACCGCCCCTGGTTGATGCGCACCTACGCGGGCCACTCCACCGCGGCGGACTCCAACGCGCTCTACCGGCGCAACCTGGCGAAGGGCCAGACCGGCCTGTCGGTCGCCTTCGACCTGCCCACCCAGACCGGCTACGACGCGGACCACGTGCTGGCCCGCGGCGAGGTCGGCCGGGTCGGCGTGCCGGTGGGCCACGTCGGGGACATGCGCACGCTCTTCGACGGCATCCCGCTGGAGCTCACCAACACCTCGATGACCATCAACGCCACCGCCATGTGGCTGCTGGCGCTCTACCAGGTGGTCGCCGAGGAGCAGGGCGCCGACGTCGCCAAGCTCACCGGCACCACCCAGAACGACATCGTCAAGGAGTACCTGTCGCGCGGGACGCACGTCTTCCCGCCCGGCCCCTCGGTGCGGCTGATCACCGACATGATCGCCTACACCGTGGCCAACCTCCCCAAGTGGAACCCGATCAACATCTGCAGCTACCACCTGCAGGAGGCCGGGGCCACGCCGGTGCAGGAGATCGCCTTCGCGATGTGCACCGCGATCACCGTGCTGGACGCGGTGCGCGACTCCGGCCAGGTGCCGGCCGAGCGGATGGGCGAGGTGGTCGGGCGGATCTCCTTCTTCGTCAACGCCGGCGTGCGGTTCGTCGAGGAGATGTGCAAGATGCGCGCCTTCGCCCAGCTCTGGGAGAAGGTGACCCGGGAGCGGTACGGCATCGAGGACGCCAAGCAGCGCCGGTTCCGCTACGGCGTGCAGGTCAACTCGCTCGGCCTGACCGAGGCGCAGCCGGAGAACAACGTCCAGCGGATCGTGCTGGAGATGCTCGCCGTCACCCTCTCCAAGGACGCGCGGGCCCGTGCGGTCCAGCTGCCCGCCTGGAACGAGGCGCTGGGCCTGCCCCGGCCCTGGGACCAGCAGTGGTCGCTGCGGATCCAGCAGGTGCTGGCCTACGAGTCGGACCTGCTGGAGTACGGCGACCTCTTCAACGGCTCGACCGTGGTCGAGGCCAAGACCGCCGAGCTGCTGGCCGGCGCCGAGGCCGAGATCGCCAAGGTGATGGCGCAGGGCGGCGTGGTCGCGGCCGTCGAGTCCGGGTACCTCAAGTCGGCGCTGGTCGCCTCGCACGCCGAGCGGCGGGCCCGGATCGAGTCCGGCGAGGACAAGATCATCGGGGTGAACTGCTTCGACACCACCGAGGAGAGCCCGCTCACCGCCGACCTGGACACCGCGATCATGGTGGTGGACCCGGCCAGCGAGCAGTCCGTGCTGACGGCGCTCCAGCAGTGGCGCGCCGAGCGGGACGAGGCCGCGGCGCAGCGGGCGCTGGCGGCGCTCAAGGCGACCGCCGCCACCGAGCAGAACCTGATGGCCGCCACCCTGGCCTGCGCCCGGGCGGGGGTGACCACCGGCGAGTGGTCCTTCGCGCTGCGCGAGGTGTTCGGCGAGTACCGGGCCCCCACCGGGGTGGGCGGTGCGCCGATCGCGGTGGCCGCCGAGCCCGGCGGCGAACTGGCCCGGGTGCGCGCCGCGGTGGCCGCCACCGCGGCCGAGCTGGGCGTGGACAAGCTGCGCCTGCTGGTCGGCAAGCCCGGCCTGGACGGGCACTCCAACGGCGCCGAGCAGATCGCGGTGCGGGCCCGGGACGCCGGCTTCGAGGTGGTCTACCAGGGCATCCGGCTGACCCCCGAGCAGATCGTCTCGGCCGCGGTGGCCGAGGACGTGCACTGCGTGGGACTGTCCATCCTCTCCGGGGCGCACCCGGAGCTGGTGCCGGACGTGCTGCAGCGGCTGCGCCGGGCGGGGGTGGAGGATGTCCCGGTGATCGTCGGTGGCATCATCCCCGCTGCGGACGCCGAGGCCCTCAAGGCCGCCGGTGTCGCCGCGGTCTTCACCCCGAAGGACTTCGGCATCACGACCATCATCGGCCGGATCGTCGACGAGATCCGGCTGGCCAACCGGCTCGACCCGATCGACCTCGTCCGGATCCCCCAGAGTATGGAAGAGACCCTCGCATGACCGTCAACCGCCTTCGCCCCCGCCGCTCCTGCCTCGCGGTGCCCGGCTCCAACCCGCGCTTCCTGGAGAAGGCCCAGGGCCTGCCGGCCGACCAGGTCTTCCTGGACCTGGAGGACGCCTGCGCCCCGCTGGTCAAGGAGAGCGCCCGGCACACCATCGTCGACGCGCTGAACAACGGCGACTGGGGCGGCAAGACCAAGGTGGTCCGGGTCAACGACTGGACCACGCACTGGACCTACCGCGACGTGATCACCGTGGTCGAGGGCGCCGGCCCGAACCTGGACTGCATCATGCTGCCCAAGGTGCAGGACGCCGAGCAGGTCAAGGCGCTGGACCTGCTGCTCACCCAGATCGAGAAGACCATGGGCTTCGAGGTCGGCAAGATCGGCATCGAGGCGCAGATCGAGAACGCCAAGGGCCTGATCAACGTCGACACGATCGCCACCGCCTCGCCGCGGCTGGAGACCATCATCTTCGGCCCGGCCGACTTCATGGCCTCGATCAACATGAAGTCCCTGGTGGTCGGCGAGCAGCCGCCCGGCTACCCGGCCGACGCCTACCACTACATCCTGATGCGGATCCTGATGGCCGCGCGGGCCAACGACCTGCAGGCGATCGACGGTCCCTACCTGCAGATCCGCAACCAGGAGGGGTACCGCGAGGTGGCCGGCCGGGCCGCCGCGCTGGGCTTCGACGGCAAGTGGGTGCTGCACCCGGACCAGGTCGCCGCCGCGAACGAGATCTTCTCGCCCTCGCAGGAGGACTACGACCACGCCGAGCTGATCCTGGACGCCTACAACTGGTGCACCTCGGAGGCCGGCGGCTTCAAGGGCTCGGCGATGCTCGGCGACGAGATGATCGACGAGGCCAGCCGCAAGATGGCCCTGGTGATCTCCGGCAAGGGCCGCGCCGCGGGCATGACCCGGCTGTCCAAGTTCGAAGCCCCGGAGGCCTGACATGCAGTTCGGACGCACCTACGAGGAGTTCGAGGTCGGCGCGGTGTACAAGCACTGGCCCGGCAAGACGGTCACCGAGTACGACGACCACCTCTTCTGCCTGCTGACCATGAACCACCACCCGCTCCACATGGACGCCAACTATGCGGAGAACATCACGGACTTCAAGAAGAACGTGGTGGTGGGCAACTACATCTACTCGCTGCTGCTCGGCATGTCCGTCCCGGACGTCTCGGGCAAGGCGATCGCCAACCTGGAGATCGAGTCGCTGCGCCACGTCGCGCCGACCTTCCACGGCGACACCCTCTACGGCGAGACCACGGTCCTGGACAAGAACGTCACCTCCAAGCCCGACCGCGGCATCGTGTACGTCGAGACCAAGGGCTACAAGCAGGACGGCACGGTCGTCTGCATCTTCCGCCGCAAGGTGATGGTGCCCACCGCGGCCTACATCCAGGAGCGCGGCGGCGAACAGCCCGGCCGCCCGACCCCGCTCTCCTGACCCACGCCGTTCTGGCCCCACGAACACCCGGGGGCGGGCGCCGTCATCGCCCTGACCTCCGGTCAGGGGGCGCCGCGGAAGTCACGCTCCGCGGCGCCCCCGAACCTCCTCACAACCCTCGACAGACTTCGGAGCCGCACGATGGGACGCCTCGCACAGACCGACGGCCTCACCGAGATCCAGCGGGACATCCTCGCCACCGTGCGGGAGTTCGTGGACAAGGAGATCATCCCGGTCGCCACCGAGCTTGAGCACCGGGACGAGTACCCGACCGCGATCGTGGAGGGCATGAAGCAGCTGGGCCTGTTCGGCCTGACCATCCCCGAGGAGTACGGCGGCCTCGGCGAGTCGCTGCTCACCTACGCCCTGGTGGTGGAGGAGATCGCGCGCGGCTGGATGTCGGTCTCCGGCATCGTCAACACGCACTTCATCGTCGCCCACATGATCAACGCGCACGGCACCCAGGAGCAGAAGGACTACTTCCTGCCCAAGATGGCGGCCGGCGAGATCCGCGGCGCCTTCTCGATGTCCGAGCCGGCCCTCGGCTCCGACGTGGCGGCGATCTCCACCAAGGGCGTCAAGGACGGGGACTACTACGTCCTGAACGGCCAGAAGATGTGGCTGACCAACGGCGGCAGCTCGACCCTGGTCGCGGTGCTCTGCAAGACCGACGAGGGCGGCTCCACCCCGTACAAGAACATGACCACCTTCCTGATCGAGAAGACGGCCGGCTTCGGCCCGAACCCGACCGTCCCGGGCCTGACTGTGCCCGGCAAGATCGAGAAGATGGGCTACAAGGGCGTCGACACCACCGAGCTGGTGCTGCAGGACGTCCGGATCCCGGCCGACCGGATCCTCGGCGGGGTCCCCGGCCGCGGCTTCTACCAGATGATGGACGGCGTCGAGGTCGGCCGGGTCAACGTGGCCGCCCGCGGCTGCGGCGTCGCCCGCCGCGCCTTCGAGCTGGGCATCGCCTACGCCCAGCAGCGCACCACCTTCGGCAAGAAGATCGCCGAGCACCAGGCGATCCAGTTCAAGCTGGCCGAGATGGCCACCAAGGTCGAGGCCGCGCACCAGATGATGGTGATGGCCGCCCGCAAGAAGGACAGCGGCCACCGCAACGACCTCGAGGCCGGCATGGCCAAGTACCTGGCCTCGGAGTACTGCAAGGAGGTCGTCGAGGACTCCTTCCGGATCCACGGCGGCTACGGCTTCTCCAAGGAGTACGAGATCGAGCGCCTCTACCGGGAGGCCCCGATGCTGCTGATCGGCGAGGGCACCGCCGAGATCCAGAAGATGATCGTCGGCCGCCGGCTGCTCGAGGAGTACAAGCTCGCCGACTGACCGGCCCTTGCGCCCGCGGGGCTCGCGCCCGGTCGGACGCGAGCCCCGCGGGTGCTCCCACGCGCCCTGCGGCGTCCTCCCCGAGGCTGAGATATGGCTCACGCATCTTGACGCGGTCCTTGGGAACCGGGAGGCGGCCAGCTACGGTCGTATACATAGCGCGTGCCCTCCGGCACGGCAGGCGACAGTTGAACGAGCAGGCGGGTTGCCCACCTACCGCCTGCTCCCGATAGCATCCACCGGGACAGCAGCTGTCCCCTTATCACCCGATCCCCGCGGTGGCCCGTCCAGTGGTCCAGATCCCCCGCGACAAAGGTCTTCGATGCCCCTCAGCCCGTCCCCGCACACCTCCGTCACCGAGCGCGACGCGCTCGCGTCCGAGACGACGGGTCGGCGACCCCGCGTGACCATCGCGCGCGGAGCCACCCCGTGGTTCGTCCCGACGCTGGCCACCGCGGCCCTCACCACCGCTCTCACCAAGCGGAACGGCAAGTGGGCCCTGGCGGCGGTACCGGCCTGCGCGCTCAGCGCCGGCATGCTGTGGTTCTTCCGCGACCCCGAGCGCGAGATCAGCACCGGCAGAGTGATCTCGCCTGCCGACGGAGTGGTGCAGAGCATCGACGCGTGGCCGGACGGCCGCACCCGCGTGGCCATCTTCATGAGCCCGCTCAACGTGCACGTCAACCGGGCCCCGCTGCCCGGCACCGTGACCTCCGTCGAGCACATCGCGGGCGGCTTCGTACCGGCGTTCAACAAGGACAGCGACCGCAACGAGCGGGTCGTCTGGCACTTCGACACCGAGCTCGGCGACATCGAGATGGTGCAGATCGCGGGCGCCGTGGCGCGCCGCATCGTGCCGTACGTGCCGGCCGGTACCAAGGTCGAGCAGGGCGAGCGGATCGGCCTGATCCGCTTCGGCTCCCGCGTCGACACCTACCTGCCGGCCGGCGTCGAGGTCGGCGTCACGGTCGGCCAGAAGACGACGGCAGGGGTGACACGCCTTGACCGTGACTGATCCCGAGACCCTGGTCGGCCTCGGCGACTCGGACGAGACCGAGCTGCGCCGGCGCCGCTGGGCGCGCGACCGCGAACTGCGGGCGCCGCGCTCGCCGCAGACCCTGTCCACCGCCGACTTCCTGACCCTGGGAAACGCGGTCTGCGGGTTTCTGGCGATCTACTCGATCACCACGAACATGCTCATCCCGCACATCAACGGGACCGGCGACGGCACCAGCGGCATGGTCCGGCACGGCGCCGCGACCGCCGTGACGCTGCTGCTGATCGGCTCCATGTGCGACCTTTTCGACGGCCTGGTGGCCCGCAAGCTGCGCTCCTCGGCGCTGGGCGCGGAGCTGGACAACCTGGCCGACCTGATCAGCTTCGGCATCGCCCCCGCCTACTTCGTGGCGGTCTGGGGCATCGTCGGCGGCCCGGGCAGCAGCCAGGGCCTGTCCGCCTTCATCGCGCTCACCGTGCTGCTCGCGGTGGTGCTGCGCCTGGCCCGGTTCTCCGCGGTCAAGATGCGGCCCGGGGTGTTCCAGGGCATGCCCTGCCCGATGGGCGCCATGACGGTGATCGCCATCGTGCTGCTCGACCCGCCGTTCCTGGCCGGCCTGCTGGCCATCTTCGGCGTCGCCTACCTGATGGTCAGCCAGGTCGAGTACCCCAAGCCGCAGGGCCTGCTGGCCACCGCGACGCTGGCCTGGATCGTGGTCTCGATCGGCTGCCTGGCCGCCTGGGCGGCCGGCCTGCCCGGTGGTGACGTGCTGATGCACATCGGCGCCTTCGCCCAGATCGCGCTGGCCGCGATGGCCCCGCTGCTGGTGATCCGGCGCAAGGTCGGCCAGAAGGTCGGCGACGTGCGGGCCCGGCGGGCCGGCGCGCGGGACTGCTGAGACCCGGACGACGTACGGCTGCGGCCCCGGAACCCCTCCTCGGGTTCCGGGGCCGCAGCCGTTTCCGCCGTCAGACCTCCACGGGCACCGGCTGCGGCGCGGGCGCCTCCTGCGGCGCCTGGACCGCCCGGCGCGGGGCCCGGGGCTGGCCGGCCACCAGGGCGCCCAGGGCCAGCAGCAGGCCGAGCAGCTGCCAGGCGGTCAGCGTCTGGTCCAGCACCAGCAGGCCGCCGGTGGTGGCCACCACCGGGTTGATCAGGCCCAGGAAGGAGGCCGGGCCGGCGCCGAGGCGGTCGATGCCGCGGAACCAGAGGACGTAGGCCAGCGCGGTGCCGAACAGGCCCAGGTAGGCGAAGCCGAGCAGGTTGGCGCCGGTCAGCGCGGGCGGGGCCCCCTCGGTGAACGCCGCCACCGGGACCAGGAAGAGCCCGCCGATCACCAGCTGCCAGGACGTCAGGTCCAGCATGCTGACCCCCTCGGGCCGGCCCCAGCGCCGGGCGAGCACGGTGCCCATCGCCATCAGCGCGATCCCGCCCACCATCGCGGCCACGCCGGGCCCGTCCAGCCGGGCGCCGCTCTTGAGCACCATCAGCGCCACCCCGGCGACCCCGACCAGACCGGCCAGCAGCGCCTGCCGGGTGGGCCGCAGGCTCAGCACCGGGATCGACAGGAAGGCGACCAGCAGCGGCTGGATCGCCCCGATGGTGGAGGCCACCCCACCGGGCAGCCGGTAGGCGCCGATGAAGATCAGCGGCATGAAGAGCCCGATGTTGAGCATCCCGAGCACCGCGGCCCGGCCCCACCAGCGCCCGCGCGGCAGCTTGCGGCCGATCGCCAGCAGGATCAGCCCGGCGGGCAGCGACCGCAGCACCGCCGCCAGCATCGGGCGGTGCTCCGGCAGCAGCTGGGTGGTGACCAGGTAGGTGGTCCCCCAGGCCGCCGGGGCCAGCGCCGCCGTCAGCGTCACACCCAGTCGTCCGGCTCCGGATCGGCCCGTACGCATCCCACCCATGGGACATCCCCCTCAACGTTGAGTATCTGAACGTTGAGATAAATATCCTCCCGGAAGCCTGCGAACGTCAAGTATCTCAACGCTAAGATATTTATCGAGCGCCCTACCCGGGCGCCGGGAGCCGAGGAGGCCGGAGCATGTCGGAGCGGGACGCCCTGGACGTCATCACGGACCAGTGGGCCGGGGAGCGCCCGGACCTGGACCTGGTGCCGATCGCCCTGATCGGCCGCCTCAAGCGGGTGCACCAGCACGTGGACCAGGGCATGCGGGACCACTTCGCGCAGTATGGCCTGGACGTCTCCGAGTTCGACGTCCTGGCCACCCTGCGCCGCTCCGCCCCGTCCTACCAGCTCACCGCCGGGGCGCTGCTCCAGTCGGCCATGGTCACCTCGGGCGCCATCACCAACCGGGTGGACCGGCTGGTGGCCAAGGGCCTGGTCGAGCGGCGGCCCTCCCCCACCGACCGGCGCGCGGTGCTGATCGGGCTGACCCCGGCCGGCTGGGAGCTGATCGACTCGATGCTGACCGGGCACGTCGCCAACGAGGAGCGGCTGATCGGCGCCCTGACAGGCGAGGAACGGGCCCAGCTGAGCGCACTGCTGGGCAAGCTGCTGCGGACGTACGAAGGCACCGACCGCTGAGCGGTCGGTGCCTTCGGGGCCGACGGACCGTCAGGCCCCGCCGTGGTGCACGCTGAACGCCGAGCGGCGGGCCGCCCGGGCCACCGCGTGGTCGGGGTGCACCGAGGCCACGGCGGTGAGCACCGAGGCCGCGCGCGGGGGCCCCGACTGGCGGGGCCCGGGCGAACAGCCGCACCGGGTCGCCCGCGCTGGCACCCTCGACGTGGCCGACCAGCAGCTCGGTCTCGCCGTGGTCCAGCACCGCGGCGGCGGTGTCCACCCATAGCCAGGCGGCGTCCTGGGCGCTCAGCACGTCGGACGGGACCACGCCGCCCTCGTCCAGCTGCTCGGCCAGCCAGAGCAGCGCGTAGGGGCGCAGCTCCGGCTCGTCGACCGCGGAGCGGACCGCCTGCTCGGCGGTGCCGCCGGCCACCCGCAGCGCCTCGAAGGCCAGGCCGCGCAGCAGCGCGTCGTCGCCGCGGGCCACCTCCAGCAGCTCGGCCACCGCGCGGTCCACCGGGCGCGCCGCCACCCAGGCGCGGTACTCGGCCCGGGCCGGGCCCGGCGAGTAGTTGGCGCACGCGTCCAGCAGCTCCAGGGCGCTCTGCTCGATGTGCCCGGCGGCGGTCTGCGCCACCGTGCAGATCTCCTCCAGCTTGGCCCGCACCGCCCAGTGGCCCAGCGGCGAGAGCTCGGCGGCGCTGTCCCGGCGCTCCACCGCACCGACGGCCGCCAGGCCGTCCAGCATCCAGTCGAGCACCGCGGCCACGTCCGAGGGCGCGGGCGGGGCGTCCACCTGCGGCTCGCGGCAGGTGCCGCGCACCGCCGAGACGGCGGAGGCCGCGTGCGGGACCGGGGAGAGCGTGGCGAAGCTGCTGCCGCCGTGCCGGCGCTCGTCCAGGCCCCGGCGGAGCAGTTCCATCAGCTCGCCGTCGGCCACCGGGCCGTCCACCAGGTGCAGGAAGGAGAGCAGTTGCGGGGCCTGGTCCACGGCCTGGCCGGCCAGCACCGCGAAGACTCCGCGCAGCGCCGCCGGGGGCACCGGGGCGAGCAGGGTCCAGGCGTCGAACAGCGCGGACCAGCCGCGCAGTACCGCCTCGTCGTCGTGCTCCCAGGCGTGCAGACGCCAGCCGGGGCCGGCGCCGCCGTCCCGCGGCTCGATCAGGCCGACCAGCAGCGCCTGGCCCCAGGCGCGGGCCGCCGCGCCGACCGTCATGGCCAGCGCCCGGCCGGCCGCGCGGGCGTCCTCCGGGAGCAGTTCGCCCCGCTTGTCGACGTGCTCCAGCTCGCCGGCCCAGCGGGCGATCCGGACCGCGTCGGCCAGCATCCGGCGGGCGGAGGGGGCGAGTTCGGCGGGACCGGGGAACCCCTCGGGCACCGGGACCCGGCCGCGCCCCGGGGCGGGCCTGGGGGTGCGGCGGCGGATCGGCGCCCGGCCCGGCTGGGCGGCGCCGGCCGCGGTGCGGGCCGTACCGGGTAGGCGGGTCACCGTCGCGCCGGTACCCGGGGTCGGCGGGAGCGGGGCATCACGGTCGCGCGGATTCCGAGACGTCACGCCGTGCAGTCTTCCCCGTGTATGGGGCGGTTGTCACATCGAGTTCGGCGCGTCTTGCGCTGGCTGGGGTGGCAACTGGGGCGGACTTGGGGCAAGGCGGGCCAAACCGGGCCACGGCCGCGCGGAAATGAGCTGTCCACGACAGTAGCGGCGGCACCGTCCGTGGTCAAGAGGTGACCCTACGGGACCGCCGCGACGGGGCGTCGGCGCGGGGGCGCCGGTCGCCGGCGGGCCCGGGGCAGGGTCAGAGGATCGGGGTCAGGAAGCGGCGCAGGGCCTCCTCGTAGCCGGCCGGGTCCGCGTTCCACAGGGCCGCGTGGGCCGCGCCCGCCACCGGGTGCAGGCTCACCAGGTCGGAGCGGCGGCGGGCCAGCCGCTGGGCGCCGTGCCAGGGGGACACCTCGTCCTGCGGGCTGTGCAGCAACAGGGTGGGCGCCGCCAGGTCGGTGCCGGCCGCGATCCGGGCGAAGCCGGCCAGGTCCACCCCCGTGCGCCCCTCGGCCGCCCAGGCGCCCAGCTGCCCGGCCAGGGCGCCCGGCACCCCCGAGGCGGCCGCCACCCCGCGCACCGAAGCGGCCGGCTCCAGCACCGCGGAGTCCAGCACCAGGCCGGCCACGCTGGTGCGGTAGTCCGAGCGGGCCGCCGTCTGCAGCACCGCGGCCGCGCCCACCGACCAGCCGTAGAGCACGACCCGCCCGGCCCCGGCCTCCTTGGCGAACCGGATCGCCGCGTCCACGTCGCGCCACTCGGTCTCGCCGAAGTGCCCGATCCCGTCCGGCGAGGGCGGCGCGCCCTGGTCACCCCGGTAGCTGACCGCCAGTGCGGGCAGCTGCAGCCGCTTGAGCACCGGCAGCACGGGCAGCGCCTGGCGCCGGTCCGCCAGCACGCCGTGCACCAGGATCACCCAGGTGCCGCGCACGGCCGGCACGTACCAGGCGGGCAGCGCGCCGAGCTCGCCGTCCACCACCACGTCCATGTAGTCCAGCCCGCAGGCCGAGCCGGGGTCCCCGCGCAGCACCCGGTTGGTCAGCTCCACCTCGGTACCGGCGCTCGGCGCGGTGCCCGCGGTCAGCTCCAGCCGGCGGGTGACGGTCTGCGGGTCGGTCCGCAGCACCTCGCCGACCACCGCGTGGCCGCCCGGCCACTCCAGCGCGTACCGGCCGCGCCGGGCGGTGCCGGTGGTCCGGGTCAGGGTGATCCGGTCCGTCCCGACCTGGTGCACCCGCAGCTCCGGCTCGCCCTCCCCCTCGGACCGCTCCGGACGCAGGCTCAGGTCCGAGACCCGGCGCCCGACGAGCAGCGCGGCGGCGCCGGCTCCGACGACGACGGTGGTGGCCGCGGCGATGACGGTTCCCCAACGCATGGCTCTCCCCGGGATGGTGACGGCAGCTCGAACGGGCCTGTCCAGTTCACCCCGTCGACCGCCGGACGGCCACCGCACGGGTCCGTTGGGGCGCGGTAGTGGGAGGTCTCGGGGCTCAGACCGGCAGACCGCCGGTGTCGCGGGCGGCGAGCAGGGTCCAGAAGCGGTCCTCGACCGGGGTCTGGGGCGGTGCTGCCGGGGCGGTGGCGCCCCAGTGGGTGGTGACCTGGTACTCGCTCTGCAGGGCCGCCAGCACCGCCGACAGGGTGGCGCCGGGGACCGGGACCAGCCGGGCCACAGCCGACAGCTGGGCCTGCCAGCGGCCGGCCACGCACTGGCGCAGCCGGTCGGCCAGCTCCGCCGCGCCGCCGGTGACCACCAGCAGGTCGCGCAGCCGCAGGCCGAGCACCTCGGCCAGCGCGGCGCTCTGCGCCTCGTCGCCGGTCCACCGGCCGGTCAGCTCGGCGGTGGTGTAGCCGCGCGGCGACATCCCGATCCGGGCGGCGGCCTGGGCCGCGGTCAGCTCACGGGCCAGCCGGAAGTCGCGCAGCGAGGCCGGCGGCGCGCCCATCAGCTGCACCGCGGGGCACCAGAGCGCCCGGGCCAGCGCGATGAACTCCGCCTCGTCCGGCCGGAACTCCCCGCTCTCCCAGCCGAGCACGTGGCCCGGCAGCAGCCGCACCCCGTGCGCGGCCATCCCGGCGGCCACCTGATCCGGGGTCAGGCCCAGCCCCACCCGGTGCGCCCGGGCGGCCTGCGGGGAGAACGGGACCGGGGCGGGGGCGGGGGGCCGGCTGCTTCGCATGGCGCCGACGCTAGGCCCGCCCGTGCCCCGCCCCCCAGCCGCTGAACGCACGAAGCACCGACAGGCCGCCCGACGCGCCGTTGGACGATCCACCAGCCGTGAGCACGCCGAACCCGCCCCCCGCCGGTGTGATCAACCACTCCACCGCGGCCCGCGGGCCCTGGTTGACGGCCGGTTGAGCCGCGTGATGGGATCCTCGGGCCATACGGAGGCAAGTGGAGGAAGCCGGTGCGAATCCGGCGCGGTCCCGCCACTGTGACCGGGTGGGGAGCGCGTCGGCCCCCTCGGGAGCCAGGAACTCACCCCTCCGGTTTCGTCGAGCCAGGGCGCGGACCCTGAGTGAGGACCGTCGATGCAGCGCGCCGTCACCGGCCAGGCGCTCGGTGCGGTGATCGGCTTCACCGCCGACGCCGTGTTCGCCGACCCCCGGCGCGGCCACCCGGTGGCCGCCTTCGGCCGGGCCGCCGGCGCCCTGGAGCGCGTGCTCTACCGCGACCACCGCGGCGCCGGAGCCCTGTACACCGCGCTCGCCGTGGGCACCGTGGCGCTCGGCGCGACTGCCCTGGAGCACCGCGCCACGCCGCTGCGCCGCACCGCCACCGCCGCGCTGGCCACCTGGACCGTGCTGGGCGCCAGCTCGCTGCTGCGCGAGGCCCGCACCATCGGCGCCGCGCTGGCCGCCGAGGACCTGGCGGCCGCCCGTGAGCGGCTGCCGCACCTGTGCGGGCGCGACCCGAGCGCGCTGGACGGCCAGCAGATCGCCCGCGCGGTGGTCGAGTCGGTGGCCGAGAACACCGCGGACGCCGTGGTGAACGCCCTGGTCTGGGGCGCGCTGGCCGGCTCCCCCGGGCTGCTCGCGTTCCGCGCCGTCAACACCCTGGACGCGATGGTGGGTCACAAGTCGCCGCGCTACCGCCGGTTCGGCTGGGCCGCGGCCCGGCTGGACGACCTGGCGGGCTGGCCGGGCGCCCGGCTGACCGCGCTGCTCACGGTGGCCGCCGCCGACTCCCCCGGCACCGCCTGGCGGGTCTGGCGCCGCGACGGCGGCAGCCACCCGAGCCCGAACGCCGGCCAGGCCGAGTCCGCCTTCGCGGGGGCGCTGGGCGTGCGGCTGGGCGGCACCCTGAGGTATGGGGACGGCGGCACGCCGAAGGTGGGGGTCCCCCCGGCCGAAGGCTCGGGGCGGGTGGAGCACCGCCCGGTGCTCGGCGCGGAGCTGCGCCCCGTCGCCGTCACCGACATCGAACGCGCCTGCCGGCTCTCCCGCCGGGTCGGGCTGCTGGCACTGGGTACCACCGTGGTGGCCCGGCTGCTGTGGAAGGGACACAAGTGAGCAACGCGATCCTGGTGGCCGGCACCACCTCTGACGCCGGCAAGAGCGTGGTGACCGCCGGGATCTGCCGCTGGCTGGTCCGCCAAGGCGTGCGGGTGGCCCCGTTCAAGGCGCAGAACATGTCGCTCAACTCGATGGTCACCGCCGACGGCGCGGAGATCGGGCGGGCCCAGGTGATGCAGGCCCAGGCCGCCCGGGTCGAGCCCGAGGCGGCGATGAACCCGGTGCTGCTCAAGCCCGGCGCGGACGGCCGCAGCCAGGTGGTGCTGCTGGGCCGGCCGGTGGCCGAGGTGGGAGCGCTGGACTACCGCGAGCGCAAGCCGTACCTGCTGCAGCGCTCGCTGGAGTGCCTGGCCGACCTGCGCGCCCGGTTCGACGTGGTGGTCTGCGAGGGGGCCGGCTCGCCGGCCGAGATCAACCTGCGCGACCGCGACATCGCCAACATGGGCCTGGCCCGGGCGGCCGACCTGCCGGTGGTGGTGGTCGGCGACATCGACCGCGGCGGGGTGTTCGCCGCGATGTACGGCACCCTGGCGCTGCTCGACGCGGCCGACCAGGCGCTGGTGGCGGGCTGGCTGGTGAACAAGTTCCGCGGCGACGCCCGGCTGCTCAAGCCCGGCCTGGACATGCTGCACGAGCTGACGGGCCGTCCGGTGCTGGGCACCCTGCCGATGCTGCCGGGCCTGTGGCTGGACGCGGAGGACTCGCTCGACCTCTCCTCGGCCGTGGTGGACCGGGTCTCGGCCGGCCCGGTGGGCGCCGAGGTGCTGCGGGTGGCGGTGCTGCGCTTCCCGCGGCTGTCCAACTTCACCGACCTGGACGCGCTGGCCCAGGAGCCGGGCGTGCTGGTGCGCTGGGCCACCCGGCCGGAGGAGCTGGCCGACGCCGACCTGGTGGTGCTGCCCGGCACCCGGGCCACCGTCGCCGACCTGGCCTGGCTGCGCGAGCGCGGGCTGGCGGGGCCGCTGCGCGAGCGGGCGGCGGCCGGGCGGCCGGTGCTCGGGGTGTGCGGCGGCTACCAGATGCTGGGACGGCGGATCACCGACCTCGTGGAGTCCGGCGCGGGCACGGTGGACGGCCTGGGGCTGCTGCCCACCGTGGTGGAGTTCGGCGCCGAGAAGGTGCTGGGGCGACCGGTCGGCGAGGCGCTGGGCGAGCGGGTCGAGGGGTACGAGATCCACCACGGCGTCGTCACGGTCGAGGGTGGCGACCCCTTCCTGGACGGCTGCCGCGCGGGCGAGGTCTGGGGCACCACCTGGCACGGGGCGCTGGAGAACGACGGCTTCCGGCGGGCGTTCCTGCGCGCCGTCGCGGCAGCGGCCGGGCGGGCCTTCGTGCCCGCGCCGGACACCTGCTTCGCGGCGGCCCGGCAGGAGCGGCTGGACCGGCTCGGGGATCTGATCGAGGAGCACGCCGACACGGACGCCCTGTGGCGGCTGATCGAGGGCGGGGCGCCCGGCGGCCTGCCGTTCGTCGCGCCGGGGGCTCCGGTGGCGCGTGGTGTGGAGGGTGAGCAGCTGTGAGTGATGTCCGTTATCCGTTCACCGCGATCGTCGGGATGGCCGACCTGCGGCTGGGCCTGCTGCTGAACGCGGTCTCGCCCGCGGTCGGCGGGGTGCTGGTGCGCGGCGAGAAGGGCACCGCCAAGTCGACCATGGTGCGCGCGCTGGCCGGGCTGCTGCCCGCCATCGCGGTGGCCGAGGGATGCCGGTTCGCCTGCGACCCGGCCGCGCCGGACCCGCAGTGCCCGGACGCGCCGCACCCGGCGGGCGCCGAGCACCGGCCGGCCCGGCTGGTGGAGCTGCCGGTCGGGGTGACCGAGGACCGGATCGTGGGCTCGCTGGACCTGGAGCAGGCGCTGGCCCAGGGCGTCAAGGCGTACGAGCCGGGCCTGCTGGCCCAGGCGCACCGCGGCGTGCTCTACATCGACGAGGTCAACCTGCTCCAGGACCACGTGGTGGACCTGCTGCTGGACGCGGCCGCGATGGGGCGCTCCTACGTGGAGCGCGAGGGCGTCTCGGTGCGGCACGCCGCCCGGTTCCTGCTGGTCGGCACGATGAACCCGGAGGAGGGTGAGCTGCGGCCGCAGCTGCTGGACCGGTTCGGGCTGACCGTGGAGATCGCGGCCACCCGGGACCCGGCCGAGCGGGCCGAGGTGGTGCGCCGACGGCTGGCGTACGACGCGGACCCCGCCGGGTTCGCCGCGCGGTACCAGGCCGCTGAGCGAGCGCTTGCTCAGCGGATCGAGGCGGCCCGGGTGCTGCTGCCCCAGGTCGAGCTCGGTGACCCGGCGCTGCGTCAGATCACCGCGGTCTGCGCCGCCTTCGAGGTGGACGGGCTGCGCGCGGACATCGTGATGGCCCGCACCGCGGTCGCGCTGGCCGCCTGGGACGGGCGCACCGCGGTGACCGAGGAGGACGTCCGCACGGCCGCCCGGCTGGCCCTGCCGCACCGGCGCCGGCGCAACCCCTTCGACGCGCCGGGCCTGGACGAGGAGCAGCTGGACCGCACCCTCGCCGAGCACGCGGAGCCCGAGGAGCCGACCGACCCCGAGCCGACCGACCCGGAGCCGACCGACCCCGGCCCGGACGGTCCTGCTGACGGTGGATCGGACGGGCCCGGCGGTGGCGGCGGAGCTCCCGACCCCGCGGCCGGCCCCGACGTTCCGCCGACCGGGGCCGAGGCCGAGGCCGAGGCCGACGCCCCGTCAGCCACCCCCCAGCTCCCCGCCCCGGCCCCCGCGCCCGGACGCGAGTCCGCCCCCGTGGCGGCCGGCGACCCGTACCGCACCCGGCTGTTCAAGGTCCCCGGCACCGGCCACGGCGCCCAGGGCCGCCGCTCCCCGGCCGAGACCGACGCCGGCCAGACCGTCCGGGCCCGCCGCCCGGCCGGCCCGCTGACCCGCCTGCACCTGACCGCCACCCTGCAGGCCGCCGCCCCGCACCAGCACGCCCGCGGCCGCACCGGCCGGGCCCTGCTGCTGCGCCAGGACGACTTCCGCGAGCAGGTCCGCAAGGGCCGCGAGGCCAACCTGGTGCTCTTCGTGGTGGACGCCTCCGGTTCGATGGCGGCCCGTCAGCGGATGACCGCGGTCAAGGGCGCTGTGCTCTCCCTGCTGATGGACGCCTACCAGCGGCGCGACAAGATCGGCCTGATCACCTTCCGCGGCACCGGGGCCGAGCTGGCGCTGCCGCCCACCTCCTCGGTGGAGGTCGGCGCGGCCCGGCTGGCGCAGCTGCCCACCGGCGGGCGCACCCCGCTGGCCGCCGGCCTGCTGCGGGCCCACGAGGTGCTGCGGCTGGAGCGGCTGCGCGACCCGCGCCGCCGCCCGCTGCTGGTGGTGGTCACCGACGGGCGGGCCACCGGCGGGCGCACCGCGCTGGCCGAGGCCGGCCGGGCCGCCGCCCTGCTGGCCGCCCAGGGCACCGCCGCCGTGGTGCTGGACTGCGAGTCCGGCCCGGTCCGCCTGGGCCTGGCCCGCACCCTGGCCGGCCAGTTGCACGCCACCGCCGTCACCCTGGACGAGCTGCGCGCCGAGGGCGTGGCCGCCCTGGTGCAGGCCCACCGTTCCCCCTCCCTCCGAAAGGCCGCGTGATCCCCGTGCCGCAGGGCAAGCCCGAGGTCGTCCCCAACGACGGCCTGACCACCCGTCAGCGCCGCACCCAGCCGATCACCGCCGTGCACACCGGCCCCGGCAAGGGCAAGTCCACCGCCGCCTTCGGGCTGGCGCTGCGCGCCTGGAACCAGGGCTGGCCGATCGGGGTGTTCCAGTTCGTCAAGTCCGCCAAGTGGAAGGTGGGCGAGGAGAACGCGCTCAAGGTGCTCGGCGCCTCCGGCGAGGGCGGCACCGTGGCCTGGCACAAGATGGGCGAGGGCTGGTCCTGGATCCAGCGCTCCGCCGAGGCCGAGGTGAGCAGCGAGGAGGCCGCCAAGGAGGGCTGGGCTCAGGTCAAGCGCGACCTGGCGGCGGAGACCTACCGGCTGTACGTGCTGGACGAGTTCACCTACCCGATGCACTGGGGCTGGGTCGACCCGGCCGAGGTGGTCGAGGTGCTGCGCAACCGCCCGGGCAGCCAGCACGTGGTGATCACCGGCCGGTACGCACCCGAGCCGCTGCTCGAGGTGGCCGACCTGGTCACCGAGATGACCAAGGTCAAGCACCCGATGGACGCCGGCCGCAAGGGCCAGCGCGGCATCGAGTGGTAGGACGTCGATAACGTGCAGCTGCCCCGCCTGGTGATCGCCGCCCCCTCCTCGGGGGCCGGCAAGACCACCGTCGCCACCGGCCTGATGGCCGCCCTGACCGCCCGCGGCCTCAAGGTCTCCCCGCACAAGGTCGGCCCGGACTACATCGACCCGGGCTACCACGGCCTGGCCACCGGCCGTCCGGGCCGCAACCTGGACGCCTTCATGTGCGGCCCGGAGCGGATCGAGCCCCTGCTGCGCCACGGCGCGGCCGGGGCCGACCTGGCGGTGGTCGAGGGCGTGATGGGGATGTTCGACGGGGCCTCCGGGCGCGGCGAGCTGGCCTCCACCGCGCACGTCGCCAAGCTGCTGCGGGCCCCCGTGGTGCTGGTGGTGGACGGCTCCTCGCAGTCCCGCTCGGTGGCCGCGCTGGTGCACGGCTTCGCCTCCTGGGACCCCGAGGTGCGGCTGGCCGGGGTGATCCTCAACCGGGTGGCCTCCGACCGGCACGAGGAACTGCTGCGCGAGGCGCTGGCCGAGGGTGCGGGGGTGCCGGTGCTGGGCGCGGTGCGGCGCACCGCCGCGGTGGCCACCCCCTCCCGCCACCTGGGCCTGGTGCCGGCGGTCGAGCGCTCGGCCGAAGCCCTGCGCGCGGTGCGGGACATGGGCGAGCTGATCGCCGCCTCGGTGGACCTGGACGCGGTGCTGGCGCTGGCCCGCTCCGCCCCGCCGCTGACGGCCGCCCCCTGGGACCCCGCGGCCGAGGTCTCCCCCACGGCCGGCCCGCGGCCGCGGATCGCCCTCGCGGCCGGGCCCGCGTTCTCCTTCTCGTACGCGGAGAACGCCGAACTCCTCACCGCGGCGGGCGCCGAACTGCTCCCGTTCGACCCGCTGCACGACGCAGCGCTGCCTGACGGTGCGTCAGGTCTGGTCATCGGCGGCGGTTTCCCCGAGGTCTACGCGGCCGAGCTGAGCGAGAACGCACCGCTGCGCACGGCGATCCGCGAGCTGGCCGCCCGCGGCGGCCCGATCGCCGCCGAGTGCGCCGGACTGCTCTACTTGGCACGGGAGTTGGACGGACGCGAGATGTGCGGCCTGATCGACGCCGAGGCCGCCATGACCGAGCGGCTCACCCTCGGCTACCGGGAGGCGGTGGCACTGCACGACAGCCCGCTGGCCCAGGCCGGCAGCCGGGTGCGGGGCCACGAGTTCCACCGCACCGCCACCACCCCGGCCGGGTCCGCCACCCCGGCCTGGGGCTGGCGGACGCCGACCGGCACCCCGCACACCGAGGGCTTCACCACCCCGGCACTGCACGCCAGTTACCTGCACCTGCACTGGGCCGGCGCCCCGCAGCTGGCGGAGCGGTTCGCCGCGGCGGTCAGCGGCCGGTGACGGTGCCGCCGTCCAGGTGCAGGACCTGGGCGGTCAGGTGGCCGGCGGCCGGGGAGGCCAGGAAGAGCGTGGCGGCCACGATGTCGGCCGGGAGGCCGAGCCGCTTGGTGGTGGACTGGGCGAGGTTCTGGGCCACCCGCTCCGGGGCGATGCCCGCGGGGCCGAAGAACTCGGTCTCGGCGATGTAGCCGGGGGCGATCACGTTGGCGGTGATGCCGCGCTCGGCGACCTGCTGGGCCAGCGTCAGGTTCCAGTTCTCGATCGCCGCCTTGCTCGCGCCGTAGGAGCCGGAGCCGCCGCGGTGGGCCGCGATGGAGCTGAAGTTGACGATCCGGGCGCCCTCGGCCAGCCGGTCGGCCAGCGCGGTGGTGACCAGCAGCGCGGTGAGCAGGTTGGCGTCCAGGTTGGCCTGCCAGGCGGCGGCCACGGCAGCCAGCCCGGTGCCGTACGCCCCGGGCGGGGTGGTCCGGTCCCGGTTCCCGCCGGCGTTGTTGACCAGCACGTCGACCCGCTCGGGCAGTTCGGCCAGGGCCGCCTCGACCTGGGCCGGGTCGGCCGCGTCGAAGGCCACCGCCCGCACGTTCGGGCCCAGTTCGGCCGCCGCCTCGGCCAGCACGTCCTTGCGCCGGCCGGTGATCACCACCTGCTCCCCCTGCTCGGCGAACGCCGCGGCGATCGCCCGGCCCAGGCCGGTGCCGCCGCCGGTGACGATGATCTGACGCATGGTGCGCCACTCCCCTCGGATGACTGACTGTCAGGGTGCAGACTAACCCGCCCGGGAAGGCGTCAGCCCAGGTAGGCCGGGGCCAGCGCGGCGCCCAGCAGCCTGGCGGGTGCGCCGCTGCCGTCGGCCGGGACCGTCCACAGGTCGGCGCCGTAGTCCCCGGGCAGGGCGTAGACCAGGGTGTGGTCGTCGGACCAGACCGCTTGGTCGTCCACCCCGCGGGTCTCGGCCGTGGCGGTCTCGGTGCCGGTGCGCAGGTCCAGCACGTAGAGCAGCCAGGGCACGTCGTTGGTCGCCCCCGCCACCCGGTGCTTGTAGGCGATCCTGGTGCCGTCCGGCGAGAGCGAGGGGCACTCGACGTTGCCGTGCAGCGTGGTCAGGGTGCGCGCGCCCAGGTCGCCGCGGACCAGCCAGGTCTGGCCGCCCGAGGCGACGGTGGCGTAGAAGGCGGTGTCGTCGGCGAAGGTGACACCCCAGACGTTGATGTCCTGGGCGTGGTACGGCTGACCGTCCTTCAGCACGGTGAAGGACTCCAGGTTCTCCTCCAGGCGCCAGTCGCGGGTGTCCACGATCGAGGTGCGGGTGGAGAAGTTCAGGCTGCCGTAGTTATCGCCGCTGGTGAACACGGTCCAGGCGGCCAGGTGCCCGGAGGGCGAGACCCGGGAGCGGCTGGGGATACCCGCCAGCGGGAAGGCCTTCAGGTCGTGCAGGCCCGCGTCCAGCACCACGGCCTGGTAGCTGTCCTGCACCGCGCCGGGCTTGGCGCGCAGGCAGATCCCGGTGCCGGCGGCCGCGTAGAACCGGTCGCACCTGACCCCGGCGGCGGTCCGGTCGTCGCCGGGCCGGTCGGCCGGCACGGTGGACAGCTCGTCCCGGTGCGGGCCCCAGGCGGTGGAGCGGAAGACCAGGGTGCGGGCGGCGGGCCGCAGCGAGACGGCGCCCACGGCCACCACCGGACCGCCCGGCTGGGCCTGGTCGCGCCGGTGCGCCCGGTCCGCGGCCCGCAGCACGCTGGCGGTGCCCACCCCGGCGAGCAGCAGCAGGGTCACCAGCAGCACGGTCAGGCGGGCGCGGCGCGTCATCCGGGGGTTTCCGTCCGTATCAGCAGGCCGGCGCAGCCGGCGGCGAGTGCGAGGGCGCCGGCGGCCAGCGCCAGCGCGGTGTGCGGGCCGAACGCGGTCCAGGCCGCGCCGAAGGCCAGCGAGCAGCAGAACCGGGCCGCGGTCTGCCCGGTGCCGATCAGCGCCAGGCCGGCACCGCGGTGCTCCTCGGGGATCACCTCGGCGGCGGCCGCGGCCAGCACGCCGTCGGTGGCCGCGTAGAAGGTGCCGTGCAGCGCCAGCACCGCGAACGGGACCCAGTGGCCGCCGCCCGCCCGCAGCAGCAGGCCGTAGGCCGCCAGCAGCGCGCCGTGGCCGGCCAGGAAGAGCACCCGGCGGCCGACCTTGTCGGCCAGGACCCCGAACGGCACCGCGAGCAGCAGGAAGCCGGCCGCCGTGCCCAGCGGCAGCAGCGGGAAGTCCGCGGTGGGCAGCGCCAACCGGCGCTGGACCAGCAGGTAGACGAAGGAGTCGCTGACCGTGGTCAGCCCCAGCAGCACCGCGGCGCCGGTCAGCCGGCGCAGCCCGGCCAACCGCCACAACCGGCGGGTCACCGCGTGGTGCTCGACGGCCTCCGGCCCGCGCAGGCGCCCGGGGACGAAGAGCAGCAGCACCACCACGCCGAGCGCGGCCACGCAGCCGCTGACCGCGAACACCGCCCGGTAGCCGCTGCGGTCGCCGCCGGCCACCAGCAGCTGTCCCTGGGTGGCCCGCAGCAGGGTGAAGGCCAGCAGCGGCCCGATCAGCGCTCCGGCGGTGTCCATCGCCCGGTGCACCCCGAACGCCCGGCCGCGCCGCTCCGGTGCGCTGGACAGCGAGATCAGCGCGTCGCGCGGGGCGGTGCGCAGGCCCTTGCCGGTGCGGTCCACCGCGAGCACCGCGCCCAGCGAGACCAGCGAACCGGCCACCAGCAGCAGCGGCTTGCACAGCGCGGAGAGCCCGTAACCGACCAGCGCGACCGCCTTGTGCCGGCCGCCGCCGCGGTCGGCCACCACCCCCGCGGACAGCCGCACCAGCGCGCCCACGCCGTTGTAGATGCCGTCCAGCAGGCCGAAGCCGAGCGGGGAGACGCCGAGCCCGGCCACCAGGTAGAGCGGCAGCACGGCGGTGACCATCTCGGAGGAGATGTCGGTGATCAGGCTGACCGTGCCCAGCGCCAGGACGGTCGCCGGGACGGCGGCGCCCCGCCCGGGACGGGTGTCCCGGGCGGGGGCCGTACGGCTGTCGGCGAGGTACACCGGGCGTCAGTTCCAGATGCCGGTGACGTCGGAGGCGGTGGCCGCGTTGCCCGCGTGGGTGCTCAGGCCGGCCAGGTCCTCCAGGGTGCGCAGCACGCTGTAGTGGTTGTAGGTGGCGGTGGCGCTGGAGCCCGCCGCGACGTGCTGGCCGTAGACCACGGTCGGGATGTGGTTGCCGTTGGCGCTGTTGTCCTCGTCGAAGGTGACGACCAGCAGGCTGTTGTGGGTCTGCGCCCAGGTCGCGTAGGCGCCCAGGTTGTTCTTGATCCAGGTGTCGCCGGTGCTCACCGAGCAGTCGTGCATGTCGCTGCACAGGTTCGGGGTGACGAAGGAGACCTTGGGCAGCGCGGTGTAGTCGGTCGGGAACTGCGCGAAGGTGTAGGCGCTGTTCAGCGGCACGTTGTTGAAGCCGAACCAGGGGTTGTGCTTCTGCGCGTACTTGCCGCTGCTGCAGGTGGTCGAACCCTGGCTGGGCAGCGACTCGTTGTAGCTGGCCCAGGTCTTGCCCGCGGCGATCAGCTCCGAGCCCAGGTTGGCGGCGGACAGCGACTGCACCGAGATGCAGCTGTCGTCGGTGCGGCCCTGCGTGCTGCCGGAGAAGAGCGCGTAGTAGTTGGGCTCGCTGGGGTGGGTGATGCCGTAGGAGCTGGTCAGGTTGCCGCCGCCGGCCTTCAGCGTGTTGTTGATGTACGGCGCGCTGCTGGAGCCGATCACCTGCGAGTACGCGTGGTTCTCCATCACCACGACCACCACGTGGTCGGGGGTCGGCAGCGCGGCGGCCTGGGCGGCGACGCCACCGGTGAGCCACAGGGCGGCGGAGCCGGCGGCCAGGCCGGTCGCGGCGGCGGCCGCGGTCATGGTGCGACGGGAGATCAGGGGCATGGCGGGTCCTCCACAGGGGGGTTGGGGGAGCGGGCCGAGCGCCGAACAGCGTACGGAGCGTCACCGGTTGTCAGCAGCACAACAAAGGTGAAGATGCGAGGAACGGCACACCACGCTCGATTGACTCCCGTTCACCCACCGTGTTGGGATGCCCGGATGAGCAGCGAGAACGCGGACCCGGCCGGCCTGGTGATCGGCGTCGGCGCCAGTGCGGGGGTCGCGGAGCGTGAGGTGCTGGGGCTGATCCGCGCCGCGCTGGCCGAGGCGGCGCTGCCGGCCGGTGCGGTGCGGCAGCTGGCCACCGTGGAGGCGCGTGCGCTGGAGCCCGGACTGCTGGGCGCCGCCCGGGCGTTCGGGGTCCCGCTGGTCGGCCACCCGGCGGCCCGGCTGGCTGCCGTGCCGGTCCCCACCCCCTCCCCCGCCGTGCATGCCGCCACCGGCACGCCCAGCGTGGCGGAGGCGGCGGCGCTGCTGGGGGGCGGCGAACTGCTGGTCGCCAAGCGGAAGTCGGCCCGCTCGACGGTGGCGGTGGCGACCCTGCCCGACCTGCGCCACCACGGGGACGCCGAGGTGCGCCACCAGCGCGGCCTGGTGGACCTGGCGGTCAACGTGCGCACCGGCACCCCGCCGAGCTGGCTGCGCGAGGCACTGGTCGCCTCGCTGGCCGACCTCGCCGCCTACCCCGACCAGGGCGCGGCCAGGGCCGCAGTGGCTGCCCGGCACGCCCGTCCGACGGCCGAGGTGCTGCTCACCGCAGGCGCGGCCGAGGCCTTCGTGCTGCTGGCCCGCACCCTGCGCCCGCGCCACGCGGTGGTGGTGCACCCGCAGTTCACCGAGCCGGAGGCGGCGCTGGGCGACGCCGGGATCGCGGTGCACCGGGTGCTGCTGCGCCCCGAGGACGGCTTCGTGCTGGACGTGCGGGCGGTGCCGGAGCAGGCCGACCTGGTGGTGGTCGGCAATCCGACCAACCCCACCTCGGTGCTGCACCCCGCCGCCGGACTGGCCACGCTGGCCCGGCCCGGGCGGACCCTGGTGGTGGACGAGGCCTTCATGGACACCGTCCCCGGCGAGCGCGAGTCGCTGGCCGCGGTGCGCGACCTGCCGGGGCGGGTGGTGGTGCTGCGCAGCCTGACCAAGACCTGGGGGCTGGCCGGGCTGCGGATCGGCTACGTGCTCGGCCCGCCCGCGCTGATCGCCGAGCTGGCTGGGGCCCAGCCGCTCTGGCCGGTCTCCACCCCGGCCCTGGTGGCCGCCGAACTGTGCAGCGGGGCGGGCGCGTTGGCGGAGGCGGCGGCGGTGGCCGAGGAACTGGCCGAGCACCGGGCGCACCTGCTGGCGCGGTTGGCCGAGCTGCCCGCGGTACGGGTGCACGGCACGGCCGCCGCCTCCTTCCTGCTGGTCGAGGTGGCGGGTGCGGCCGGGCTGCGCGAGCGGCTGCGGGCCGCCGGGTACGCGGTGCGGCGCGGCGACACCTTCCCGGGCCTGGGGCCCGACTGGCTGCGCGTCGCGGTGCGCGACCCGCGCACCACGGACGCCTTCGTCACCGCACTGGGCCGGCTGCTCGACTGACAGTGATGATG
>NZ_PYBW01000102.1 GCF_003205575.1 Streptomyces tateyamensis
CGGGTGGTGGGGCGCGCGGCCGACCGTGGAGTCCACGCTGACCAGGCTGAGATCGACCTGCCCACGGGCTGCGGCCTCGGCGATCATCCCCTCCATCAGCGCCTGGAAGGTCCCCGTGGTCGCCCAGATCTGGAACCGGCCGTAGACGGTCGACCAGGATCCATAGCGCTCAGGGACGTCCCGCCATGGACTCCCGGTCCGGAACCGCCACATCACCGCATCGAGCTGTCGGCGCAGGTCGGGGATCGGCCCACGCTCGCCCAGCGGCAGGAGCGGCTCCACCAACTCCCATTCGGCATCACTCAGATCACCACGCGTCACACCACAGTTCTACCGGGCCGCGACCGCCCGGCGTCAGCGAACCACTAAACCGTGATCTGAACTCGGAACAGGCCCTAG
>NZ_PYBW01000103.1:0-30206 GCF_003205575.1 Streptomyces tateyamensis
CGGAGCGGGAGCGGCAACCGGCGCCGGTGCGGCGGCCGGGGCCGGTGCGGCGGCCGGAGCCGGCGCGGCGGCGGCCGCACCCGCGGCGCCGATCAGCGCGAGCTGGGCGCCGACCTCGGCGGCCTCGTCCTCGCCGACCAGGATCTTCACCAGGGTCCCGGCCACCGGCGAGGGGATCTCGGCGTCGACCTTGTCGGCCGAGACCTCGAGCAGCGGCCCGTCGACCTCGACGGTGTCACCCTCGGCCTTGAGCCAGCGGGTGACGGTGCCCTCGGTGACCGACTCGCCCAGCGCGGGCAGCAGCACCGGAGTGGCGTCGCCGGCCGGCGCGGCCGGGGCGGCAGCGGCGGGGGCAGCGGCCGGAGCCTCGGCGACCGGGGCCGGAGCAGCGGCGACCGGCGCCGGCGCGGCCTCGGCGGCCGGGGCGGCGGCGGGCGCCGGGGCGCCGGAGCCGTCGTCGATGATGGCCAGCTCGGCGCCGACCTCGACGGTCTCGTCCTCGGCGACCTTGATCGCGGCGAGGATGCCGGAGACCGGCGCGGGGATCTCGGTGTCGACCTTGTCGGTCGACACCTCGAGCAGCGGCTCGTCGGCCTCCACTCGCTCACCCTCGGCCTTCAGCCAGCGGGTGACAGTACCTTCGGACACGCTCTCGCCCAGCGCGGGCAGCGTTACTGAGACCGCCATGGTTCCAGCGACTCCATTTCAAGTCTTGCGTTCAGGAAGTTCGGACAGTTGGTGAGGGTGTCGGCGAACGCGCTGATCAGTCGTGCGCGTGCAGCGGCTTGCCGGCCAGCGCCAGGTGCGCCTCGCCGAGGGCCTCGGACTGCGTCGGGTGCGCGTGGATGAGCTGCGCGACCTCGGCGGGCAGCGCCTCCCAGTTGTAGATGAGCTGGGCTTCGCCGACCTGCTCACCCATGCGGGCGCCGACCATGTGGACACCCACCACGGCACCGTCCTTGACCTGGACGAGCTTGATCTCGCCGGCGGTCTTGAGGATCTTGCTCTTGCCGTTGCCGGCCAGGTTGTACTTGACCGTGACGACCTTCTCCTTGCCGTACAGCTCGACGGCCTTGGCCTCGCTGATGCCCACCGAGGCGACCTCGGGGTTGGAGTAGGTCACCCGCGGCACGCCGTCGTAGTCGATCGGCACGGCCTTCAGGCCGGCCAGGCGCTCGGCGACCAGGATGCCCTCGGCGAAGCCGACGTGGGCCAGCTGGAGAGTCGGGGCCAGGTCGCCGACCGCGGAGATGGTGGGCACGTTGGTGCGCATGTACTCGTCGACCAGGACGTAGCCGCGGTCCATCGCGACCCCGGCCTCCTCGAAGCCCAGGCCCTGCGAGACCGGGCCGCGGCCGATGGCGACCAGCAGCAGGTCGGCGTCGATCTGCTTGCCGTTCTCGGTGGAGACCCGGACCCCGGTCTCGGTGTACTCCACGCCGGAGAAGCGGGCCTTGAGCTCGAACTTGATGCCCCGCTTGCGGAAGGCGCGCTCCAGCAGCTTGGAGGAGTTCTCGTCCTCCAGCGGAACCAGGTGCGGCAGCGCCTCGACGATGGTGACGTCGACGCCGAAGGACTTCCAGACCGAGGCGAACTCGACGCCGATCACGCCGCCGCCGAGGATGACGGCCGACTTCGGGATGCGGTCGAGCTTGAGGGCGTGGTCGGAGGAGATGACCCGGTCGCCGTCGATGGTCAGGCCGGGCAGCGACTTGGGCACCGAGCCGGTGGCCAGCACGATGTGGCGGCCCTCGACGCGCTGGCCGTTGACGTCCACCGAGGTGGCGGAGGAGAGCCGGCCCTCGCCCTGGATGAAGGTGACCTTGCGGGAGGCGACCAGACCCTGCAGGCCCTTGTACAGACCCGAGACCACGTCGTCCTTGTACTTGTGGACACCGTTGATGTCGATGCCCTGGAAGGTCGCCAGCACGCCGAACTCGGCGGCGTCCTTCGTCTCGTCGGCGATCTCGGCCGCGTGCAGCAGCGCCTTGGTCGGGATGCACCCGCGGTGCAGGCAGGTACCGCCCAGCTCGCCCTTCTCGATCAGGGCCACGCTCAGGCCCAGCTGAGCGGCGCGGAGCGCCGCGGCGTAGCCGCCGCTTCCGCCTCCGAGGATGACTACGTCGAAAACGGTGCTGGCGTCGTTCGCCACGTCACGTCCTCCATGCAATGGGTGTGGATCGTCCGGGCCGGTACTGGGGCCGGAAAGTCCCGATGCCCTTGTGGGGCGCCCAGTCGTGCCGGAAATACATCTTCGCACTTGTTCACCGCCGCTGAAGTCCGGGTCCACCCTGTGGGGGGTCCAGCGGGCCGCCGATGGGGTGCGGGTGCCCCTCCAGGAGGGGTGTCCGTGCAGGTCAGTGGGGGTGTTGCGGGGTGTCGCCGGCAGTCCGGGCCGATCGTGGCGGCAGCTGATTCCACGTCGTGGAACAAAGTTTCGCCCGAGGCGAACACGCAGGTGAACGCCGGGTGGCCCTACCGATGGGTAACCGCAGGGGAAAGTCAACCCGGGCCGCAACGCCGGCAGGGCCCGGTGCCGAAGCACCGGGCCCTGCCGCGAAACGGTTCGGGCTCAGCCCTGCGCGGTCTCCGCCGCGAACTGCACCAGGGTGCGCACGGCGCTGCCGGTGCCGCCCTTGGGGGTGTAGCCGTACGGCGCGCCCTCGTGGAAGGCGGGGCCGGCGATGTCCAGGTGGGCCCAGTCGATGCCCTCCTTGACGAACTCCTTCAGGAAGAGGCCGGCCACCAGGCCGCCGCCCATCCGCTCGCCCATGTTGGCCAGGTCGGCCACCGGGGAGTCCATGCCCTTGCGCAGCTCGGCCGGCAGCGGCATCGGCCAGGACTGCTCGCCGGCCCGGCCGGCCACCGCGTGCAGCCGGTCGCGGAACTCGTCGCTGCCCGCCATCACACCGAAGGTGCGGGTGCCGAGCGCCAGCACCATGGCGCCGGTCAGGGTGGCCACGTCGACGATCGCGTCCGGGTTCTCCTCGCCGGCCCGCACGATCGCGTCGGCCAGCACCAGCCGGCCCTCGGCGTCCGTGTTGAGCACCTCGACGGTCTTGCCGCCGTACATCCGCAGCACGTCGCCGGGGCGGGTGGCGGAACCGGAGGGCATGTTCTCGGCCAGCGCCAGCCAGCCGGTGACGTTGACCGCCAGGCCCAGGCGCTTGGCCGCGACCACCGAGGCGAACACGGCGGCAGCGCCGGACATGTCGCACTTCATGGTCTCGTTGTGGCCGGCCGGCTTGAGCGAGATGCCGCCCGAGTCGTAGGTGATGCCCTTGCCGATGAAGGCCAGCGAGGCCTTGGCCTTGGGGTGGGTGTAGGCGATCCGCACCAGGCGGGGCGGGTTGGCCGAGCCGATGCCGACGCCCATGATGCCGCCGAAGCCGCCCTTGGCCAGCGCCTTCTCGTCCAGCACCTCGACCTTGAGGCCGTGCTCCTTGCCGACGGCCTGCGCGATGGCCGCGAAGGACTTCGGGTTCAGGTCGTTCGGCGGGGTGTTGATGAGGTCGCGGGCGCGGTTCATCTCCTCGCCCAGCACGGTGGCGCGCTCCAGCGCGGCCTTGGCCTCCTTGCTGCCCTTGCGGGAGCTCAGCACGACCAGCTCACCGACCGGCTCCTTGCCGCCCTCGGCGGTGCGGTAGACGGTGAAGTCGTAGGCACCCAGCAGGGCGCCGAGCGCGACCGCCTCGACCTCCTCGGCGGTGTCGGCCGGCAGCGCCAGGCCCGCCTTCTTGGCACCGGCCAGGGTGCGGGCGGCCACGCCCGCGGCCCGGCGCAGCGCCTCGACCGGGCAGCCCGCCTCGGCCGCCTCGCCCAGGCCGACGGCCAGCACGAAACCGGCCTTGGCACCGGAGGGGGCGGGCAGCTTGGTGGCCTCGCCCTCGGCGCCGGTGGCACCCAGCGTGGTGAGCAGCTCGGCCAGCTTGCCGTCGAACGCCTCGGCCACCGCCTCGGCGCCGGAGGCCACGACCAGGCCCTTGGGGCCCTTCGCCACACCGATCACCAGGGCATCCGCGCGCAGTGCGGCGGCGGAGGAGGTGCTCACAGACAATGCAGTCACGTAAATGCGTCCTGTTCTTTCGCGGTCCACGGCCGGATGTGCGGCATGGCTACAGCCCCAGCATGCTCCGCAGTGACGGCGCAGGGCTACGGTGCTCCCCGCATGGTAGTCCGCATAGTGGGATGCCGCGTCCCTGGGGGAGCCGGGAGAAAACCGGGAACCGACGCTACGGGAGCCAGGGGTTGACTGTCAGCAGAACGAGCGTGGCGGTCTGGGCGGTTTCGAGCAGAGCGCCCAGCACGTCGCCGGTGATCCCGCCGAACCGGCGCACGCAGCGGCGCAGCAGCAGGGCCGCGGCGAGTTGACCGGCAGTCAGGCTGATCCCGAGCCAGGGCCGGGCCAGTGACAGCAGCGCGGCGCAGCCGAGGGTGCCGGCCAGTTGGGCCGCGGGGGAGACGGTGCCGGCCACCATCGCGCCCAGGCCGCCGGGCCGGGCGGCCGGCACCGACCGCAGGCAGCCCCAGCCGAGCGCGCACCGCCCGGCCACCGCCGCGGTCAGCACCGCCAGGGCGCCGTGGCGCGGCGAGTGGCCGAACAGCGCGGCCAGGCAGGCGACCTGGGCGAACAGCGCGAGCACCAGGGTCAGCACGCCGAACGGGCCGATGTCGGACTGCTTCATGATGCGCAGCGCGTCCTCGGCGGGCTTGCCGCTGCCCAGGCCGTCGGCCACGTCCGCCAGGCCGTCCAGGTGCAGCCCGCGGGTCAGCGCGGCGAGCAGCGCGACGGCGGCCACCGCGCCGAGCAGCGGGGCGCCGTGCCAGGCGAACAGGGCGCCGAGCGCGCCGGCCGGGGCGCCGAGTACCAGGCCGACCAGCGGCGCGGCCAGCATCGCCCGCCCGGCCGAGGGCCGGTCCCAGCGCGCCACCCGCACCCGGAACACCGTCAGAGTGCCGAAGGCGAACCGCAGTCCGTGCAACGCGGCCGGTTCCGGCCGCGGGCTCAGGCCGGGTTCCTCGAGGACGTGCTGATCACTCAAGGCCTGCCCAGCAGTTCGGCGGCCGAGGGCAGCGGAGCCGGCGTGCGCGGCGCGGCCGGAGCCGCCGCCGGGACGAACTCCCCCTCGGCCAGCGCGTCCGAGGCGGCCTGCAGCAGCGGCAGCGCGAGCAGTGCGCCGATCCCCTCGCCGGCCGTGACCTGCTGGTCGTGCACCGGGGTCAGGGTGAGCCGGTCGTAGGCCTTGGCCAGCGCGGGCTCACCGGTCAGCGCGCCGGCCTGCCACCACTCCGGCGCCCGGAACGAGATCCGCTGGGCCACCAGTGCGCAGGCGGCCGAGACCACCCCGTCCAGCACCACCGGCAGCCGGCGGGCGGCGGCCTGCAGCAGGAATCCGGTGATCGCCGCGAAGTCGGCGCCGCCGACGGTGGCCAGCAGCGCCAACTGGTCGCCGAGCACCGGGCGGGCCCGGCGCAGCGAGTCGCGGATCGCCGCGCACTTGACCATCCAGACCTTGTCGTCGATGCCCGAGCCGCGCCCGCAGACCGCGGCCGCGTCGGTGCCGCACAGCGCGCCGACCAGCACCGCGGCCACCGCGGTGGAGCCGACCCCGAGGTCGCCGAGCACCACCAGGTCGGTGCCCAGCTCGACCTCCTCGTCGGCGATCGCCATGCCGATCCGGAAGGCCTGCGCGGCCTGCTCGGCGGTGAGCGCGTCCTCGAGGTCGATCCGGCCGGAGCCGCGGCGCACCCGGTGCTGCGTCACCTCGGCCGGGAACTCGGCCTCCGGGGCGTCCACCGAGAGGTCGACCACGCGCAGCTCGGCGCCGAACCGGCGGGCCAGCTTGGCCACCGGCGCGGTGCCGTCCAGCACGGCGTGCACCCGGCGGGCGGTGCCGCCCTCGGCGGGCCGGGCGGAGATGCCGAGCGAGGCGAGGCCGTGGTCGCCGGCGAAGAGCAGCACCCGGGGGGCGCTCAGCGGCCGGACCGGGTCCGCGCCCTGCACCGAGGCGAGCCAGCTGCCGAGTTCCTGGAGCCGGCCCAGCCCGCCTCGTGGCTGGTCGAGCGCGGCCCAGCGCTCGTCGGCAGCCCGGCGGGCGGCGTCGTCGGGGCGCTCGACCAGCGAGGCGAAGGCATCGAGATCCACGGTGGTGTCCATCGCGGGGAACCATACCAATCAGGGATCACCCTGTCCGGGGCGCCGGCCGCTCCTGCCGCTCGCGTTCCGCCGGTGCGCCGCCCTTGATGGCCAGCGCCTGGCCCGCGACCACCAGCAGCACGTGGTCCGCCGCCTCGGCCACCGCCATGTTGAGCCGGCCCAGGGTGTCGCGGAACCGCCGCCCGGCCGGGGTACCCGGCACCACACCGAGCCCCACCTCGTTGCTGACCAGGACCAGTTGACGGGGCGTCAGCCGGACCGCCTCGGCGAGGTCGGCGCACTGGCGGGCGACCGCGGCCTCGGCGCCCCGGTGCCAGGCGTCCTCGTCCCAGGCGCCGGCCCGGTCCATCGTCCCGGTCAGCCACAGGCCCAGGCAGTCGACCAGCACCGGCGCCGGGTCCGCGGCGTCGGCCAGCACCGGCACCAGGTCCAGCGTCTCGGCGGTGCGCCAGCCGGTCGGCCGGCGCTCGCGGTGCAGCTCGACCCGCCGGGCCCAGTCGGCGTCGTCCTCCCGGGTGCCGCCGGTGGCCACGTACAGGACGTCGCGGTGCGCGGCGAGCAACTGCTCGGCCCGGGTCGACTTGCCGGACCGGGCGCCGCCGAGGATCAGGGTGCGTGCCATACGCTCCATCCTTGTCCATCAGGGTTGAGCGGCGGCACGGCGGGCAGCCTGGCAGCCGAGGAGAGGAGTTCCGATGGTCTGGACGTGGCGGTACGAGGCGGCCGACGGCACGGTGATCACGCCGGCCGACGGGGTGGAGGAGTTCTCCAACCAGGGTGACGCCGAGTCGTGGATCGGCGAGGAGTACAAGCGCCTGCTGGCGGAAGGGGTGGACCGGGTGGTGCTGCTCGACGACGAGCAGGTGATCTACCCGATGAGCCTGCGGGAGGGCTGAGCCCCCGTCAGCGGCACCGCCTACTTGGCCCCGACCAGGTGGATCAGGGCCGCCACCTGCCGGTACGGATCCTCGCGGCCGGCCCGCTCCTCGGCCTCGAGCAGCTGGCCGAGCTGGCGGCCGTCCACCGGGGCGGCGTGGTCGGGCATCGCGTCGCTGAAGACCCGCACGCCGTACCAGTGCCGCAGCGGGACGGAGACCTCGCGCAGCGTGGTGGCCAGGTCGCCCAGCCGGTCGGCGCGGGCGGTCAGGCCCAGTCGGCTGGTGTAGTGGTCGGAGTCGAAGCCCTGGAGGGCGGCCCGCCAGTCGCCGGTCAGGCCGGCCCGCATGGCCAGCGCGTCCCGGTTGCGGGCGAGCAGCGAGAGCAGCCCGCCGGGGGCCAGCATCCGGGCCAGCGAGGCGATCAGCGGATCCGGGTCGGGCAGGTACATCAGCACGCCGTGGCAGAGCACCACGTCGAAGCTGCCGGGGCCGAACCAGCGCCCGCAGTGGTGGCCGTCGCCGCTCAGCAGCCGGACCCGCTCACGCACCTCGGGCGGCTCGGCGCCCAGCACCGCCTGCGCGGCGCCCAGGGTGACCGGGTCCGAGTCCAGGCCGGTGACCCAGTGCCCGGCCCGGGCCAGCCGGACCGCCTGGGTGCCCTGGCCGCAGCCCACGTCCAGTACCCGCAGCGGGTGCTGGACGGCCCGCGCGCCGAAGTGCGCGGTCAGCTGCTCGGTCAGCTGCCGGGTGACCATCTCCTGGCGGACCAGGTTGTGCAGTCCGCCCTGCCGTTCCAGCCAGGCCCCGGCACCGCCGGCGAACGACCCGCTGCGCGCGGGCAGGCCCTGCTGGTGCCAATCCTGGCCCCAGCCGCGGTCGTGCTGACCTGCGGCCTGGCCGGGCAGCGCGTACAGACCGGGCCCCGGCGCGGCAGGGGCCCAGTCGTACGGCAGCGGATCAGCGGTCAGGGGTGCTCGCCCCGCTTCACCTGCGGCTTGGGCAGCCGCATCCGGCGCATCTGGATGGTGCGCATCAGCGCGTAGCCGACCACGCCGCGGGTGTTCTCCTGCGGGAACCGGTTGGCCAGCGCGCGGCGCAGGCCCAGGCCCATCCGGACGAAGTCCAGCACCACCAGGACCAGGAAGAGCACGAAGAGCAGGGTGGAGAGGATCTGCAGCGAGGTCACCCGGACGATGCTGAGCACCAGCACCACCACGGCGTACGGCAGGAAGAACTCCGCGACCGCCCAGCGGGAGTCGACGTAGTCGCGGGCGAAGCGGCGCACCGCGCCCTTGTCGCGGGCGGGCAGTGCCCGCTCGTCCCCGTTGAGCAGGGCGGTCCGCTGCTTCTCGCGCTCGGCACGCATCCGCTCGCGGGCCTGCTTGGCGGCCTCCTTGCGGTCCTTGGGCACGGTCACCCGGGTGCGGCGGTAGGCCTCGGCCTGGCTGCGCTTGGGGGTGGGCCGGCCCTTCTTGGCCTGCGGGTCACGGGTCTGGGGCAGGTCGTCCTGCTCGGCCAGCGCGGTGGCGGAGGAGGCGGCTTCGTCTGAACGGCGTCGGAACACACGACAAGCGTACGGGGTGCGGGCATCATGCCGTCGAGCCAGGCGTCCCGCGACCTGGCGGGAGTCCCCGCGGGGGCCTTCCGGTAGGGCTTTCCCTGTCAGGGGGCAGGGGTGCCGATCCTCCCTCGGGAGGAGGCAACCGGGGGCCCATCCGTAGCAGTCTTGTTGCAGGTAGGTGTACTGCGGTGAGGACCTCGCTGCACATACACTCGCAGTAGACGTTCGGTACGAGTCAGCAACCGCAGCCCGGAGAAGGGGGCACCCGAGGCCCATGAGCGACGGAATCATGAAGCGAATGGGGCTGATCTTCCGCTCCAAGGCGAACAAGGCCCTGGACCGTGCGGAGGACCCGCGCGAGACGCTCGACTACTCGTACCAGAAGCAGCTCGAACTGCTGCAGAAGGTGCGCCGCGGTGTGGCCGACGTGGCCACCTCGCGCAAGCGCCTGGAGCTCCAGCTCACCCAGCTCCAGCAGCAGTCGGCGAAGTACGAGGACCAGGGCCGCAAGGCCCTCTCGCTGGGCCGCGAGGACCTGGCCCGCGAGGCGCTGACCCGCAAGTCGGCGATGCAGTCCCAGATCAACGACCTCCAGGTGCAGTACCAGCAGCTGCAGGCCGAGGAGGAGAAGCTCACCCTCGCCTCCCAGCGCCTGCAGGCCAAGGTGGACGCCTTCCGCACCAAGAAGGAGACCATCAAGGCCACCTACACCGCCGCCCAGGCGCAGACCCGGATCGCGGAGTCGTTCTCCGGGATCTCGGAGGAGATGGGCGACGTGGGCCTGGCGATCCAGCGGGCCGAGGACAAGACGGCGCAGATGCAGGCCCGGGCCGGCGCGATCGACGAGCTGCTGGCCTCCGGCGCGCTCGACGACAACAGCGGCATCGGCCGCAAGGACGACATCGAGGCCGAGCTGGAGCGGGTGGCCGGCGGCAGCGACGTCGAGCTGGAGCTGGCCCGGATGAAGGCCGAGCTGGGCGGCGGGTCGGCCGGCCCGGCCGCGATCGAGCAGGGCCACGGCGGCGGAGCGCAGCAGGCGCACCAGCAGCAGCCGGGTGCCCAGGGGCCGCAGGACACCCCGCCCACCATCAACTACCAGAAGTAAGACCCGTCCGTCTCGAACAGCAGGGAGAACGACCGGCATGATCGTGCGGATCGGTGGCGAGGGCCAGTTCGAAGTTGCGGACGAGCACCTGAACCGGCTGAACCAGCTCGACGACGAGCTGCTCGCCGCGCTGGACTCGAACGACGAGTCGGCGTGGCGCGTCACTCTGGACAACCTGCTCGGTGCCGTGCGCGAGGTGGGCGTGCCGGTGGCGGCCGACTACCTGGGCCCCTCGGACGCGATCCTGCCCAGTGAGGGGGCCACGATCGAGGAGGTCCACCAGGTGCTGCGGACCGAGGGCGACGGGCTGATCCCGGGCCTGGCCGACTAGCGGCCGGGAAACGACGTGAAGGGGCGGTACCCGGACCGGGTACCGCCCCTTCGACGTGTGCTGCCGCGGTTACGGCAGGGCCAGCATCCGGTCCAGCGCGGCCTTGGCGTACTTCTCGGTCTCCGGGTCGACCGTGATCACGTTCGGCACCCGGCCCTCGACCAGCGACTCCAGCGCCCAGACCAGGTGCGGCAGGTCGATCCGGTTCATGGTCGAGCAGAAGCAGACCGCGCGGTCCAGGAAGACGACCTCCTTGTCCGGGTGCGCCTTGGCCAGGCGGCGGACCAGGTTGAGCTCGGTGCCGATGGCCCACTTGGAGCCGGGCTCGGCGGCCTCCAGGGCCTTGATGATGTACTCGGTGGAGCCGACCTGGTCGGCGGCGGCGACCACCTCGTGGCGGCACTCGGGGTGCACCAGCACGGTGACGCCCGGGATCCGCTCGCGGACCTCGCGCACCGACTCCACGGTGAACCGGCCGTGCACCGAGCAGTGGCCGCGCCACAGGATCATCTTGGCGGCGCGCAGCTCCTTGACGGTCAGGCCGCCGTTCGGCTTGTGCGGGTTGTAGAGCACGCAGTCGTCGAGCGACAGGCCCAGGTCCCGCACCGCGGTGTTGCGGCCCAGGTGCTGGTCGGGCAGGAAGAGCACCTTCTCGCCCACCCGCGGTCCGTCACCCTCGATCGAGGCGCTTCGTGCCGCGCCTTCCTCGAAGGCCCACTCCAGGGCGCGCTGGGCGTTGGAGGAGGTGCAGATGGTGCCGCCGTGCTTGCCGGTGAAGGCCTTGATGTCGGCGGAGGAGTTCATGTACGACACCGGCACGGTGACCTCGGCTATGCCGGCCTCGCGCAGCACGTCCCAGCACTCGGCGACCTGCTCGGCGGTGGCCATGTCGGCCATCGAGCAGCCGGCCGCCAGGTCCGGCAGCACGACCTGCTGGGTGTCCCCGGTCAGGATGTCGGCCGACTCGGCCATGAAGTGCACGCCGCAGAAGACGATGTACTCGGCCTCCGGACGGGCCGCGGCGTCGCGGGCCAGCTTGAACGAGTCACCGGTCACGTCGGCGAACTCGATGACCTCGTCCCGCTGGTAGTGGTGGCCCAGGATGAAGACGCGGTCGCCGAGCGCGGCCTTGGCGGCGCGGGCGCGCGCGACCAGGTCCGGGTCGGAGGCGGGCGGCAGGTCGCCGGGGCACTCCACGCCGCGCTCGCTGTTCGGGTCGGCCTGGCGGCCGAGCAGCAGCAGCGCGAGCGGGGTCGCGGACGGCTCGGTGAAGCTGGGGTCAACGGTGGTGGTCACGGGCGGCTGCCCTCCTGTGCGGCCGGAGGTTCCCAGCCTTCTCGTCTTTCTGACATTATCTATCATAACCCGTTCGCGTCACTCTGACGATGGACATCGTGTCGATGTGACGCGATCGGCTGGACAGCGTGTCCTCGCACGTGGTGGACCTGACGTCGTGCACGTCCGGGGGCGGGAGCGGACCGGCAGTGGACTGCGACGTTCCGTTCGGGAGAATGGGGCGGTAGCCGCCGTCCGCAATCCGAACCCTGGAGAGCCCGCACCATGAGCAGCAGCAGTCCGGTCGCCGGCGGCGGGGTCCAGCTGGACGAGACCGACCGGCTGCTCCTGGCCCACCTGGGCCGCGACGGCCGCGCCTCCTACGCGGAGATCGGCCTGCTGGCCAACCTGTCCGCCACCGCGGTGCGCCGCCGGATCGACCGGCTGCGGGCCCGCGGCGTGGTGCGCGGGTTCACCGTGGTGCTCGACCCGGAGCTGCTGGGCTGGCAGACCGAGGCCTTCGTCGAGGTCTACTGCCGGGAGCGGACCGCGCCCGAGGAGATCCTGGCCAGCCTGCGCCAGTTCCCCGAGGTGGTGGCCGCCTGGACGGTCACCGGCGACCCGGACGCGCTGGTCCACCTGCGCGCCGCCGACACCCGCCACCTGGAGGCGGTGATCGAACGTATCCGCAAGGAACCGGGCGTCCAGCGCAGCCGCAGCTCGGTGGTGCTCTCCCGGCTGATCGGCTGAACCAGGCCCCCGGTCGGGCGGCGCAGGAATCCTGCGCACCGCGCGGGGAAGACGCTCGAAAGCTGCCCGGACCGGCGCATTCGGACGCGCGGGCGGGGGAGTGCGCTGCCTAGGCTGATCACGCAGTTGGACAGCCGAAGGAGCCCCCGTGACCACCGCCCCGCACCGCATGCACCAGCCGGACAACGACCTGGTCGACCTGGTCTTCGGGTACATGCGCGACCGGCTGCAGTACGACCCGGTCCCGTTGGACCACCCCGGCGAGGGCGAGCGGCTGCGCGCGCACCTGGCCGGGCTGCTGAACGAGCACGGCAACGCCCCCGCCGACGTGCTCAAGCTGTACGACCACGAGCTGTCCCGCGCGGTGATCTCCGCCGACAGCCCGCGCTACCTGTCCTTCATCCCGTGCGCCCCGACCAAGGCCGCGCTGCTCTTCGACATGGTGGTCTCCTGCGCCTCGCTGCAGGGCATCTCCTGGCTGGAGGCGGCCGGGGCGATCGCGGCCGAGAACCAGGTGCTGCGCCTGATAGCCGACCGGGCCGGGCTGCCCGAGGGGGCCGGCGGCACCTTCGTCTCCGGCGGCTCGGCGGGCAACCTGTCCGCGCTGGTGGTGGCCCGGGACGCGGCGCGCCGCCGGCTCGGCGTCGGCCCGCAGGCGCGGCTGCGGATCGCGGTGGCCGACCAGGTGCACTCCTCGGTGAAGAACACCTTCAACATCATCGGGGTGGAGGCGTTCAAGGTCCCCACCGTGGACCGGCGGTTCACCGGCGAGGCGCTGCGCGCGGCGCTGGCGGCCGACCCCCACCCGGAGACGGTGATCGCCGTGGTCGGCACCGCGGGAACCACCAACGAGGGCATCATCGACGACCTGCAGGGGCTGTCCGAGGTGACCCGCGAGCGCGGCCTGTGGTTCCACGTGGACGGCGCCTACGGCGGCGCGGGCCTGTTCGCCCCCTCGGTGCGCGAGCGCTACAACGGGATCGAGCACGCCGACTCCTTCGTCGTGGACCCGCACAAGTGGCTGTTCGCGCCGTTCGACTGCGCCGCGCTGATCTACCGCGAGCCGCGGCTGGCCAAGGCGGTGCACACCCAGGACGCCGGGTACCTGGACGTGCTGCACCACGAGGGCGACGAGTGGAACCCGACCGACTACGCCTACCACCTGACCCGGCGGGCCCGCGGGCTGCCGCTCTGGTTCTCGCTCGCGGTGCACGGCACCCAGGCGTACACCGAGGCGATCGAGGCGGGGCTGACGCTGGCCCGGGAGACCGCGCAGCTGATCCGGGAGACGGAGCACCTGGAGCTGCTGCACGACCCGCAGCTCTCGGCGGTCTGCTTCCGGCGCAAGGGGTGGAGCGAGGAGCAGTACTACGCCTGGTCGCGCCAGCTGCTCGCGGACCAGGTGGGCTTCGTCACGCCGACCGGGTGGGACGGGCAGACCGTGGCCCGGTTCGCCTTCCTGCACCCGGGGACCACGATGGAGATGGTCCGCGAGATCCTCGACACGATGGCCTGACGCGCCGTCAGCGGGGCTACAGGAAACCCCCGCTGGGCAGATACGGCGCCGGCGGGCGCATCCCGCGCAGCGCCAGGTACCCGTGGTTCTCCACCGTCAGTCCCACGTCCAGCCCGACGTCCACCGCCCACTCCTGCTCGGCGGTGAGCCACTCCACCTTGGCCTCGGCACCCTCCGGCACCGCGGCCAGCGCCTCCCGCAGCAGCCGGGTGGCGATGTGCCGGGTGGTGGCCGCGAGCAGTTTGACGGTCCCGCCGTCGCGGTAGCAGTAGCCGGTGCCCGTCACGGTGTCGACCACCAGCAGCTCGTCGTAGTGGCGCAGCATCAGCTCGTGGTCCACCCCGTGCGCGGCGTCCCGCAGCCGGCGGTCGATCGAGTCCAGCAGGTGCAGGTGGGTGTGGTTGCCGCGGTGCACCGGCAGCTCGCCGGTGTCCCGCAGCGCCGACCGGTCGAGCTGCCCGGACAGCCGCATGGTCGGGTGCAGGGTGAAGCCGGCCCGGCGGTAGCGGCGGGCGGCGGCCGGGTCCACCGAGACGGTGATCATGCCGCGCAGGCAGCCGCGCCCGTGCTCCTGCGCCCGCTCCAGCAGCAGCCGGCCCACCCCCTGGCCCTGGTACTGCGGCAGCACCGCGGTCAGCGCCAGCACCCACAGCCCCTCGCGGCGCATCGACAGCGCGAAGCCGATCGCCGCCCCGTCCTGCACCGCCAGCCAGCAGCCCTGCGGGTCGGTGGCGGCCAGGTGGCCGGCCCTTGCCCGCTGGAAGGCGGCCTGGGCCTCGGTCGGCACCCGGGTCGAGTCGGGCGTCAGCGCACCGAAGGCCGCGTCGGAGATCTCGCGGACGGCCTCGGTGTCGGCGGGATCGTCACGGAGCTGGCGCAGGATCATCCGACCATCCTGGCCGCTCCTGCGGTGCCGTGCCGCCGGTTTTCCCGGATCGACTGTGAGCGGCGGCACGTCCGGGCCGGTGAACGGGCCGTGACCGGGTCCCGCGCGGTGTGCGAGCATGGACGGACGGGGTGCGGACGGCGGCTCGCCGAGACACCCCCACCGAGTTCCACTGCCCGGAATCAATCCGGGCGGCCGCTGGTTTGCACTGGTGGCAGTTTGTCGTCACAGACCGGGAGTACAGATGACCGTCCAGGACGAGACCACCGTCGAGAGTGGTCTGCTCCTCACCGACGCGGCCGCGGGCAAGGTCAAGGGCCTGCTGGAGCAGGAGGGCCGCGACGACCTCGCGCTGCGCGTCGCCGTGCAGCCCGGCGGCTGCTCGGGCCTGCGCTACCAGCTCTTCTTCGACGAGCGCTCGCTCGACGGCGACGTCGTCAAGGACTTCAACGGCGTCAAGGTCGTCACCGACCGGATGAGCGCCCCCTACCTGGGCGGTGCCACGGTCGACTTCGTCGACACCATCGAGAAGCAGGGCTTCACCATCGACAACCCGAACGCCACCGGCTCCTGCGCCTGCGGCGACTCCTTCAGCTAGTCGACAGCCGCGCTCCTAGCGGCAGTGAAACGGGCGGCGGCCCCCGGAGTTTCCGGGGGCCGCCGCCCGTTTCGCAGTCCGGGGTCAGTTGCCGGCGCTGACCGGGCCGCCGTTCGGGGCCGTCTCCAGCGGGACGTTCGACCCGTCGCGCAGGCTGACCACCGAGCGGCCCTGCAGCGGCTGGGACAGGTCGGCCACCACCGAGTCGCTCTTGACCAGGGCCGGGCACATCTCGCCCACCCTGGCCGGCTGGGTGACGACCACGTCCACCCCGACCTGGCCGGCCTTGGTCTCGTTCAGCTTGAGGCCGTACTTCTCGCAGGTGCCGCCGAAGAAGAAGACGGTCAGCTGGTTGCCCTGGGTCAGGTAGCCGGTCGGCTTGAGCCGCTGCTGCGGGTCGTTCGGGTTGTCCGGCGGGGTGGCCCCGCCGGCCGGCGGGGCGGTGGTGGGCTTCAACGGGGCCGAGCCGCCGGGCGTGCTGCCCGCCGACGGGGCGCCCGCGCCGGGCGTGCTCCCGTTGCCCGGCGCCGGCGAGGCGCTCTGGCCCGGGGCGGCCGGGTCGGCGCTGCCCCCGGCGGTGGCACTGGCGCCGGAGCTCGGGGAAACGGTTGCCGCGATGCTCGCCTTGCTGCCGGAGCCGCCGCCGCAGGCGCTGACCGCCGTGGACACCGACAGCAGCAGGGCGGCGGCCGCCAGGGTACGGCGGGTGCGGCGGTGGGCCGGGTGGGCGGGGGTCGACTCGTCCATGGTGCGACGTCCTCCAGTAGTCGGCGGATCCGGGTGCAGTGGTGACTGCGCGGATCTGACGTGTCCGGGAGGAATCCGGTTCCCGCCCCGGGCGGCGGACCGGTCAGAGGCCGTACTCGGCCATCCCGGCCACCAGCGCCCTGGTCCGGTCCGGCACGGTGATCGGGCCGCTGGGGGCCGCGCCCGGCTGCGGCGACCCGGCCACCAGCGGCCAGAAGTGGCCGAGCCGGCGGGAGGAGTCGAGCAGGGCGTCGAGGGTGTCCGGGTCCGTCTCGGCCAGCAGAGCGGCAGGCACCTGGACGGGGGATGAGGGGGGAAGCATCGGGGCTCCGATCGCCGACCGCGGCCTCGTCGCCGCGGAATGGGGCTGTGATCGCGACCCTAGGCGCCCGCCGGGGGAGCTGCCAGACCTACCCGCAGGTAGTCGCCCGGACGGTACCTTAGGGGGGTTGTCCCCACCCCCGTAGCAAGGAGTCCCCGTGCGGATCGCCGTCGCCGGCTCGATCGCCACCGACCACCTGATGACCTTCCCCGGCCGGTTCGCCGACCAGCTGGTCCCGGAGCAGCTGCACACCGTGTCGCTCTCCTTCCTGGTCGACACCCTGGACATCCGCCGCGGTGGGGTGGCCCCGAACATCAGCTTCGGCATGGGCCTGCTGGGCCTGCGCCCGGTGCTGGTCGGCGCGGCCGGGGCGGACTTCGCCGAGTACCGGTCCTGGCTGCAGCGGCACAACGTGGACACCGACTCGGTGCACATCTCGGAGACCCGGCACACCGCCCGCTTCATGTGCACCACCGACGAGGACCACAACCAGATCGCCTCCTTCTACACCGGGGCGATGGCCGAGGCCCGCAACATCGAGCTGCAGCCGATCGCCGACCGGGTCGGCGGCCTGGACCTGGTGCTGATCGGCGCGGACGACCCGCAGGCGATGGTGCGGCACACCCAGGAGTGCCGCACCCGCGGCTACGCCTTCGCCGCCGACCCCTCGCAGCAGCTGGCCCGGCTCGACGGGGACGACATCCGCGAGCTGGTGGACGGCGCCGCCTACCTGTTCAGCAACGAGTACGAGGCCGCGCTGATCGAGTCCAAGAGCGGCTGGACCGCCGCCGAGGTGCTCGACCGGGTCGGCACCCGGATCACCACGCTGGGCAGCAAGGGCGTGCGGATCCAGCGCAAGGGCGAGCCGGACATCACGGTGCCCTGCGCGCCCGAGCAGAAGAAGGCCGACCCGACCGGCGTCGGCGACGGCTTCCGGGCCGGCTTCCTGGCCGGCGTCTCCTGGGAGCTGGGCCTGGAGCGGGCCGCGCAGATCGGCTGCATGCTGGCCACCCTGGTGATCGAGACCATCGGCACCCAGGAGTACGAGCTGCGGGCCGGCCACTTCCTGGAGCGGTTCTCCGCCGCCTACGGCGAGGCTGCCGGCGCCGAGGTGGCGGCCCGGCTCAGCTGAGCCTGCGCACCAGGTAGGCGAAGCCCCGGTCCGCCCCGTAGTCGGCGGCCGGGGCTTCGCCCTCGTAGGCCTGCCCGCGCATCTCGCACCAGGCCGGGATGTCCAGCCGGGCCGCCTCGTCGTCGGCCAGCACCACCACCAGGCGGCCCGGTTCGACCTCGCCGAACCGCTTGGCCAGCTCGATCACCGGCAGCGGGCAGCGCTTGCCCAGCGCGTCCAGCACCAGTGCGTCGGACGCCGGCGCGTGGGGCTCCGCCCCGCCCGGCGGGACGGCAGCCGCAGTCGGCTGCACGGCGGCGGCCGGCGCCGGCAGGTCCAGCCCGAGCGGCTCCCGCACCCGGGCCACCAGTCCCGGCAGCACCGCGAGGAACCGCTCCACCTGCTCCGCGGTGGTCCCGGTCGGCAGCGAGACCCGCACGTTCCCCTCGGTCAGCACGCCCATCGCGGCCAGCACGTGGCTGGGCGTCAGGGTGCTGGAGGTGCAGGAGGAGCCGGAGGAGACCGCGATGCCGGCCCGGTCCAGCTCGGTCAGCAGCACCTCACCGTCCACGTACAGGCAGGAGAAGGTGACCAGGTGCGGTAGCCGGTGCACCGGGTCCCCGACCACCTCGACCTGCGGAACCAGCTGCGGCACCGCGGTGCGGATCCGCTCCACCAGGGCGTGCAGGCGGGCGTTCTCGGCCGCCGCCTCGGCCCGCACCGCGCGCAGCGAGGCCGCCGCCGCCACGATCGCGGGCACGTTGACGTACCCCGGCACCCGCCCCGACTCGCGCTCGTCGGCCGGCAGCACCGAGGCGAACCGCACCCCCTTGCGCACCGCCAGCACCCCGACCCCGGCCGGGCCGCCCCACTTGTGCGCGCTCGCCGCCAGCAGCGACCAGCCCGGCGGCACCGGCAGCCGCCCGGCGCTCTGCGCGGCGTCCACCAGCAGCGGCACCTCGCCGAGCAGCGCGGCGGTCTGGGCCACCGGCTGCACCGTGCCCACCTCGTGGTTGGCCGACTGGAGCACCGCCAGTGCGGTGTCCGGCCGCACCGCCGCGGCGAACCCGGCGGGGGAGACCAGGCCGGCCCGGTCCACCCCCACCGCCGTCAGCTCGCCGCCGTCCGCCGCGAAGAGCTCGGCGGTGTGCAGGACGCTGGAGTGCTCGACGGCGGAGTGGACCAGGTGACGCCCCGTCCGGCGCCGCCCGCGCAGCGCGCCGAGCATGCCCAGGTGCACCGCCTGGGTGCCGCTGCTGGTGAAGGACACCTCGTCGGGCCGGGCGCCGAACAGCTCGGCCACCGTCTCGCGGGCGGCGTCCAGCAGCATCCGGGCCTGCCGGCCGGAGCGGTGGAGCCGGGCCGGGTCGCCCCAGCCCTCGTCCAGGGCGGCGGCCAGCGCCTGCCGGGCCACCGGGTGCAGCGGGGCGGTGGAGGCGGCGTCGAAGTAGAGGTTCGGTGAGGACGACACACCCGACACCGTATCCGGAGGTCACGCTCCGTCAGTCGACCACTGGCGGTCGGCGCCTTATGTCCGGTTCGTCCGGTGCCGACGGGGCGTCACCCGATCGTCTGAGAGCCATCCCTCGATCGGGTGTACGGAGTCGGAAAGCCGGTGGTGACCAGGGATTCCGTACTGCCGGGGGCTGATCGGGTAGCCGGGCGGCGCGTTAGGAGGACCTGCCCGTCAGGGGCGCATAAGCCTGGAGTAGGGTTTGGCCCGCATAAGCATTCAAACCGTGCCCGTGGGCGGGTCGCTCGGGGAGGCGAAGGACCTCCGCGCGGGCGGCGTGGTCGCGGGCGAGACTTCGGGAAGGCGCTACGTGAGTCCCAACGGCTCCGACCGCTCGCCGCGGCGCACGATGCGGCGGAAGCTGCCTCAGGCGCTGGCACTGGGCCTCGTCATCGCGACCGCTACCGGCTGCTCGGCCAACGACCTGCCCAGGCTTGGCCTCCCCAGCCCCGTCACCAAGGATGGCCACCTGGTCCTCCAGATGTGGCAGGGGTCGTGGATCGCGGCGCTGGCAGTAGGCGTTCTGATGTGGGGTCTGATCATCTGGAGCGTGATCTTCCACCGGCGCAGCCGCACCGGCATCGAGATCCCCCCGCAGACCCGGTACAACGTGCCCATCGAGGCGCTCTACACCGCGGTCCCCATCGTCATCGTCTCGGTCCTCTTCTACTTCGTCGCCCGTGACGAGGCGAAGCTGACCCAGGTCTCGGCCAAGCCGCAGCACTTCGTCAACGTGGTGGGCTTCCAGTGGAGCTGGGCGTTCAACTACGAGAACACCGAGATCCCGGACCCGAACAACCAGCAGGCCGCGTACGACGTGGGCACGCCCAAGCAGATGCCGACGCTGTGGCTGCCGGTCAACGAGTCGGTCCAGTTCCGGCTGACCTCGCGTGACGTGATCCACGACTTCTGGCCCGTCAACTTCATGATGAAGATGGACGTCGTGCCGGGCGTGGTCAACAAGTTCGAGGTCACTCCCACCGTGATCGGCGAGTACGACGGCAAGTGCGCGGAGCTCTGCGGCGTGGACCACTCCCGGATGCTCTTCAAGGTGAAGGTCGTCTCGCACGACGACTACGTGAAGCACCTGCAGGACCTGCGGGCCAACGGCCAGGCCGGGGCGGTGCCGTCGGGCGCCATCAGCATGGGAAGTGAAGCGAAGTGACCATCCTCAACGAACCCGCCGCCGGCGGGGCGCATGGGGGCGCCGTCCGGGCCGACGGGGTACAGCGCACCCGCAAGCCCGGTGCCACCATCATCAAGTGGCTGACCACCACCGACCACAAGACGATCGGCACGATGTACCTCGGTACCTCGTTCGCGTTCTTCCTGATCGGTGGCATCCTCGCGCTGGTGATGCGTGCCGAGCTGGCTCGTCCGGGGACCCAGATCCTCTCGAACGAGCAGTTCAACCAGGCCTTCACCATGCACGGCACGATCATGCTGCTGATGTTCGCGACCCCGCTCTTCGCCGGCTTCGCGAACTGGATCATGCCGCTGCAGATCGGTGCCCCCGACGTCGCCTTCCCGCGGCTGAACATGTTCGCCTACTGGCTCTACCTGTTCGGCTCGCTGATCGCGGTCGGCGGCTTCCTCACCCCGCAGGGTGCGGCCGACTTCGGCTGGTTCGCCTACTCGCCGCTGTCGGACGCGGTCCGCTCGCCGGGTGTCGGCGCCGACATGTGGATCATGGGTCTGGCCTTCTCCGGCTTCGGCACCATCCTCGGTGCGGTCAACTTCATCACCACGATCATCTGCATGCGCGCGCCCGGCATGACGATGTTCCGGATGTCGATCTTCGTCTGGAACGTCCTGCTGACCGCCGTGCTGGTCCTGCTGGCCTTCCCGGTGCTCGCCGCCGCGCTGTTCGCCCTGGAGGCGGACCGCAAGTTCGGGGCCCACGTCTTCGATCCGAACAACGGTGGCGCCCTCCTGTGGCAACACCTGTTCTGGTTCTTCGGCCACCCCGAGGTGTACATCATCGCGCTGCCGTTCTTCGGCATCGTCTCCGAGATCATCCCGGTGTTCAGCCGCAAGCCGATGTTCGGCTACTCCGGCCTGATCGCCGCGACCATCGGCATCGCCGGCCTCTCGGTCACGGTGTGGGCGCACCACATGTACGTCACCGGCCAGGTGCTGCTGCCGTTCTTCTCGTTCATGACCTTCCTGATCGCGGTCCCGACCGGGGTGAAGTTCTTCAACTGGGTCGGCACCATGTGGAAGGGCTCGCTGAGCTTCGAGACCCCGATGCTCTGGACGGTCGGCTTCCTGGTCACCTTCCTGTTCGGCGGTCTGACCGGTGTGCTGCTGGCCTCCCCGCCGATCGACTTCCACGTCTCGGACTCGTACTTCGTCGTCGCCCACTTCCACTACGTGGTGTTCGGCACCGTCGTCTTCGCGATGTTCGCCGGCTTCCACTTCTGGTGGCCGAAGATGACCGGCAAGATGCTGGACGAGCGCCTGGGCAAGATCACCTTCTGGACGCTGTTCTTCGGCTTCCACACCACCTTCCTGGTGCAGCACTGGCTCGGCGCCGAGGGCATGCCCCGCCGCTACGCCGACTACCTGGCCTCGGACGGCTTCACCACGCTGAACACCGTCTCGACCATCGGGTCGTTCCTGCTGGGCCTGTCGATCCTGCCGTTCCTGTACAACGTCTGGAAGACCGCCAAGTACGGCGAGCCGGTCAACACCGACGACCCGTGGGGCTACGGCCGCTCGCTGGAGTGGGCGACCTCCTGCCCGCCGCCGCGGCACAACTTCCTCACCCTGCCGCGGATCCGCTCGGAATCCCCGGCGTTCGACCTGCACCACCCCGACATCGCCGCGCTGGACTACCTGGAGCTGCACGGCCACCCGGCCAAGCACCTCGCGGGCGTCATCCCGGCCGAGTACGACGCTGACAAGAAGAAGGAGGGCGACGCCTGATGAAGGAGCAGGGCAAGATCTTCGCGGGCTTCGCCGCCTTCATCCTGATCATGGCCGTGGTCTACGGCGTGTGGACCACGCACAGTGACCACGGCACCGAGGCGGCCGGCACCACCGCGCTCTTCCTGGCCTTCGGCCTGTGCGCGTTCATCGCCTTCTACCTGGGCTTCACCTCCAAGCGGGTGGACACCGGCGCGGGCGACAACCCCGAGGCCGAGGTCTCGGACGACGCCGGTGAGATGGGCTTCTTCGCCCCGCACAGCTGGCAGCCGCTCTCGCTGGCGATCGGCGGCGCGTTCGCCTTCTGCGGCGTGATCTTCGGCTGGTGGCTGATGTTCTGGGCCGCCCCGCTGATCCTGATCGGCCTGTTCGGCTGGGTCTTCGAGTTCTACCGCGGCGAGAACCAGAACCAGTAGGCCCCGGTTCTCTCCCACCCGACGGCGGGCCCCCTCTGCGGAGGGGGCCCGCCGTCGGGCTTTCGGCTGTGGCGGGGCTCTCGGCTGCGGTCGGTCATTCACCCGGCCGGGTGCAGCGGCGTGCGGGTCCCCCGGTTGGGTGCGGAGATGTTCCTACGATCTGATGCATCGTCCGAACCTCAGGAGGATCCGGTGGGCGGCACACGTGCAGCAGGACGGGGGACGACGGGGGCCGGACGCGGACGGAGAGGACGGGCCTGGCTGGTCCTGGCGCCACTGCTGGCGGGCCCGGTGGCCGCCTGCTCGGGCGGCGGCACCGGCTCCCAGCCGGCCGGAGTGGCCCCACCGCACGCGATCGACGCGGGCCGGCTGGTGCACACCTCCGCGGCCCCGAACACCGACCCCGGCAAGCCGTTCACGGTGACCACCGCGGCCGGCGGCGCGCTGACCGACGTGACCCTCAGCGGCCCGGACGGCCGCCAGGTGGCGGGCGCACTGGACGCCGACGGCCACGGCTGGCACAGCACCGGGCCGCTGGCCCCCGGCACCCACTACACCGCCCGGATCGCGGCCACCGACGGCCACGGCGGCCGCGGCGAGACCACCGCCGACTTCAGCACCAGGCAGGCCGACCGGCTGCTGACCGCCGTCCTCGGCCCGGACCTGGGCCGGCAGGTCTACGGGGTGGGCGAGCCGCTCACCGTGCAGCTCTCCGAGGCGGTCACCGACCCGGCGGCCCGGCGCGTGGTGGAGCAGTCGCTCGCCGTCTCCTCGCAGCCCGCGGTGCTGGGCGCCTGGTACTGGGTGGACGGCAAGAACCTGCACTTCCGGCCGCAGGAGTACTGGCCGGCCGGAGCGAAGGTGAAGCTGTCCTGGAACGCCCAGGGCCGATCCATAGACGGCCAGCTCTACGGTGGGGACCCGGGCAGCCTGGCCTTCACGGTCGGCGACCGGGTGGAGGCGATCGTGGACGCCGCCAGCGACCAGCTGACCTTCAAGCGCAACGGCCAGGTGGTGAACACCATCCCGGTGACCACCGGCAAGCCCGGCTTCTCGACCCGCAACGGGATCAAGGTGGTGCTCGGCCAGGAGCGCCAGGTGCAGATGAGCAGCGAGACCATCGGCATCGCCAAGGGCAGCAACGAGGCCTACGACCTCAAGGTGGAGTGGGCTACCCGGGTGACCTGGAGCGGCGAGTACGTGCACGCCGCGCCCTGGTCGGTTGGCTCGCAGGGGGTGGAGAACGTCAGCCACGGCTGCACCGGGATGAGCACCGACAACGCCAAGTGGTTCTACGAGCAGACCCGGGTGGGCGACATCGTCCAGGTGGTCAACAGCAAGGGCCACGACATGGAGCTGTTCGGCAACGGCTTCGGGGACTGGAACCTGAGCTGGTCGGACTGGCTCAAGGGCAGCGCGCTGGGCAAACCGGTCAACACCGACACCCCGGCGACGGCGGTCGCGGCCGCCACCCTGCGGCCCCAGGTCTGAGCGGCCGTCAGGCGGATCCGTAGACGAGGTCCAGCGCGCCGCTGACGGCCGCCAGGGCCTCGTCGCGGGTCACGCCCAGTCGGCGGGCCCGCTCGGCGAACTCGTGCGCCGCGGCGGCGGCGTGGCGGTGCGCGGTGTCGCCGACCGCGGCCACCTGGGTGCCGCGCCGCCCGTGCGTCTCCACCACGCCGTCCGCCTCCAGCTCGCGGTAGGCCCGGGCCACCGTGTTGGCGGCCAGGCCCAGCTGCTCGGCCAGCGCCCGCACGGTCGGCAGCTTCGACCCGGCCGGCAGCTCCCCGGTCCTGGCCTGCTCGGCGATCTGCGAGCGCAGCTGCTCGTACGGGGGAACGGCTCCCGCGTGGTCGATCCTCACCTGCACCTGTGACTCTCCTCACTGACGGACGATCAGCCCAATGCGCCATGTGCCAAGGGCCGTTGCCCGGCGAACTGCCGGGCAACGGCCCTCAGGTGGCTGACAAGGTCCCGGTCGCCGGGGCGGCCGGGGGGAGATCAGTGGTGGCCGTGGCCGCTGGTGATCTCCTGGTGCTCCTCGGCGGTCGGCTTCGGGATCTGGCTGTGCTCGCCGAACATCGACTCCGACAGCTTGGCCCGGGTCTTGGTGACCAGGCCCACCTTGCGGGCGACCCCGTTCTCGTCCGTCGCGGCCGGCAGCTCGACCGGCTCGTACTGCTCGTGCGCGGTGAGGGTGTGCAGCTTGTCCTGCGGGAGCTGGGCGTGCACCTCGATGAACTCACCGTGCGGCAGGCGCTTGATGACGCCGGTCTCGCGACCGTGCAGCACCTTCTCCTTGTCGCGGCGCTGCAGGCCCAGGCACCAGCGCTTGGTGACGAAGAAGACGACGACCGGGACGACGAACGAGCCGACCCGCACGAAGTACGTGATGTCGTTCAGCGACAGGTGGAAGTGGGTCGCGATCAGGTCGTTGCCACCGCCGGAGAGCAGCACCAGGTACAGGCTGATCCAGGCGGCGCCGAGCGCGGTGCGCACCGGGGCGTTGCGCGGGCGGTCCAGGATGTGGTGCTCGCGCTTGTCGCCGGTGATCCAGCTCTCGATGAACGGGTAGACCGCGATGGCCACCAGCACCAGCGGGAAGAGCATCAGCGGGATGAAGACACCCAGGTTCAGGGTGTGGCCCCAGGCCCGGATCTCCCAGCCCGGCATGACGCGGATCAGACCCTCGGCGAAGCCCATGTACCAGTCGGGCTGGGCGTCGGTGGAGACCTGGTCCGGCCGGTACGGGCCGTAGGCCCAGACCGGGTTGACCGAGGCGACCGCCGACATGGCCGCGACGATGCCGAAGACCAGGAAGAAGAAGCCACCGGCCTTGGCCATGTAGACCGGCATCAGCGGCATGCCGACGACGTTCTTCTCGGTCTTGCCCGGGCCCGCCCACTGGGTGTGCTTGTGGTAGAAGACCAGGATCAGGTGCGCCACCAGCAGGCCGAGCATGACGCCCGGGATCAGCAGCACGTGGATGGTGAAGAACCGCGGCACGATGTCGGTGCCGGGGAACTCCCCGCCGAACAGGAAGAACGACAGGTACGTGCCCACCAGCGGGACGGCCAGGATCGCGCCCTCCATGAACCGGATACCGGTGCCGGAGAGCAGGTCGTCGGGGAGCGAGTACCCGAGGAAGCCGTCGAAGAAGCCCAGGAAGAGCAGCAGGAAGCCGAAGATCCAGTTGATCTCGCGGGGCTTGCGGAAGGCGCCGGTGAAGAAGACGCGCATCATGTGCACGAACATCGCCGCGACGAAGACGATGGCGGCCCAGTGGTGGATCTGACGGATCAGCAGACCGCCGCGGACCTCGAAGCTGATGTTCAGCGTCGAGGCGTAGGCCTCCGACATCCTGATGCCGTCGAGCGGGGCGTAGGAGCCGTTGTAGACGACCTCGCCCATGCTCGGCTTGAAGAAGAGCGTCAGGTAGACACCCGTCAGGATGATGATGATGAAGGTGTAGAGGCAGATCTCACCCAGCATGAAGGACCAGTGGTCCGGGAAGATCTTGCGCAGGTTGGCCTTGGCCAGGGAGTAGATCCCCAGCCGGCCGTCCAGGTAGTCCGCGGCCGCCTCCGCCTTGTTGGCGGGCTTGGCGCGGGTGCTGGCCGGGGCTGCGGCCTGCTTGTTGCCGGTCGCGGAACTCATGCGCGGCGCTCCCAGAAGCTCGGGCCGACGGGCTCGGCGAAGTCCTCGGTGGCGATCAGGTAGCCCGAGGCATCAGTGGTGATCTTCAGCTGCGGCAGCGGGTGCCCGGCCGGGCCGAAGATGACGCGGGCGCCGTCCGACAGGTCGAAGGTCGACTGGTGGCAGGGGCAGAGCGCGTGGTGGGTCTGCTGCTCGTACAGCGAGATCGGGCAACCGACGTGGGTGCAGATCTTGGAGTAGGCGAGCACGCCCTCGAAGCCCAGGTTGCGGGACTTGTCGTCCTTGATGTCCTCCGGCTGGATGCGGATGAGCATCAGGGCGTCCTTGGCGATGGCCTGCTGGAAGTCCTCGTCGGACTCCTGCAGACCGGCCGGGCGCAGCGCCGAGGGGCCGGGCTTGGCGAAGGTCAGCGAGCCGACCACGATGTCCTCGGCCTTCAAGGGCTCGTTGGTGTTCATGTTGACCAGCCGGATCGGGGTGGCCGGGGTGGCCTCCTCCCAGCCGGTGTTGATCAGCTTCTTCTCCGGCAGCGGACCGAGGTCGCGCAGCAGCACCACACCGGACAGCGGCACCAGGGCCATCGAGCCGATGAGGGTGTTGCGGATCATCTTGCGGCGGCCGAAGCCGGACTCGGCGGCGCCGGTCTTGAACTGCTCGATGACGTCCGCGCGGACCTCGTCGTCGGCCTCGATCGGGTGCCGCTCGGCCGGGTGCTCGACGTCGGACATCAGGGTGCGGGCCCAGTGGACCGCGCCCGCGCCGATGCAGAAGAGCGCCACACCCAGGGTCATGCCGAGCGCGAAGTTGAGCGCGCTGACGTGGCCCAGCGGGAAGATGTAGACGATCTTGTCGGGGTCGATGCTCACGTAGGACGCGATGAAGCCGACGGTGGCCAGCATCGAGAGCACGAAGAGCAGCGACACCTGGCGCTCGGCCCGGTTGGCGGCCCGCTCGTCGATGTCGGTCCGGCGCGGCAGGTGGGCCGGCAGGCCCGGGTCCGCGAACGGGTTGTCGGCGACGGCGGTCTCGCCGTGGCCGTGGGCGGCGCCGTGCGCCGGCAGCTTGTCGTCTGACATGTCGTGGCTCATGACTTCTTGGCCTTGGTGGTGTGGGCGGCGACCCAGATCGCGATGGCGATCAGGATGCCGAGACCGAAGATCCAGCCGAACAGGCCCTCGGTCACCGGACCGAGGCTGCCGAGGGAGAGACCACCGGGGTTGGGCGCCTCGTTGGCCTGGTAGCGCACGAAGGCGACGATCTCCTGCTTCTGCTTCTCCGGCATGGTGCTCTCGGGGAAGGAAGGCATGTTCTGCGGGCCGGTCTGCATGGCCTCGTAGATGTACTTCGGGTCGACGTTCTCCAGCGACGGGGCGTACTTGCCCTGGGTCAGAGCACCGCCGGCGCCGGCGAAGTTGTGGCACTGCGAGCAGTTCGTCCGGAACAGCTCGCCGCCCTTGGCGACGGCGTCGGTCTCGGTGGCGGTGTACTGCTCCTTGGTCGGCGTCGCCGGGCCGGGGCCGAGCGAGGCGACGAAGGCGGCCAGCTGGTCGATCTCGTCCTGGCTGTAGATGTTCTTCTTGCGCGGGACCTGCGCGCCCGGCTGCTGCGCGGGCATCCGGCCGGTGCCGACCTGGAAGTCGACCGCGGCGGAACCCACCCCGACCAGGCTCGGACCCATGCTGCTGCCCTGGCCGTTGAGGCCGTGGCAGGAGGAGCAGCCGACCGCGAAGAGTCGCTTGCCCTGCTCGATCTCGAGCGACTGCGAGGAGCTGTCGGCCTGCGCCGCCTGAGCGGGCGCGAAGGCGTAGTACAGCCCCCCGGCGGCCACGAGGGCGAAGATTAGGACGACCAGCGCCGCCAGAGGGTGGCGCCGTCGTGCGGAGAGCTTTTTCACGGAATACCCCGGTGTCAGGATCTGGTCGGCTGGTCTGGAAGGGGCGCCCCGGTGCCGTACGGCAGCGGCAGGGGAGCGGAGCACGGACAAACGGACCCGGTGCCGCGGGGGCAGGCGGGTCCCGGCCGGGCGGCCAGCGACCTGATCGGTTACTTGATCAGGTAGATGGTCGCGAAGAGGCCGATCCAGACCACGTCGACGAAGTGCCAGTAGTACGACACGACGATCGCCGCGGTGGCCTGCTCGTGCGTGAACCGCTTGGCCGCATAGGTCCGCCCCAGCACGAGCAGGAAGGCGATCAGACCGCCCGTCACGTGCATCCCGTGGAAGCCGGTGGTCAGGTAGAACACCGTGCCGTAGGGGTCGGAGGAGAGCGAGAGCCCGTCCTTCTTCACCAGCTCGGTGTACTCGAAGATCTGGCCGCCGATGAAGATGGAGCCCATCACGAAGGTCCAGGTGAACCAGGACCGGAGCTTCTTCACGTCACCGCGCTCGGCGGCGAAGACACCGAGCTGGCAGGTGACCGAGGAGAGCACCAGGATCGTGGTGTTCACGGAGGAGAAGGGGACGTTGAGGGCATGCGCCTTCTCGGTCCAGAAGACTGGCCCCTTCACGGAGCGCGCCGTGAAGTACATCGCGAAGAGCGCCGCGAAGAACATCAGCTCGGAACTCAGCCAGACGATGGTTCCGACGCTGGTCATGTTCGGTCGGTTGACCGATCCATGCGCGTGCCCGGTTTCTGTTGCTGTTGCTGTCGCCACGACCGACATTATGTCGGTCCCTTATTCCGTCTTCACGCCGGGGGGTCTTCCTCGGAGTGTCCGGTGCGTGCGGTATGCCCGGATGGCCGCACCCGTCCACCGGCTCACGACCGGTCACCTCCGACGGGCCGTCAGCAGGGGAGCGCGGGACCCGGGTGACGCACCCTCGCCCGGGAGGGTGACGGCCGCTGCCGGGACAGGCGTCGTAGCCCGGTAAAGAAGGGGACCAGATCGCGCCGCAGGCTCACCGGGACGGGTGATCGGGAGTAGCATCCGGAGGTGGTGGACGTGGTCCGGATCACATCCGGCTGACTTCTGGGAGCAGGGCCGATGACGCAGCACAGCGACGAGACGCTCACCGTCCTCGTCTACAGCGACGATCGCAACACCCGTGCGCAGGTCACCGAGGCCCTGGGCGACCGCCCCGCGGCGGACCTGCCCGAGATCACCTTCCAGGAGTGCGCCACCACCCCGGCGGTGCTGCGGGCGCTGGAGAAGGGCGGGGTGGACCTGTGCGTGTTCGACGGTGAGGCGGTGCCGGCCGGCGGCCTCGGGCTGGCCCGGCAGGTGAAGGACGAGATCTACGGCTGCCCGCCGGTACTGGTGCTGATCGGCCGGCCGCAGGACAGCTGGCTGGCCGCGTGGAGCCGGGCGGACGCCGCGATCTCGCAGCCGGTGGACCCGGTGGCGCTGGCCGGGGCGGCGGTGACCCTGCTGCGCAGCCGGGTGGCGGGCCGGGCGCTGGCGCGCTGATCCCGTAGGGCAAGACCGGCCGCGGTCCCACTCGCCGCAGGCCGTCTCAGCAGGAGAGAAGGGCCGCCGTCGGGCAGACGGCGGCCCGCTCGCGCTCGCTAGGCTGGCGGCGTCCCGATAGGCAAGGCATACAGACGTGGAGCCGGCGATGGTGAACGTGCACCCTGCGAACGGCGGTCCGGACCCCGTGCAGGTGGTCCGCACCTGGCCGGACCTGCTGACCGCGCTGCTGAGCGGCACCGACCTGGACCGGGCGCAGACCGCCTGGGCGATGGACCGGATCATGACCGGCGAGGCGGGCCCGGTCGAGGTGGCCGGCTTCATGGTCGCGCTGCGGGCCAAGGGCGAGACGGTGGACGAGATCGCCGGCCTGGTCGAGGCGATGTACGCGCACGCCGAGCCGCTGAGCATCCCGGGCCCGGCGGTGGACATCGTCGGCACCGGCGGCGACCGGGCCAAGACCGTCAACATCTCCACCATGTCGGCGATCGTGGCGGCCGCGGCCGGTGCCAAGGTGGTCAAGCACGGCAACCGGGCCGCCTCCTCCGCCTCCGGCTCCTCCGACGTGCTGGAACGGCTCGGCGTGCGGCTGGACCTGAGCGCCCGTCGGGTGGCCGAGGTGGCCGAGGAGGCCGGCATCACCTTCTGCTTCGCGGCCAAGTTCCACCCCGCGATGCGGCACACCGCCGCGCCGCGGCGCGACCTCGGGGTGCCGACCGCCTTCAACATCCTGGGCCCGCTGACCAACCCCGCCAAGGTGACGGCGCACGCGATCGGCTGCTTCGACACCCGGCTGGCCGGCCTGATCGCCGGGGTGCTGGCCGAGCGCGGCTCCACCGCGCTGGTCTTCCGCGGTGACGACGGGCTGGACGAGCTGACCGTCTGCACCACCTCGCGGGTCTGGCTGGTGCGCGGCGGCGAGGTCAGCGAGACCGTGCTGGACCCGCGCGAGCTGGGCATCGAGCCGGTCCCGATCGAGGCGCTGCGCGGCGGCGACCCGGAGTTCAACGCCCAGGTGGTGCACCGGCTGCTGGCCGGCGAGCCCGG
>NZ_PYBW01000103.1:30408-30701 GCF_003205575.1 Streptomyces tateyamensis
GCCCCGGCCCCGCGCCGGTGCGTCCGGATGGCGGGACGGTGTTTGACCGCCCGTCGACTGTCTGCATAGAGTCTGCGCCAGGTCATGAGTGACAGCGCGACAAGCCCCAGCTTGCTGTCCGGCAACCCTCCGTCCGTGGCGGGGTGCCCTGGGTGAAGACCAGGCCAGGCGGCGACAGGTCCGTGTGGCAAGCGCGGACCACCGGACTTTCCTTGCGCACTCCCGGGGTCCTTTCCCCCGAAGGAGTGCATCTTCATGTCCGCCCACCCGTCGCACGCCGCCGCCCTCGCCTC
>NZ_PYBW01000104.1 GCF_003205575.1 Streptomyces tateyamensis
CTTAAGTCACTGGTATTGCCGCTAGGGCCTGTCTTCACACTGCCGTCTGCCCCGCGATCCCTGGCACGCACTCTCGCCGCACCGATCGATAGCCCAAGTACGACCCAGTACGAGGACTTCCGCCCGGCACGCCGAGAGCACGCACCAGACGCCGTGGGGCCGCCCTTCGGGGGACGACGCCAGTTCGAGACAGGCCCTAGGATGTTCGATCATGGATTTCCCGCTCGCCGAACTCTGTGCCGACCTGCGCTCGCCCGACCCCGCCGTGCGGGACGACCACGCGTACACCGCGCTGGCCGCCTTGGTGCCGCGGCTCAACCCCGAGCAGGCGGTGGAGCTGGGTGACGCGATGGCCGAGCGGTTCACCGATCCCGAGGTCCAGGCCCGCACCTTCGCCCCGCTGATCCTGGCCGCGCTGGTCAAGCACGGGCACTACCGCCCGAGCTGGCTGGCCGCGTTCGCCGCCTGGTACCCGGCGGAGCCGGACCTGCGCGGGTACGACGCCGAGCTCGGCTGGCTGCACGCGGTGGCGCACGGCGCGGACCTGCTGGGCGCGTTCGGCACGCACGGCGAGGCCGACCCGGAGCTGCTGCTGGCGCTGGGCGCGGCCCGGATGGTGGCGCCGACCGCGCAGGTCTGGGATGCGCTGGAGGACGACCGGCTGGCCCACGCGATGGCCCGGGTGCTGCTGCGCCCCGGGCTGACGGACGCTCAGTCGACGGGCTGGCTGGACCGGGTGGCCGAACTGTTCGCCGCGGGCCGGCCCGGTCCGGTGCCGGCCGAGGCCAGCAACACCATCCGCACGCTGTGGCTGCTGCACCTGTGCGCGGTGCGCGGGGTCCGGCCGAGCCGGTACGGGGACGAGCCGGTCGTACCGCTCACCCGGGCGGACGCGGTGGCCCGGCGGCTGGTGGAGCTGCTGGCGATCCCGTCGCCGTACCTGGGCTGACCGGGTCCCGGGTCCGGTCAGCCCAGCCCTGGTCGGCCGACCCGGCCGCCGGGCCCGGCGGGCTGCCCCGGTGTCAGGTGGCGGAGCCGGCCGCCGCGCCGGTGGCCAGGTCGGCGCCCCAGCGGTCGATGGCGGCCTGCAGGTCCAGGGCCCGCAGGCCCGGGCCGTCCTCGGCGCTCGGCCAGTCCGCGCGCGGCACCCGCCACATCACCTCGAACTCGTTGCCGTCCGGGTCCTTGGCGTAGAAGGACTTGGAGACCTGGTGGTCGGTGGCCCCGACCAGTGCGCCGCGCTCGGCGAGCACGCGGCCGATCTCGGCCAGCTCGCCGAGCGTGCCGACCTCCCAGGCCAGGTGGTACAGCCCGACCCGGCCCGGCTGCGGACCCGGCGCGTCGGCGCCGAGCGCGAACAGGCCCAGGTCGTGGTCGTTCTGGGTCTCCTGGGCGCTCAGGAACGCGGCGCGGCCCGGGATCTCGACGTCGACCTTGAAGCCGAGCACCTCGGTGTAGAAGGCGACGGAGGTCGCCACGTCGCGGATGTAGAGCACCGCGTGGTTGAGGCGGCGGACGGGCATGGCGGTCTCCTCACGGCCGGGGGCGGAGCTGGTTCAAATTTGAACTCCTATCTTGGAGCCTACCTCCGAGTTCGAATTTGAACAACTATTGGGGCGCCGGGGCCACCGGGCCCCCGTTCCCCGTCGCCCGTTCGCAGCAGCGGGCTGGCGCCGCGGCGCGGCTGGGCCAAGGGTCAGGAGCGGGGCAGCAGCTGCGGTGGGCCAGGAGGTGGCGCAGGTGGAGCGCACGCACGAGGACGGCGCGCCGGACCCGCGCCCGGACCCGGACCCGCGCCCGGACCCGGACCCGCGCCCGGACCCGGACCCGCGCCCGGACCCGCGCCCGGTGGACGGTCTGGGGGCCGCGGTGCTGGAGGCGCTGTTCACCCAGGCCCCCATCGGCCTCTTCGTGCTGGACGACGAGCTGGTGATCACCCGGTACAACACCGCCGCCGCCGGCCTGCGCGGCCTGCCGCCCGACCAGGTGCTCGGCCGCCGGATCTCCGAGGTCGCCACCGGCTTCCGGGTCACCGAGCTGCGCGAGCTGGCCCACGAGGTACTGCGCACCGGCCGTCCGCTCCGCAGCTACCCGCTGCGCGGCCGCCCGCCGACCGGCCCCGACCGCGAGATGGCGGTCGCCGTCTCGATCTTCCGGCTGGGCGATCCGGCCGACGGGGGCGGGGGCGGCCTGGTGGTCGCCGTCGAGAACGAGACCGAGCAGGAACGGGCCCGGGACCGGCTGGACCTGCTGTACGACGCGTACCGCCTGGTCGGCACCACGCTGGACCCGACCGCCACCGCCGAGCAGCTCGCCGAGGTGCTGGTCCCCGCGCTGGCCGACGCCGCCACCGTGCACGTCCTGGACGACCTGCTGCGCGGCGAACAGCGGCGCCGGGGGCCGGCTGCCCCGGACCTGCCGCTGCGCCGCCTGGCCTTCCGCGCCGCCCGCGGCGCCTGGTCGACCCAGCGCGAGAACGTGCTGGAGACCCTGCCGTTCGCCACCCCGTTCACCCGGGCCCTGGCGGACGGGCGTCCGCGACTGGTGGCCCGGCTCGACGCGCACGACCTGTGGGCGGGCGCCGACCCCGCGCGGGCCGGGGTGCTGGCCGCCGCCGGGGTGCGCTCGCTGCTCACCGTGCCGCTGGTGGCCCCCGAGCAGGCGGTGCTCGGCGTACTCACCCTCTACCGCTGCGAGGGCGACGGCCCGTACACCCCGGACGACCTGGAACTGGCCGCCCAGATCGCCTCGCGCGGCGCGCTGGGCATCGACAACGCCGCCACCTACCTGCGCGAGCGGGCCACCGCCACCACGCTGCAGCGCCACCTGCTGCCCAGCGGCACGCCCAAGCTGTCCACGGTGGAGAGCGCGCACCTGTACCTGCCCGCCACCGCCGGGGGCGACTGGTACGACGTGATCGAGTTGCCCGGGGCCAGGGTCGCGCTGGTGGTCGGCGACGTGCGGGGCGAGGGGGTGGAGGCGGCCGCCGACATGGGGCAGCTGCGCACCGCCGTGCGCACCCTGGCCGATCTGGAGCTCGCACCGGACGAACTGCTCAACCGGCTGGACGGCACGGCGCGCCGGCTGGCCCGGCGCAGCGGGCAGAACCCCGTCGCCAGCTGCGTGTACGCGGTGTACGACCCGGTCACCCGGCAGCTGACCGCCGCCGCGGCCGGCCACCCCGCGCCGCTGGTGGTGACCGGTCCGGGTGGCGAGCTGGAACGGCTGGCGGTGCCGATCGGGCCGCCGCTGGGCGCCGGCGGCGAGGAGCGGGAGGAGCTGCGGGAGTCGGTCACCGTGGAGCTGGTGGACGGCACCGTGCTCTGCTTCTACACCAAGGGCCTGCTGGCCGGGGACGAGGACGCGCCGGCCCGGCTGCGCCGGGTGCTCGCGCACACCGACCGCGCACTGCCCGAGCTGGCCGACGCGGTGGCGTACGCGCTGGCCGACGAGGACGCCGAGCAGGACGCGGTGCTGCTGCTGGCCCGCACCCGGGGCCTGCCGGCCGACCGCACCGCCAGCTGGACGCTGTCGGCGGACCCGACGGTGGTGGCCACCGCCCGCCGCCTGGTGACCAGTCAGCTGACGGCCTGGGGCCTGGCGGCGCACGCCTTCGAGATCGAACTGGTGGTCAGCGAGCTGGTCACCAACGCGATCCGGTACGGGGACGGCCCGATCGTGCTGCGGCTGATCCGGGACCGGTACCTGACCTGCGAGGTCTCCGACTCCAGCAGCACGGCCCCGCACCTGCGCCACGCCCGCAGCACCGACGAGGGCGGCCGCGGCCTCTACCTCGTGATGCGCCTGACCGACCGCTGGGGCACCCGCTACGGTCCGCGCGGCAAGACCATCTGGGCCGAGGCCGCCGTCACCGGCTGACCGGCCTCGCCGCGACGCCTGGACGGGGGAAATGCGCCATGCCGCCGGCCCGCGGGCAAGTACCCGCCGTCACCTGACGAAGTAACGGTTTCCGCAGGTCAAAAGGCAGCTGACTTGCCAGAGTGCGGCACGGCGCCGAGCAGCCCGTTGTGACCTTTCGGGCCGGTGGCTTTACTCGTCACCGGAGCGGAAGATCAATGGCCATTAGCGGAAGCCACGGACGCGGCCCGTCTCGATGATTACTGATTCCGCAGGTGCGCATCGACGCTGAGCTCGCCGAGTACCTGACGGCGACCGCAGATCCAGCCGAGGAAAGGACAATCCCGTGTCTGTCGAGGCGAACAAGTCCCTCGCACTCCGTTACTTCAACGAGGTGTTCAACCAGGGTGACTTCAAGACCCTGGAGGAGATCACCTCGCCCGATTTCGTCTTCACCCTGCCCACCCACGAGGAGCCGTTCCGCGGCGTCGAGGGCTACAAGGGCCTGGTGGAAATGCTCCGGGGTTGTTTCCCCGACATCCACTTCGCGGTCGAGGACATGGTGGCCGAGGACGACCGGGTGATGACGCGCTGGACCGCCCGCGGACACCACACCGGCATTCCCTTCCCCACCGTCATCGGTGACGTGCCGGCGGCCGGCAACCAGTTCCACATCGAGGGCATGACCTGGCACCAGATCCGCGACGGGAAGATCACCGAGGTCACCGCCAACGAGGACGGCCTCGGACTGATCACCCAGCTGGGCCGGGTCCTGTTCCCGGGCGCGCCCTCGGCTACTCCGGTGCCGAGCACCCCGGAGGCCAACAAGGCCGTCGTGGGCCGCTACTTCACCGAGATCATGAGCCAGGGCAACCTGGACGTGATCGACGAGCTGATGGCCCCGAACTTCGCCTTCCACATCCCCACGCTGCCCGACCCGATGCGTGGCCCGGAGGGCATGAAGCAGTTCGTCACCGGTCTGCGCAACGCGTTCCCGGACGCCGGCTTCGCCCCGGACTACCTGATCGCCGACGAGCACCAGGTCGCGGTCCGCTACCAGATGACCGGCACGCAGTCCGGGGAATTCCTCGGTGCGCCGGCCAGCGGCAACTTCGTCAAGGACGCCGGAACCGACCTCTTCCACCTCTCCGGCGGAAAGATCGTGTCCATCCACGTCGCGGAGGACGGCCTCGGCCTGCTCCAGCAGCTGGGCGTCATCGGCACGAACTAGTGCGGCTGGCCGGACCGGCCGACTGACCGGCTTCTCGGAGCCACTCGAAGTTCGATCCGAAGAGAAGAAGGAGAACAGACCATGCCGACACTGCCGGCCGGGGTAGAAAGGCGCGTCGAGCGCTTTCGCGAGCAGCGTTGGGTGCTGGACAACGTGATCCAGGCCGTGGGCGTGACCTGGGACCAGGGCGACATGGACTTCGCCCTGTTCCCGTGCGGCATCGGCGCCCTCGGTGACTTCCTCCGCGTGGAGCGGAACGTCAAGAAGTACAACGACATCGCGCGCGAGTACGCGGCGGCCGCGCAGCACCGCCAGCGGAACGCCGAGACGCTCGACGAGCAGGGCTACACGGTCGCGGCGCGGGAGAGCTACTACATCGCCTCGGTCCTGTACGGCCAGGCGCAGTGGCCGATCGCCGACCACACCCGGCAGAACCACGAGCTGGAGAAGCGGAAGAACTTCTGCTACGGCAAGTACGCGGAGTACGCCGACCACATCGTGCGCCAGGCCGAGATCCCGTACCAGGGCAAGGCCCTGCCGGGCTGGCTGCACCTTCCGCCGAACTACCGGCCCGGTGACAAGGTGCCCGTCGTCATCACCGTCGGCGGCATGGACAGCACCAAGGAGATCTGCGTCGCGCTGAACGGCGACCAGTTCCTCAGCCGCGGCATCGCCGTCTTCCTGTTCGACGGTCCGGGCCAGTACTCCTCCGCACTGCGCGAGATCTTCATCACCGAGGACGGCTTCTACGAGGCCGGCCGGGCGATCTACGACTGGCTGGGCCAGCAGGAGGAGATCGACACCGAGCAGGTCGCGGTGCGCGGCGTGAGCATGGGCGCGCTGTGGGCCAGCCAGATCTCCACGGTCATCCCGACCACCAAGGCCTGTGCGATCGCCTACCCCAGCTACGAGCAGGGCGAGGACACCGCCTTCCAGATGAACTCGCCGACCTTCAAGCTCCGCTTCATGTTCATGGCGGGCTACGAGGACGAGGCCGAGTTCGACAAGTTCATCCCGGGCATCAACGCCCAGGGCCTGGGTGCCAAGGTGACCTGCCCCTACCTGGTCTGCAGCGGCGAGGACGACGACTGGTCCTCGATCGAGTCCACCTTCCAGGTGCTCAACGACGTCACCACCCCCAAGGAACTGCTGCTGTACCAGGGCGAGGGCCACACCCTGCACAGCCGGTCCTCCAGCTACCTGGGGCCGAACGAGTTCCAGTACATGGCCGACTGGATCGCCGACCGCTTCAAGGGCAAGCCGATGGAGTCGCAGCTGTCGGTGGTCGACGCGACCGGCCGGATCCGCCGCGAGCCGTGGGGCGAGAACCGCAGCTACGACTACGGGTTGCCCGACCTGCTCTGAGGGTCCAGCAGCTCAGCAGTCCCGCACCGTTCACCTAGTCTCGAGTGAGGAACGACGATGTCTGTCGAGGAGAACAAGAGGATCGCCATCGCCGTGTTCCCGGCGGCCTGGAACCAGGGGGACTTCGGTCCGGCGGAGAAGTACATCCACCCGGACGTGATCGACCACTTCGACAACTCCCAGGGTATCGAGGCCTTCAAGGGCGTGATCAACGGGTTCCGGGCGGCGTTCCCGGGCCTGCAGCTCACCGTCCTGCACGAGATCGCCGAGGACGACCTGGTGGTCCACCACTGGTCGATGACGGGCACCCACAACGGGCCGTTCCAGGGCCTGCCGCCGACCGGCAAGACGCTGACCTGGACCGGCATCACCATCGTCCGGATCGCCGACGGCCAGATCGTCGAGCGCTGGGCCAACGTCGACGTGCTCGGCATCCTGCAGCAGCTGGGCGTCGTCCCGCCGCCGCCCGGCGCCGAGTAGGTCCGCCGCTCTCCGTGCCTGGGGTTCAGCCCGGGTGAGGCCCTGTGCCTCACCCGGGCTGAACGCTGTCAGCTGCTGTTCCTGACACCGGACCCGGACCCTGAACCCGAACCACCCCGTGGCCGCCCGGGCCCCGGGGTTCGCGCGTCGGGCGGAGGGTGGCCACGCGGTGGGCCCGGCGCAACGGTCGCGGACCGCACCCGCCCGCCGGGGCCCGCAGCACTGCTCGCCCCTGCCGGCACCGCCCGCACGGCCTGCGCTGCCCGTACCGCGCCTGCACGGCCTGCGCTGCCCGTACCGCCTGTGCTGCCTGCACCGTCCGCGTTCCCGGCAGCGCCTGCGGAGCCGGGAACGCCCGCGCAACCGGCAGCGCCTGCACGGCCGGGAACGCCGGAGAGGGCGCGATGGCCATCGCGCCCTCTCCGACTGCTTCGACGTGCTCTACCGCTCGGTCAGCAGGCCTCGGCCCTCAGGTGTCAGCCCTCGGGCTGCGACTGGAGCCCGACCCAGACCGACTTCGACTCGGTGTACGCGTGCAGCGTCCCGATGCCGAGCTCGCGGCTGTAGCCGGAGGCCTTGCGGCCACCGAAGGAGATCGACTGGTCCCACTGGTTGTAGGTGTTGATCCAGCAGCCGCCGGCCCGCATCGCCGCGGCGACCCGGTGGGCGCGCTTGATGTCGGCGGTCTGCACGCCGGAGGCCAGGCCGAACTCGGAGTCGTTGGCGATGGCCACCGCCTCCTCCTCGGTGTCGAACGGAATGACGCCCAGCACCGGGCCGAAGATCTCCTCCTGCGCGATCCGCATGTCGTTGCGCACGTTGCTGAAGATCGTCGGAGCGTAGAACCAGCCGGACTCGAACCCCTGCGGGTGGGCGGGGTGACCCCCCGTCACCAGTTCGGCGCCTTCGAGCCGGCCGAGCCGGACGTAGTCGCTGACCCGGTCGAACTGCGCCTGGTGGGCCAGCGGACCGATCAGAGTGGCGGGATCCATCGGGTCGCCGGGCTGGAAGGACTCGGCCGTCTTGACCAGGCCCTCGATGACCTGGTCGTAGACGGGCCGCTGCACCAGGAGCCGCGAGCCGGCCACGCAGAGCTGGCCGGAGGTGTAGAAGACGCCGAAGAACGCGTCCGCGATCGCCTGGTCGAGGTAGGCGTCGGCGAAGACGATGTTCGCCGACTTGCCGCCGAGCTCGACCGAGACCTTCTTGAAGGTGTCCGCGGAGGCCTTGATGATCTGCTGGCCCACGCCGGTGGACCCGGTGAACGCGATCTTGTCGACGGCCGGGTGGGCCACCAGGGCGATCCCGGGACCGGCACCGGTGCCGGGCACCACGTTCAGCACACCCTCCGGCAGACCGGCCTCCACGAACAGTCTGGCGATCTTCAGGGCAGACAGCGGAGTGGTGTCGGAGGGCTTGTGCACCACGGTGTTGCCGGCGGCCAGCGCCGGCGCCAGCTTCGAAGTGGCCAGCACCAGGGGGGCGTTGAACGGGGTGATGGCGCCGATGACGCCGATCGGCTCGCGCAGCGTGTAGACGAACCCGTTGCCGACGGGGGAGTGGGTGCTGCCCGACAGGTCGCCGGCCAGCCCCGCATAGTACCGGTAGATCGCGGCCGCAGCAGCGACCTCGGCCCGGGTCGACGAGATGGGCTTGCCCATCTCGAGCGTGTCGAGGGTGGCGATCTCCTCGCTGTCACGCTCGATCAGGTCCGCGACCGCGAACAGGACTCGGGCCCGCTCGTGTCCGGACAGCCGCGGCCAGGAGCCTCGGTCGAAGGCCTGGCGGGCGGCCTGGACAGCGGCCTCGATGTCGGCGGCCGTGCCGTTGGCCACCTCCGCGATCACGCTGCGGTCGGCCGGGTTGACGGTCTGGTAGACCCCGCCTGCGGCGGCGGCGGTCCAGCTGCCGCCGATGAACAGCCCGCTTCGGGCGAGCGTTTCAACGGTCGAGGTGAGAACGTCGGTCATGGTAGGAATCACTCCTTCTGGGGCGCGCCGGGGAATGCCTCACACGGAGCTGGAACTCGAGCTCCGGGTCTGTGAGGCTGCGGGAGCCTCCGTCGGGACCGGGGCGGGAATCGGACGGTCCCGGGCCGACGAGACGAGGTGCACCGCAAGCGCGATCAGCACGCAGACTCCTGCGGCGATCGCCACGCTGGCCGGGCCGTGCGGCACGAGCACGCCGCCCACGACACCCGCGAGGGCCTGGCCGGCGTACAGGGACGACGCCCCCAGGGACAGGACCACGGGGGCGCGCGCGCCCGCGACGGTCACCAGGCGCTTCTGCTGCGCGGGGTAGAACAACCAGCTGGTCAGACCCCACAGGGCCACCAGCAGGCACAGCACGTACACCGCCGCGGAGGAGCCCTTGGCGGTCCACACGGTCACGGTGAACGCCACGTGCACCAGGACCAGGCCGATGAAGGCGAGGGTGGCGACGCGGGCAGGGCGGATGTGGTCGATCAGCCAGCCGGCCGAGAAATTGCAGACCACCGCCGTCAGACCGAAGATCAGGTAGACCCACGAGACAGCGGTACCGTGCAGTCCGCCGACGTCCCCGACGAACCAGGCCAGGTAGGTGTACAGGATGAAGACACCGCAGATGGCGATGCCGACGGAGGCCAGGGTGGCGGGCACGCCCTTGATGGCGGCGGCGCTGATGCGGTCGCGCAGCGACACGACGCCGAGCGAGGGGATGTCACCCAGCGCGTGGGTCAGGCCGAAGAGGGCGATCAGGCCCAGGACGGAGACGACCGCGAAGGTGACCCGCCAGCTGACGGCCTGTCCGATGAAGGTGCCGAGCGGCACGCCGACCGCGTTGGCGATCGTCAGCCCGCCGAGCACCATGGTGAGCGCCCGTCCGCGCTCCTCCGGCTTGGCGATGCTGGCCGCGGCCGCGGCGGCGGACGGCGTGTAGAGCCCGGCACCGATGGCGGCCAGCACGCGGGCGGCCACCATGATCCCGTAGTTGGGCGCGAACACGGCGGCCACGTTGGCGATGACGAAGATCGTCAGTGCCAGCTGCATGACCCGCTTGCGACCCATGTTGCCGGTGAGGACGGCGGACACCGGCGCGCTGATCGCGTACACCGCGGAGAAGGCGGTGATGAGCAGGCCGGCCATGCCGAGGGAAACACCCAGGCTGTTGCCGACCTGGGAGAGCACCCCGCTGATGACGAACGCGTCAGTTCCCAGGGCGAAGGTGCCGAGTGCCATCAGCATCACGGGCCTGCGGGCAGGACCGCTTGGCAGGACGGCCGCGATGGACCCCAGAGCCATGATCAGTCTCCGTTTCGCTGGATGAAGTCGCAGGTCGCGACCTCGAGACGAGGAAAACCAATCGCCGGGCCATCGAAGCGGAGCCGATGTCGAAGCAGTGAGGGCCGGCATACGGAGGCGATGCCGCACTCATGCCAGTGATCATCGAAACGGACCGCCCCATATCCGTCTGGATGTCAGGAGCGGTCACCGGCCCCATCCGTTCTTCCCCGTCCCAGTACTGCGGGAGAAAAGGACGAAGGGAATCCGATTGGGCATCGATAGCTTGTGTTTCCAGCCATTGGTCTTCGGTTCGACGGCAAGTCAATCAGTCGGCCCGATACGTCACAACGGCCAGCCGGACACGGCGGCACACTCCGTCAAGTCGGCAACCGTCCGACCTGCGGAAACCAGGACTACGTCAAGTCCGGCCCCAGGGAATTCGGGAGCGGGGGGAATTATCCCAACCCGCCAGTACTACGGGAGCGTACTATGAAACTACCGTCACCTCACGAGATGCCCGCGCGATTTCACAATATCGCACTGCTGTTCCCTGGCGACATGCTTGTTCTTGTGGGTGATGTGATGACGGATCAGGCGATCCGGCCGGCGAGCAGGTCGTGTGCGAGCAGGTTGGCGGTGCCGCGGACCTTGGTGCGCAGATAGGTCAGGTTGTGCGGGGTGGAGTGGACGCCGGTGGGGATCCGGGTCTGCACGTCGATCCCGAACTCCTGCAACTGACCGGCCTTGTCGGGGTTGTTGGAGAGCAGGTCGACGCCGGTCGCGCCGAGGGCGGTGAGCATCTGAGCGGCGGCGGTGTAGTCGCGCCCGTCCTCCGGCAGGCCCAGGGCCGCGTTGGCCTGGTAGGTGTCGTGACCCTGGTCCTGCAAGGCGTAGGCGTCGAGCTTGTTGTAGAGGCCGATGCCGCGGCCCTCCTGGCGCAGGTAGAGCAGGTAGCCGCCGCGGTCGGCGATCTGCTCGACCGCCTCGCGCAGTTGCGGGCCGCAGTCGCAGCGGGCCGAGCCGAAGACGTCGCCGGTCAGGCACTCGGAGTGCAGCCTGACCAGCGGGACGGCGGGGCCGCTCGGGTCGCCGAGCACGATGGCCAGGTGCTCCAGGCCGTCGGCCAGTCCGTGGAAGGTGACCAGCTCGGAGTCGACCGCGTAGCCGTCGCCGAAGCGCAGCGGGACCCGGACCCGGGTACGGACCGTCGCGTCGGGGATCACGGTCGTGGTCATCGGCTGCTCCAGTCGCTCGATCTGGCCGTAGTTCCAATTTGAACCATGACCTGACGTGAGCGTACACAGCGATTCGAATTTGAACAACATGCGCGCGGGCGTACGCCAGGACGGTCGGGCCTGGGCCGGCCCGGTGCGCCGTGGCGCGCCGGACCGGCCCAGGGGGTATGCGGGGGCGGGGTCAGTCCGTGCCGGACTCCATCGCGGCGCGGTCCAGCGGCGTCTCGTCGGTGGAGGCGTCGCCGCCGGCCGCGATGGCCTGGGCGCCGCCCTGCGGCAGGTTGCCGATCAGGCCGGTGGCGGCCGCCTGGGCGGCGCCGACGGCCGGCGAACCGCTGCCGAGCAGGCCGAGGTCGGCGTACTGCTCCAGCTTGGCGCGCGAGTCGGCGATGTCCAGGTTGCGCATGGTCAGCTGGCCGATCCGGTCCACCGGGCCGAAGGCGGCGTCCTCGGTGCGCTCCATCGAGAGCTTGTCCGGGTGGTAGCTGAACGCCGGGCCGGTGGTGTCGAGGATCGAGTAGTCCTCGCCCCGGCGCAGCCGCAGCGTCACCTCACCGGTCACCGCGGTGCCGACCCAGCGCTGCAGCGACTCGCGGACCATCAGGGCCTGCGGGTCCAGCCAGCGGCCCTCGTACATCAGGCGGCCCAGCCGGCGGCCCTCGTTGTGGTACTGGGCGACGGTGTCCTCGTTGTGGATCGCGTTGACCAGGCGCTCGTAGGCGGCGTGCAGCAGCGCCATGCCGGGCGCCTCGTAGATGCCGCGGCTCTTGGCCTCGATGATCCGGTTCTCGATCTGGTCGGACATGCCCAGGCCGTGCCGGCCGCCGATCGCGTTGGCCTCCATCACCAGGTCGACGGCGGTGGCGAAGGCCTTGCCGTTGATCGTCACCGGGCGGCCCTGCTCGAAGCCGATCGTCACGTCCTCGGCGGTGATCTCGACCGACGGGTCCCAGAACCGCACGCCCATGATCGGCTCGACGGTCTCGACGCCGGTGTCCAGGTGCTCCAGGGTCTTCGCCTCGTGGGTGGCGCCCCAGATGTTGGCGTCGGTGGAGTAGGCCTTCTCGGTGCTGTCCCGGTAGGGCAGGCCGTGCGCGAGGAGCCACTCGGACATCTCCTTGCGGCCGCCCAGCTCGGTCACGAAGTCGGCGTCCAGCCAGGGCTTGTAGATCCGCAGGTGCGGGTTGGCCAGCAGGCCGTAGCGGTAGAACCGCTCGATGTCGTTGCCCTTGAAGGTGGAGCCGTCGCCCCAGATCTGGACGTCGTCCTCGAGCATCGCGCGCACCAGCAGGGTGCCGGTGACGGCGCGGCCCAGCGGGGTGGTGTTGAAGTAGGCGCGCCCGCCGGAGCGGATGTGGAACGCGCCGCAGGTGAGCGCGGCCAGGCCCTCCTCGACCAGTGCCGCGCGGCAGTCCACCAGGCGCGCGACCTCGGCCCCGTAGGCCTTCGCGCGGCCGGGCACGGAGTCGATCTCCGGCTCGTCGTACTGGCCGATGTTGGCGGTGTAGGTGCACGGGATGGCACCCTTGTCGCGCATCCAGGCGACCGCGACCGAGGTGTCGAGACCACCGGAGAAGGCGATGCCGACGCGCTCGCCGGCCGGGAGGGAGGTGAGGACCTTGGACATGGGAAGAGTATGCATCGCTTTGCATTTTCATGCAACGCCGTCCCGCAAGGCCGCCTCCTGGGCAGTACTTAACAGCAGTACCCGACAGCAGTACTTCACATTTGAACTACGGCGATAAGCTGGTGCACATGGCAGAGACCCGGTGGCTGGACGAGCAGGAGAAGGCGGCCTGGCGAGCGTTCCTCGCCGCCAGCAATCTGGTGGCGCGCCGGCTGGAGCAGCAGCTGAAGGACGACGCCGGGCTCTCGCACACCCAGTACGAGGTGCTGGTGCACCTGTCGGCGGCGCCGGACCGCTCGATGCGGATGACCGAGCTGGCGGACCGGCTGGTCACCTCCAAGAGCGGGCTGACCTACCAGGTGGCCCAGCTGGAGAAGGCCGGGCTGGTCGGGCGGCGGTCCTGCTCCAGTGACGTGCGCGGGGTGTTCGCCTACCTGACCGAGGAGGGGATGGCCGCCCTGCGCGCGGCGGCGCCCGGGCACGTGGCCGAAGTGCGCGAGACGCTGATCGACGTGCTGGACCGCGAGCAGCTCGCGGTGGTGGCCGAGGCGCTCGGTGAGGTGGCCCGGCGGCTGCGCTGACGGGCGGACGGGGCGCCCGGTCGAGGGTGAACGCCTGGTGGCGCGGGCAGGTCTACGCGGGTCCTGGTGGACGTTTTTCTGCTGAGTGGGCCTCAGTTCCCTAGCGGGAGACGGGGATTGGCCGCTACGCTCCACAGGCGCGGTCATGCCAACCACTGGTACGCGTGCTCGGCACTCGCGTTTCTCGCACGTGGTTCTCACTCTCCCGCCTCCTGGAGCAACCATGTCTTCTCCTGCCAGCACAGCCTCCCCTGCCAGCACATCCCGCTCGCCCCGCCCCGCGGCCCTGGTCGCCACCGCCGTCTCGGCGCTGCTGCTCGCCGCCGGCACGGCACTGCCGGCCCAGGCGGCCGCGGCCGGCCAGGACTTCCGTCCCAGCCACCCGGAGCGCGACTTCGCCGGCTCCACGGTGGTCGCGCACGAGGGCAGCGGCCCGGCCGGCGGCCTGCAGCCGCTGGTCACCCAGACCCGGGGCCTGGACGTGTCCAGCTACCAGGGCAACGTCAACTGGTCCTCGGTCGCGGCCAACGGCGGCAGGTTCGCCTACGTCAAGGCCACCGAGGGCACCGGCTACACCAACCCGTACTTCGCCCAGCAGTACAACGGCTCCTACAACGCGGGCCTGATCCGCGGCGCCTACCACTTCGCGCTGCCGAACGCCTCCAGCGGCGCCACCCAGGCCAGCTACTTCGTCGGCCACGGCGGCGGCTGGTCGGCCGACGGCAAGACCCTGCCGCCCGCGCTGGACATCGAGTACAACCCCTACGGCGCGACCTGCTACGGCCTGAGCCAGAGCGCGATGGTCAGCTGGATCGCGAGCTTCAGCAACACCGTGCACAACCTGACGGGCCGCTACCCGACGATCTACACCACCACCGACTGGTGGACCACCTGCACCGGCAACAACGGCGGCTTCGGCGGCACCAACCCGCTGTGGATCGCCCGGTACAACACCTCGCCCGGCACGCTGCCCAACGGCTGGTCCTACCAGACCTTCTGGCAGAACGCCAGTTCCGGCACATTCCCCGGCGACCAGGACTACTTCAACGGCGCGGTGGACCGGCTGCAGGCGCTGGCCCTCGGCTGAGCCGACCGGCACCGGAGCCCGGTTCCCCGCCGTACGGGGGACCGGGCTCCGGTGCGTTCCGGTCTGACGATACGTCAGCCGGGCAGGTTCCAGACCTGGTTGGCGCCACCGCCGCAGTCCCAGATCTGCAGCCGGGTGCCGTTGGCGGAACTCGGGCCGGTCGCGTCCAGGCATCGCCCGGACTGCGGGTTCACCAACTGGTGCGTGGCGGTGGCGGTCCACTGCTGGGCGCCGGTGCCGTTGCAGTCGTACAGCTGGGCCTGGGTGCCGTTGGCGGTGCCGC
>NZ_PYBW01000105.1 GCF_003205575.1 Streptomyces tateyamensis
AGCGCAGCGGGCCGGCCCCGATCCGGGGCCGGCCCGCTGCGCTGTCCTGGCGGTCGACCGGCCGTGCGCCGGCCGTCCGCCCGGTCGGGCGGTCAGCGCGGCGTCAGCTGCCAGTCGTGCAGTGCCGGGTCGGCCAGCGCCGCCGTCACCGCGGCGCGCACCGCGGCCAGCTCGGCGGGCCGGCAGCTGAGTTCCACCCGGCCGTCGGCCACCGTGCAGCCGGAGGCCCAGCCGGCCGGCAGCTGGGCGAGCAGCCGGGCCGCGCTGAACGGCGCCCGTGCGGCGGCGGCCGCGTCCTCGGTGGTGATGGCGACCGTGCGCCGGACTTCGGTGGTCATCGTCGACTCCCTCGGGTGGTGATCGGACCGGGCGGCGGGGCGGCGGCCCGACGGGTCGTCAGCCCGGCCGGTCAGCGGTAGGCGAGCTCGCGGTCGGCGGCCGGCAGGCCCAGCGGCGGGCGCGGCGGCAGGCCGACCGCCAGGTCGATGACGGCACCGGCCAGCCCGGCCGCCGACCGCGCCGCCTGCGGCAGTCCGCCGTTCGGCAGTCCGCCGTTCGGCAGGTCGGCACCGAGCAGGTCGGCACCGAGCAGGTCGGCACCCAGCAGGTCGGCGCCGCCGAGCTGGTCGGCCAGCACCACCCGCGGTCCCTCGTCGGTGAGCAGCACGTCCAGTCCCGTCAGCCCGTGGTCCAGGCCCAGGGCGGCGTACGCGTGGCCGGCGAACTCGGCCAGCTCCGCGAAGAGTTCGTCTTCCGGGTCGAGCGGCTGCGCGCTCGGCCGGTGCACCGCCAGCCAGGTCTGCGCCTCGCCCAGCGAGAGCGCCCCGCGCAGCGTCAGCAGCTCGCCGTCCAGCAGCGGCTCGACCACCACCTCGCCGCCCAGCCCGGCCCGCCGGAAGGCGGCGGCCAACTGCTCGGGGCGGTCCACCCGCTGGGCGCCGGTGGCCAGCGCCGCGTCCCGGCTTCGCAGCAGCACCGGCAGCCCCAGCTCGGCGGCGGCCTGCTCGGCCTGCGCCGGATCGGCGGCCAGCCGGGCCGGGACCGGGCCGACGCCGGCCCCGTTCAGCCGCAGCCGGGTCTGCCAGCGGTCCCGGCCGGAGCGCACCGCCTCGGGGTCGGGGCCGGCCAGCCCGAGTTCGTCGGCCAACTCCGCGGCCGCCTCGGCGAACCGGGCCTGCAGCGCGACCACGCCCGCCACCCGGTGCCGGCGGGCCAGCTCCCGTCCGGCCGCCAGCACGGCGGCCGGCTCGTCCGCGACGGTCAGCTGGTCCTCCAGGAACGGCAGCGGCTGGGCCGGGGCGGTGGTGTGCACGGCCACCAGCAGCGCCTCGTCGGCCAGCGCGGCCAGCGCCGGCGCGTCGAGCTCCGGGTTGCCGGTGCCCAGCAGCAGGACGGTCGGCACGAGCGCGAAGTGGGTCTGGGTGCTCATTTTCGGTTCCCCCTAGGACATCTTCTCGAACTGTTGCACCTCCATGAACACCCGTCGGAGCCCGCTCTGGCCCCAACTGGGCGTCAGCAAGCTGCAGTCGGCTTACAGCTTGCTGTCACCCAAGAGGTAAGGACAGGGGCTTGAATCAGCGGCTACTATCTAGTCAGAGTTCTGATACAAGAGTTCTGATACGACACTGAGCAGGAACCTACCTCCGGGAGCCCACCGACCATGAGCACCACCCTCGCCTCGCCCGACCGGCGGCTGCGGCAGGGCCTCGCCCTCGTCGCGGTCTGCCTGGCCGGGGGCATCCTCCCCGCCTCGCTGACCGGCTCGTCCGTCGCCCTGCCGGGCATCGGCCACGATCTGCACGCCGGACTCGTCCCGCTGCAGTGGGTGGTCAACTCCTACAACCTCACCTTCGGCAGCTTCATGCTGGCGGCCGGCTCGCTGGCCGACCGGATCGGCCGCCGCCGGATGTTCACCCTGGGCACGGCGCTGTTCGCGCTCTGCTCGCTGGTGAGCGCCTTCGCCGGCAACGTCTACCTGCTGGACGCGGTCCGCGCGCTGTCCGGCGTCGGCGCCGCCGCCGTGCTGACCTCCGGCAGCGCCCTGCTGGCGGGCCTGTTCCAGGGCCCGGCGCTGGGCCGCGCCTTCGGCATCCTCGGCTCCGCCTTCGGCGCGGGACTGGCCCTCGGCCCGTCCACCGCGGGCTTCCTGGAGAGCGCCTTCGGCTGGCGCGCGGTCTTCCTCTCGCACGTGGTGGTCACCGTGCTGGCCATGCTGCTGATCCCGCTGATCCCGGCCAGCCGGGAGCGCTCGGCGGGCGGCGTGGACTGGCTCGGCACCGCGACCTTCACCGGCGCGCTCTTCCTGCTCACCCTGGCCATGGTCGAGGGCCCGCAGCTCGGCTGGTTCTCGCTCGGCCAGGTGCCCGCCATGCTGCTGGGCAGCCTGGCCCTGCTGGTCGCCTTCGTGGTCACCGAGCGCCGCCGGGCGCACCCGATGTTCGACCTCTCGCTGTTCCGCAGCCCGCGCTTCGTGGCGGTCTGCCTGATGCCGGTGGTGCTCGCCTTCGGCTTCGTCAGCCTGCTGGTGCTGCTGCCCTCCTGGTTCGTCACCGCGGACGGCCTGAGCACCGCGCAGACCGGCCTGGTGATGATGGCGCTGACCGCCCCGGTGCTGCTGCTGCCCGCGGTGGCCGGCTCGCTGGCCAAGCGCTTCTCGGCCCGGGTGCTGCTGGGCCTGAGCCTGGTCCTGATGGCGGTCGGCACCGCCTGGCTGACCGTGCTGCACCCCGGCGTCGGGGCCGGCCTGCTGGTCGGGCCGCTGCTGCTGATCGGTGCCGGGATGGGCGTTGCGGCCGGCCTGCTGGACGCCGCCGCGATCGGTTCGGTCGAGCCCGAGCGGGCCGGCATGGCCGCCGGGATGTTCAACACCATGCGACTGGCCGGCGAGACCGTGGCCATCGTCATCATGAGCACGGTGCTGGTCTCGCTGACCGGCAGCCGGCTGGACGGCAAGGTCGGCGCGGCCGGCGGCCAGGCGGTCGCCGACAAGCTGGTCGGCGGCGACATGTCCGGCGCGCTCGCCCTGGTCACCGGCGACCGCGGCGCCCTCACCCAGCTGCTGGCCGGCGGCTACTCCGACGCGCTGCGCCTGACCCTGTGGGCGCTGACCGCGATCTGCCTGCTCAGCGCGGTGCCGATCACCCTGCTGCTGCGCGAGCGCAAGGCGGCCGAGGCCGCCGAGGTGACCGAGCTGCCCGAGCGGACCGAGGAGCCGGCCACCGCCTCCCAGGCCGCCTGACCACCCCCACCCGACGCTTCGTCAGAACGGAGTCATCCGATGCACCGTCAGTCCCCCTACCCCGTGCTGGTGGTCGGGGCCGGCCCGGTCGGCCTCACCAGCGCCGTCGAACTGCTGCGCCGCGGCGTCCCGGTGCGGATCGTGGACCGGGCCGCCGCGCCCTCCCCGCTCTCCAAGGCGCTGCTGGTCTGGCCGCGCACCCTGGAGATCCTGCGCCGACTCGGCGGCGAGCGGCACATCGCCGAGCAGGCCATGCCGCTGGAGGCGTTCCGGTACTACTCCTCGGGCACCCCGGTGGCCACCATCGCCTTCCGGGCCGACACCAAGCCGGTCATCATGCCGCAGCCGGACGTCGAGGCGGCCCTGCTCGACGCGCTGGCCCAGCAGGGCGGCGCGGTCGAGTGGTCCACCGAGCTGCTCGAGCTCGAGCAGCACGAGGACCACGTGACCGCCGTGCTGCGGGCCGGCGACGGCTCGGTCTCCACCGCCACGGCCAGCCACCTGATCGGCGGCGACGGCGCGAGCAGCAAGGTCCGCGAGCTGCTCGGCATCGCCTTCGAGGGCCACACCTACGGCGCCACCTTCGTGGTCGCGGACGCCGAGATGGACGGCGGCCTGGCTCACGACATCAGCCACTACTACTGCTCCCCCAAGGGTGTGCTGGTCACCTGCGGGCTGCCGAACGGCCGGTTCCGGGTCTTCACCTCGGCCCCGCCGGACCTGCCGCGCGACCAGGTCACCCTGGAGCTGGTGCAGAAGCTGGTGGACGAGCGCGGCCCGGGCGGACTGACGCTGCGCAACCCCACCTGGGTGAGCGCCTTCTCGGTGCACGCCCGGCATGCCGACCACACCCGCGAGGGCCGGGTCTTCCTGCTCGGCGACGCCGCGCACATCCACAGCCCGGCCGGCGGGCAGGGCCTGAACACCGGTGTCGGCGACGCCTACAACCTGGCCTGGAAGCTCGCCCTGGTGCACCGCGGCCTGGCCGGCGACCAACTGCTGGACACCGCCGAGACCGAGCGCCGCCAGGTCGCCGAGGCCATCGTCAAGCAGGCCGACCTGCAGACCAAGGCCTGGATGCTGCCCAAGCGCCACCAGCGCACGGTGCGCGACCTGCTGCTGCGGGCGGCCTCCGCGGTCAGGCTGGGCGACTACTGGTACGTGCCGTGGCTGGCCGGGCTGCGCACCGTCTACCAGCCCGCCGACGGGCAGCGGCCGACCCGCGCGGCCGGCTTCGAGAGCGGCGCACTGGTCGGCGACCGGCCGGTCTGGGACGCCCGGTCCAGCCGCCGGCTGCCGCTGCGGGAGAGCCTGAGCGACCTCGGGCACACCCTGCTGGTGGTCACCCGGGGCACCCCGCTGTCCGCCGCGAGCCGGCGGGCGGTGGCCGCGCTGGCCGAGCGGTACGGCGCCCTGCTGGAGCTGCGCACGCTGGACGCGTCCGCCGCGATCCTGCGCGACGGGGTGGCCGGCACCGAGTCCGCCTCCCGCCGCGGCGACCGGCCCGCGCTGGTGCTGGTCCGCCCGGACCAGCACGTGGCGCTGGCCGTACCGGTGACCGAGCTGCACCGGGTCGCCGAGCACCTGGACCAGCTGGCCCCGGCCGGCACCCCGGTCGGGTCGGCGGTCCCCGCCGCCGCCTGATCCTCGAGTCAGCACTGCCGAACGGCCCGTCGGAGCCCTGCTCCGACGGGCCGTCGGCGTTTGCCCTGCCGGTCCTGCTCTGGCGGCTGCTCAGTACCGGGCGCCCACCGCGGTCGGCAGGTCGTCCAGCAGGGCGAGGTCCGCCGGGGTGAGGTCCAGGGCGGCGGCTGCGGCGTTCTCGCGCAGGTAGCGGGACTTCTTGGTGCCCGGGATCGGCAGCACCCGCGGCCCCTGGGCCAGCGTCCAGGCCAGCGCCACCTGCGCGGCGGTGGCGCCGTGCCGGTCGGCCACCTCGCGCACCCGCTCGACGATCCGCCAGTTGGCCGCCATCGCGTCGGCGGTGAACCGGGGGTTGTGCGCCCGGAAGTCCTCGTCGCCGAAGTCCGCGGTGGCCACCGTGCCGGTCAGGAAGCCGCGGCCGAGCGGGGCGAACGGCACGAAGGCGGCGCCGTTGGCGGTGCACCAGGCCAGGATCCCGTCGGCGCCCAGCGGGTCGCGGGTCCACAGCGACAGCTCCGACTGGACGGCGGCCACCGGGTGGATCGCGTGCATCTCGGCGGCCTGCTCGGCGCTCACCTCGGACAGCCCGACCGCCCGGGCCTTGCCCGCCGCGACCAGCTCGGCCAGGGCCCCCCAGCTCTCCGCCAGCGGCACCGCGGGGTCCGGCCGGTGCAGGTAGTACAGGTCCACCCGGTCGGTGCCCAGCCGGGCCAGGCTGGCGTCCAGCGCCCGGCGCAGGTGGGCGGGGGAGCCGTCGCGGTGCAGCGCCCGGGCGGCCAGGTCGTCCACCACCAGGCCGCCCTTGGTAGCCAGGAAGGCCTCGTCCCGGCGGCCGGCCAGGGCCCGGCCGAGCAGTTCCTCGTTGTGTCCGTCGCCGTAGATGTCGGCCGTGTCCAGCGCGGTGACGCCCAGGTCCAGTGCCTCGTGCACGACGGCGATCGAGGCCGCGTCGTCCCGCTCCTGCTCGCGGTAGATCCAGCTCATGCCCATGCAGCCGAGGCCGACGGCGCCGACCTCGGCGGGCGGTACGTCGAGCCGGGTGGTCCGGATGGTGCCGCGGTGATGCTGATGCTCCGTCATGCCGTCATTCTGGGCCCGGACATGCGTGTGCCGTGGCGTCCGACCCCCGGATCGGGGGCAGACGCCACGGCTGTGGCACGTCGGGCGGCTGGGTCAGGCGGCGGTCACCACCAGGACGGCGTTCTGGCCGCCGAACCCGAAGGAGTTGCTCAGCGCGACGTCGACCTTGGCCTCGCGGGCGGGGCCCTGCACGACGTCGATCTCCATGCCATCCTCCAACTTGGTCAGGTTGGCGGTCGGCGGGACCAGCCCGCGCTCCACCGCGAGCACGGTGTAGGCCGCCTCGATCGCGCCGGCCGCGCCCAGGGTGTGGCCGATCACGCCCTTGGTCGAGGTGACCGCCGGGGTGGCGCCGAACAGCCGGTGCACCATCCTGGCCTCGGTGGCGTCGTTCAGCTTGGTCGAGGTGCCGTGCGCGTTGATGTGCTGCACCTCCTGCGGCAGCACCGCCGCGTCCTGCAGCGCGGCCCGCACCGCCAGCTCCACCCCGGCCCCCGTCGGGTCCGGCGCGGTGGCGTGGTGGGCGTCGGCGGAGGCGCCGTAGCCGCTGATCCGGGCCCGGACCCGGGCCTGGCGGGCCCGGGCGTCGGGCATCCGCTCCAGCACCAGGATGCCGGCGCCCTCGGCGGCCACGAAGCCGTCCCGGTCCGCGTCGAACGGGCGGGAGGCGGTGGCCGGGTCGTCCACCCGGTGGGAGAGCGCGCCCAGTTGGTTCAGGCCCGCCAGCACCGCGGGGGAGAGTGCGGCCTCGCTGGCCCCGGCGAGCACGATGTCGGCGGCACCGGAGCGCAGCAGCTCGCGGCCCACCCCGATCGCGGTCGCGCCGGAGGCGCAGGCGGTCGCGGTGACCAGGTTCGGGCCCTTGGCACCCAGGTCCATGGCGACCTGCCCGGAGAGCATGTTCATCATGAACATCGGGATCAGCAGCGGGGAGACCCGCTGCGGGCCGTGCGCCAGCAGCCGCTGGTGCTGGGTCTCGAAGGTGGCGGTGCCGCCCAGCGAGTTGCCGAGCACCACGGCAACCCGGGCGCCGTCCCACCGGCCGGCGTCCAGGCCGGCGTCGGCCACCGCCTGCCGGGCGGCGACCAGTGCCAGCTGGACGAACCGGTCCAGCCGCCAGGCGTGTTCGCGGCCCAGCTGCTCGGCCGCGTCGAAGTCCGGGACCCGGCTGACGAACGGGATCGCGGCCCCGGCCAGGGCCGGGTCCAGGGCGGCGGTGGAGCGGCCGGAGACGATCCGCTCCCAGTTGGTCTCGATGCCGATCCCGGCGGGGGTGACCAGGCCGAGCCCGGTCACCGCCACGTCGAAGCGGCGGTCCTGCTGCGCGGAGGTCGCACCGGACATCAGGCCGAAACCCCCTTGGCCTCGACCAGCGAGACGGTGTCGATGACGGTGTGGTCGATGGACAGCTCGTCGTGGGCGACGAAGATGTCGAACTCCTCGCTGAAGGTCAGCGCCAGCTCCAGCAGCGCCAGCGAGTCGAACCGCAGGTCGGCGAGGACCACATCACCCTGGAGCTCCTCCGGCTTCACGCCGAACTTGGAGGTGAGGATGGTGGTCACGCGGTCCTGGATGGCGTTCATTCCGGGGTACTCCTGTCAGTGAAAACGTGGGTGTGTACGGGCTGTTGTTCGGTGCTGGTGGTGCGTTCGGTGCAGCTGGTGCAGGGTCAGGCGAGGTCGAGCTCGGGCCACTCCAGGGCCACCGAGCCCCAGGTGAGCCCGCCGCCGAAGGCGGTCAGCAGGACCTTCTGGCCGGGCCGCAGGGTGCCGTCGGCCGCGGCGTCGGCGAGGGCCAGCGGGATCGAGGCGCCGGCCGTGTTGGCCACCTTGTCGACGTTGACCACGGCCTTCTCGCGGGGGAACTTGAGCTTGTCGGCGACCGCGTGCAGGATCCGCAGGTTGGCCTGGTGGCCGACCAGCGCGTCCAACTCCTCGACCGACCAGCCGACCTGGTCCAGCACGGTCCGCGAGGAGGCGGACATCCGCAGCACCGCCTGCATGAAGACCTGCTGGCCCTGCATGGAGAAGAAGGTGTCCTCCAGCGCGGCCGGCAGACCGGTGGAGCGCTGCTGGGAGCCGCCCGCCCTGACCGTGATCAGGTCCACGCCGGTGCCGTCGCTGCCCAGGTCGAAGGCCTTGAGCGCGCCCGGCTCCTCCGGCCGGCCGGCCCGCAGCACCACCGCGCCGGCCCCGTCGCCGAAGATCACGCTGGTGGTGCGGTCCTCGGGGTTGAGGATGGTGCTGAACGACTCGGCCCCGATCACCAGCACCCGCTCGGCCAGCCCGGCCGCGATCAGGCCCGCGGCGGTGGCCAGGGCGTACAGGAAGCCGGTGCAGACGGCGGAGACGTCGAAGGCGGGGATGTGGCCCAGGCCCAGCCGCTCGGCCACGTCCGGCGCGGTGCCGGGGCACGGCCGGTCGGGGGTGGTGGTGGCCAGCACCAGGGCGTCGGGGGCCGGGCCGCCGGCCGACTTCAGGGCCCGGGCGCCGGCCTCCACCGCGAGGTCCGAGGTGGCCATGCCCGGGTCGACGAAGTGCCGGGTGGCGATGCCGGTGCGGCTGCGGATCCACTCGTCGGAGGTGTCGAACTGCTGGGAGAGGTCGTCGTTGGTCACGGTCCGGGGCGGGACCCAGGCGCCCAGACCGGCGAGCACGGCCGCACGGTCGGTGGTCATGGCGGTCCTTTCTGCGAGGTGGGGTGGTGTCAGTTCGGCTGCGGAGCCTGGACGATGACGGCGGACCAGCTGAACCCGCCGCCGCCGCTGATCGAGACGGCGATCTCGCCGGGGGCGAGCAGTCGGTCGCCGACCAGGGCGGCCAGGTTGGCGGCGGTGTCGCCGGCGCCCAGGTGGCCGGTGTCGGGGCCCAGGTCGTGCACGGTGGCACCGGTCAGCGCGGCCAGCGCCGGCCGGTAGGCGGCCTCCAGCGCCTGCCGGCCCAGGCGGGGCAGCAGGACACGGGTCAACCGGGGGTCGTCGGGAGTGAGTTCGGCATCGGTGAGGGCCTGGTCCAGCGCGGCCGCCACCGAGGCCCGGGTGGACGCGAAGAGCCGCTCGGGGCCCTCGGCGGCCAGGAAGGCCTTCTTGGTGCGCCGGACGTCGATGCCGGGGCTGTGCCAGCGCGGGGCGGGACTGAACTCGTCCTCGCCGCGGTGCACCGTCTCCAGCGTCGGGTCGGCGACGGTGGTCAGCGAAAGCAGGTGGAGCGCGTCGTGCTGGTCGGGCTCGCGGTGCAGCAGCAGCGCCGTGCCGGCGTCGCCGTAGCTGACCCCGTAGTCGGAGCGCCAGCGGTCGAAGCCGGGGTCGGCGAACCGGTCGGCGGTGGTCACCAGCGCGGTGCGCAGCTGCGGGTCGGCCAGCAGGTGGGCGGCCGCGGTCTGCAGCGCCACCGGCCCGCCGTTGCACATCTGCTGGATGCCGAACGGCAGGGCCGTGGTGGCGCCCAGCTGGTGGGCCAGGTAGTGCGCGGGGGACCAGAAGTCGTGGCCCTGGTGGTAGATCCAGGCGTGCACCACGAGGTCGAGCTCGGAGCCGGTGAGCCCGCCCGCCGCCAGCGCCGCCCGGGCGGCCCGCAGGGCCAGCTCGGGGGCCGCCGACTCACTGGCCGGCAGCTGCCGGGTGCCCAGTTTGGCGAGCTCATCAGGACTCAACAACCCCAGGGCCACCGCTTGTTCCCCGGTGACGAAGTTTTCCGGGAACCATGCCTGTGCGGTGCGCAGGCCGAGCCGACCGGTCAGCTTCACGACCGGCTCCCGGTCACCGCGTCGGCCGCGCTCAGCCCGACCCGGATCGCGGCCGCCTCCACGCCCTGCTGCCGCAGCGAGACCTGGATCAGCTCCGGCTGACCGATGGTCGGGGCGGCGTGCAGGGTGATCGGGGCGTCCAGCTCCAGGTAGCGGCCGAACTCGCCGTGCAGCGAGGTCACCTGGGTGCGCGACAGCGAACCGCGCCGGTCGTTGGTGGTGGCCAGGGCCAGCTGGCGGGCCGCCTCCATGGCTACCATGCCGGGCACGTGGTCCAGCGGGTGGTCGAACATGCTCGGGTTGGCCACCGGCACCAGCAGGTCGGCCGCGGTCCCGGTCTCCTCCTCGCGCAGGCCGGCCAGCACCACGTTCTCCGGGCGGAGCCGGCCGACCTGGTGCGGGGCCAGCGCCTGGGTGGTCGGCTGCACCACCGCGCCGTCGGACAGCGGCGGGTTGCTGCCGCGGCCGTGCCGCCGGATGCCGGGGTAGATGGCGGCCGGCAGGTAGCTGGCGCGCAGTTGGACGCTGCCCAGCGGAGCGCCGCCGAGCCACAGGTCCATGTCGTAGTCCAGACCACGGACCATGCCGTCGCGCACCTGCGGGTTGCTGGTGGTGGCCCGGATCGCCAGCTCGGCCGGGCCGGCCGGCAGCTCCGGGGCCTGCCCGATCTGCTGCCAGGACCAGGAGCGCAGGACGAACTTGGCGTCCAGCGGGACCTCGTGCAGCACGTGGGCGGCGAAGGTCTCGGCCTGCCGGCAGGCCTCCAGCAGCAGCAGCGGGTCGAGCGTCCGGCGCTCCTGCTGGTGGTCGGTGAAGTAGGTGTGGCTGGACGGGAGTTGGGCGCCGGCCAGGAAGCCGTCCCGGCTGGTCGGGACCATCGAGGTGAGGAACACCTCGCTGATCGCGCGGCGGTGCAGCAGCCGGCGGTCCAGGGTGGCGAAGAAGTCGAGTTCGTCAGTGGCGGGGATGCCACGGGCGGCAGTCATCCGAGACCTCCAGTGGGTCTGACTCAAATAAGTCATCGAAGTTGTATCAGAACTCTGTCTTCGTTCAGTACCATACATAGCGGGGGCCGGTTCGGCAAGGCCGATCGGTCCGCGTCCGCCCCGCACACAACTTCCGGAGGAACCCCATGTCCCGTTCTGTCCTGGTCACCGGTGGCAACCGCGGTCTCGGCCTGGCCATCGCCCGCGCACTGGCGGCCGACGGCGACAAGGTCGCCGTCACCCGGCGCACCGGTCCGGCCCCCGAGGGCCTGCTCGTGGTCGACTGCGACGTCACCGATCCGGAGTCGGTGGAGCGCGCCTACAAGCAGGTCGAGGCCGAGCACGGCCAGGTGGAGGTGCTGGTGGCCAACGCCGGCATCGCCCGCGACGGTCTGGCCATGGCGATGAGCGACGAGCAGTTCGACCAGGTGCTGCAGACCAACCTGAACGCCGCCTTCCGGGTGGCCCGGCGGGCGATCCGCCCGATGCTGGCCGCCCGGTCCGGCCGGCTGGTCTTCGTCTCCTCGGTCAACGCGCTGCGCGGCAGCGCCGGCCAGGCCAACTACGCGGCCGCCAAGGCCGGTCTGATCGGCATGGCCCGCTCGCTCGCCCGCGAGCTGGGCTCGCGCGGCATCACCGCCAACGTGGTCGCCCCCGGCTACGCCCGCACCGACATGACCGCCGGGCTGTCCGAGGACTACCTGGCGCAGATCACCGCCCAGGTGCCGCTGGCCCGGCTCGCCGACCCGGAGGACGTGGCCCAGGCGGTCCGCTTCCTGGCCTCCGACGCGGCCGGCTACATCACCGGCGCGGTGCTGCCGGTGGACGGCGGTCTCGGCATGGGCCACTGAGCGGCCACCGCCCGACCTCCTGCCACTAGCCGTCCCCGCACCGGCCTTCGACGCACTCGCCTTCGCCGCACACCAGGAGAGACCCATGGAGAGCAGCACCGCCGCGTTCTTCGACGTGGACGAGACCCTGATCACCGTCAAGAGCATGTTCCGCTTCCTGCGCCACTACTGGCGGGCCGTCGGCCGCCCCGAGGCCGAGTTCGACACCGCCTGGCAGTACTTCCAGCAGCTGCCGTCCCAGGGCGTGCCGCGCAGCGAGGCCAACCGGCGCTTCTACGCCCAGTTCGCCGGCGACCGGGTGGCCGAGTTGGCCCGGTACGGCGAGCAGTGGTTCGCCGCCGAGCAGGCCGAGCCGGGCTTCTGGCACCCGCAGGGGCTGCCCGCGCTCCGCCGCCACCAGCAGGCCGGGCACCTGACCGTGCTGGTCTCCGGCTCCTTCCCGCCCTGCCTGGACCCGATCGCCCGCCACCTGGGGGTGGACGCGGTGCTCTGCTCCCGCCCGGAGACCGCCGAGGGCCGCTACACCGGCGAGCTGCTCACCCCGATGATCGGCGCGGCCAAGGGGCAGGCGGCCCGGGCCTTCATGGCCGCGCACGGGTTGGACCCGGCCCGCTGCCACGCCTACGGCGACCACCCTTCCGACCTGCCTCTGCTGGAGCAGGTCGGGCACCCGACGGCGGTCGGCTCCGACCCGGTGCTGACCGCGCACGCCGACTCCCACCACTGGGCCCACCTGGCGGCCTGAGCGCACGGCGAAGGGCCCGCACCCCGTCCTGGGGTGCGGGCCCTCGGCGTTCCCGGCGCCGGCTCGGCGCATGCTAAAGGCCCGCACCCCGGGTGGGGTGCGGGCCTTCGGAGTTCGCCGGTCAGGCGGCGAGCGCCTCGCGGCCGGCGCGCCACCGCTCGGCGTACACCGCCAGCTGCTCCGGGGTGCTGATCGCGGTGCCCGGCACCTGCGGGGCGATCCGCCGGGCCAGCCCGGTCAGCACCATGCCGGGCCCGAGCTCGAGCAGCTCGGTGCAGCCGAACTCGCCGTCCACCAGGGTGTGCATGCTCTGCTCCCAGCGCACCGGATCGGTCAACTGGCGCACCGCCAACCGGCGCCAGCCGGCCGGGTCCCCGCTGTGCGCGGCGGCGTCCACGTTGGCCACCACCGGGTACCGCCCGGTGCTCAGCGGCACCTGGTCCCAGGCGCGGGCCAGCCGCTGCTGGGCGGGCTGCATCAGCGGCGAGTGGAACGCCCCGCCGACCGGGATCCGGCTGACCCGCAGGCCGAACTCGGGAGCCAGCTCGACCAGGGCGGCCACCCCGGCCTCGGTGCCGGAGACCACCACCTGGCCGGGCGCGTTCAGGTTGGCCGCCCAGACCTTGCCGCCGGTGGCGCGCACCCGCTCGGCCAGTTCGACGGCCTTGGCGGCGTCGCCGCCGAGCAGCACGGCCATGGTGCCCGGCGTGCGCGCGGCGGCCTCGGCCATCGCGGCGCCGCGCTCGGCGACCACTGCGGCGGCGTCGCCGAGCTCCAGCACGCCGGCGGCCACCAGCGCGCTGTACTCGCCCAGGCTGTGCCCGGCGACCGCGGTCACCGGCAGCTCGCCGAGCTCGGCGCGCAGCGCCGCCAGGATCACCATCTCCAGGGTGAAGGTGGCCAGTTGGGCATTGTCGGTGCGGCGCAGCCGCTCGTCGTCAGCCTCGGTCAGCAGCTGGACCAGGTCGCGCCCGGTGCGCTCGGAGAGTTCGGGCACCAGCTGCCAGGCGGGGTGCTGCTGCCAGGGGCGGCCCAGCCCGGCGCGCTGGGCGCCCTGGCCGGGGAAGAGGAGGGCGAGACGGGAACCGTCACGGGTGGTGGACATCGCGATCCTTGGAAGGTGGAGTGGGGTGGTGGACGGGGCGGTCAGGCGGCGGACTCGAGCGCCTCGACCGCCGCGGGGTCGAACGCGGCGTCGAAGACCGCGGCCAGGGCGGGGCGGTGCCGCGGGTCGCCGAGCATCGTGTAGTGGTCGCCGGGCAGGTCGAGCACCGGCGGGGCGGGGGCGAGCAGGTGCCGCCACCGGCCGGCCAGGTCGGTGGGCAGGCCGAGCCGCTCGAACAGCGCGGGCGGCTCGGCGGCCGTGGCGCGGACCACCGTGGCGGGCACCGCGAGGCGGCCGAGCTGGCGCCGGTAGCCGGCCATCGCCCGGGAGTTGGCCCAGAAGACGGCCAGGAAGCGGCGGAACTCGGCGCGCTGCTCCGGGCTCCAGTCGGGTCGGCCGAGCAGCCGCAGCGCGCCGTCCAGATCGGTCGGGGCCGGGGTGGTGTCCGGCAGCCGGGTGCCGAGCACCGAGTCGGCGAACTCGGGCAGCGCGGCGAACAGGTCGGCGGGCGCCAGCGGCGGGCAACTGCCCGGCGGCAGTGCGTCGATCAACAGCAGCTGCGCCACCTGCTCACCGCGCATCCGCAGCTGGCGGGCCATCTCGAAGGCGACGGTGCCGCCGAAGGAGTGGCCGCCGAGCAGGTAGGGACCGTGCGGGCGCACGGTGGTCAGCTCGGCCAGGTAGGCCCGGGCCAGCCGCTCCACCGTGGTCAGCTCGGCCAGCCGGGCGAACGGGAAGGACAGGCCCCACACGGCGCCGTCGTAGCGGCTGTGTGCGAGCAGGTCGTAGTAGCTGAACACGGTGCCACCGGCGGGGTGGACCAGGAAGACGTCGGGCCGGGTGCCGCTCTTTCTGAGCTTGGTGAGCACCCGGTCCCGAGCGGGCGGTACGGCGCCCATGGGATCTCCTCGGCACGTGCAACGGGTCAGACAGGACTACCGTCACGGTACCACAGAGAGCTGCTATGTATCAGAGTACTGACTCAAATCCGGGCTGGTCGGCCGCTACTCGGAGCCGGTCGGCGCCACCTCGCGCAGGCTGGTTCCGATCACCGACAGCAGCGACAGCGCCTGCTCCGAACTGCTGCCGGCCTCGGCCGTGTAGACCACCAGCACCTGGTCGGCGGTGCAGTCGAGCACCTCGTAGGACAGCTCCAGCGGGCCCACCGACGGGTGCTGGAACCGCTTGCTCCCCCAGCTCTTCTGCCGCACGTCGTGCCGCGCCCAGAGCTGGCGGAACTCGGCGCTCTTCACCGACAGCTCCTCGACCAGCGCGGTCAGCCCGGTGTCGGCCGGGCAGCGCCCGCTGCTCAGGCGCAGGTCGGCCACCGCCTCGGCGGCCAGCTGCGCCCAGTCCGGGTAGAGCGCCCGGGTGGCCGGGTCCATGAAGGTCAGCCAGAGCATGTTGCGCCGGCTGGCGGGCAGTTGGCCGAAGTCCGCGATCAGCGCGGCGGCCAGCGGGTTCCAGGCCAGCACGTCGCGGCTGCGGCCGAGCAGCAGTGCCGCGGTGGTCGGCGCGAAGGCCGTCAGCAGCCGCTTCACCCCCGGGCGCACCTTCTCGGTGCAGCGGGCGTGTGCCTGCGGCCCGGCCGGCCGGTCGTCGGCCAGCGTCTCCAGGTGGCGCTGCTCGGCCTCGTCCAGCCGAAGCGCCCGGCCGATCGCCTGCAGCACCTCCAGGGAGGGGTGGCGCCCGCGGCCCTGCTCGATCCGGGTGTAGTAGTCCACGCTGACTCCGGAGAGCAGCGCCACGTCCTCCCGGCGCAGGCCAGGGGCCCGGCGGCGCGGCTGGCGCTGCAGCCCGACGTCCTCGGGCTGCAGCCGCTCCCGCCGGGTGCGCAGGAAGTCCGATAGTTCCTCACGTCGGTCCATGGGTCCATGATGACCGGGCGGCGTTCGAACGGCTGGTGGACAACCTGGTTCTGCTGGAACCAGGTTGGGCCGGCCCAGGCCGCACAGGGTACTGGTTGGCCTGTTGGCGGCGGCGCACCATCGTGTCGTGGCCAGGGCGACCGGCCGGGGAGACCCGGGAAACGGTCGGTACTGCGTCACTTGCCCACCGCCGTTCGAGCATCCCGGAGTTCACGCAATGAGCACTCAGTCCGACGCCGCCACCACCCGTTACGAGCGCGGCATCGAGCTGCTGGAGAAGGCCTACGGGGTGGACGCCACCGCGCAGACCGTCAGCTACCTGGACACCATCAGCCCCGACTACACCCGCTACCTGGTCGAGGCCGGCTTCGCCGACATCTACGGCCGGGAGGCGATCGACCAGCGCGGCCGCGAGGTCATCAACGTCATCGCGCTCACCGCGCTGGGCGGCCTGGAGGGCCAGCTGGAGCGCCACCTGGAGGCGGCGCTGGCGCTGGGCACCTCGCCGCTGGAGATCGTCGAGACGCTGATCCACCTGACCCTGATCATCGGTCACCCGAAGGCGAACGCCGCGCTGGCCGTGGCCAAGAGCGTCTTCGACCGGCTCGGCGTCGACCCGGTCCCGCAGGCGTCCTGACGCCCCGTCGCCCGGCCGGCCACCCGGCCGGCCGGGCGGGAGCGGACCCGATCCACCATCACAGGGCACTGCGTCATCTCAGCGCTTGCATCAGTGTGCTGATATGAGGCAGCATTCAAATACAAGCGCTGGCGGTCCCGGTGGACCGCGTCAACTTGCCTAGCTCTCCGAAGGAGTTGCTTCCCACATGTCCACGACGACAGCTGCCGCTGACCCCGGTCGGACGCGTGGCGCCGCGGTACTAGCCGCGGTCTGCCTGGCCGGTCTGCTGCTGCCGATCTCCCTGACCGGTGCCTCGGTCGCACTGCCCAGCATCGGCAGCGACCTGGGCAGCGGACTGGCGGCGGTGCAGTGGGTGGTCAACGGTTACGACCTGACCTTCGCCAGCATCATGCTGGCCGCCGGTTCGCTGGCCGACCTGGTCGGCCGCAAGCGGATGTTCGGCGGCGGCCTGGCCCTGTTCACCCTCTGCTCGCTGCTCGGCGGCCTGGCCCCCAACGTCCTGGTCCTGGACGTGGTCCGGGCGCTGGCCGGGGTCGGCGCGGCCGGGGTGCTCACCGCCGGCTCCGCGATCCTCGCCCAGACCTTCGACGGCGCCGCCCGGGCCAAGGCCTTCGCCATGCTCGGTACCGCCTTCGGCGTCGGCATCGCCTTCGGGCCGGTGCTCTCCGGCCTCGAGGTGAGCAGCATCGGCTGGCGCGGCATGTTCCTCAGCCACGCCCTGGTCGGCGTGCTGGTGCTGACCCTGCTGCTGCGCCACGTCAAGGAGTCCCGCTCGCCCGAGGGCGGCCGGGTCGACTGGGCCGGCACGGTGACCTTCACCGCCAGCCTCTTCCTCTTCATCATGGCCCTGATCCAGGGCCCGCAGTGGGGCTGGGGCAGCCCGCTGACCGTGGTCGCGCTGATCGGCTTCGTGGTCGGCCTGGTCGCTTTCGCCCTGGTCGAGCGGCGCCAGCAGCGCCCGATGTTCGACATCACGCTGTTCGCCAAGCCGCGGTTCGTGGCGATCTCGCTGGTGCCGGTGGTGCTCGCCTTCGGCTTCACCGCGGTGCTGATGTTCCTGCCCTCGTACTTCATGTCGGTGGACCACGCCAGCGCCAGCAAGGCCGGTCTGCTGCTGATGTTCCTGACCGTCCCCACCCTGCTGCTGCCGATGGTCGGCGGCTCGCTCACCCAGCGCCTGTCCAACCGGGTGGTGCTCAGCCTCTCGCTGCTGGTCACCGCGCTCGGTGCGGCCTGGCTGACCGTCATCCACCCCGGCGCCTCGGCGCTGGTGCTGGCCGGCCCGCTGATCACCATCGGCGTCGGCTTCGGGATCCCGCTGGGCATCCTGGACGGCGCGGCCGTCTCCACCGTCGAGCCCGGCCGGGCCGGCATGGCGGCGGGCATGTTCAACACCATGCGCCTGGCCGGTGAGGTGGTGGCGATCGCCGCGATGGGCTCGCTGCTGGTCTCGCTGACCCAGAGCCGGCTCGCCGACGGCTTCACCAAGATCGCCGGCAGCTTCACCGGTACCTCCGGCTCGCTGGCCAACGACCTGATCCAGGGTCACCTGTCGCGCCCCGAGGGCACGGTGCCGGCCGGCGCCGCCCGCTCCGCCTTCACCGCCTTCGCCTCCGACGGCTACACCTCGGCCCTGCACACCTCGCTCTGGCTGCTCGCCGCCATCTGCGCCGTCGGCGCCGTGGCGATCTGGGCCCTGCTGGGCGAGCGGGCCGGCACCGCCGCCGCCGGGGCCGACGCTCCGGCCGAGGAGCCGCAGCCGGCGTCCGTACCGGTCGGCTGATCCCAGCCGACCCCCTGAACCAGCGGCCGGACCGTCCAATCCCCTGGGGGCGGTCCGGCCGCTGTGCCACACCCCGAGCCAGTGCCGGCTGAGTGCCTGAGTGCCGCACCCCGACCCATGCCGCCTGAGTGCCTGAGTGCCACACCCCGGCCCAGTGCCGGCCGAGTGCACCACCCAACGGAGGAGAAGCCCATGTCCCGCACCCGTAACGCCGTCCGCACCGCCACCCGGGCCGCCGCCGCGGCGCTGCTGCTGTCCGGCCTGACCGCAGGCCCGGCGGTCGCCGCCGACCAGCACCGCTGGATCGAGCGGACCGTCTCGATACCCGCCTCGCCCGCCCCGGGCCCGGAGAGAACCCAGTGGCTGCGCGTGCTCAAGGTCGGCCCCGCCGACGCCACCAAGGTCCTGGTGCTGATCCCGGGCCGCGGCGAGGCGGCCGGCGGTCTGCGCCTGGACGCCGAGCAGCTCGCCCGCAGCGTGCCCGGCCTGCAGGTCTGGGCGATCGACCGGCGCGAGCAGGCGCTGGCCGACCTGAGCGGCTTCGAGGGCACCGCCCAGCAGGCCACCGACTACTACCTGGGCGGGCACGAGGCCACCCAGACCGCGGCCTCGGCGGGCTACGAGGCCGACTGGGGCCTGGCCACCGAGCTGAACGACGTGCGCCGGGTGGTGCTGGCCGCCCAGGACCACGGCCGCCGCTCGGTGGTGCTCGGCGGCCACTCGCTCGGCGCCGCCGCGGTCCTCTACTACGCCGCCTGGGACTTCGACGGCACCCCCGGCTACCGCGACCTGTCCGGCCTGATGGTGATCGACGGCGGGGTGCGCGGCGCGCTGGCCGGGGCCGGCATCGACTTCAGCCTGACCGCCGACCAGGCCACCGCCTGGCGGGCGCAGATCGCCCAGGGCCAGGTCTTCGACAACGCCACCAGCGTCTACACCGGCTTCGGCGACCAGCCGCAGGCCGCCGCCGTCTGGTACCAGCTGGCCGCCACGTGGGCGGCCCAGGACCCGCACGGCCCGTCCGCGCTGGCCGACAAGGTGCCGGCCGGCTTCCGGCCCACCCAGCCGGTGACCAACGCGGGCCTGCTCGGCTGGATGCTGGACCAGCACGCGCCGCTGCCCGGCTACTCGGTGCACTCCGGCCACCTGTCGGCGACCGGCGACTGGGTGGACGCGGGCCCGACGCCGCTGCAGCGGGTGGCCGAGTCGATGGCCGCCGGCGACCCGGCCGCCTGGGAGTGGTACTCCCCCAACCGGCTGGCGCTGGACTACTTCGCCGGCTCGGCCTACTCCGACAACGCGGTGGCCCGCTCGCAGGGCCTGCGGCTGCAGCACGTGGCCGAGGTCGACCTGCCGCTGTACGCCTTCGAGTCGAACCTGACCAACGGCACGGTGGACGCCGCCGCCTCGGCGCTGACCGCCGACACCAGGATCCCGCGGGTGGACGCGCAGACCGACGACTCGATGACCCACCTGGACATCCTGTTCGCCGACCCGGCGCACAACACCTTCACCCGGACCGCGGCCACCTTCCTGGACTCGCTGCGCTGACCCAGCCCCCCAGACGTGCTGCGGCCCCGCCGGTTCCGTCGGG
>NZ_PYBW01000106.1 GCF_003205575.1 Streptomyces tateyamensis
CCAGCACATAGTACGTGTGGGCGTATTACGGCGGTGGCCGGACGCTGCGACTCGGCTTCATGGCTTCTACCTGCGGATTCGTGAGGTGATCAAGCTGGCCGAGGCGCGCCAAGGGCCGGTATGACGGCAACTGTGACGGCAACACCGGCGAACAACGCTGCTGACAGGCCGTCAGGGCCGTTGGGTGTTCAGGAGTCGTGCTTGTGCTCGCCGAGGGCTGTGCGGAGCCAGTCGAGCGAGTCTGAGGAGAGCAGGGCGTCCGCCAGGGCGTTGGCGGACTTGGTGACGAGTCGGGCTCGGCTGTTGTCGATCCAGCGCTGGGCGTTGGTGTAGCCCTGGGCGCGGTACTCGATGCCTTGGAGGAGGCATTCGAGCTTGTCGGCGTCGCGGGCGCAGAGGGCTTCGGGTGTCTGCTTGTCTTCGTACTGGGCGACGATGGTGCGGATGGCTTCGGCGAGGACGTCGGGCATGCCCGAGGTCTGGTCGGCGGTCACAGCTCGGGGGTCGGCTCCCGTGGAGTACTTCTTGCCCAGGTAGTTGACATCACCGGTGCGGGTTTCCTGGGTGTCGTGCCAGACGGCCATGAGGGCGGCTTGGGCGGGGTCGGCGCCTTCGAGTTTGGCGATGATGGAGGCAATGAGGGAGGTGCGCCAGGCGTGTTCGGCGACGCTCTCGGGGTCGCGGACGCCGGCCATCCACCAGCCGGTGCGGCGGGCCTGCTTGAGTGTGCCGGCCTCGAAGAGGAAGTGCGCCACCGCTGTCAGGTCGTCGGCCATCTCGAAGCCCTCCCATGCGTCCCGGTCATGCCCTGGCGAGGCGGACCGCGTACCGGATCCCGTCGAGTTCCCGGCGTGAGCGTGCCGAGATCTGCGCTCCATCCAACAGGATCTCCAGCCGTGCGCGCAGGATCTCGGTGCTGATGGGTTCGCTGTGTAGGAGGTGGGAGCGGGCGGTGAGCAAGGCCCAGAGGGTGTGGATGTAGAGGTCGAGGTAGCCGTAGTCAGGAGCGAGCCGGTCCACGAGGTGCAGCAGGAGGCGCTGGCCGGTCCATGGTCCGGGTTTGCCGAGGGCGATGAAGTCGTCGGCGAGTTCGATGGTGGCTGACTCGCCGACCCAGTAGGCCCAGTAGTTGAGGTTGGCGGCTTCGCCCGCGTCGTTGTCAATAAGGGTGTGCTCGATGAAGCGGCGCATGTGGTCGCGGTCTCCGTGGCGGCCGGCGACGGAGGCGACGGAGCGGGTGTTGAGCCATTCTTGGAGCCAGCCCTCGGGGCGCTCCTGGCGTTGCTGGTAGGTCAGCCAGTCGACGGTGTCGGCCTGGGAGTCGTAGCCGCACAGGTAGAGGGCCTGGCGTCGCAGAAGGAAGCGGTCAGGTCCGCGGGCTTCCTCGGCTGTGCGACGCATCTGGTCGAAGAAGCTGCGGCGTTGGTCGCGGGGCAGGTCAGGTCCGCTCGGTGCCGGTCCTCGGCGCGGATGGGTCGCTTCGGGTAGTTGTCGGACCAGTTCGGGAGCGTGCCCGCTCAACGGCCAGGTGAGCACCTCGACCAGGTCGCGTTGCATCACCCATGCGCCCAGCGGACTGCTTTCGGCGTCGGAGGTGCCGTCCAGTGCGCTTGCCAGCAGGACGTCCGCCTCCATCGCGCGGTCGAGTGCCGCCAGGAGAGCGGGAGCGACGCCCATGTGCAGCAGCCGGTGACGGTGAACCAACATCTGCCCGACCGGGATCGCGGTGAGCGGCCGACGGCCGGTCTCCCATCCGGCGACCGTGTCGAGTGAGACCCGGAACTGCTCCGCGAATGCCTCCCTGGTCAGTCCGAGATGCTCCCGGATCAGGCGGAACACGAAGCCGGAGACCGCCCCGCCACGAGGCTGGCCGGTGGAACCCTGACTGCCAGTCAGAGTTCCACGGTTCTTGACTGCCATGTCAGCGTCCTCAGGCACTCGGGGCGGCCGGCTACTTGTACCGGCGGTCACTACAGGAGGGCGTCAAGGCTCCATACGGTCGTACCGAGCGATATCAGCCAACGACTCAGCGTAGTTGAGGGGTGGGCCATGCGGACCACGGATGCAGATCTTCAGCCGATCGGGCAGGCGCGGGACAGGGACCTTCCACCGTCGGTCCTTGGCCCGAACGCCTGCTGGCTGCGGCGCGAGCGCGAATCGGCCGGCAAGGCCCGCAGGTTCCTCCGGGACCTGCTGACCGGCGTCACCACCGGTGAACACGTGCTTGAGGTTGGCGAGTTGTTGTTGTCCGAGCTGGTGGCCAATGCCGTCGAGCATGCTCAGACGCCCCGTGACCGGTGGATCCAGGTCCGGTGCGAATGAAGTTCCCCCACTGAAC
>NZ_PYBW01000107.1:0-192 GCF_003205575.1 Streptomyces tateyamensis
CGGGTGGTGGGGGTGGCAGGCGGTCGTTGGTGGGCGGGGCGGGGGTGCAGTGGCAGGGGGGTTCGGGGATGTCGGACAGGGCGAGGCGGGCCAGGGCTGGGATGGTCAGCCAGTCGAGGCTGGCGGCACGCGGGGTTGGCGGCAGCAGCGGGCTCGGCTGGGAACCGAGCCGGGCGTGCGGGGGCAGGCCGG
>NZ_PYBW01000107.1:495-8807 GCF_003205575.1 Streptomyces tateyamensis
GGCGGCCAGGGCCGCCTTGGTGCAGGCGGCGTCGTCGCCCGGGTCGAGAGCCAGGGTGACACCGGGCAACGGGCGCGGGTTCACGTCCTGATGCCGATGCGGTCGTAGACCTGGCGCAGCAGGTGCTCGTCGATACGGGTGCCGCCCTGGGCGGTGAGGCCGTCGGTGGCGAGTTTGGTGATGCGGGCCCAGGCGCGGAAGTTGCCGTGGGCGGCCTGCTTGTCGACCAGGGCGATCAGATCGGCGGCACGCCCTCCCACAGCGGGTGGAAGGCCGGGATGGTGGCCAGGACCTCGGGCAGGGTGAGCGGATGGGCCTGCTGCCAGATGTAGACGCGGGAGGCGAGCATTGGCTCGCGGCGCAGCACCTTCGCGCAGCCGTCGCCGCCGGCGAAGACGACGGCGATGTCGGTGGCCGGGTCGTCCCACAGGTAGCGCCAGTACTCGAAACACTCCCGTGACATCCACTGGGCCTCGTCACAGACCAGGACGTGGAAGCCCCGGGAGAGCGCGTCCTTGAGGACGGCATCGAACTCGATCGGCCGCCCGGGGGGCTCCCCGGGCAGGCCCAGGGCGCGGAACAGCTCGTGGCGGATGTCGCGCGGAGTGGGGCGGGCCCGGAACGCGATCCGGTAGGAGTCGTGGGGCGCGAGCAGGCGCAGCGAGGCATTCACCGACAAGGACTTGCCGTTGCCGGCCGCGCCGGAGATGCACATCATCGCCCTGGCCTCGAGGGTGGCGGCGATGTTCTCCCGGGCGGTGCGCAGCGCCTCGGTCGCCACGGTGCAGGCGCCTTGCAAGTGCAGGTAGTGGTCGGCGCGCTCGGGGGGCAGCATGCCGGGGCGGACGGCGGGTGCGGTGGTCACGGTTGCGGGCTCCTACGGGGCTCAAGAGATGGGGACGGGCAGGCAGATGGGGCTGGTGGGGCTGAAGTGGGGGCATCGGGCCGGGGCCGTGGGCATGGGCGGGGCTTGAGAGGGGTCGTTGGCGGACACGGGTGTGACTGCGGCGTGGTGCGGGCTGCGGCCGTTCAGGCCGGCGGATCCGCTGGGCCGCCGTCGGCGCGCTCGGGCTCGGCATGCGCCGTGGTGCGGGGCAGGACCCATCCGTCCGGGACGGGGGTGTGCGGGAGCAGTCCGGGCAGGGCCAGCGCCTGGAGGTCCCGGCCGTCGGCTGCCGCGAGCTCGGCGTCGGCCTCGGCTGCGGTCAGGGTGCCGAGCGGGCGCGGCGGGGCCGGGGTGGTCGCGGCCGCGAACCGCTGGCGGCGCAGCTTCTCCGCGGCCTTCAGGTCCGCGCGCAGCCGGCGGGCGGCGGCGGTGCGGGCCGCGCGCAGGGCGCGGACCTGTTCACGGGTCGCCTGTTCCGCGAGATGAGCGGCGCCGAGGTGGCGGCCGGTGGACGCGTCGAAGACCTCGATCTCGCTGTCGTGGTGCGGGAGGTGGCGCAGGCGGACCTTTGTGCCGGTGTGGCCCACCATCCACGGGGCGATGTAGGCACGGCGGCGCCAGGAGACGCCGTTCGTGGTGATCGTGCGGGTGCGGCCGTCGTCCTCCAGGGCAAAGAACGCGAGGTGCTCGGGCGGGACGTCGCACAGCGGCGTCGGGTCCGCGTTCCACGCCTCGGTGGGGGTGCGGCCGCCCAGGTCGGCCGGGCGGTGCCCGGTGTTCCACCGGTGGACCCAGTCCAGGAGCAGCGCGACGAAGGCGGCGAACGTCAGCGGCGGCGCGTCCGGATCGGCGAGCCGCCCGCCGGTGAGCTTCTGACGATGGGTGTAGCGCGGCAGAGAGACGAGGAACATCTCCTGAACCGCGTCGTTCAACGCCTCGATCGTGCCCTTCAAGTGCGGACTGTAGGCCGGCAGGTCATGGACGGGGACGGCGAACGCACCGAGCGCGGCGGTCACCGTGGCGCACAGGAACTCCTTCCCGCGGTCGACCCGCACCAGGGCGGGCAGGCCACCTGCCGGGCCGAACGGTTCGGTGCGGGTGATCGCGGTGCGCAGCGCGGCCAGCACCGCGTCCCTGGACGGGGCGTGCGGCGTGACAGCCAGGCCGAGGATGTACTTGGTGGCGCAGTCGATGAACCAGGTGATCCACGGACACGCCAACTCGCCCTCGACATCGACCTGCACCGGCACGTGCTTGTGATCGCCCTCCCAGCACGCGTTCCTCCACAACACCGGCCGCTTCCCGAACACGTCATACGCCCGCCGGGCCGCCTCCCCACCCCGCAGACCCGCCCGCTCCCCCACCGACAACTCCCGCACCACCGCGCGGTGCAGGGCTGACAGCGACAGCGCAGGCCCTGCTGCGGGGTCGTCTGCTGCGCGGGCTACCAGTTCGCGGTGGACGGCCGAGACGTTCCCGCCCCACAACGCCAGCAGACGGCGGATCTCCGGGGTGACGGTCAGCTGCGCGCGGGGGCGCGGCGAGAACCGGCCTTCCTTACGCGCCGCGGCAATCCAATACCACACCGCCCGCACGGTGACCTGCAGCGAGGAGGCGACCAGGCGGACGTGAGCAGTCGTCAGCTCGCCCCGGCTGTCCAGATCCATCAACCGGACCACCGCCGCTTCCCGGTCCGGCACCACTCTGGGCGGATCCAGAGCCACCACCACACCCCCGCCTGTCGACGACATGGGACCCGCGAATCCTCGGAGCCGGCGGCCCTCTTTCAGCGGCAGGCTGTCCTCCCTCTCCCGGTCTCATCCCGACACGCCGGAAGACAGCACCCGATCGAAGGGAAGCTCCGCGGGCGATGTTTCACCAGAGCCGCAAACACGGCGGCCAGGCTCCTGAGGGGTTTGTCGGATAGGCCACGACGGTGGTCAGCGTCCGCTCTTCACCATGGCCTCGACGCGACACTTCACCGGATCCTGGTCAGGCCGTGCACCCGGGCCCCACCTACGGGGGCTCTGACCAGCGCGCCAGCCGCCAGCCCCGGATGTGCACGCTGCCGCTGAACCCAGTGAAAGTCACACGCCGGACACGAGCCGACCGCCACCGCTCCCGGCGATGCGCAGCGAGCCGACCAGCTGGCCCGCTCCCGCCGATCAGTTTCGAGCGGTCCAGGTCGATTCCGACTCGAGCCACAGCGGATCGAGTTCACCGTCGGACATGTCGGTGTTCCTCGGGGCTCGTGGCACGAGCCTGCGTGTGCGAGAGCGCAATCCGGCGCCGGGTGGGATCGACATCGATGATCTTCACGGTGAGTAGGTCGCCAACTTGAACAACATCCTCGGGCCGGTCTGCGGGTGGTTCGGAGAGCTCGGTGTTGTGCACCAGCCCCTCGAAGCCGTCCTCCCGGTCCTCGATACGGACGAACGCGCCGGACGGCACGATTTTGGTGACCGGTCCGGTGACGATCTTCCCGACCTGCTGCGCGACCTGCGGCAGCGGGTCCTCCTGCAGCGCCTTGAGGGATAGCGGTACCCGTTCCCGGACCATATCCACGTCGAGGATCTCGGCAGTGATCTCCTGCCCGACCGTGAGGATGTCGGCGGGATGGTTGATGTGCCGCCAGGACAGTTCGGGAATGTTGATCATCGCGGTGAAGCCGCCGAGGTCGACGAACGTGACGCCGAAGCTCGCGATCTCGGTGACGGTGCCGGTCACGGCCCGACCGCGGCGGAGGGTCTTCAGGAAGGCCCAGTCCCGGTCACTCGGGGTCGGCTCCGTGCGCCAGCGTGCGCGCAGGACGCCGTCCCCGTCGGGCAGCACGGCCGTGAACAGCGGGCTGCGCTCATCGACGTCCATCGGCAGGACGGCAGCGGCACGTGCGCCGCGGACCTGGGCGGCCAGTGCCGGGAACTCGGTCTCGTCGGCGACCGTGCTGGTAATCCGGCCATCCTGGTCCTCCCATACGCATTCGACCAGGCCCTCGTCCGGGAGGCCGGCCACAACTGCGGCGACATCGGTGGAGAGGAGGTCCGGCCAGACCGCGAGGCGTGCCCGCGGGGTCAGCCGGACGCGCACCGCATCGAGTGTGCCGCCACCGAGCCGGTGCCAGCGGGAAGCGTTGTCGAGGTGCATCTCCTCCAGAAGCGCCGCCTCGCGCATCGCCACGCACCAGCGCACCCGCGCCCAGAAGACATCGTCGGCGGGGCGCTGCTCACCCGGCTCGTCGAACACCGCCTCGTATGGGGAAGCATCCAGCGGTTCGGGGAAGAGCCCCAGTTCGCGGGTGCGCGCCACGGCCGCTTCGCAGGGCACGTTGCTGCCCACGTACACGTACTGGTCCCAGCCGACGTGCACGGCGAAGGTGTCCTCGACTTCCAGGCGACACCAGGCGCCGCTGTCGCGCAGCATCGCCCGCACCAGCTCCAAGCCGACCGGGACCGGCACCTGCGCCCCGTCGTGGAAGCCGGTCAGATCGGACGGGAAGAGCCCTGCAAGACCACCATCCTCGACTGCCGGCTCCAGGCCGAAGTGCACGAAGCCGAGCGCGGCCTGAGGCTCGCGGACAGAGAGCTGGCGCACACCAGTGTCCTCGGCGAAGGCGGCAACCGCCTCGAGGTAGGCGGCCTCGACGGACCCGTGGTCGCTGACCGCCTCCACCGCCCCCATGTAGTAACCCCGCTCGTCACGGTCCGCGGGGTTGTACTTGGTGATCCGGTATACGTAAGGCAGCACGTCAATGCCCCACAGCAGCCGAGCACGATACTGCGGCCCGGCGACGTTCCAAGGCGTTCACGCCGTTGTCGGGGTGTGGCAGGAACTGCTGACGTCGACGGAAGAAGCTCATCGGGCCATCCTGCCGCAGCCGACGAGGATGACGCTCCCGATATCCGACCCTCCCGAAGCATCAGCCCCGGGCCGCCCCAACTGTCACCAGCAGGACCCAAGCCACCCAGGCGGCCGCGATAGCGATCGGCGTCCAACTTTCACTGCACTTCAGCGCGACACTTCACTGCCACCTCGGTCCCCCCGTTCACCGCGCCCACCCACAACACGCCCCCTGAACAGGAGAAACAGACCACCCAGGACCCGGTGAACAACAACGCCGAACCACTGAAAACCACACGCCGATCATCAGGCGAGATGCTGCCACGTGCCGACACGCAGGCGCGCGACGGATCCTGACCGAGCCGCTACCGCGCCCTCACAGCACGCGACAGCACTCCACACGTCAGGGGCGCGACAGCTGCCGGGGCCGCCGCTACCACCACGAAACCGAACACCGCCCCACCAGCCACCCTCAAGGCGCGAATTCGGAACACCATCGGCACTCAGCCAATAACCAATTCCACAGAAGCTCCCACAGCAATTCGATGGCCCAAACACCAACCGAAAACAGCCCACCACTCGAACGGGCGTCCAGCAGACCCCCCAACCCGCCCAACCACCACACACAGTCACCAAAAGCGAGGCGGGTGCAGCCCTGCTAGCCACTCGAACAGTCTCGACAATTGGTCCAGACAAGACGGCGTATGAGGCCATTTACGCCACACAACACCAACAGGTCACACCCCGAGCAGAGCCGGGGAGCGCAGGGTGGGGAGCGGGAGAAGACTGGAGAGTGAAGCAACCCCTCAGTAGCGCCAGGGAGACTCCCATGGCCCACACTGCGCGAACTCGCCATCAGCGGCTCGCCCGATGCGCGCTCCCAGCTGCCGCACTCCTCCTGATCGGGGGCGCAGCAGGTTGCGGCGCAGGCTCGAAGACATCTTCTGGCGTCACCCCGAGTGTCACCGTGACAAGTGCAGCCGGCTCTTCTGCTCCTGCCACCGCATCGACCGCGCTGCTGACCGCAGCACAGTTGCAGGCTGCGCTGCTGACGGCGGGCGAGCTGGGGCCGGCCTTCGCCGCCTCGAGCAGCGCGAGCGACACCACGGGTACCGGCGGCTCCTCCGTCACGGGCTGCGAGCCGTTGGCCAGCATGCTGAACGGGACGGCCAGCACGACCCAGCAGGTTCAACAGGACGTGCTCCTCACCGCCGGCAGCACCGGGCCCTTCGTGCAGGAGTCGCTCCTCACCGAGACCCCGGCCGCTCTGACCACCGACTACGCCCAGGCCCGGGCGGCCCTCACGTCCTGCCACACACTGACCTTCCCGACCGGTGCCGAACCCCTGACGTTCACCCTGAGCCCCATCAACTTCGGCGGCCCCGGATCGGCGGCGGCACGAATGGACGCCACCTACCGCGGCGTACAGGTCAACGGATACCTCGCCATCGACCGACTCGGCCCCGTAGCACTCACCTACGCCTACTTCCAGATCGGAAGCGGATCATCCCAACTGGCCTCGGCCTACTACACGCAAGCCGTCAACAAGATCCACCAAGCCCTCGGCCCCACCACCACACAGTCCTCAAACTAACTCCGCCCAAGACGCCAGCCGGCAGGCGGCCACACCCAGCGGTTGGGGCAGTCACGGGCCTGCTGCTGCCAGACCTCCCACCACGGATCGCTCGCGTCCGGTGGGCTCGTCTGCCCTGCGAGCCCGAGGCCTGTCCAGTCAGGAGGCTGACGTACGCGCCGACGGCCAACGGCGTTGCTGCGCCGTTACCCCCAGCCCGACTGCTGCGGGCAGCAGGAGGCGCTGACCATCAGGTGGTGGCTGGCGCCTTCGGTGGCTTACCGTCAACGGCACAGTTCCTGAACGGCGCTGGGGGCTGAGCTCAGCGGTGAGCTGGAGCTGGAAGGCCAGAAGCAGGGGCCGTACGGGCACCTGCCCCGCCACCTGGCCCAACCCGAGCAGCGCCCCGCCGACCAGGCGTCTACAAAGGGGTAGATGGAAGGGGCACCTCTTGACGGGAGCGGCCATGACGGGGTCCTCGGCGCTTCCCGGTGGAGGCTTTGCACGCGCTGGCGTGGCATCCATCCTCGTGGCCTCCGCGCTCGCGGCCGCCGGATGCAGCAGCGGCGCCGGCGGAAAGACGGTGCAGAGCCCTGCACCCGCTGTCGGCCAGTCCTCGCAGTCCCCGCAGTCCAGCGGGACATCACAGGCTCCCCAGTCCAGCGGGACACCGACCCTAGCCGTGGGGCAGACGCTGTCCGTCCGCACCGTTGGTGACGGCGTGGTCGTCACCAATACCGGGTCCGCCGATGTGACCCTGGTCGATGTCAAGACGACCACGTCCAACCCCAGCGCCGGGTACTCCATCCCTTCGGGCACCGAGGTCGTCTGCGTTGAACTCAAGATCAAGAACACGGGCACAGCAGACCTGGACACCTATCCGTTCATCAGAGCCCGGTGGAACGGCAAGGACGGCCAGACGCAGGAGGCAGGCATCGGCCCCGCAGCCTGTACTGACCTCGGGCAGCACGGCAACGGCCTGAGCGGAGCACCCATGCCTAGACCAGGCCAGTACGTAGACGGCCCGGTCTCACTGGTGATCCCCAGCACTCAGCCAGGAGCGCTGGAGTTCTACGACAGGGCGGGAACGCCGATGTTTCAGGTGAACTATTGATCGCGGTCCCGACTCGCCGAGGGGTAGAACGACACCCCTTCCTCCGGTAATCCGGGCCAGTCCCCGTCGCCACGGGAACCTCGACGTTGACGCCGCCGTACAAGGCAGCCAGGTCCACACCGGGCGGCAGAGCCAGGTCGGCCTTCTCGGCCTGGGCGCGGCGCAGCCGCCCGGCGACCGGCCTCGCCCGGGCGGGTGGACAAGCTGGCAGGGAAGCCGAGCAGGGCGGGATCAGGGGCGACGGCCGAGGAGCAGGGTGAGCAGAACGCGGGCTTCCCGCCTGCGGGCGGGGTCGCGGGCAATAACGGCAGTCAGCGCGATGGCGGTGACGGTGGCGATGTAGCCGGTGGCCGTGGTGGCCAGGGCGAGGGTTGCGGGGTCGTGGACGGACATGGGGTCCTCCCGGTCGGGGCCTGGCGCGCGCGGGCCAGGTAGGCGTCAGTGGGCAGCGAGTTCCTGGAGCTGGTGGGCGATGTCGCCGGTGGGCAGGCTGAACGGCCCGCACATCTCGTCGGAACCGCCGGGCAGGCCGCCGATGGCCACACGCAGCGCGTGGTCCGGGCTCGGCAGGCCGGTGGTGTCCCGGATCGGCGCGGCCAGGCGGAACACCAGCCGCGGGTAGCCGGCGATGTCCGGCAGCGAGGGCTTCAGGGGCGCTGTAGCGCCCTCGTCCAGGTGGGCGGCCTGGCGGAACCAGTGATCCGCCTCGCGCAGCTCGCCGGCTCGGATGTGGTGGAGGTAGAGGCAGTAGGCGGCGGTGAGGTCGCCGGCGCCGGCGGCGAACTGCCACCACCACTGCGCTTCGAAGGGCAAGCCTGTGAGGTCGAGCAGGCAGCCGAAAACCAGGCCGCCGCGCGGCTCCCAGCGCGTCACCAGAGCGTCCACTAGGGCCTGTTCCGAGT
>NZ_PYBW01000108.1:0-299 GCF_003205575.1 Streptomyces tateyamensis
GGCCGCCGAGGCGGAGGCGGGGACGCCGATACCGACCTGGGCCGGGCTCAGGCCGCCCTGGATGTAGGTGCAGACCTGCGAGGTGATGAAGTCCTCGGTGCCCTGGTTGTAGTTCTTGCCGTCACAGCCCGGCATCGAGCCCGAGTTGTAGAACTGGGTGTTGACCACCGACAGGACGTCCTTGACGTTCAGCGCCAACTGGAAGTACGCGCTGGACGTGGTGTACATGTCCATGGTCTGCGGGGCCATGGTGAGCACGAAGTTGCTGCCGGCCTTGCTCGCCAGCGAGTGCAGCGCCT
>NZ_PYBW01000108.1:387-32857 GCF_003205575.1 Streptomyces tateyamensis
GCGCTGTTGGCGAAGTTGGCGGCCGAGGCCGAGTCGCCGACGCTGATCGCGCCGTTCTGGCCGCCGACCGAGATGACGACCTTCTTGCCGGCCGCGTGCTTGGCGGCGATGTCGGCCTTGAACTGGGCGTCGGTGTAACCGCCGAGGTTCTTGGCCAGGGTCGGGTCCAGGGTGAAGCTGACCGCGCCCGGCGTGCTGGTCGCGTCGGCGAAGGAGACCGCGATGATGTCGTAGTTCGCCTGGACATCGGCGAGCTTCTGGTCGGTCGCGCCGTTGTCGAAGTTCTGCCAGTAGCCGGTGAGCGCGTGCTTGGGCAGGCCGGTCGACGGCGGGGTGCTGGTCGGGGTCGGGGTGGGCGTCGGCGTGGGGGTGGGCGTCGGGGTCGGGGTGGGCGTCGGAGTCGGCGTGGGAGTCGGCTTCGGGGTGGGCGTCGGCGTCGGCGTCGGGGTGGGCGTCGGCGTCGAGGACCCGCCCGGACCGGTCAGCGTCACGTCGTCCGCGACGTACGCGCCCTGCCCGTACCAGCCGTGCAGGTAGACGGTGACGCTGGTGGTGCTCGCGCCGGTGGTGAAGGTGGTCGACAGCTGGTTCCAGCCGGTCTGGCTCGACCAGGTGGACGGGTCGGTGCCGCCGGTGCCGGTGGCGCCCAGGTAGACGTACGGGCCCTGCACCCAGGCTGCCAGCGTGTAGCTGGAGTTGGGCTGGACCGCGATGGTCTGGGTGCACTGCGCGGTGTCCGAGGAGCTCGGGCTCCCCTGCAGTGCGCCGGTGCCGCTGTGCACCGGCGAGGAGACGGCGGCGGCCGCGCCGGCACAGCTCCAGCCGCTCAGGCCGCTCTCGAAGCCGCCGTTGGTGGTCAGGTTGCCGACGGCGGCGCCGGCACCGCCGGCGAAGACCGCCAGGCCGGCGCCGGCCAGGACGAGGGAGGTGGTGGCGGCGGCCAGCGCGGGCAGGGCGCGGCGGGACCGGCGGTGGGTGGGGACGACCGTACGGGACATGACGAACTCTCCTGAACCGGAGGAGAGGAGCCGCCGCGGTGGGGGTCGCGGCGGCCCCGTGTGGGGGAGGGAAGAACCGCAGAAAACGTCGTGGGTCGCAGGGCCGCCGGGAACCCGGCGGTTGCTGTCGAACAAGCTGGACTAGACCATTGGCATACGTCAAGGAGCTGTTCGTCCCCTTACAGATTCTTTAAGGTTGTGGAGACCTGTCCGTGTCCGGGCCGGTGGGGGCGCCTCCCGGCCGAAGGCTGGGGAGGTTCGGAGGCCGACCTGGCCGACTTCTGGCGAAACCTTTGCCGCCTGCGGCTTTCCCCGCAGCGAGGCTGCCGGAGTACGCTGCTCCCGGACCTCTGGCGGGCAGGGCCGGGGCCAGGGGGTCAGAGCTCGGAGGGGCTGAACTTATGGGTCTGCGCGATCTCGTCGAGCGCACGCCGGGGCTGCGGTCGGTACTCGGCGGCATGTACCGGCTCTACGGCCAGCGGGTCGAGGTGCACCTCGCCCGGACCCCGCACCACGTCGGCGTGATCATGGACGGCAACCGCCGCTGGGCCAAGGCGGCCGGCGGCACCACCGCCTTCGGCCACCAGCGCGGTGCCGACAAGATCGCCGAGTTCCTCGGCTGGTGCGACGAGACCAACATCGAGGTCGTCACCCTCTGGATGCTCTCCACCGACAACCTCTCCCGCCCGGCCGACGAGCTGGTGCCGCTGCTGGGCATCATCGAGGACGCGGTGACCGGTCTGGCCGCACGCCGCCGCTACAAGATCAACCCGATCGGCACCCTGGACCTGCTGCCGGACCGGACCGCCGGGATCCTCAAGGAGGCGGCCACCGCCACCGAGCACCTGGAGGGCATCACCGTCAACGTGGCGGTGGGCTACGGCGGCCGGCACGAGATCGCAGACGCGGTCCGCTCGCTGCTCCAGGAGCACGCCGACCGCGGCACCTCGATCGAGGAGCTGGTCGAGATCCTGGACGTCGAGCACATCGCCGAGCGGCTGTACACGAAGGGCCAGCCCGATCCGGACCTGGTCATCCGCACCTCCGGCGAGCAGCGGCTGTCCGGCTTCCTGCTCTGGCAGAGCGCGCACAGCGAGTTCTACTTCTGCGAGGCCTACTGGCCGGCCTTCCGCAAGGTCGACTTCCTGCGGGCGCTGCGCGCGTACGAACAGCGCCACCGCCGCTACGGGGGCTGACCTCGGGACACGGGGCGCGGCCGGGTTACCGAGAATTCACCTCCTTTGATCGACGACTTCGATTTCCAGGGCATGCCGGACGCATCGTCAGGGCATAGAACAGGCAGACCGGCACCCTGCCCAACAGGGGGTGTGGGGGCCGGCAAGCCGCGGGTGACGCAGGGTCACCCGCCCTGGAGGCCTAGTGGTCAGTACCAAGAGCCGCCGGACACCAGATCGGCGCACGTACGTCCTTGACACCAGCGTGCTCCTGGCCGATCCGCTCGCCATGAACCGCTTCGAGGAGCACGAGGTGGTGCTCCCGGTGGTCGTGGTCACGGAGCTGGAGGCCAAGCGGCACCATCCCGAACTGGGCTACTTCGCCCGCCAGGCCCTGCGTCTGCTCGACGACTACCGGGTCCGGTACGGCCGACTCGACGAGCCCATCCCGGTCGGTGAGATCGGTGGCTCGATCAGGGTCGAGCTGAACCACTCGGACCCCTCCGTGCTGCCGGCCGGCTACCGGGTCGGCGGCGGCGAGGCGGACACCAGGATCCTCGCGGTCGCCCGCAACCTGCAGGCCGAGGGGTACGACGTCACCGTCGTCTCCAAGGATCTGCCGATGCGGATCAAGGCCAGCGCGGTGGGCCTGCTCGCCGAGGAGTACCGGGCCGAGCTGGCGAGTACCTCGGGCTGGACGGGGATGGCCGAACTGCCGCTGCCCGCCGAACAGGTGGACGAGCTGTTCGGCGCCCCGCACGACACCGCGGTGGCGGTGGACGGGGCCGAGGAGCTGCCGGTGCACACCGGACTGGTGCTCAGCTCGGAGCGCGGGCGCGCGCTGGGCCGGGTCACCGTGGACGGGCGGGTCAAACTGGTGCGGGGTGACCGCGAGGCGTTCGGGCTGCGCGGGCGCAGCGCCGAGCAGCGGGTCGCGCTGGACGTCCTGCTCGACCCGGAGGTGGGCATCGTCTCGCTGGGCGGGCGGGCCGGCACCGGCAAGTCGGCGCTGGCGCTGTGCGCGGGCCTGGAGGCGGTGCTGGAGCGCCGTCAGCACCGCAAGGTGATGGTGTTCCGGCCGCTGTACGCGGTCGGCGGCCAGGAGCTCGGCTACCTGCCGGGCAACGAGTCGGAGAAGATGAGCCCCTGGGCGCAGGCGGTCTTCGACACGCTGGGCGCGGTCACCACGCCGGCGGTGATCGAGGAGGTGCTCTCCCGCGGGATGCTGGAGGTGCTGCCGCTCACCCACATCCGGGGCCGCTCGCTGCACGACGCCTTCGTGATCGTGGACGAGGCGCAGTCGCTGGAGCGCAACGTGCTGCTCACCGTGCTGTCCCGGATCGGCCAGGGCTCGCGGGTGGTGCTCACCCACGACGTGGCGCAGCGGGACAACCTGCGGGTGGGCCGGTACGACGGTGTGGTGGCGGTGGTGGAGAAGCTGAAGGGGCATCCGCTGTTCGCGCACATCACCCTCACGCGCTCCGAGCGCTCCCCGATCGCCGCACTGGTGACCGAAATGCTGGAGGACATCCAGCCCTGACTCCCGGTCCGCTGATCCGGAAGTAGGAAGAGACGGTCGACGAACGATCCGCCCGGCAGTTGGGTTCACCCCACCTCCGGGCGGATCGTCCGCATGCGGTACGCCGGCTTGTCCATCGAACAGCGGGAACTGGCCGAGGTGGGCGGGTGTGAGCTTCGCCACGCAACCGGGAATTGCGCTTCCGCGTCAGGTTGCGGCATGGTGTGGGTTCTGTCAGGCCCTGCGTACGGCCCGTTTGTTGGGCGTCAACTCAATAAAGCCGGACCGTACGCCGCCCGATCTCTTCGCCCGCACCGGTTCGCCGGGGCGGACGCCGGGCCCGAGTCTCCCGTGACCAGCAGCAAGGTGGAGGCCAGCGACCAGGGGCATGTTGCGCCTCCACGGTCACGCGGGGGCGACGCTGGAAGGAAACCATGTGACTCGGATCTCGGTCCGGGGAGTTGCCGTGGCCTCCGCCACCGCCGTCACCGCTGTCGGTGCCGTCGTGGGTGTGGCTTCGGGCAGCGAGGCCAAGCCGTCCCAGCCGGTCGACGTCGCAGGCGCTTCCCTGCTCGCTGACATCCCGTCAGCTTCGCAGGCACAGGTCGTCAGCGACAGCATCGACCACCAGGCCGTCGCGCAGAAGCAGGCCGCCGACGAGGCCGCCCGCAAGGCTGCCGCCGACGCCGCCCGTGCGAAGGCCGCTGCCGACGCGCAGGCCAAGGCGGATGCGGACAAGGCTGCCGCCGACGCCGCCGCCAAGGCCAAGGCCGCCGCGGACGCACAGGCCGCCAACCGGGCCGCGGCCCGTTCCCAGCTCTCCAGCGCGCCGCCCGTCTCGGTCAGCCCGGGTTCGGTGCAGGCGCTGGCGCAGTCGATCATCGGGAACGACACGCAGTTCCAGTGCTTCAGCAACATCGTCAGCCGCGAGAGCGGCTGGAGCTACACGGCCATGAACCCGTCCGGTGCCTACGGTCTGGTCCAGGCGCTGCCGGGGTCCAAGATGGCCTCGGCCGGCGCCGACTGGAAGACCAACCCGGCCACCCAGATCAGGTGGGGCCTGGGCTACATGAACGACCGTTACGGCAGCCCCTGCGGCGCCTGGTCGTTCTGGCAGGCGCACAGCTGGTACTAGGCCGACCGCACGGCTCGCTGCCCCGACCACAGGTGTGGTCGGGGCTCGCCGTGTTTTCACCCCCGGTGCTCCCTACGGGTGACGCGGGCCGGTAGCGTGCCCTGAGAGCCGCGGCGTGGTCGTGGCCGACCGGGAGGACGGACACGCCCATGGCACGGGGTGAGCAGCGCGAGCGCACCGGCGGCAGGGCCGGCGTCAGGACGGCGCTGGGAGCGGCCTGGCTGACCGGGTTGCTGGCCCGGCGCCGGGAGGCGGCCACGGCTGCGGCCGCGGTCGTCCCGACGGCCGTGCCGGAGCCGATCCCGGCCCCGCGCGAGGTGGTCCGGGTGGTGGTGCGCGAGCAGGCCCCCGCGATCGATCCGCCGCGCCCGCGACTGCGCAACCCGCACCCGGGCCGGCCCGACACCCCGGCCGAGGCGGTCCCCTGGGGCCTGCGGGTGGCCGCCGAGTCGGCCTGGCGGCTGCTGCTGCTCGGGGCCGCGCTCTACGTGATCTTCTACGTGGTCGACATGCTGCGCCTGGTCGCCTTCGCGATCCTGGCCGGGCTGCTGATCTCGGCGCTGCTGGAACCCACCGTCTCCTGGCTGCGCCGGCACGGGGTCCCCAGGGCACTGGCGGCGCTGGGCACCTTCCTGGCCGGGCTGAGCGGCATCGGCCTGGTCGGCTGGTTCGTCTTCTGGCAGGTCAGCACGAACATCTCGGACGTCTCCACGCAGGCCTCCGCCGGCATCCAGCAGCTGCACGACTGGCTGGTCCAGGGCCCGATGCACCTGACGCCGCAGCAGCTGACCCAGTTCACCAAGCAGGTCCAGAACGCGATCGGCTCCAACACCGACCAGCTCACCTCGCTCGGCTTCACCACGGTGAACATCGTGATCGAGGTGATCACCGGGGTGCTGCTGGCGGTCTTCACCACCTACTTCATGCTCTACGACGGCGCGAAGATCTGGACCTGGGTGCTGCGCGCGCTGCCCACCCAGTCCCGGTACGCGATCGCCGGGGCCGGCCCCAAGGCCTGGGCCACGCTGACGGCGTACGTGCGCGGCACCGTGGCGGTGGCCTTCATCGACGCGCTCTGCATCGGGATCGGGATCCAGCTGCTCGGGGTGCCGATGGCGATGCCGCTGGCGGTGATCATCTTCCTCGGCGCCTTCGTGCCGCTGGTCGGCGCGCTGGTCACCGGGACGCTCGCGGTGCTGGTCGCGGCGGTCACCAGCCACAGCGTGTACACCCCGGCGATGGTGCTGGTGGTGCTGGTCGCGGTGCAGCAGCTCGAGGGACACCTGCTGCAGCCGCTGATCCTGGGCCGGGCGGTGCGGGTGCACCCGCTGGGCGTGGTGCTCGGGGTGGCGGCCGGCTCGATCGTGGGCGGCATCGGCGGGGCGATCGTGGCGGTCCCGCTGATCGCGGTGATCAACACCGTGGTCGGCCACCTGCGCCGCCGCAGTGCCGCGGCCGAAGAGGTGTTCGAGGCGCTGGAGGCGGCCCAGGAGGCTGCCGAGCACGCCGCCGAGCGCGCCGCCGCGACCGCCGACACGGGCGCTGCCGACCCCTCCCCGCAAGCGGCCGTCAGCTCCTAAACTGCCGTCATGTATGTGACCAGGCTGGGCATCTCGGGGATCCGGGGGTTCACCCCGGTCCGCGAGGTGCGGCAGTTGGAACTGCCGCAGGCGGGCTGGACGGTGCTGGCCGGGCGCAACGGCTCCGGCAAGACCACGCTGCTGCGCGCCCTCGCGCTGGCCCTCGGCGGCCCCTCGGTGGCCCGCAGCCTGGTCAGCGACTTCTCCGGCTGGCTGACCGCGGGCGAGCGGACCGGCTGGGTGCAGGCCTTCGTCCGGCCCGACTGGTCGGTGGACCGGCTGGCCGGCAGCGGCAAGGCGCCCAAGTACGACGTCAAGCTCGGCCTGAAGTGGACCCTTCCGCAGCCCCCGGCCGCCGGGACGGCGCTGGTCGGCGGCCCGCGCCCGGAGCTGGAGGCGTTCGGCTCGACCAGCCCCGAGCGCGGCCCGTGGGCGGAGAATCCGCGCGGCTGGTTCTTCGCCGGCTACGGCCCGTTCCGCCGGCTGCTCGGCGCGGCCGGGGAGAGTCAGCGGCTGATGCTCTCGGCCGGCCCGGTCGGGCGGCTGGCCACCCTGTTCCACGAGGAGGCCTCGCTCGCCGAGGGGGTCACCTGGCTGGTCGACCAGCACGTGCGCCGGCTGGAGGGCCGTCCGGGCGCCCAGCAGACCCTGGAGGTGGTCACCGGCCTGCTCTCCGACGGCCTGCTGCCGGACGGCTTCTCGGTGGCCCGGGTGGACGCGGACGGCCTGTGGGTGCAGCGGGCCGCCGGCCCCGCCTTCCCGCTGCGCGAACTGAGCGACGGCTACCGCACGGTGGCCGCCCTGGTGCTCGACCTGGTGCGCCAGTTCCAGACCGCCTACGGCCGGCTCCCGCTGGACGAGGACGGGGCGCTCACCCTGCCCGGGGTGGTGCTGATCGACGAGATCGACGCCCACCTGCACGTCAGCTGGCAGCAGCGGATCGGCCCCTGGCTCAAGGCGCACTTCCCCCGGGTGCAGTTCATCGTCTCCACCCACAGCCCGTACATCTGCCAGGCGGCCGATCCCGGCGGCCTGATCCGGATAGCCGGCCCGGACGAGGACGTGCCGCCGCAGCCGGTCAGCGAGGAGCTGTACCGCCGGGTCGTCTACGGCAGCGGGGACGACGCGGTGCTCTCCGACCTGTTCGGCCTGGAGTCGCCCTACTCGGCCCGGGCCGAGGACGCCCGGCGCCGGGTCGGCGATTTGGAGGGCCGGGTGCTGGCCGGCGACGCGGACGAGGCCGAGCTGGCCGAGTACCAGGAGCTGACCGAGAAGCTGATGAGCTCGCTCACCGCCCGGGTGGACGAGGTGTCGGCCCGGCTCGGGCGGAGGTCCTAGGGTGATCCCGCTGCAGCGGGGCCCGCTGCCCGTCGACCTGGCCGACCGGATGGCGGCCCGCACCCAGCGGATCAGCACCGCCAAGGGCGCCGCCCGGGAGTCGTGGCGGGCCGCCCGGACGATCCGCCAGGACCTGGCGGTGCACCTGGTGGCGATGGCCGCCGGGATGTCCCGTTGCATGTACTGCGGGGACAGCGAGGGCACCAGCATCGACCACTTCGAGCCGATCGCGCGGGCCCCCAAGCGGGCCTTCGACTGGCTCAACCACCTGTGGGCCTGCTCGTTCTGCAACAGCAACCAGAAGCGCGACCTGTTCCCGGTGGACCGCCAGGGCGAGCCGCTGCTGATCGACCCGACCAGCGAGGAGCCGGCCGACCACCTGGACCTGGTGCTGGTCACCGGTGCCTACCGGGCCCGCACCCCCAAGGGCGTCGAGACGATCCGGATCTTCGGCCTGGACCGCCCGGTGCTGGAGCGCGGCCGGGCGCACGCCTACGTGCGGTGCCGCTCGATGCTGCGCGACCTGGCCGTGCTGGCCGAACACGGGGAGCTGGGCGAGGTGCGCGAGGTGGCGCGGGCGCTGACCGTGCAGCCCTTCGCCGACGTGCTGCACGAGATGCTGCGGCTGCGCACCGCGCCCCGGGCCGCGCTGGTCTTCGGGGCGGAGGCGGTGGCGGGGCTGAACGTGCTGACGGGGCCCCACCCGGTGGAGTGGGGCCCCGTCAGGAACTGAGTCGCGGTCAGCCGGCCAGCGCCGCTTCGGCGTCCAGCACCGAGGCGACGGCCTGCAGCACGGCGGCGATCCGGATCGCGACCTGCACGGTCTCCCGGTCCACCCCGCCCTTGCGCAGCACCTGCTCGTGCGAGTCCAGGCACTGGCCGCAGCCGTTGATCGCGGAGACCGCGAAGCACCAGAACTCGAAGTCGAGCTTGTCCACGCCCGGGGTGCCGATGATGTTCATCCGCAGCCCGGTCCGCAGCTTCGCGTACTCCTCGTGGTCCGAGAGCAGGTGCGTGGTGCGGTAGTACACGTTGTTCATCGCCATGATCGCGGCGGCGGCCTTGGCGGCGGTGTACGCCTGCTCGCCGAGCAGCTCGCGGGCCTGCGGCTCCAGCTCGGCCAGCACGGGCTTGGAGCCGGTGGCCATCGCGCAGGAGAGCACGGTGCCCCACAGCTGCTGCTGCGGCAGGTCGGAGTTGCCGATCACCGCGGACAGGTTGAGCTTGAGGTCCTTGGCGTACTCGGGCAGCCGCGACTTGAGTTCGTCGAGCGCCACGGGTCAGCCCGCCAGCAGGGTGGCGGCGTCCAGGGTGGCCTCGCCCTTGGTCCAGTTGCACGGGCACAGCTCGTCGGTCTGCAGGGCGTCCAGCACCCGCAGGACCTCCTTGGGGTTACGGCCGACCGAGCCGGCGGTCACCATGACGAACTGGATCTCGTTGTTCGGGTCCACGATGAAGACCGCGCGCTGGGCGGTGCCGTCCGCGCCCTCGACGCCGCAGGCCTGCATCAGCTCGTGCTTGATGTCGGCCAGCATCGGGAAGGGCAGGTCGCGCAGGTCGGCGTGGTCCTTGCGCCAGGCGTGGTGCACGAACTCCGAGTCGCCGGAGACGCCCAGGATCTGCGCGTCGCGGTCGGCGAACTCCTCGTTCAGCTTGCCGAAGGCGGCGATCTCGGTCGGGCAGACGAAGGTGAAGTCCATCGGCCAGAAGAAGACCACCTTCCACTTGCCCTCGTAGGACTTGTGGTCGATGTCCGCGAACGCCTTGGCGGGGTCCAGGTCGACGCAGGCCTTCAGCTCGAACTGGGGGAACTTGTCACCGATCGTGAGCACGTTCGCTTCTCCTGGGTGTGGAAAATGAGGGGAGTCCGCCGGGTTTGCCTGTGATTCGGCGGATTCCGGCGCGCTCCCACCCTGGCATGTCGGAGACTGATCACGGAAATAGCTAGACTCGATCCGTCTGATCGGAGATAGCTATCAGTACCAACGGCAAGACCCGCACCCCCACCGTCGCCCAGCTGCGCGCCTTCCTGGCGGTCGCCGACCACCTGCACTTCCGGGAGGCGGCGGCTGCGATCGGCAGCAGCCAGCCGGGGCTGTCCGGGGCGGTGGCCGGGCTGGAGGAGGCGCTCGGCGCCCGGTTGGTGGAGCGTACAACGCGGCGGGTGATCATCACTCCGCTGGGGGAACGGGTGGCCGCGCACGCCCGGCGGGTGCTGGGCGCGCTGCACGAGCTGACCGAGGAGGTGGAGGCCGCCCGGCGGCCGTTCACCGGACCACTGCACCTGGGCGTGATCCCGACGGTCGCGCCGTACCTGCTGCCCACCGTGCTGAAGCTGGTCCGGGACCGCTACCCGGACCTGACGCTGCACGTGCACGAGGAGCGGACCGGCTCGCTGCTGGACGGCCTGGCGGCCGGGCGGCTGGACCTGCTGCTGCTCGCGCTGCCGGCCTGGGGGTCCCCCCGGCCGAAGGCTGGGGGCGGCGCCTCGCCGACCCGGGAGATCCCGCTCTTCGACGAGGACTTCGTGCTGGTCACCCCGCCCGAGCACGAGCTGGCCGGGCGCGCGGACGTCTCCCGCGAGGTGCTGCTGGAGCTGGACGTGCTGCTGCTGGAGGAGGGGCACTGCCTGCGCGACCAGGCACTGGACCTGTGCCGCGAGACGGGCCCGGAGAGCACCAGGGCGGCGGGGCTGTCCACCCTGGTGCAGCTGGTGGCGGGCGGGCTCGGGGTCACCCTGCTGCCGGCCACCGCGCTGGAGGTCGAGGCGGGCCGGGCGGACCGGCTGGCGGTGGTGCGCTTCGCCGCCCCGGCCCCGGGCCGCCGGATCGGCCTGGCCACCCGCTCCAGTGCCACCCGCGCCGCCGAGTACGACCAGTTCGCGGCCGTCCTGCGGGAGGCGCTGGCCCCCTTGCCGGTCCGGCTGGTCGGCTGAGCCCGCCCGGACTCAGGCCGGCGCGGTGGCCTGGAAGCGGATCCGCAGGGCGCACAGCGAGACCACGCCCGCGCAGGCGGCGATGGCGGCCATGCCCCAGGCGAGGCCGCTGAGGCCGGCCACCAGGCCGATCAGGGCGGGGCCGGCCAGCAGGCCGGTGGTGCCCATGCCGGCCACCAGCGAGAGGGCCTCGGGGCCCTGGCCCGCCGCCGCCACGTAGACGCACGGGGTGACCGCGGCCATCCCCAGGCCCATGCAGGCGAAACCGAGCAGGGCCGGCACCACGCCGCCGGCCAGCAGGCCGAGCGCCAGACCGGCGCCCGCCAGCGCGCTGCCCAGCCGGACGATCCGCCCGTCCCCGTAGCGGGCCCGCCAACCGTCCGCGAAGACCCGGGCCAGCACCATCATCAGCGAGACCACCGCGATCCCCAGCGGCATCAGGCCGGCCGCCGCGTGCGCCACGTCCCGCAGGTAGAGCGCCGACCAGTCGTTCATCGCGCCCTCGGCGATGGTCCCGAAGGCCATCGCCAGGCCCATCCAGAGCATCGCCCCGGTGGGCAGCGCGAACCGGCGCCGCTGCCTGTCCGCGGCCGGCTCCGCCACGGGCTGCTGACCCTGCGCCAGCAGCCCCGGGCGGGCCGCCGCCAGCAGCACCAGCAGCAGCGCCGCGGCCACCGCGAAGTGCACCAGCAGCGAGCCGGTGCACAGGTTCACGCCCGAGGCCAGCAGGGCTCCGCCGAGCGAGCCGCCGCTGAAGGTGGCGTGCAGCCGGGCCATCGTGGTGCGCCCGTACCGGGCCTCCAGCTCCGCACCCTGGGCGTTCATCGCCACGTTCAGGCAGGCCGCGCCCACCCCGTCCAGGGCGCCCAGCACCATGCCCGCCGGGTAGGAGCGGACGGTGGCGAAGCCCACCAGCACCGCGGCCAGCAGCAGCGCCGCGCCCAGCGCCAGCCGGCGCGAGCCGAGCCGCCGCATCAGCACCGCCACCAACGGGAAGGCGGCCGCCGCGCCGATCCCGCAGACCATCAGGAACAGGCCCAGCTGCGCCGTGTTCAGGTCCATCCGGCCCTTGAGCGCGGGCAGCCTGGAGGCCCAGGTGGCGTACTGGAAGCCGAGGAAGCAGAAGAGCCCGGCGATCGCCAGCTGCGCGCGGCGGTAGGGGCCTCCCCGGCCGAGGGCCGGGGAATCGTCCTTGATCACGCGCCCACCCCGTAGGTCAGGTAGCCCGCACCCTCGCCGTAGGAGGCCGGCACGGCCACCTCGGGCTGCTCGACGAACCCCATCCGGGTCCAGCGCCGGCGCGAGCGGCGCAGCGAGACCATGGACAGCTGCTCGAAGCCCAGCGCGGCCGCGGCCGCGCTGATCACCGCGAGCAACTGCTCGGGCAGGCCGCGCACCTGGTACCGGCGGTCGATCACGATGTCGTGCAGGTGCAGGTTGGCCCGCTCGTCGTGGGCGGCGGCCTCGCCCCGGGCCAGGTCGGGGAACCGGCCCGCCGGGTAGGGCAGGGTGAGCAGGTAGCCGACCACCCGCTCGCCGTCCACCACCACGAAGTTGGTGGCGGGCGAGGCGGCGGCCCGCGAGCGCAGCGCCTGCGGGTCCTCGGACAGGCCGAGCTCGGCGTAGGCCTGCGCCTCCAACTCGTGGATCCTGGGCCAGTCCTGCTCCTGCAGCAGCCGGATCAGCGGTTCACCGGTCATTCGTCGGGGTCCTCTTCGCTTGCCGGGACGCAGAGTTCGGGCAACGGTCCGAAGCCGTTGAAGCCCCGCGTCGTGTAACTGGTGGCGTAGGCACCGCTGGAGAGCACCCAGACCGGGTCGCCGGAGGCGGCTCGGGCGGGCACCTGGACCAGGGCGTGGCGGTGGGCGTAGGCGTCGTCGCTGTCGCAGGTGGGGCCGGCCACCACGGCGGGCACCGCGGGCCCGTCCGGCGGGTGGGTCGGGAAGACCAGCCGGTACTGCAACTCGTCCATCTCGTACAGGCCGTTGAACTTGCCGCAACTCAGGTAGAGCCAGTGCTGCTGCTCGCCGTCCAGCAGCCGACGGCTGGTCAGGCGGGCCACCTGGGCCCGGATCGCGCCGTGGTCGGCCACCAGGTAGCGGCCCGGTTCGATCAGGAAGTCCAGCTGTCCGCCGGCCAGTTCGCGCAGACGCTGGACGCCCTCGCGGAGCACCGCGAAGATCTTGTCCAGTGGCGGCTCCAGCGGCCGCCCGTACGTGTCCAGGCAGCCCAGGGCCGGCAGCCCGCCGCCCAGGTTGACGTGGTCCACCGCGATGCCGCGCCCGGCCAGCTCGACCAGCACCTCGGCCAGCGTGTCCAGCGCGGCCCGCCAGGCCTCGGCGGTCATCTGCTGCGAGCCGACGTGCACCGACAGGCCGGCCGGGACCAGCCCGGCCTGCTGCGCGGCGGCGAGCACCTCGACGGCGTCGGCGCCGGAGCAGCCGAACTTCTGGCTCAACCCCCACAGCGCCCCGGCCCCGGTGGTCGCCAGGCGGCAGAACACCCGGGCGCCGGGCGCGTGTTCGGCGATCGCCAGGACGTCGGCCAGGCAGTCGGTGGCGAAGTCGCGCACGCCCAGGGCGTGCGCCTGGCGGATCTGCGCGTCCGACTTGATGGTGTTGCCGTAGTGGACCAGCTCCGGGGCGACGCCGGTGCCGGCCGCCTGGGCGATCTCCGAGGGGCTGGCCGCGTCGAAGCCGCAGCCCTCGGCGGCCAGGGTGGCCAGCACCTGGTCCACCGGGCACGCCTTCATGGCGAACCGGACGGCCACTCCCGGCAGCTCGCGGACCAGGGTGCGGTAGCGGCCGGCGATCCCGGCCAGGTCGTAGACCAGGGTGTCCTCGGTGGCGGCGGCGAGCGCCGCACGCAGCCGCGGGCTAGGGAGCATCGGGCAGCCCGAGCTGCTGCGCGGCGGCCACCAGCGGGCCCCAGGCCTCGGTGAGCAGCGCGAAGTCCGCGGTGTCGGCCTGGGCCTCGTCCACCAGTCGGGGCGTCAGCGCGGCCAGCCGGTCGGCGAACTGCGCGTACCGGCCGCCGAGCCTGCGGTAGGCGGCGGCCAGCCGGTCCATCCGCTCCAGGCTGGGGGTGCGGTCCAGCGGCAGGCTCTCCCGGATCACCTCGGCCAGCAGCTCGGGGCGGACGTGGTGCCGGTCGTCCAGCAGGGCGCTGCCGAGCTCGGTCAGCCGGCCGTAGATGTGGTGCAGGTAGAGCATGGAGAGCACGAACTTGGCGTACCGCTCCTGGTAGACCAGGAAGCCCTCGTCGGTGCGGCGCTCGCCGGTGTAGTAGTTGACGATGTGCCGGTTGTGCACCACGCCGGGCAGGCCCGCGTCGTGGACCACGTGCAGCAGGAAGTAGTCGCTGCCGATGGTGTCCTTGGCCGGCGGCAGCGGTACCCGGTGGTAGAGCTCGTGGTCGAAGCTGATGTTGCACATGTCCAGGCGCCACATGTCCGGCAGGTCCAGCACGCTGTGGTCGGCCTCGAACGGCTCGGTGCCGGCGCCCCGGAAGGACTCGGCGACCAGCAGGTCGATGTCCTGCGGCCCCCACTCGGCGGGCGCCCACAGGCTCACCACCTCGTGGTAGACCTGCGGGTCGAGCTCCTCGATCTCGCCCAGGTCGACCGAGAGCTCGCCGATGAAGGTGGCGCCGACCAGCGAGACCGGGCGGTCGGCCAGCGCCGGGTCCAGGCTGGTCTCGGTGACCTCGGCGGCGGCCTCGGCGGCCGGGCGGCCCAGGCCGGCGAGCTCGTGGCGGATCGGGTAGACCGGCTCGCCGGCCGCCTCCTGGTAGCGGCTGTCCGAGTCCCGCCGGTGCACCGAGGAGCAGCCGAGCGCGGCGGCGATCAGGAACGCCCGGTTGGTGCAGGCACCGTAGGAGCAGCCCGCGGGCAGCATCAGCTCCAGCAGCTGCTCCGGCTTGGCCAGGGCGGCCCGCCCGATCGCGGCGGCGAGGAAGGCGCGCTGCGCGTCCTCGTCCAGGTGGTGCACCACCACCCGCTCGTCGGGGGGCAGTTCGGCCAGCGCGGCGGCGTGGCCGGCCCGCTCGGCGGGGTCGGCCGAGTCCAGCACCAGCAGGTGCACCTCGACCTCGAAGTGCGCGGCGGCCCAGGCGGCCTCGGCACCGATCGCGGCGATGGTCCCGGCGCACTCGCGGTTGGTCGGCAGGGTCAGGCAGATGCGGCGCACGACGTCTCCTCGGTGTTGCTGTCCGGGCTCGGCCGCCAGCTCTTGAGGCCGAGCAACTTGTCGCCCAGCTCGGTCAGTTCGGCGGTGTCGTAGCGCAGCGCCTCGGGCTTGTCGCGGTCGCCGACCAGGGTGGCGTTCCAGGTCGGGGTGGCGAGGGTGCGCCAGGACTCCACCCGCGAGCGGCGCAGCGCCTCGTGCTCCTCCAGGGCGGGCATCATCGACAGGTACTGGACCGCGCGCACGCCCCGGGCGGAGGTGTTCGGGGCCACCCCGTGGGCCAGCATGCCGTCCCAGATCAGCAGGTCGCCGGCGCCCAGCTGCGGGCGGACCACCGGGAACTCGGAGCGGTCGGCGGCCGGGCGGATCGGGTCGCGGTCCCGCGGCTGCTCGGCCTTCCACTGGTCGAAGCGGCGGAACAGCTCCGGCGAGCACTGGAAGCCGCCCAGTTCCGGCTCGGTGTCGTTGAGCGCGATGATGCCCTGCACCCGCTGCTGGAGCACCCGCCGGGTGGAGTCCACGTCCCAGTGCAGCTCGATGTCGAAGCCGGTCGCGGTGGGCTCGATCAGGGCGCGGTCGCGGTTGCCGGTGTTGGGCGGGTTGAGGTTGAGGCGGTCCAGGGTGACCCAGAGCTCCTCGCAGTCCCACACGTCCACGAAGGCGTCGTAGACCCGCTGGGCCTGGCGGCTGTCCCACAGCAGCTGGTGGTGGTACGCCTCGACGAAGCCGTAGATGTGCAGGTGGCGGTCGAGCTCGTCGCGGAACTCGACCTCCCTGTACCAGGTGTCCGGGCGGCCCGGGTCCAACCCCTTGAAGTCCCAGGTGAAGTCGAGCAGCCGGCCGGCCGCCTCGGGGGTGATGGCCTGTCTGACCACCACGTAGCCGTAGGTCTGCCAGAACTCGAAATCGGCCTCGGAGAGCACGCGCAGCGGCCGGGTCTTCTCCAGGTCGCGCAGCGGGGTGCGGACCAGGTAGGTGTCGGCGTCGGCGCTGAAATATGGCAGATCGGCCGCGGAGCGATACAGGTACGGCTCGGCTGACGGCATGCGAATGCTCTCCAGGGTCGGATTCTCGGAAGCCGAGACAGGGATGGCAGGCGAACGAGGCACGGACGGCGGATGGCGACGAGGGGTCAACTTGCCGCTCGGGCAAGGCATGAGGGCGTGACCTGCACCGCGTCGAACTCGTGTTCTCTACGGTGGACTAGACCAACTTCCGGTGTCAACCCTGATCGGTCGGCGAAAGGTCTGAACCTTTTGGGAGTCCCGGAGCGTCTTCCGGGTGGGCGCCGGGGGTGCCCGGGGAGACGGCGGAAGGGGGACGGAAAGGCCTGACGTGCCGTGGGCGGGCGAGTGATGGGCCCGTTGGAGTTCCGCTGTCCGGGTGAACTCGCGACAGCGGTTCGGGCTGCCAACTTCCGTCCCCAATAAGTCATTTGATATGCCATTGCGGCGGGGCTGCGGAGCATTTCCCGCCTCGCCGAATGCCCCTGCCCGGGATCAGCTGAATCCGGCTGTATTCCCAGGGAGAGGCAGAGACGTGGCAGCGCAGACCGACACCGAGACCGGGCCCGAAGAGCAGGCCCCCGATCAGCGGCCCGACCAGGCCGCGGCGCCGGTCGCGCCCGCCAGGAAGCCCCGGCTGCTGCGCCGGCTCTGGCGGCGCCGACCGGTGCGGGTGGTGCTCGCACTGGGCGCGGCCTTCGCGGTCTGGCTGAGCTACTCGCTCGGCTCGGCCCTGCTGGCCCCCGGCAACGACTCGGTCGCGGCCCGGGTCGCCGAGTGGGCCCGCGACCACCACCTGGGCCCGATGGTCACCGGCCTGGAGACCGCGCAGTACAAGATGAGCCCGCCCAAGGTCGGCGGCCGTCCCACCATCGCGCTCAACCAGCCCCCGGTGGCCGCCGGACCCAGCGGCGCCACCCGGACCGACGAGAGCAAGCACATCCAGATGCCCTCGATCGCCCCGATCACGCTCAGCCCGCTGGTCTCGCCGGCCGGCGACCCGCTGCCCGGCGAGGGTGCCTGGCGGGTGATCGGCACCGCCAAGGGCGTGCCCGCCGTGCAGAGCGCGATGCTGCGCCCGGACAACGAGCACACCTCCTACCTGGCCGGGGTGGTGTCGATGGACCAGCGGCTGGTCCGGTTCCAGCTGCACCCGGGCACCGACGACCCGGGCGACGACAACTGGGGCGTGCCGCCGAACATCCCGCCGCAGGACCGGACCGGCCTGCTGGCCAGCTTCAACGGCGGCTTCAAGGTCCGGGAGGCGAACGGCGGCTTCTTCCTCAACGGCGTCACCCACGGCAGCCTGACCGACGGTGCCGCCTCGCTGGTCTTCTACAAGGACGGGCACACCAGCGTCGGGTCCTGGAACAACGGCATCTCGATGACCCCGGACGTGGTCGGGGTGCGGCAGAACCTGCGCCCGATCGTCGACCACGGCCAGGTGCCGGATGACGTCGACCACGCGATCGAGAGCGGCTGGGGCCTGACCATCGGCGGCAAGTTCTTCGTCTGGCGCTCGGGCGCCGGCGTCACCGCGGACGGCCGGCTGGTCTACGCCTACGGCCCGGCGCTGTCGGTGCGCACCCTGGCCGAACTGCTGCACCAGGCCGGCTGCGTGGAGGCGATGCAGCTGGACATCAACCCGGCCTGGATGTCCTTCAACTACTACGAGCCGACCAGTGACCCGGCCAACCCCAACTCGGTCAAGCTGCTGCCCGACCAGGAGCGCCCGGCCGACCGGTACTTCGAGCCGACCAGCCGGGACTTCACGGCGGTGTACGCCCGATGACCGCCCAGCCCCCGGTGCTGCCGGCCCCCGAACTGGACCCGGTGCCGCCGGTCGCGATCGCCCGCCGCTGGCCCGCCGCGGTGCTGCGCAGCTCGCGGCCCCGGCAGTGGCCGAAGAATTTGCTGGTCTTCGCCGCCCCGGTGGCCGCCGCCGACCAGGGCCGGATCACCGGCATGGAGGACGCGCTGGTCGCCTTCCTGGTCTTCACCCTGGCCTCCTGCGCCGTCTACTTCGTCAACGACGTGATGGACGTCGAGCGGGACCGGCGCCACCCGGTCAAGCGGTACCGCCCGGTGGCAGCCGGGCACCTGACGGAGCGCCACGCACTGCTGCTCGCGGGCGGCTGCGTGCTGCTCGCCGAGGCCGGCTCGGCCGCGATCGGCAGCGGCTGGCTGGCCGCCTGCGTCACCGGCTACCTGGCGCTCTCGTTCCTGTACTCCTCCACCCTCAAGCACCTGCCGGTGCTGGAGCTGACCATGGTCGCCTCCGGCTTCGTGCTGCGCGCGCTCGGCGGCGCGGCGGCCGCCCGGGTCGACCCGTCCGGCTGGTTCGTGCTGGTCTGCAGCCTGGGCGCGCTGCTGGTCGCGGTGGCCAAGCGGCACACCGAGCTGGCCAGCCTGGGCGGCGCCGCGGTCGGCCACCGGCCCTGCCTGAGCCGCTACACCCCGAGCGGGCTGCGGGCCGCCCAGCGGGTGATCAGCGTGGCCATGGTCGGCGCCTACCTGAGCTGGGCGCTGCTCAACGGCTCCCCCTGGGGCGTGGTCTGCCACCTGCTCACCGCGGTGCCGATGCTCGCGGCCCTGCTGCGCTTCGACTGGCTCACCGGGCGGGCCACGCTGAGCCGGGTCGAGGACCTGATCACCCGTGACCGGCCGATGCTGCTGTGCGAGATGGTCTGGCTGCTGCTCTTCGTGGCGGGGACGGCATGAGGTCCAGCGTGCTGCTGCAGGGCTGGGGCCGGAGCACCGGCAGCCGCAGCGCGGTGCTCGGTCCGCTGACCGGTGCCGCGCTGCGCGAGCTGCTGGCCCATCCGCCGGACGGCGGCGTGCTGGCCCGCGGGGCGGGGTGCAGCTACGGGGATGCGGCGCAGAACGCCGGCGGCGTGGTACTGGCGCCCGCCACCGTGCCGGAGATCCGGGTGGACGCGCTCGGCGGCACCGTGCGGGCGGCCGGCTCGGCCCGGTTCACCGAGGTGCTGGCCCGCACCGTGCCGCGCGGGCTGCTGCTCCCGGTGCTGCCCGGTACCGGCCGCCTGACCGTGGGCGGCGCGGTCGCCGCCGACGTGCACGGCAAGAACCAGCGCACCGACGGGAGCCTGGCCAACTGGCTGGAGAGCGTGGAACTGCTCGACGGCACCGGACAGGTCCGTCTGCTGACCCCCGATCAGGAGGAGTTCCGGGCCACCGTGGGCGGGATGGGCCTGACCGGGGTGGTGCTGGCCGCCACCATCCGGCTGATCCCGATCACCAGCACCCGACTGCGGGTCACCTCCCGCCGGGTCGCCGACCTGGACGCGCTGCTGGCCGAGCTGGACGGCGCCCGCAGCCGGTACGCGGTCGCCTGGATCGACACCACCGCGGGCGGGCGGGCGCTCGGGCGCGGCATCGTCGACCTCGGCGACCACCTGGACGGACCGCAGCCGGACGGCGGCGAGCTGGCCTTCGCCCCGGCGCGGGCGGTGCGGGCGCCCCGGCTGCCGGTCGGCCCGTTCACCCCGCTGACCGCGCGGGCCTTCAACGAGCTCTGGTACCGCCGGGCGCCGCGCGAGCGGACCGGGACCCAGGGGCTGCCGGAGTTCTTCCACCGGCTGGACGCGGTCCGCGAGTGGAACCGGGCACTGGGGCCGCGCGGCTTCCTGCAGTACCAGTTCGCGGTGCCGGACCCGGCCGTCGGCCTGCTGGCCGAAGCCATCGCCGCGCTGGGCCGGGTGGACGCCGCCCCGTTCCTGGGCACGGTCAAGCGGTTCGGCCCGGCCGCCGACTGCCCGCTCTCCTTCCCGCTGCCCGGCTGGTCGCTCGCCGTCGACATGCCGACCGCCGGGCGCCGGCTGCACGACCTGCTGGACCTGCTGGACCGCCGGGTGGCCGAGGCCGGCGGGCGGGTCTACCTGGCCAAGGACGCGCGCCTGGGGCGCACCGCCTTCGACGCGATGTACGGTCCGCTGGACGGCTGGCGCGCCGCGCGGGCCCGGCTGGACCCGGGGGACACCATGCGATCGGATCTGGGACGGAGACTGGGACTGTGTCGGTGAACTCCACGGTGACGGAAGGTCAGGACGTGCGGCAGGAACGGCGGACCGGACGGATCCTGCTGCTCGGCGGGACCAGCGAGATCGGCCACGAGATCCTCAGGGCGCTGGACGCGCCGGCCGGCTGCGAGGTGATCCTGGCGGGGCGGGACGAGTCGCGGATGGCCGAGCTGGGCGCCGCGCTGCCGTACACGGTGCGGACCGTGCCGTACGACGCCACCGACCTGGACAGCCACCAGCGCCTGGTGGACGACCTGTTCGCCGCCGGGCCGGTCGACCTGGTGGTCTCGGCCGCCGGGGTGCTCACCCCGCAGGCCGAGCTGGACGCCGACCCGCGGGCCGCCGGGACGCTGATCGAGACCAACCTGACCGGGCACGTCACCACCCTGCTCGCCGCCGTGCCGCACCTGCGGGCCCAGGGGCGCGGGCTGATCGTGGTGCTCTCCTCGGTCGCCGCGGTGCGCCCGCGCAAGGCGAACTTCGTGTACGGGGCAGCCAAGGCCGGGCTGGACGCGTTCGCCCGCGGGCTGGCGGACTCGCTGCACGGCAGCGGGGTGCGGGTGCTGCTGGTGCGGCCCGGGTTCGTGATCGGGCGGATGACCGCGGGAATGCCCCCGGCGCCCGCGGCCACCACCGCCCCCGAGGTCGGCGCGGCGGTCGCCGCCGCGGTGGCCGCGGGGGCCGGCACGGTCTGGGTCCCGCGCACCCTGGGGCCGGTGTCCGCGCTCTTCCACCTGATCCCCCGTCCGCTCTGGCGCCGGCTGCGCCGCTGAGGCAGGGTCAGGGACGGCTGCGCGGGGGCAGCCGCTGCTCGAACCAGACCACCTTGCCGCCGCCCAGCCGGGTGGAGCCCCAGCCGTCGGCGCACTTGGCGACCAGCTCGAGGCCGCGGCCGCGCTCGTCGTCCGGGCGGGCCCTGCGGCGGCGGGGGAGCGAGGGGCTGTCGTCGCCCACCTCGCAGCGCAGCACCGAGGTGCGGACCAGGCGCAGGGTGACCGGCTTCTTGGCGTGCCGCACCGCGTTGGTGACCAGCTCACTGACCATCAGCTCGGTGTTCTCCGCCAGCGCCTCCAGCCCCCAGCGGCGCAGCGCGTGGCCGGCCAGCCGGCGGGCCCGGCCCGGGGTCTCGGAGCGCGGCTGCAGGTACCAGTACGCGACGTCCTCGGCCGGGATCCCGTCGAAGGCCGCGGCCAGCAGCGCGATGTCGTCCGCCCGGTCCTCCGGCGGCAGGATCCGCAGCGCCTCCTGGCACAGCTGCTCGGGGGAGTGCTGGTGCGCCGTGGAGAGCCGCTTGCGCAGCCGCTCCAGCCCGGTGCTGATCGGGCGCCGCGGGTGCTCCACCAGCCCGTCGGTGAACAGCAGCAGCGCCGAGCCGGGCGGTGCGTCCAGCTCCCGGGAGGCGAAGTCCACCCCGCCCACTCCGATCGGCGCCCCGGCCGGCAGGTCCTCCAGCAGCTCGGCCCGCCCGTCCGGGTGGATCAGTGCCGGCGGCATGTGGCCCGCGTTGGAGACCACGATCCGGTTGGCGATCGGGTCGTAGACCGCGAACACGCAGGTGGCCAGGTGCTCCTCGCGGCCCAGCCGCTGCGCCTGCTCGTCCAGGTGGTAGAGCACCTCGTGCGGCGGCAGGTCCAGGGCGGCCAGGGTCTGCGCGCTGGTGCGCAGCTGGCCCATCACCGCGGCCGAGGTGAGCGAGTGGCCCATCACGTCCCCGACCACCAGCGCCACCCGGTTGCCGGGCAGCGGGATCGCGTCGTACCAGTCGCCGCCCACCTGGGCGGCCCGCTCCCCGGGCAGGTAGCGGTACGCCAGGCGGACCCCGTGCGGCTGCGGCAGGTGGGTGGGCAGCATGCTGCGCTGCAGGCTGTCGGCGATCTCCGACTCGCGGGTGTAACGCTGCGCGGTGTCCACCGCGAGGCCGGCCAGGGTGGCCAGGTGGGCGGCGGTCTGGGTGTCGGCGGGGTCGAACCGGGCCGGCTCGCCGTCCCGGGGCCGCCGGACCAGCACCAGCAGCCCGACCGTGTCCCCCGCCTCGCCCGGCTCCGTACCCTCGCGCCGCGCCCGGCCCCGCCCCGCGGCCGCGGTCCGCCCGCGCACCCGCTCGGGGCGCCCCGGCAGCGGCAGCACCAGCAGCGCGCTGCCCCGGGCCAGGCCGGCCAGCGCCCTGGTCCCGTACAGCTCGGCCAGCAGCGGGCGCAGCCGCTCGCCCTCCGCGGTGCCCAGCGCGATCGGCCCCGGCGGGAGGCCGGTGCCGCGCAGCGCCGCGTCCAGCGCACCGCCGGCGCGGGCCATGACGGTGCGTCGGCCGGTGCCGAGCCTGGTCCCCTCGGCCCGGTGCAGGTGTAGTTCCACCGGCGGGTGCTGCTCGCGGACCCGGCCGGTGTCGGGCGCGGGCAGCTTCAGGTGCACCAGGGCCGCGTCGGCCAGCTCCGGGACCAGCACCTTGGCCAGGCTGCGCACCGTGACGCCGGGGTCCAGGCTGGCGTTGAGCAGCCGGGTGGCGCGGTTGAGGTAGCCGAGCCGGTCGGTGAGCGCCTGCCGGACCCGCAGCTCGACCGGGGTGACGGCGTTGACCGGGGCGGCCGGGCCGACCGCCGTGAGGGCGGCGCCGGTGTCCGGTGGCGGGTGGCGCTGGGTGGGGACGGCGGCGGGCCGGCCGGCCTGGGGAGGGGGGAGGTCGCGCACGGCTGCCCGTTCTTGCTGGTCGGGGTCGGACATCGAAGGATCGGTCAAGGGGTCCGGCGACAGTGCAGGAAGAGTTGCTCCTCCGGCGGCAGCGCGGTGCAGGCCGGTGCGTACGGGCGCCCGTTCAGCACCGACACGGTGAACCCGGCCTGCGCCAGCACCTCGGTGAGCTCCTCGCGCAGGAAGCCGCTGAGCCGGATCTGCTGGCCGAGGAAGCTCATCGGGTAGTCGTCCAGGTCCGCCTCGACCAGGCCCAGCGCGAGCAGCCCGCCCGGCCGCAGCAGGGTGCGGATCCGGCCCAGTGCCACCTTGATCTCCTGCTGGGGCAGCAGGATCAGCGAGAAGAACGCGGTGGCGGCGGCGAACGAACCGGCGCCGGCCGGGCCCAGCGCGGGCAGCCCCCAGGCGGTGGCGGCGCGCTCGGTGCCGAGGTCGTCCAGGTCGATCCGGTGGAACTGCGGCTGGTGCGCGGCGCCCGTCGGGACCCCCGGCCGGGCCAGCGCGAGCATCCCGTCCGAGAGGTCGACTGCCGTCACCCGCAGGCCGCCGGCCGCCAGTTGCCGCACGGTCGGGTCCCCGGTGCCGCAGCCGATGTCCAGCACCCGGGCGCCGGGCTCGAGTTCGTCCAGCAGCAGCCGACCGGCGGCCAGCTGACCGGACTTGGCCGGAAACGCCGCGCTGTACCGGTTCCCGATCGCGTCGAAGGCCAGCGCCTGCAGCGCCCGCTCGGCACTGCGGCAGCTCGGCTCGGGCCCGGCGGCGCCACCGCGGGCAGGCTCCGATATCTGTCCCGTCGTCACGATTGAGAAGTACCTTTCCCGCGCCGCACCGCCTGTCGAGCCCACTCCGTCCGCAGGGTCCGGGGCGCGGCCCTCCCGCACGCGCCACCCGGCCTCTGAGAATATGCGCGATCACGGTGCTGTGGAGTCCGTTTCCGGCCAACTCCGCGCAGCTGCCGTCAACAAGGCTGGTCAGTGGTGCCCCGGTGGGAGCACAGCGGGGCGGGCGCGGACCGCGCGCGCCCGTTTCGCACCCCTCGCCCGGGCCTCGGCGGGGGCCGCCGAACGGACCTCGCGCGGACCGGAAGGGACACGTCCGGAGGCGTTCATTCCCCCCGGGTCGGCGTTTATCGAACGTCAATCGCGGGCTGTCACAGTCTTCTCAGCGCCGGGGAAGCGCGAAGAGGTGCTCCCGCAGCCGGGGGGCTGCGGGGTCACCTCTGTACCGGGGGGTTCATGCGCTTCCCACGTAGGGGGAACACCGGGGTGATCGGGGGAGCGGAGACCGGGGGGCTCCGCGGGGGGACCCTGGTGACTACGGCGCCGCAGTGAGGGGTGGTGGCTCGGTGTGCTGTTCGTCGATGAGGCCCGCCACGGCCTGGGCCTCCGGCACACCGAGCCGGGTGAAGATCTCCTGTGCCTGCCGCAATCCGGCCAGCCCGCGACCCGGCTCGCCCAGCCGCAGCAGCGCCTCGCCCAGGGCGGCGCCGGCCAGGCCCTGGCAGTAGGCGGCGTCCATCTCCTGAGCGATGGTGAGCGCCTCCTCGGCGGCGGTCACGGCCTCGGCCGGCTGACCGTCCGCCAGCAGACACCCCGCCAGCCGGGCCAGCGACAGCCCTTCCCAGAGCCGCTGCTGCTGGTCCTGGTACAGCTGGTGGGCCTCGCGCAGCTGGGTGGCCGCCTCGGCGGGGGAGCCGGTGGCGCGCAGCACGACGCCGAACTGGTAGAGGGTGTCAGCCAGGCAGCGGATGTTGCCGGAGCGGCGGGCCATGTCCACGGCCGCGGTGGCGGACGCCACGGCGGCGTCCCACTGGTCGAGCATCAGCTGGGCGCGCGCGATGTTGCCCTGGATCCGGGCGGCGTGGCCGGTCCTGGCCAGCACGGTGGCCAGGTCCCGGGCCTCGAACAGGAACGGCAGCGCGGCGGCGGGCTGCTGGGCGGTCAGCACGGTGCCGAGCGCACTGCCGGCCGCGACCCGCAGGCCCGGGGTCTGGGTGCCGACCAGGCCCAGACAGTCCCGGAAGAACTGCTCCGCCGTCTGGTACTCCCCGGTCAGGTAGGCGATGAAGGCCAGCGAGAAGCGGACCCGGGCCAGCGCCTCGACGTCGTCGCCCTCGGTGGCGGCGGCATCGGCGACCAGCAGGGTGCGGCGGATCCGGGTGGCCTGGGTCGGCTCCTCTACCAGCGAGTTGAGGTTCACCAGCAGGTCGATCGCGGGCCGCAGCAGCTCCGGGGCCCGGTCGATCGACTGCTCGATGGTGCTGAGCATCAGCGCGAGCTCGCTGCGCAGCCAGGCCCGGGCGCCGTCCTCACCGCCCAGCAGCTCACCCGGGTGGGTGGGCACCTGCAGCGGCTCGATCATCTGGCTGTCCGGTTCCAGCAGCTTGGAGGCGCTGCGCACCGTGGAGACCAGCAGGGCGAGCAGCCGCAGCAGCGCCGCCTGGGTGTCCGCCAGGTCCGCGACCTTCTCCCGCTGCTTCTGCGCGAAGAGCCGCAGCAGGTCGTGGTACCGGTAGCGGCCGGGGGTGAAGCACTCCAGCATGTTCGCCTCGACCAGGGCCTCGGCGAGGTCCTCGGCCTGGTCCTGGGAGGTGCCCAGCAGCGCGGCCACCGCGGACAGCGGCAGGTCGGGGCAGTCGACCAGGGCGAGCAGCCGGAAGGCGCGCGCCTCCTCGGGGTTGAGCTGTCCGTAGCCCAGTCCCAGGGTGGTCTCCACCGCCAGGTTGCCCAGCTGGAGCTCGTCCAGCCGCCGGCGCTGGTCCGCTAACCGCCGGGCCAGGTCCGCGACGGTCCAGCGCGGCCGGCTGGCCAGCCGGGCGGCCGCGATCCGGACCGCGAGCGGCAGGAAGCCGCAGGAGGTGACCACGGCCATCGCGGCCTCGGGCTCGGCCTCGATCCGGTGCGCCCCGGCGATCGCGCCGAACAGCTGCAGCGCCTCGGCGGGGGTCAGCTCCTCCACGTCGAACAGGCTGGCACCGGGCAGGCCGGCGAGCCGGGAGCGGCTGGTGGCCAGCACCGCACAGCCGGCCACCCCCGGGATCAGCGGGGTGACCTGGTCCACGTCGCGGGCGTTGTCGAGCATGATCAGCATCCGCCGGTCGGCCAGCAGCGAGCGGTAGAGCGCGACCCGCTGCTCGAAGGACTCCGGCGCGTCGGTGACGCCGAGCGCGAAGAGGAAGTCGCCGAGCACCACCGAGGGGTCGGCCGGAGTGGCGCTCACCCCGCGCAGGTCCACGTAGAGCTGTCCGTCCGGGAACTCCGCCCGCACGCTGTGCGCGACGTGCACGGCCAGGGTGGTCTTGCCGACGCCGCCGATCCCGGCCAGCGAGGTGACCACCACCGCCTGGCCGGAGGCGCGGCGCAGGATCTCGCGCAGCTCGCCGACCAGGTCGGCGCGACCGCTGAAGTCCGAGACGTCGGCCGGGAGCTGGGCCGGCGGTGCCAGCGAGAGGGACGCCCCGGGCTCGGCATTCGGAATCTGGAATTCCGACTCGGTATTCATCAATGTCGGGTCGGCCGACAGGATCCGCGAGTGCATCGCGGCCAGCGCCGTTCCGGGCTCCACACCGAGCTCGTCGATCAGCAGTTTCCGGGTCGCGGTGTAGACGTTGAGCGCTTCGGCCTGCCGCCCGCTGCGGTACAGCGCGAGCATCAGCAGCTCCCGCAGCCGTTCACGCAATGGGTGTTCGGCGGCGAGTTCGTGCAATTCGGTGATGATTTCCGCGTGCATGCCGATTTCCAGTGCGACGGCGCACCGGTCCTCCCGGGCCGTCACCTGATGCTCCAGCAGGCTCAGCCGCTGCGCCTCGGCATAAGGCCCCGGAATCCCGGCCAGCGGCTGCCCGTGCCAGAGTCCGATCGCCGAGCTCAGCAGCGCGTGGGCCTTCTCCAGCGAGCCGTTCGCCCGGGCCTGGGCCGCTTCGCTGCCGAATGAATGGAAAACCGAGAGATCCAGTGATTCGTCCGGAATGCGCAGCAGGTAGCCGTCCCGTACCGAGACCAGCAGTTCGGCCGGCGCCCGGTTCTCCCGGCCCGGCTCGACGATGGTGCGCAGCCGCGAGACGTAGGTGCGCAGCGCGGCCACCGCCTGCGGCGGCGGCCGGTCGCCCCACAGGCCGTCCACCAGTTCCTGCGTGGTCACCGGACGGCCGCGGTGCAGCAACAGGGCGGTGAGGACGGCCTGTTGCTGCGGAGATCCCAGCGCGAGGGGTTGCTCGTCGCGCCAGGCCTGGACGGGTCCGAGCACCTGGAAGCGCAGCACGGCATTGTGCGGCGTTGCCTGAAGCTCCATGAGGGTCCCCCGATGGCCTGTTACTTCGAACCTTGAAGTGCTGCCTCCATGCTCCGGCTGCAATGCCCGGTCAGGAAGGGCAAAACGGGCGGATTGTTCACATGGAGGGCCGTTTATAAGACATTTAACGAACCCTACGATACTGTCCCCACGCCGCGGCCAGACCGACCGGGGCGGATAGGTACAGCCCCCGTGGAAGGTGGTTCGGCGATGGCCGAGAACAAGACTCCGATCACTCTGCCGGAGCAGGCCGACGCACTCGAGACCGTGCTGACCGGCGTGGTTCAGGCGACGTCGCAGGCGGCCGACCAGCACATTGAGCCCGAGATCCCGGCGCAGCCCGTCGTCGCCCAGGTGGCGCAGCCGGCCCCCGCCCCCGGCGTCCCCGGCCCGATGGGCGAGGTCATCAACACCCAGTGACCCGCCCCTGACTTTGGCCTGAACCCACCGCGTAGTTGGCCAGCCACGCTACGCGCGCAGAGCCCCCGGACCCCCGGGGGCTCGACTGTTTCCGGGGACGGCCGCCGGCCGAGGGGGCCGGGGCCCCGGGGAGCTGCCGTCCGCCGTTCTGGGCGCCCGGTGGGCTGACGGCAGGTCGCAAGAGCGCCGGCTGCCCCGGGAGCGGCGGTCCCGGGACAGCCGGCGGTGGGTCAGGAGCGGACCCGGATGCTGGTGATCAGCGGGCCGTCGGTGACCTCGGCGAAGAAGTCGTTGCCCTTGTCGTCGACCACGATGAAGGCCGGGAAGTCCTCGACCTCGATCCGCCAGACCGCCTCCATGCCGAGCTCCGGGTACTCCAGCACCTCGACCTTCTTGATGCAGTCCTGGGCCAGCCGGGCCGCTGGGCCGCCGATCGAGCCGAGGTAGAAGCCGCCGTGCTTGTGGCAGGCCTGGGTGACCTGCTTGGAGCGGTTGCCCTTGGCCAGCATCACCATCGAGCCGCCGGCCGCCTGGAACTGGTCGACGTACGAGTCCATCCGGCCGGCCGTGGTCGGGCCGAAGGAGCCGGAGGCGTAGCCCTCGGGGGTCTTGGCGGGGCCGGCGTAGTAGACCGGGTGGTCCTTGAGGTACTGCGGCATGCCCTGGCCGGCGTCCAGGCGCTCCTTGATCTTGGCGTGCGCGATGTCGCGGGCCACCACCAGGGTGCCGGTGAGCGAGAGCCGGGTCTTGACCGGGTACTTGGACAGCTCGGCGCGCACCTCGGCCATCGGGCGGTTGAGGTCGACCCGGACCACGGCGTCGTCGCCCGCGGCGGAGCCGCTGATCAGCAGGGCCTCGTCGGTGGTCTCCGGCAGGTAGCTGGCCGGGTCGGTCTCCAACTGCTCCAGGAAGACGCCCTCGGCGGTGATCTTGCCCAGCGCCTGGCGGTCGGCGGAGCAGGAGACCGCCATCGCGACCGGCAGCGAGGCGCCGTGCCGCGGCAGCCGGATCACCCGCACGTCGTGGCAGAAGTACTTGCCGCCGAACTGGGCGCCGATGCCGATCTTCTGGGTCAGCTCGAAGACCTTCTGCTCCAGCTCCAGGTCGCGGAAGCCGTGGCCGGTCTTCGCGTCACCGCCGGTGGGCAGCTGGTCCAGGTAGTGCGCGGAGGCGTACTTGGCGGTCTTCAGCGCGAACTCGGCGCTGGTGCCGCCGACCACGATGGCCAGGTGGTACGGCGGGCAGGCCGCGGTGCCCAGCGAGCGGATCTTCTGCTCCAGGAAGGAGAGCATCGACGACTCGTTGAGGATCGCCTTGGTCTCCTGGTACAGGTACGACTTGTTGGCGCTGCCGCCGCCCTTGGCCATGAAGAGGAACTTGTAGGCGTCCCCGTCGGTGGCGTACAGCTCGATCTGCGCCGGCAGGTTGGAGCCGGTGTTGCGCTCGTCCCACATGGTGACCGGGGCCATCTGGGAGTAGCGCAGGTTGAGCCTGGTGTAGGCGTCGTACACGCCGCGGGCGATCGCCGCCTCGTCCTGGCCGGCGGTCAGCACCTGCTGGCCGCGCTTGCCCATCACGATCGCGGTGCCGGTGTCCTGGCACATCGGCAGGATCCCGCCGGCCGAGATGTTGACGTTCTTCAGCAGGTCCAGCGCGACGAAGCGGTCGTTCGGGCTGGCCTCGGGGTCGTCCAGGATCCGGCGCAGCTGGGCCAGGTGGGCCGGGCGCAGGTAGTGCGAGATGTCGTGCATGGCCTCGGCGGTCAGCAGCCGCAGCGCCTCCGGCTCGACCTGCAGGAAGGTCCGGCCGTTCGCCTCGAAGGTGCTCACGCCCTCCGAGGTCAGCTTGCGGTACGGGGTGGGGTCGGCCCCGAGCGGCAGGAGGTCGGAGTAGGCGAAGTCGGGCGTGGGTGCCATGCGAGGTCCTTCACGGGGTCTGTGTGCTGCGTCGGCGAAGCGCCCTCCAGAGTAGATCTCACCTCCCGCCCGCGGGGGCTCACCCCCTAGGCTGTGAGAGTGGACACGAATCCGTCGCCGTCGGACCAGCCCGTACCCGTGAACCAGCTGCAGCCCCCCGCGACCCGGGTCGCCGAAGCCGACCTGCGCGCCTCGGACGCCGACCGCGAGCGGATCGCCGAACTGCTGCGCGACGCCTACGCCGAGGGGAGGCTGTCGGTCGAGGAGCACTCCGAGCGGATCGAGGCCGCCTACACGGCCCGCACCCTGGGCGAGTTGGCCCCGCTCACCCGGGACCTGCCCAGCCACCCGGCCGCCCCGGCCCAGGCGCCCCGCCCGGCAGCGGTCCCGCTGCCGCCGGCCCGGGACGAGTCGGCGAACATCCTGGCCATCTTCGGCGGGGTGGACCGCAAGGGCCGCTGGCGGGTCGGCTCGCACATCCGGGCCACCGCCGCCTTCGGCGGGATCTCGCTCGACCTGTCGGACGCGGTCTTCGAGTCGCCCGAGGTGCTGATCGAGGTCTCCGCCTTCTGCGGCGGGGTGTCGATCCGGGTGCCGGAGAACGTCACCCTGGTGGGCAGCGGGGTGGGCATCTTCGGCGGCTTCGACGTGCGCGAGCAGACCGCGGCCGACCCGTACGCCCCGGTGGTCCGGGTCAAGGGGGTTGCGGTCTTCGGGGGTTGCGACGCCAAGGCGCGCCGGGGCAAGAAGCTCAAGGAGTGGGTGCGCCGGCAGATCGGCGCCTGACCGGCCGCCGCGGCGGGCCGGCGGCGGAACCTCATGTTCCGTCAACTCACCGCACGGCACTCCGGGTTGGCACGGGTGCAGGCAGTGGCCGGGTGAACACGGTGTGCATGAACCGGGATCGCGCGGGGTAGTTCCTGGGGCACATCGATTTGAACGGCTACGGTCAGAACGGCGTCGGAACTCCACTCGGGACGGCAGCCGGGCCGTGTGCGAGCCATTCCCGAGCCTGTGTCAGGAGTTGCCGTGCTGCACCCGATCGAGCCCAGCACCACCGCCGTGATCCGTGCCGCCGCCCGATCCGGTCCGGCGCGCCCGGTGGGCTCGCCGGACCCGTCGCAGGAGAACCCCTGGCACACCCTGGCGGCCTGCCGCCGGGACGAGGCCGGCCTGTTCTTCGCGCCGTCCAAGGAGCCGACCGCGGCCCGGCTGGCCCGGGAGGAGCACGCCAAGCAGGTGTGCGGCGGCTGTCCGGTGCTGCTCGCCTGCCGCGAGCACGCGCTGGCCCAGCCGGAGCCGTACGGGGTCTGGGGCGGGCTGACCGCCGCCGAGCGCCGGGTGGTGCTGGCCCGCCGCCGGCGCCGGGCGGCCGAGCCGGCCCTGGTCCCGGTGCAGCGCGACCGGGGCCGGATAGCCGGCTGAACCGGCTGCCCGACCCCCGCCGCCCGCCTCAGTTGGCCCGGTCGAAGTCGATCGCGCTGTAGGCCCGCAGCTTGGCGAGCTTGTGGACCGAGTCGATCTGGCGGATCGTGCCGCTCTTGGAGCGCATCACCAGCGAGCTGGTGGTGGCGGTCGCCTGGCGGTAGTGCACGCCGCGCAGCAGCTCGCCGTCGGTGATGCCGGTGGCGACGAAGAACACGTTCTCGCCGCTGACCAGGTCGTTGGTGGAGAGCACCCGGTCCAGGTCGTGGCCGGCGTCCAGCGCCTTCTGCCGCTCCGCGTCGTCCTTGGGCCAGAGCCGGCCCTGGATCACGCCGCCCATGCACTTCATCGCGCAGGCCGCGATGATGCCCTCCGGCGTGCCGCCGACGCCCATCAGCAGGTCCACCCCGGTGCCCTCGCGGGCGGCCATGATGGCGCCGGCCACGTCGCCGTCGGAGATGTACTTGATCCGGGCGCCCGCCTCGCGGATCTGCTTGATCAGGTCGCTGTGGCGCGGGCGGTCCAGCACCACCACGGTCACGTCCTCGACCGCCATGCCCTTGGCCTTGGCGACCCGGCGGATGTTCACGGCCGGCGGGGCGGTGATGTCCACGAAGTCCGCCGCCTCCGGGCCGCAGACCAGCTTGTCCATGTAGAAGACGGCGCTGGGGTCGAACATGGTGCCGCGGTCGGCCACGGCCAGGACCGCGACCGCGTTGTTCATGCCCTTGGCGGTCAGCGTGGTGCCGTCCACCGGGTCCACCGCGACGTCGCACTCGGCGCCGGTGCCGTCGCCGACCCGCTCGCCGTTGTAGAGCATCGGGGCCTCGTCCTTCTCGCCTTCACCGATGACGACCACGCCGTTCATCGAGACGGTCGAGACGAGGGTGCGCATGGCCTTCACGGCGGCGCCGTCGGCGCCGTTCTTGTCGCCCCGGCCGACCCAGCGGCCGGCCGCCATGGCCGCTGCCTCGGTGACGCGGACGAGCTCCAGGGCCAGGTTGCGGTCCGGAGCCTCCGGTGCGACCTCCAGCGACTGCGGGAGGTGGGAGGGGTGCTGCGTGGTCATCGTCGTGACCTCTCTGTACGCGACGGCCAGCGAGCACTCGACCACTGCGGGTCGAGTACTGCGATTGAGGGTCCCCCGATCGTAGCTGTGCGCTCCGGGGCTGTCTGTGGCGCGGGTCCCGCTCACCTGCGCCGACGGAGGGCGCACGGGCCCCGGAGGCGACCCCGGTGGTCGGGCCGGGGCGGGCGATGGGTCACCATGAGGGGGTGGCAGGCAACGATGGCAGGAGAGGGCGGCAGACGGTCCGGGACATGGTCCTGTCGATGGCCGCCGTCATGGGCGTGGCCCTGGTGGCCTATCTGACGATTCCGCACAGCGGCAACGGGGACCCGGTCAAGGTGGTGGACTACAGCGCGGCGCTGGCCTCGGCCAAGCGCGCCGCGCCCTACCCGGTACTGGCGCCCCAGGGCCTGCCGCAGCAGTGGCGGGCCACCTCGGTGACGTACCGGAAGGACCCCGCGGGCCACGCCGGCTGGCACCTGGGCTTCGTCACCCCCGACGGCAAGTACGCCTCGGTGGAGCAGACCGACGCCCCGCCGAACGACCTGCTCAAGACCGTGGTGACGGGCTACGCCCCGGACGGCGGCTCGACCATCGACGGCCGGTCCTGGACCCGCTACCAGGGCGACCACTACCGCGGGGTGACCGAGACCAGCGGCAGCGCCACCACCCTGGTGGCCGGCAGCGCCTCCTACCCGGAGCTGGAGCAGCTGGCCCAGGCGCTGCGGCCCTGAGAGACGCGTGAGGGCCCGGCCCC
>NZ_PYBW01000108.1:32884-111681 GCF_003205575.1 Streptomyces tateyamensis
GGGGCCGGGCCCTCACGCGTGTGCGGGCGGCGCAGGTCAGACGGTGGTGACGACCTCGTCGTAGGCCAGGCGCGGGCCGCGCGGGTACCAGGCGTCCGCGCCCGGCTTGCCGATGTTGACCACGGCCAGCACCGAGTGCTCGCCGTCGCTGAAGAACTCCTTGTTGATGCCCTCGGCGTCGAAGCCGGTCATCGGGCCGGCGGCCAGGCCGGCGGCCCGCACGCCGATCACGAAGTAGCCGACCTGGATCGCGCCGTTGAGCCGGGCCGAGCCCTCGCGGGCCGCACGCTCGCTGAAGAACACGTCCTTGGCCTGCGGGAACGCCGGGAACTGGGCCGGCAGCTCGCGGTGGAACTCGTTGTCGGCGGCCAGCACGGCCACCAGCGGGGCGGCCAGGGTCTTGGCCTTGTTGCCGTCGGCCATGTGCGCCACCAGGCGCTCGCGGGCCTCGGCGGAGCGGACCAGGACGACGCGCAGCGCCTGCTGGTTGAACGCGGTCGGGGCGTACTTGACCAGCTCGTAGATCGCCTGGATCTGCTCGTCGGTGACCGGCTCGTCGGTGAAGGTGTTGGCGGTCCGGGCCTCGCGGAAGAGCAGGTCCTGGGCGGCGGAGTCGAGCACGAGCGCGGTGTCGGTCATGGTGGGCACCTCAAGGGGAGTCGGTAGCGGTGTGCGGCCGGGCGCCGCCCACCTGATGCTCCAACTTGAGTGAAGTTTCAACCATTCCCGGGCTTGGTGTGATGATAGTCACACTTAGTGCTGCGTCGGCTGCGCGGGATCACTGCGTCGGCTCCGGGCCGCCCTCCTGCTCGGCCGCCAGCGCCGCGTCCAGCCGGGCCCGGGCGCCGTCCAGCCAGCGCTGGCAGACCTTGGCCAGCCGCTCGCCGCGCTCCCAGAGCGCCAGCGACTCCTCCAGTGAGGTGCCGCCGGTCTCCAGCTGGCGGACCACCTCCATCAGCGCGTCCCGGGCCTGCTCGTAGCCCAGCTCGGTCTCGGCGCTCGCGTTCTCCTGGTCAGCCATGCGCCCAGGGTAGGGGCTGGCCCCGACAGAACCCGGTGTTCACTCCTGCGGTCGGGCCGGCAGCCGGTCGACCCGCAACTCGAAGCCGCCGCCGGCCACCCGGGCGTGCAGCGCGGCACCCTCGGCGAGCTGCGCCGGATCGGTCACCACCTGCCCGTCGGGCTGCTGCAGCACCGCGTACCCGCGCTCCAGGGTGGCCGCCGGGGAGAGCGCCACCACCCGGGCCAGCGTGTGCCCCAGGTCCGACTCGGCCCGGTCCAGCCGGTGCCCCAGGGTGCGCCGGGCCCGGTCCCGCAGCCCGTCCAGCTCCTGCTCGCGCTCGCCCAGCAGCCGGTGCGGGGCGGCCAGCACCGGGCGGCTGCGCACCCCCGCCAGCCCCGCCTGCTCGCGCCGCACCAGGTCGGCGACCAGCCGGCGGGCCGCGTCGCGCAGCTGGCGGACCCGGGCCTGCTCCTCGCCGACCTCCGGCACCACCCGCTTGGCGGCGTCGGTCGGTGTGGCGGCCCGCAGGTCGGCCACCCAGTCCAGCAGCGGCTGGTCCGGCTCGTGGCCGATCGCGCTGACCACCGGGGTGCGGGCGGCGAAGACGGTGCGGCACAGCTCCTCGTCGGAGAACGGCAGCAGGTCCTCGACCGAGCCGCCGCCGCGGGCCACCACGATCACGTCCACCTCGGGGTGCTGGTCCAGCTCGCGCACCGCCCGGGCCACCTGGCCGGCCGCCTGCGGGCCCTGCACCAGCACGTTGCGCACCTCGAAGCGGACCTGCGGCCAGCGCCGCCGGGCCACCTCCAGCACGTCCCGCTCGGCGGCCGAGGCCCGGCCGGTGACCAGGCCCACGCAGTGCGGCAGGAACGGCAGCGGCTTCTTGTGGTCGGCGGAGAACAGCCCCTCGCCGCCGAGCCGCCGCTTGAGCTGCTCCAGCCGGGCCAGCAGCTCGCCCAGGCCCACCAACCGGATCTCGGTGGCCCGCAGCGACAGGGTGCCGCGGGCGGCGTACCACTCCGGCTTGGCGTGCACCAGCACCCGGGAGCCCTCGTGCAGGGTGTCGCCCAGCGACTCGACCACCGAGCGGAAGCAGGTGACGCCCAGTGAGACGTCCTGCTCCACGTCACGCAGCGTCAGGAACTGCATCCCGGGCCGGCGGCTGAGCTGGGTGATCTGGCCCTCCACCCAGACCGCGCCCAGCCGGTCCACCCACCCGCCGATCAGCTGGGAGACCTTGCCGACCGGGAGCGGGGCTTCGGGGGAGCTGGGATTGGCCATGGCTACGAGGCTAACGCTGCTCGCCGACACCGGTGGGCCGCTGAAGCAGCAGCACTCCGAGTCCGAGCAGCAGCCAGCAGGCACCGACCAGCTGCGCGGTGTGCGAGGCCCGGTAGACGACCGCGACGATCACCGCGATGCCCAGCAGCGGGACCAGCAGGTGCCGCACCCGGTCCCGGGAGCCGTTCCTGACGGTGTACCAGCCGATCACCGAGGCGTGCAGCAGCAGGAAGGCGGTCAGCGCGCCGATGTCCACCACCGAGGTGAGCTTGTCCAGCCCGTCGTCGCGGGTGGCCGCCCAGACCGCGGCGGCCAGCGTGACCACGGCCGACACCAGCACCGCGCGCCGCGGCACGCCGGAGTCCGGGTCGACCCGGCCGAGCCCGCGCGGCAGCCGGCCCGCGCGGCCCATCGCGTAGAGCAGCCGCCCGGCCGCCGCCTGCCCGGCCAGCGCCGCGAAGGCGGCTCCGATCGCCTTGCCGGCCGCCACCAGGGTGTGCAGCCAGTGCCCGATCCCGCTCTCCACCGTGTCGTAGAAGGCCGAGCCCTGGGCGGCCGGCTGCTCGGCCAGCTGCTCGGGGGTGAGCGGTTCGAGCAGCGCGGCCAGGTAGGTCTGGGCCATGAAGAGCGCGCCGGCCAGCAGCAGGCAGAGCAGCACCGCGCGGGCCACCGCGCGTGAGGCGCCGACCGCCTCCTCGACGAACGAGGCGATCGCGTCGAAGCCCAGGTAGGACAGGACCGCCACGCTCACCGCGCTCAGCACGGCGCCCAGATCACCCGCTCCACCCCCGCCGGCGCCGACCCCGGTCAGCGGCGAGAGCACCGGGCGGACCGCGCCGTCCCGGGCCAGCACCACCACGGCCGCGACCAGGAAGACCGCCAGCACCGCGAGCTCCAGCGCCAGCACCGCGAAGCCGACCACCGCCGCGGTGCGCACCCCGGCCAGGTTGAGCGCGGTGGTGACCAGCACCGCCAGCACCGTGAAGGACCAGCGGGAGACCTGCGGCACCAGCGCGTGCAGCGCGATGCCGGAGAACAGGTAGGCCACCGCGGGGATCAGCAGGTAGTCCAGCATCGCCATCCAGCCGGCCACGAAGCCGGCCCGCTCGCCCAGCCCGGCCCGCGCGTAGGCGAAGACCGAGCCGGTGAGCGGCACCGCGCGCACCATCTGGGCGTAGGAGAAGGCGGTGAAGCCCATCGCCACGGTGGCGGCCAGGTAGACCGCGGCCACCGCGCCGTGGCTCTTGGCGTCCAGCACCCCGAAGATCCCGACCGGGGCCATCGGGGCGATGAAGAGCAGGCCGTAGACCACCAGGTCGCGCAGGCTCAGGGTGCGGTGCAGCGCGGTGTACGGCGGGGTGGCGGGGGCCGGGGCGGGTCGATCGCTCACGGGTCAGATTTGACCATCCGGGTGCCGGTTCCCACCGGAAGTGACGCGGTTGCGGCGCGGCTGCCGACGCCGGTCGGGCCGCCCGTACGATGGGGGCATGTCGACCACCGCTCAGCGCCGCGTCCTGCTCGCCGCCCCCCGGGGCTACTGCGCGGGAGTCGACCGCGCCGTCATCGCCGTGGAGAAGGCCCTGGAGCAGTACGGGGCGCCGATCTACGTCCGCAAGGAGATCGTGCACAACAAGTACGTCGTGCAGACCCTGGAGAAGCAGGGCGCGATCTTCGTCGAGGAGACGGAGGAGGTGCCCGAGGGCTCGATCGTGGTCTTCTCGGCGCACGGCGTGGCCCCCTCGGTGCACGACGAGGCGAATGCCGGCAAGCTCGCCACCATCGACGCCACCTGCCCGCTGGTCACCAAGGTGCACAAGGAAGCGGTCCGGTTCGCGGACGAGGACTACGACATCCTGCTGGTGGGCCACGAGGGCCACGAGGAAGTGATCGGCACCATGGGCGAGGCCCCGGAGCGGATCCACCTGGTCGACGGCGCCGAGGACGTGGCCAACGTCCAGGTGCGCGACGAGTCCAAGGTCGTCTGGCTCTCCCAGACCACCCTCTCGGTGGACGAGACCATGGCCACCGTCGGCGAGCTGAAGAAGCGCTTCCCGCTGCTGGTCTCGCCGCCCAGCGACGACATCTGCTACGCCACCCAGAACCGCCAGGTGGTGGTCAAGCAGATCGCCCCCGAGGCCGATCTGCTGATCGTGGTGGGCTCGAAGAACTCGTCCAACTCGGTCCGCCTGGTCGAGGTCGGCCTGGAGTACGGCGCCAAGGCCGCGCACCTGGTGGACTTCGCCGAGGAGCTGGAGGAGGCCTGGCTGGACGGGGTCACCACGGTCGCCCTGACCAGCGGCGCCTCGGTGCCGGAGATCCTGGTCCAGGGCGTGCTGGCCTGGCTGGCCGAGCGCGGCTTCGGCGATGTCGAGGTGGTCCGCACCGCCGAGGAGACGCTCACCTTCTCGCTGCCCAAGGAGCTGCGCCGCGACCTGCGGGCCGAGGCGGCCGGCAAGGTCTGACCCGGACCCCGATCCGATCCCGGCTCCCAAGCCCTGACGAGCGCTCCCGACCTGACGTCCCGTCGGCGGCCCGACTTCTCCTCGGCGTTCGAGCTGCCCGCAGCCCGCGGCTCGCCTACGGTGGAAGCCGGGACTCGAGGAGGAGTGACGTGACCGCGGTTTTCGGCGTGGACATCGGCGGATCGGGCATCAAGGGTGCCCCGGTGGACCTGGCGGTGGGTGCGCTGGCGCAGCCCCGCCACAAGGTGCTCACCCCGCACCCCGCGGCACCGGAGGCGGTGATCGCCACGGTCCGCGAGGTGGTGGACCACTTCGACTACCGGGGGCCGGTCGGGCTGACCTACCCGGGTGTGGTGCTGGACGGGCACACCCGCACCGCCGCCAACGTGGACCAGGGCTGGCTCGGCCTGGACGCCGAGCGGCGGTTCAGCCAGGCGCTCGGGCAGCCGTGCGTGCTGCTCAACGACGCGGACGCGGCCGGGCTGGCCGAGGTCCGGTTCGGCGCCGGGCGGGACCAGGACGGGGTGGTGCTGGTGCTCACCTTCGGCACCGGGATCGGCAGCGCGCTCTTCGCGGACGGCACCCTGGTGCCCAACACCGAGCTGGGGCACCTGGAGCTGCGCGGCAAGGACGCGGAGCGGCGGGCCTCCTCCGCGGCCCGGGAGCGGCACCAGCTGACCTGGGAGGAGTGGGCCGAGCGGCTGGACGAGTACCTGGACCTGGTGGAGCGGCTGTTCTGGCCGAAGCTGGTCGTGGTCGGCGGCGGGGTCAGCCGCAAGCACGAGAAGTTCCTGCCGCTGCTCAAGGAGCGGGCGGCCAGGGTGGTGCCGGCCGAGCTGCGCAACGACGCGGGGATCGTGGGCGCGGCGATGGCGGCGGCGCTGCTGGTCTGAGGCGGGCGGGGCCGGGCCGGGACTGACGCCTGCCCACCCGCTCAGCGGGCGCGGCGGATCCGGCGCTGGGCGACGAACCGGGCCCCCACGATGGCCGCGGCCAGCGCGGTACCGGCGAACAGCCAGCCGGCCCGCAGCGCCAGCCCGCTGCACAGCGCCAGCAGGTGGCCGACCAGCCCGCCCATCGCGACCGGGCTGAGCAGCGCCAGCGCGAGCGCGAAGGAGAGCGGCCCGGCGATCGGGGCGGCCGGCAGGTCGGCCAGCCGCACCCGCACCGCCGTCTGGAAGCAGACCAGGAGGAAGCCCAGGCCGAACAGCACCCCGAGGCCGCCGAACAGCACCCGGTCCAGCAGCGCGAAGCCGAGGGTGCCGACCACCGAGACCACCCCGGTGCCCACCCCGGTCAGCCGGGTCGGCGGCCCGGAGCGCTTGGCCCCGGCCCGGCCGAGCCGCCGGCGCAGGCGGGTGGCCAGCGCGGCCGGCCCCGCGGCGGGGCGCGGGCCGGGCGGCCGGGCGGCGGTGGCGTCGCGGGGGCCGGCGGGCCCCGGTACGGCGGCCTCGCGCCCCGGGCCGCCGGCCGGCGGTCGGGGGCGGGGTCCGGGCGGCTGGGTACGGATGCTCTGCTCCACGCACTCAACGTACGGTCGGATTAACCTCACCTTGGGTAATGAAGCGTCAAGAGCTTTACGTGTCCCGGCTCCGGGTCCGGCGGTCGTCTGTCACAGCCGTGTGACAGATGGCCCCGATGGTGTTTTTGAACCTGTTCAAGATGACGCTAGGGTTCCTATCGTGTGGGCGGGCCCGCGCACCTGTGGTGCGGACGACGGCCCGTCACTTCCCTTTTCCCGCGCCGCCTGGGGGACCGCCATGCCCGAAACCACGCCGACCGACCAGGTGCCGCCCCCGGAGCCGGCCGGCCGGGCTCCGTCCCCGGTGCCCGGCCAGGTCCCGCCCTCCGTCTGGGATGCGCCCCTCAACGGGTACCGCCCGCCGCTGCACCCGGTGAAGCCGCCGCAGCCGGGCTGGGTGGTGGCGATCCGGGCCCGCCCCGCGCCCGCGCCCGGCCCCCGGGTGCTGCTCGCCGCCCTGGTGGTGGGCCTGCTCAGCGCCGTGCTGCTGAACGGCGCCGTCGCCGCCAACCTGCTGCTGGTCGCGGTGGCCGCCGCGGTGCCCGCCGCCCTCTCCGCCCGGGCCGCCGGGCGACGGGTACGGCCGTGGACGGCGCTCTGGGCGCTGGGCGCGCTGGCGCTGCTGGCGGTGCCGCTGCTCAGCGACGCCGGCTGGCCCAGCCTGCTGGCGGTGACCGCCGCGCTCGCGCTGGCCTCGCTCGGCCTGCACGGCGGGCGGACCTGGGCCGGGGTGCTGCTCGGCGGGATCGGCACCTGCTGGCAGGTGCTGCCCTCGCTGCCGGCGGCGGCTGCGGCGGTGCGCTCCGTCGCGATGCCGGACCGTGCCAGGTGGCTGCCCGCCGTCCGGGCAGTACTGGCGACCGCGATCCTGCTGGCCGTCTTCGGCTCGCTGTTCGCCGCGGCCGACCCGGCCTTCGGCGACCTGTTCGCCGGGCTCAGCCCGCAGTTGCCGTTCGGCTGGGACCTGATCGGGCGGGTGCTGGTCTTCCTCGGCGGTACGGCCGTCGCGCTCGGCGCGGCCCGTACCGCCGCCGCCCCGGTCCGCTACGACCGGCTGCCGGTCAGGCCGGCCACCCCGCGCCGGCTGCTGGAGTGGGCGGTGCCGCTGGCCGTGCTCGACCTGCTGTTCGCCACCTTCATCGGGCTGCAGCTGGCGGTGCTCTTCGGCGGCTACCGGCGGCTGATCAAGGAGACCGGGCTGACCTACGCCGAGTACGCCCGCCAGGGCTTCTGGCAGCTGCTCTGGGTCACCCTGCTGACCCTGGTGGTGGTCGCGGTGGCGCACCGCTGGGCGCCGCGGGCCACCGGGCGCGACCGGGCCGCGGTGCGGGTGCTGCTCGGGCTGCTCTGCGCGCTGTCGCTGGGCGTGGTCGGGGCGGGGCTGCTGCGGATGCGGCACTACGTGGACGCCTACGGGCTGACCCAGCTGCGGGTCTGGGTGACCGGGGTGGAACTCTGGCTGGCGCTGCTCTTCGTGCTGCTGCTGGTGGCCGTGCTGACCCGGCGGACCGGCTGGCTGCCGCGCGCGGTGGCGGCGAGCGCGGCGCTGGCCGCCCTGGTCTACGGGCTGGTCTCGCCGGACGCGCTGGTGGCCCAGCAGAACGTGGACCGCTACCGCGCGAGCGGCCGGATCGACCTCGCCTACCTGCGCACCCTCTCCGCGGACGCCGTCCCCGCCCTGGACCAGCTGCCCGAGGCGGAGCGCAACTGCGCGCTGCACCGGATCAGCGAACGGGTCGGCGAGTCCGTCCCCTGGTACGCGACCAGCCTGAGCACCGCCGAGGCCCGCCGGATCCTGGCCGCCCGCCCGCTCACCGACGACCTGACCGGCTGCCCGGCCGACGACGAGCCGGGCGACGCCGCCCCGTAGTCGCGGCCCGTAGAATCGGCAGTCGGCCCGTACGGTGCCGCTCCACGACCTCCAAGCCCACGGGATCTCGCTTCATGTCGCTCACGATCGGAATCGTCGGCCTGCCGAACGTCGGCAAGTCGACCCTGTTCAACGCCCTGACCAAGAACGACGTCCTGGCGGCCAACTACCCGTTCGCCACCATCGAGCCGAACGTCGGCGTGGTCGGCGTCCCGGACCCGCGCCTGGCGGTGCTGGCCAAGATCTTCAAGTCGGAGCGGATCCTGCCCGCCACCGTGGACTTCGTGGACATCGCCGGCATCGTCCGCGGCGCCTCGGAGGGCGAGGGCCTGGGCAACAAGTTCCTCGCCAACATCCGCGAGTCGGACGCGATCTGCCAGGTCATCCGGGCCTTCCACGACCCGGACGTGGTCCACGTGGACGGCAAGGTGTCGCCCAAGGACGACATCGAGACGATCAACACCGAGCTGATCCTGGCCGACCTGCAGACCATCGAGAAGGTCCTGCCGCGGCTGCAGAAGGAGGCCCGGCTGAAGAAGGAGTCGGAGGCCGCCCTGGTCGCGGTCGAGGCCGCGCAGAAGGTGCTGGAGTCCGGCAAGACCCTCTTCGAGACCGGCTTCGACGCGGCCCCGCTGCGCGAGCTGCACCTGCTCACCACCAAGCCGTTCCTCTACGTCTTCAACGTCGACGAGGACGAGCTGACCGACGACGCCTTCAAGGACACGCTGCGCGGGCTGGTCGCCCCGGCCGAGGCGATCTTCCTGAACGCGAAGATCGAGTCCGAGCTGATCGGCATGGACGACGACGAGGCGCTCGAACTCCTCCAGTCCATGGGCCAGGAGGAGCCCGGCATGGCCACCCTGGGCCGGGTCGGCTTCGCCACCCTGGGCCTGCAGACCTACCTCACCGCCGGTCCCAAGGAAGTCCGCGCCTGGACCATCAAGAAGGGCGCCACCGCCCCCGAGGCGGCCGGCGTCATCCACACCGACTTCCAGCGCGGCTTCATCAAGGCCGAGATCGTCTCCTACGCCGACCTGGTCGAGTGCGGCTCCATCCCCGAGGCCCGCAGCAAGGGCAAGACCCGCATCGAGGGCAAGGACTACGTCATGCAGGACGGCGACGTGGTGGAGTTCCGCTTCAACGTGTAGCCGTTCGCTTACTGCATGTTAGGCGTTGAGTCAAACGTGCGCGTCAGAAGGGGTCGGGCTCTGTCGAGCCCGACCCCTTCGTCGTCCCCGTGCCGGATGGGTGCTGGATGTTCTGACGCATGGTCAGCGGTGGTCAGGTGTCGTAAACGGTGGACCGGTGCCCCCGTTGGAGTCGGCCCCTTCGTGGTGACGGTGCTGGACGTGATGCGCGATCCGTTTACCGGGATCGGCAAGCCCGAGCCCCTGGAGTACCGCCTGCCGGGGCCTGGTCAGGGCGGATCGATGACGAGCACCGGCTCGTCCATCTGGACACCGACCGGGACGTCATCGTCCTCGCTGCCCGCTACCACTACTGATCCCCGGTCCTGCCGTCACGGTGCTGATGCCAGGTCGGGCTCGCTACCCCTCGTCCCCCGTCAGCAGCTCCGTCAGCACCGCCACGTGGTGGGCGTGCGGGTTCTTGGTGGCCGTCAGGAGGGTGAGGACGGGGTGGGTGCGCAGGGCGGTGAGGTGGGTGCGGGCCTCGGGGGTGGCGAGTTCGGCGCGGTAGCGGGCGGCGAACTCGGCGGCGTGGGCCTCGGGGTCGGCGTGCAGGAAGTGGCGCAGCTCGGTGGAGGGGGCAAGGTCCTTGGCCCACTCGCCGAGGGCGGCGTCCTCCTTGCCGAGGCCGCGCGGCCAGAGCCGGTCGACCAGGACGCGGTGGCCGTCGGCCGGCTCGGGCGGATCGTAGGCGCGGCGGGTGCGGACCAGCGGTGGCATGCGGTCCAGTGTGGGTCAGAGGGTGAGCTGCAGGGTGCCGTCCACGCCGGAGGTGATCCGGATGGCGGTCAGGTCGGCCACGTGGGCGGTGGGGGCGTGCGCGGCGGCCCGCGGGCCGACCCCGACCACCCGCATGCCGGCGGCCCGGCCCGCCGCGATGCCGGCCTCGGAGTCCTCGAAGACCAGGCAGTCGGCCGGGTCGACGCCCAGCGCGGCGGCGGCCTTGAGGAAGCCCTCCGGGTCGGGCTTGCTGGCGCCCACCTGCTCCGCGGTGACGGCCAGCGCCGGGAAGGGCAGGCCGGCCGCGTCCATTCGGACCCGGGCCAGCCGCTCGTCGGCGGAGGTGACCAGGGCGTGCGGGTGGCCGGCGAGGGCGGCCAGGAAGGCGGCCGCGCCGGGGACCTCGACGACGCCCTCGACGTCCGCGGTCTCCTCGGCCAGCATCGCCCGGTTCTCCGCCAGGTTCTGCTCCATCGGGCGGTCCGGCAGGAGCAGCGCCATCGACAGGTGGCCCTGGCGCCCGTGCACCACGCGCATCACCGCGTCGCCGTCCAGGCCTTGGCGGTCGGCCCAGCGGCGCCAGCAGCGTTCGACCACCGCGTCGGAGTTGACCAGGGTCCCGTCCATGTCGAGCAGCAGGGCGCGGGCGGGGAGCACGGTGGTGGGCATGCGGGGACTCCAGGGGTGCGGCCAGTTATGTTCCCTCAGAATACAAAAAGGTGCCGGTTGACTTCACGCGCCGCTGCCGCGAGCTCCGGCAGCTCCACCACCTCGACCCCGGCCTGCCGCAGCAGGTCGATCCCCTCGCAGCCGGTGACGAACAGGTCCGGCTCGCGCCAGGCCACCACCACCCGCGGGATCCCCGCCGCCAGCACCAGCTGCGCGCACGGGTGCGGCCGCGAGGCCCGCCGGCTGCACGGCTCCAGCGAGCTGTACAGGGTGGCGGTGCGCAGCCGCGGGTCCTCGGCCGGCAGCTTGGCCAGCGCCGACTCCTCGGCGTGCACCACCGGGTCGCCCTCCCGGCTGTAGCCCTCGGCCAGCACCGCGCCGTCCGCGCCGACCAGCACCGCGCCGACCGAGAAGGCGCCGGTGGCGGGCGGGCAGTGGGTGGAGAGCTCGATCGCGCGGGTCAGGAAGGCCAGGTCGGTTTCCCGGGTCATGCGGACTCCTTGGGGGCGTAGCGGAGCAGGACGACGTCCGCCCCGACGGTACGGGCCTCCAGCAGCCGCAGCCGCCGGGTGCTGCCGCCCGGGAAGGCGGCCGGGTTGACGAACCGGGGCGCGCCGGCCTCGCCGACCAGCAGCGGGGCCACCGCCAGCTGGAGCTCGTCGGCCAGCCCCTCGGCCAGGAACTGGGTGTGCACCGAGCCGCCGCCCTCCACCATCAGCCGCCGCACTCCGCGCCGGCCCAGGTCGTCCAGCAGCGGCCCGAGCCCGCCGCCGAGGTCCACCGCGACCACCTCGGCCAGCCCGCCGAGCGCGGCCCGCAGCCCGAGGGCGGCGGCCGCGCCGGTGTACACCAGCTTCGCCTCCCCGGTGTGCCAGAACCGCAGCTCGGGGCCGAGTTCGCCGCTCGCGCTGAGCGTCACCTTCAGCGGGTACGCCGGCCGCCCGGCGGCCTGGCGGGCGGCCCGCCGCGCCGGGTCGTTCACCAGCAGCCGCGGGTTGTCCCGGCGCAGGGTGGTGGAGCCGACCAGGATCGCGTCGCAGTCGGCCCGCAGCTCGTCCACCCGGTCGAAGTCGGCCGGGTTGGAGAGCAGCAGGCGCTCGGGCGAGGCGTCGTCCAGGTAGCCGTCGATCGACATCGCGGCACTGAGCAGCACGTGGGGGCGGGTCACCCGGTCAAGGCTACGGCCGGGGCGGAAGCGGCAGCGGCAGGGCCGGCAGGCCGTCCACGCTGGCGGCGTTGTAGGGCTTGCTCGCGCAGTACTCGGCGAACTCCGCCTCGCTCTTGCGGCCGAAGTAGTCGGCGTGCAGCGCGCGGTCCTCGCGGTAGTCCATGAACGGGACGGCGAAGCCGCAGGAGTCGCTGACCCGCTCGGCGTGCACCAGCACCACGCAGCGCAGCCCGGCCCCGTCCGCCCCGGCGGGGAAGCGGGCGACCAGCTCGGCGAACCGCGCGTCGTCGCGCAGCACCGCCTCCCCGCGCCCGTGCACCCGCACCACGGTGGGCGGACCGGTGAAGGCGCACCACATCAGCGTGATCCGGCCGTTCTCCCGCAGGTGGGCGATGGTCTCGGCGGTGCTGCCGCCGAAGTCGAGGTAGGCCAGGGTCAGTTCGTCCAGCACCACGAGGGTGCCGGCCCGGCCCTTGGGCGACACGTTCACGTGGCCGTCGCCGGCCAGCGGGGCGGAGGCGGTGAAGAAGAGCGGCTGGGCCTCGATGAACGCGCGCAGCCGGCCGTCGATCCGTTCATAGGTCTTTCCCATGCCGCCATCCTAACTATGTCTCACTGATCAAGACAGATCTTCTTGACTGGTGAGACAGTGGCTAGGCTCCCGCCATGACGAACCCTCAGCACCCCCAGGCCGTCTACACCCACGGCCACACCGCGGCCGTGCTGCGCTCGCACCGCAGCCGCACCGCCGCCAACTCCGCCGGCTACCTGCTGCCCGAGCTGACGCCTGGTCAGCGGGTACTGGACATCGGCTGCGGCCCGGGCACCATCACCGCGGACCTGGCCGAACTGGTCGGGCCGGCCGGCGCAGTGGTCGCCGTGGACAGCTCGCCCGAGGTGGTGGCGCAGGCCGAGCAGCACGCGGCCGACCGCGGGCTGACCGGCATCGAGTTCGCGGTCGGCGACGTGTACGCGCTGCCGTACGCCACCGGCGAGTTCGACGTGGTGCACGCCCACCAACTGCTGCAGCACCTGGCCGACCCGGTGGCCGCGCTGCGCGAGCTGCGCCGGGTCCTGGCACCGGGCGGCGTGCTGGCGGCCCGGGATGCCGACTACCAGGCGATGACCTGGTACCCCGAACTGCCGGAGCTGACCGACTGGCTGGCCCTGTACCGCGGCTGCGCCAGGGCCAACGGCGGCGAGCCGGACGCCGGGCGGCGGCTGGCCGCCTGGGCCCGGGCGGCCGGTTTCACCGAGGTCACCGCCTCCAGCTCCAGCTGGACCTTCGCGACCCCCGGCGAGCGCCTGTGGTGGGGCGAGTCCTGGGCCGACCGGACCACCTCCTCGGGGCTGGCCGGCACCGCGCTGGCGGCGGGGCTGGCCACCGAGGCGCAGCTGGCCGCGATCGCACAGGGCTGGCGGCGCTGGACGGTCGAGCCGGACGGCTGGTTCGCGGTGCTGCACGGCGAGGTGCTGGCCCGGGGGTAGCAGCGGCGCCGGCCGCAGGGCCGGTCAGCATCGGGGGCGCAGGCCGGGCGGGGTGTCCGGTGGGCTAGAGTCCGCGCCAGCCATCGAACTGGAGCGCGGGGGAGTCTGATGACGGCAGAGCAGGAGCGGGCGGCCGACGGACCGCAGGACGCGGTGCCCGCGGACTGCGCACCGCCGGCCCCGCAGCCGTACCCCGCCGGGCCGCCGCAGGTGCAGCCGTACCCGGTACCGCCCCAGGTGCAGCCGTACCCGGTGCCGCCGCAGGCCGCCTACCCGCCGTACCAGGGACAGGGCCCCGGCCCGTACCCGCCCGCCCCCGGCTATCCGGTCTACGGCGGCTACCCCGGCGGCTACCCCGGCTGGGGCACGCCGCCCCCGCCGCCCGGTACCAACGGCCTGGCCATCGGCGCCCTGGTCACCGCGCTCACCTGCTTCCTGTGGCCGGTGGGCCTGGGCCTGTCGATCGGCGCGCTGAACCAGATCCGCAAGCGGGGCGGCCAACGCGGCACCGGCCTGGCGGTGGCCGCCCTGATCCTCTCGGTCCTCGGCGCCTTCACCACCCTGGGCTCGCTGGCCGGCAAGAACAGCGGCCACAACGACTTCTCGCTCGGCGGTGGCTCCGGCACCGTCGCGGCCCGCGACCTGTCCACCGGCGACTGCTTCGACCGGGCCGGCAGCCTGGTGCGCAAGGTGCCGTGCAGCACCGCGCACGACGGCGAGGTGGTCGGCTCGCTGCAGCTGACCGGCAGCGGCTTCCCGGACGAGGCGGAGCGCCGCCGCCAGGCCGGGCCGGGCTGCCAGCGGTTCTCCCTGGACTACTCGATGGACGACTGGGCGTTCCCGGACGGCATGGTGGTCCACTACTTCTACCCGGAGCAGGGCAGTTGGGACACCGGCGACCGGACCGCGACCTGCTTCCTGACCGACCCGGACAAGAAGCACACCGGCACGATGCGGCTGGACGCGAGCACCGCCACCAGCGCGCAGTACCGCTACCTCAAGGCGATGGACGCGATCGACACGGTCGGCAGCCGGCGCCCGAGCGGCTCGGTGGCCGACGACCCGGCGGGCTACCGCGAGTGGGCCGCCGACATGGCCAAGGTGCTGCAGGAGCAGACGGCCGCGCTGCAGGGCGGTTGGGACCCGGCGGTGGGCCCGGCGGTGGACGCCCAGACGGCCGAGCTGAAGCTGCGGATCCCGGGACTCCAGCGGGCCGCCCGGCCCACCGGGCCGGACGACCTGGCCCGGGCGCTGGCCGAGGCGGACCAGCACCGCGGCTACGACCAGCAGAAGGCGGTGCGCAAGCTGCTCAAGCTGAGCACCGACGACTCCTGGCAGAACCAGCCCGCGGGCAGCGACGGGGCCCCGAAGAGCGTCTGACCCGCCGTCGGTCCCGGGCGCACCTGCCACAGTGCCGCCGCATCGGTGCGGAAGGACCCCGCAGGCACCTTGCGCGGCGGCGGGCGCGGGTCCACCCTTGCGGTAGTCGTCCGTGAGGTGTTCGCACCGGGAGCACCCGTTCGGTCGCGGTGCCCGGGGCGCCGTGTGCCGGGGTCCGGTGGACCGCCTCGCCCGGCGACCGTAACGGGGACGGGGGCTCGGTGTGCGCATCTTCTCAGGGGAACTCTCTCTTCCAGCTGACTCTCTTCGCCTTCGACGGGTCGTCAGGCCGCTGCTGTCGACCGGGCCGCCGCCCCGTTGACGTCTGCGAAACCTCGCCCGTACCTCCCGGTAGCGGGTCGTCCCTAGGCTCTGGGGACGGCCACACCCTGCGGACCCGACTCGACCCCCACCGAGCCGGGCCCGCAGGGCGGTCCGTGCCCTACCCTTCGGCCATGACCACCGGACCCGAGGCCACCGGACCCGACACCGCCGGAGCCGAAGCCGCCGCCTGGCGGGTGATGCGGCAGGACGACAACGGCAACCGCTTCCTGGTGGCCCGTGGCCTCGGCCGGGCCGAGGCCGCGGCCCTGGCCCAGGAGTTCGAGGCCCGCGGCCACAAGCAGCTCTACTGGACGGAGCGGGAGGCCTGAGCGGCTCCCGTAGGCTGCCCGGCATGGAGAACCGGATCGTGGTCGGCGGCGCGCTGGTCCACCAGGGGCGGGTCCTGGCCGCGCGGCGGTCGGCGCCGGCCGAGGTGGCCGGGCGGTGGGAGTTCCCGGGCGGCAAGGCCGAGCCGGGCGAGACCCCGCAGCAGGCCCTGGAGCGCGAGCTGCACGAGGAACTCGGGGTCCGCGCGCGGGCGCTGGCCCCGCTGCCCGGCGAGTGGCTGGTCCGCCCCGGGCTGGTGCTGCGGATCTGGGCCGCCGAGCTGCTGGCCGGCGAGCCGCATCCGCTCCAGGACCACGACGAGCTGCGTTGGCTCGGCCCCGCGGAGCTGGCGGAGGTGGACTGGCTGGAGCACGACCGCGAGGTGCTGCCGGCGGTCGCCGCACTGCTTGCTGACGTCCCGACGGGCTGACTCCCGGTGCGCCGGTCGGAAAAGATGACCCGAACGCCGAGATAGGTCCGGTTTGGTCTGGGTATGTCACAGTTCGACATAAACCGTCACGCTTGGTAGGTGGCGGTCGGTTGGACACGGGAGGCCCAGTCGGTGGCGAGCACGGGCAGTGGCGGCAGCGCGCGGCGCCAGGGTGTCCGCGCGGGCGGCGCCGCGGCCCGCGCGCGGCTGCGGGTCCGGGCCGCAGGGCGCCCGGCCGGCCCGTCCGCCCCCGCCCTGCCGCCGGTCGGCGCGGGTGCGGTGCGGGCAAGCGGGCGCGGCGCCCCGGCCGAGGCGTTCCCCGGCGGCGAAGGGGAGAGGGCGGCCCCGCTCGGCGAGCATGCCCAGGGCAGCCTGTTCGACGTGGTCAAGGTGGCCATCGCGATGCTCGACACGTCCGGCCGGGTGGTGCTGTGGAGCCCGGCCGCCGAGGAGCTGCTCGGCTGGCCCAGCGAGGTGCTGGTGGGCCGGCGGATCGAGGAGCTGATGGTCGATCAGCAGCGGGTGGCCGCCACCCGGGAGGCGTTCCGGACCGCGCTGCGCACCGGCGGCTGGAAGGGGCTGGCCGAGCTGCACCACCGGGACGGGCCGAGGGTTCCGGTGGAGGCCCGGATCTCGCTGCTGGTGGACGGCGACGGCATCCCGTTTCTGCTGGTCGCGCTGGCCGAGGCGCGCACCCTGCAGGCCGTCGAGCGCGACCTGGCGGTGCGCGACGCGCTCTTCGAGCAGTCCCCGCTGGGCATCGCGGTGCTGGACACCGAGCTGCGCTACACCGCCGTCAACCGGACCCTGGCCGAGATGAACGGGGTGGGCCCCGAGGAGCACGTCGGCCGCACCACCGGTGAGACCCTGCCCGACCGGGCCGCCGACGAGATCACCGTGATCCAGCGCCAGGTGCTGGCCACCGGCGAGCCGGTGATCGACGTGACCCTGGCCTCGCCGCTGACCGCGCGCTCCGGCTACCGCTCGATCTCCTACAGCCGGCTCACCGACCGGGCCGGCCGGGTGCTGGGCATCTCCGGCACCGTGATGGACGTGACCGAGCGGTACCGGGCGGTGGCCAAGGTGGAGCACGCCCGCCGCCGGCTCGCACTGCTCAACGAGTTCGGCTCCCGGATCGGCGATCTGCTGGACGCCTCCCGGATCGCCCAGGAACTGGCCAGCGCGGTGGTGCCCCGGCTCGCCGACTTCGCCGCCGCGGTGCTGCTGCAGGCGGTGGCGCACGGCGACGACCTGCCCCGGCACGCGCACGACCGGCGCACCTCGCTGCTCCAGCTGGGCGTGGCGGCGGTGCAGGACGGCGACGAGGTGGAGACGATGCTGCGCCGCGGCGCCCGGATCAGCTTCGCCGAGGACTCCTGCTACGGCCGGGTGCTCCGCAGCGGGGTTCCCGAACTGCTCTCCGGCGCAGAGGAGTTGGAGGAGGCCACCTATCCCGGCGACCCCAAGGTGCGGGCCGCGCTGGCACTCGGTGCGCACTCGATGCTGGTGGTCCCGCTGCGGGCCCGCGGGATCGTGATCGGGCTGCTGGTGCTCAGCCGGGCCGGGCAGCGGGAGGCCTTCGACCGCGACGACCTGGCCTTCTCGGTCGAGCTGGCCGACCGGGCCGGCAGCTCGCTGGACAACGCCCGGCTCTACGTGCGCGAGCGCACCGCCGCGCTCACCCTGCAGCGCACCCTGCTCCCGCAGCAGGTGCCGCAGCCCACCGGGGTCGAGGTGGCCTACCGCTACGTGCCCGGCAGCATCGGCACCGAGGTCGGCGGCGACTGGTTCGACGTGATCCCGCTGCCCGGCGACCGGACCGCGCTGGTGGTCGGCGACGTGATGGGCCACGGCCTGCGGGCGGCCGCCACGATGGGCCGGCTGCGCACCGCGGTGCGGGTACTGGCCGCCCTCGACCTGCCGCCCGGGGTGCTGCTGCGGCACGTCCACGAGCTGGCCGACGACCTGGCCCAGGGGCCGGACGAGGCGCTCTTCGCGACCTGCGTCTACGCCGTCTACGACCCGGCCACCGCCCGGCTGACGGTGGCCAAGGCGGGCCACATCCCGCCGGTCCTGGTGCACCCGCCGACCCCGGGGCCGGCCAGGACCGGCAGCGCGCTGCCCGGCGGCGAGGGCCAGGTGCTGGAGCTGCCCTCGGGGGCGCCGCTCGGGGTGGGCGGGGTGCCGTTCGAGGCGGTGGAGCTGGACATCCCGGAGGGCAGCGTGCTGGCACTGTGCACCGACGGGCTGGTGGAGTCCCGGGACAAGGACCTGGACGTGGGGCTGGGCCGGCTGCAGGCGGTGCTGGAGAAGCCGTACCTGTCCATCCAGCACGCCTGCGAGGCGGTGCTGGACACCCTGGAGCAGGGCCGCGAGCCGGACGACGTGGCGCTGCTGCTGGCCCGGCTGGGCCGGGGCGAGGAGGGTGCCCGCACGGTGGGCTGGACGCTGCCGGCCGAGCCGACCGCGGTCTCCCGGGCCCGCCGGCTGGTGCGCGGCGCGCTCGCCGAGTGGCAGCTGGAGGAGCTGAGCGACACCGCCGAGCTGCTGGTGAGCGAACTGGTGACCAACTCGGTGCGGTACGCGAGCGCCCCGATCGGGGTCCGGCTGACCCTCGGCGAGACGCTGCTGGTGGAGATCTCCGACCCGCTGCCGGACCCGCCCCGGGAGCGGCACGCGGCCGCGGCGGACGAGGGCGGCCGGGGGCTGGAGCTGGTGCGCCGACTGGCACTGCGCTGGGGGGCGCGTGCCGAGGGAATGGGCAAGGTGGTCTGGTTCGAGCAGGAATTGCCGGGGAAGGAAGCGAATCGGGAATGAACCGGGCCAAAAGATCGAGCGAGCCGTCGATTCTTTGCGCTGTGCTCACCACCGGTCATGTCTGCTCCATGACAATGCCTCGATCAGGCGCACGGGAGTGGACCAGGGGCGCGAGCGTGGCAGGCAGGTAGCGCGAGGTCGGGAACAAAAACCTTCGCTCGATTTGATGTTGTGACGTCAGGGGCGTGTGCGGGTGCCCCTGGATGATGAATACTCGGTCTTCTCGACATCCGGATGGTCGCGGGTTGGAGGGGTCGGTCCTTGAACAGCATGCCGGCGCGGGAAGCGCTGACTGGCAGCGGTCACGCCGCCGTGCCCGGGCAGCCCGGTCGGCCTGCCCCCGTGCGGGAGAGCCAGCCGCCGTCCGCCCCCGCGCCCCGGCGCGCCCGCTGGGGCGACGCCGACCCCGGCTCGATCTACGCCTTCATCCGGGTGGCCACCTTCGCCATCGGGGCGGACGGGCGGATCAGCCAGTGGAGCGACCGGGCCGCCGACTTCTTCGCGCTGCCCGCCGCCGAGGCGGTCGGCGCCGACCCGGTGACCACCTTCGTGCCGCGCGAGCACTGGCAGCGCGGCCGGGCCCGCCTGGAGCGCACACTGGCCGGCGAGGAGTGGGTGGGCACCGCCCCCTACCGCGACCGCACCGGCACCGAGGGCCTGGCCGAGGTCTACCTGATGCCCGCCACCGGCCTGGCCGACGGCGCGGGCGAGGCCGCCCCGGGCGCCCTGTGCCTGGCGGTCGACCTGGGCAAGCTGCGCCGGATCGAGACCGACCTGGCCGCCTCCGAGGCGGTGTTCGGCCAGACCCCCAGCGGCTTCTTCCTGTTCGACCCGCAGCTGCGGCTGCAGCGGGTCAACCAGGCCTTCGCCGAGGCGGTCGGCCTGCCCCAGCCCGAACTGATCGGGGCCGGCCCGGTCGACCTGTTCGCCCCCGCCGAGGCCGAGCGGCTGCAGGCCGCGCTGCGCCAGGTGCTGTCCAGCGGCGACCCGGTGGTGGACCTGCGGTTCAACAGCGCGCTGCCCGGCCGGACCGGCGAGCGCCGCTGGGCCATCTCGCTGTACCGGCTGACCGGCCCGGGCGAGCGCCCGATCGGCGTGGCCGGCCAGGTCAACGACGTGACCAGCCGGCACGTGGCCGAGCGCGAGGCGGCCGGGGTGCGCCGCAACCTCGCCCTGGTCAACGAGGCCAGCGCGCACATCGGCTCCACCCTGGACCTGGAGACCACCGCCAAGGAGCTGCTGGACGTGGTGGTCCCGCAGTTCTGCGACCTGGCGACGGTCGACCTCTACTCCGCGCTGCTCTCCGGCGAGAGCGGCCCCTCCCTGGCCGGCACCGCCTACGACGGCAGCGGCGAGCTGCGCCGGGTCGCGGTCTCCAGCGTGGTCGGCGGCGCCGCCTCGGTGCTCGGCGGCGACGGCGGGCCCGGCGAGCAGGCCTACGGCTCGCACCTGGCCGCCGCCGAGGCCGGCGGCACCCTGTGCTACCCGCCGCGCTCCCCGCACGCACGGGCGCTGCGCACCGGGCGCAGCGCGATCCCCGACCCCGGTCCGGACCCGCTGCTGCGCTCCACCCTGGTGGTGCCGCTGGTGGCCCGGGACACCGTGCTCGGCCTGGTCCAGCTCTCCCGGGCGATCGGCAGCGAGCCGTTCGACGCCCGGGACGTGGCGATCGCCGAGGAGATCGCCGCCCGGGCCGCGGTCTGCGTGGACAACGCCCGGCTCTACCGGCGCGAGCACGAGCGCGCGCTGATCCTGCAGCGCAGCCTGCTGCCCCCGGGCAACCCGGAGGCCAGCGGGCTGGAGATCGCCTGCCGGTACCGCCCGAGCAGCAACAACACCGAGGTCGGCGGCGACTGGTTCGACGTGATCCCGCTGCCCGGCCACCGCACCGCGCTGGTGATCGGCGACGTGATGGGCCGCGGCCTGCGCGCCGCGGTGGCGATGGGCCAGCTGCGCACCGCCGTGCGGACCCTGGCGATGCTGGACCTGGAGCCGGCCGAGGTGCTCGGCGCGCTGGACGACATCGCGCGCGGCCTGGGCGACCCCGGCCACGGGTCGGCCTCCGGCTACGGCTCCCGGGCCCACGCGGTGGACGAGGAGGCGGCCGAGGTCTACCTGGCCACCTGCGTCTACGCGGTCTACGACGCGGTCACCCGCCGCTGCATCTTCGCCAACGCCGGCCACCTGCCGCCGGTGCTGCTCAGCCCGGGCGAGCCCGCCCGGATGCTGGACGTGCCGCCGGGCCTGCCGCTGGGCGTGGGCGGCGAGCCGTTCGAGGAGGTCGAGCTGGCCCTGCCGGACGGTGCCCTGCTGGGCCTGTACACCGACGGCCTGGTGGAGTCCCGCAAGCACCAGTTGGACGAGGGCCTGCTGGCCTTCCGCACCGCGCTGCAGAACGGTGGTTCGGTGTTGGAGACGCTCTGCGACCAGGTGCTCAACGAGCTGGACCCGCACCACGGCGAGGACGACATCGCGCTGCTGATGGCCCGGGTGCGCGCCTTCCCGGAGGACGCGGTGGGCGACTGGCGGCTGCCCGCCGAGCCGACCTCGGTGGCCAAGGCCCGCGAGCTGGCCTGCGGCTGGCTGCTGGTCCGCGGTCTGGAGGAACTGGTGGACACCACCGAGCTGCTGGTCAGCGAGCTGGTGACGAACGCGCTGCGGCACGGCAAGGGCGAGATCCGGCTGCGCCTGCTGCGCGATACCACGGTGGTCTGCGAGGTCTGGGACGACGGGTACGCCCAGCCCCGCCAGCGGCGGGCCCAGGAGACCGACGAGGGCGGCCGCGGCCTCCAACTCGTCTCGCTGCTGGCCGAGCGCTGGGGGAGCAGGCGCACCCCGCACGGCAAGATCGTCTGGTTCGAGCTGACCGTCTAGGCGCACTGACCCGCAGGGTCGGACGCCTCCTACGGGGTGGTCTTCCCCGACCGCAGGCCGATCTTGGCGCCGAGCCAGACCAGCGGGTCGTACTTGCGGTCGGCGGCCCGCTCCTTGAGCGGGATGAGCGCGTTGTCGGTGATCCGGATGTGCTCGGGACAGACCTCGGTGCAGCACTTGGTGATGTTGCAGTAGCCCAGCCCGTGCACCTCCTGGGCGGACCGGGCCCGGTCCAGGCCGGTCTCGGCGGCCGCGTCCAGCGGGTGCAGGTCCAGCTCGGCGACCCGCATCAGGAACCTGGGCCCGGCGAAGGCGGCCAGGTTCTCCTCGTGGTCGCGGACCGCGTGACAGGTGTCCTGGCACAGGAAGCACTCGATGCACTTGCGGAACTCCTGCGAGCGCGCCACGTCCTCCTGCTGCATCCGGTACTCGCCCGGGGCCAGCCCCGGCGGCGGCACGAAGGCCGGCACCTCGCGCGCCTTGGCGTAGTTGAAGCCGACGTCGGTGACCAGGTCGCGGACCGAGGGAAAGGCCCGCAGCGGGGTCAGCACCACCGGCTGGTCGGGGGGCAGCGCGGACAGCCGGGTCATGCAGAGCAGCCGGGGCCGCCCGTTCACCTCCGCGCTGCACGAACCGCACTTGCCCGCCTTGCAGTTCCACCGCACCGCCAGGTCCGGCGCCTGGGTGGCCTGCAGCCGGTGCACCAGGTCCAGCACCACCTCGCCGTCCTCGGCCTCGACCAGGTACGAGGCGAACGCGCCCTCGCCGCCCTCGCCGCGCCAGATCCGCAGTTCACGCCGCTCCGTCATCGCCGGCCAACTCCTCGGGGGTGAAGTACTTCGCCAACTCGGTCCGGTCGAACAGGGCCAGCAGGTCGGCCCGGACCGGTTCGCCGGCCTGCCGCTGGACCGAGACCGCCGGGCCGTCCAGCGCGCAGACCAGGTTGGTCCGCCGCCAGTCCCGGTCCATGGCCGGCCAGTCCTCCCGGGTGTGCCCCCCGCGGCTCTCCCGGCGCAGCAGCGCGGCCCGGGCCACGCACTCCGAGACCAGCAGCATGTTGCGCAGGTCCAGGGCCAGGTGCCAGCCGGGGTTGAACTGGCGGTGGCCGGCCACCGCCAGGGTGTCGGCCCGGCTGCGCAGCACCGCCAGCCGGTCCAGCGCCTGCTTCATCTCGCCGGCCCGCCGGATGATGCCGACCAGGTCGTTCATGGTCTGCTGCAGCTCCTGGTGCAGCGCGTACGGGTGTTCGCCGGTGCCCGCGAAGGGGGCCAGCGCCTCGGCGGCGGCCGCGGTCTCCTGGGCCTGGTCCACCACCGGACGCGCGGTCAGGCCGGCCGCGTACTCGGCCGCGTACTGCCCGGCCCGGCGGCCGAAGACGAGCAGGTCGGAGAGCGAGTTGCCGCCCAGCCGGTTGGAGCCGTGCATGCCGCCGGCCACCTCGCCGGCCGCGAACAGGCCGGGCACCAGGGGGCAGGCGGCGGTGTCCGGGTCCACCTCGATGCCGCCCATCACGTAGTGGCAGGTCGGGCCGACCTCCATGGGCTCGCGGGTGATGTCCACGTCCGCGAGCTCCTTGAACTGGTGGTACATCGAGGGCAGCCGGCGGACGATCTGCTCGGCCGGCAGCCGGGTCGAGACGTCCAGGTGGACCCCGCCGTGCGCGGTGCCGCGGCCGGCCTTGACCTCGGCGTTGATCGCCCGGGCCACCTCGTCGCGCGGGAGCAGCTCGGGCGGGCGGCGGTTGGCCTCGGGGTCGGTGTACCAGCCGTCGGCCTCCGCCTCGGTCTCGGCGTACTGGCCGCGGAACACCTCGGGCACGTAGTCGAACATGAACCGGCGGCCCTCGCTGTTGCGCAGCACCCCGCCGTCGCCGCGCACCGACTCGGTGACCAGGATCCCCTTCACCGAGGGCGGCCAGACCATGCCGGTCGGGTGGAACTGGACGAACTCCATGTTGAGCAGCCGGGCGCCGGCCAGCAGCGCCAGCGCGTGGCCGTCGCCGGTGTACTCCCAGGAGTTGGAGGTCACCTTGAAGCTCTTGCCGATACCGCCGGTGGCCAGCACCACGGCGGGCGCGGCGATGCTGAAGAACTGGCCGGACTCGCGCACGTAGCCGAAGATTCCGGCGACGCGTTCACCCTCCTTCAATATCCGGGTCACCGTGTATTCCTGAAATATTTTCAAGCCGGACTCGTAATCGCCGGTCCGGCGGAAATCCTCCTGCTGCAGCGCCACCACCCGCTGCTGCAGGGTGCGAATCAGCTCCAGGCCGGTGCGGTCGCCCACGTGGGCCAACCGCGGGTACTGGTGGCCGCCGAAGTTGCGCTGGGAGATCCGGCCGTCCGCGGTGCGGTCGAACAGCGCCCCCCAGGACTCCAGTTCCCAGACCCGTTCCGGCGCCTCCTTGGCGTGCAGTTCCGCCATTCGCCAGTGGTTGAGGAACTTCCCGCCGCGCATGGTGTCGCGGAAGTGCACCTGCCAGTTGTCGCCGCTGTTCACATTGCCCATCGAGGCCGCGATGCCGCCCTCGGCCATCACGGTGTGCGCCTTGCCGAACAGCGACTTGCAGATCACCGCGACCCGCTGCCCGCGCTCGCGCGCCTCGATCGCGGCCCGCAGCCCGGCCCCGCCGGCGCCGACCACCACGACGTCGTACTCGTCCACGCGATCGCCTTTCATGGTGAGGTGCCTCCTGTCAGAAGAACTTCGGGTCGGCGAAGGCACCCGACGCGACCAGGTAGACGTACAGGTCGGCCAGTCCCACCGAGAGCAGCGAGGCCCAGGCCAGCTGCATGTGGCGGGCGTTCAGCCGGCCGACCAGCAGCCAGCCCCGGTAGCGCACCGGGTGCTTGGAGAAGTGCCGCAGCCGCCCGCCCAGCACGTGCCGGCAGGAGTGGCAGGACAGCGTGTAGGCCCAGATCAGCACCACGTTGGCGAGCAGCACCAGGGTGCCCAGGCCGGCGTGCCCCCAGTGCCCGGCGCCGTCGCGAAAGCCCAGCGCGGCGTCGTAGCTGAGCACCGCGGCGACCGGTACGGCCAGGTAGAAGAAGTAGCGGTGCAGGTTCTGCAGCACCAGCGGGAACCGGGTCTCACCGGTGTACCTGGCGTGCGGCTCGGCCACCGCGCAGCCGGGCGGCGAGGCCCAGAACGAGCGGTAGTAGGCCTTGCGGTAGTAGTAGCAGGTCAGCCGGAACCCGAGCGGGAAGACCAGCACCAGCAGGGCGGGCGAGAGCCGCCACCAGTCGCCGACCAGCGCCCAGTCGGCGCCGCCGCGCATCGGCACGCAGCTCGCGGCCAGGCACGGCGAGTAGAACGGCGAGACGTAGGGCGCGGCGTAGTAGTGGGCGCCCTCGAAGGCGCGCCAGGTGGAGTAGCCGATGAAGAGCAGCAGGCCGACCGCGGTGCCGAGCTGGGGCAGCCACCAGCGGTCGGTGCGCAGGGTGCGGTCGGGGATCGCAGCGCGCTTGGTCGTTGTGGCCATCCCGAAAGTGTGACGTTGATCACATCCACTGGGAAGGGTTCTGACCGGACCGCGTTGCGCCGATGGAGTGTCCGCCTGTCGTGCCGTCAGCTCTTCGGTCCGGACGCGGAGTTGAGTGGGACTCATGAAGCGACTGCTCGCCGCCGTGCTGCTGGCCTCCGCGCTCTCGGCCTGCTCCGACGGGCCGGCCCCCTCGCAGCCCAGCAGCCGGGCCGCCTCCGACCTGACCCGCGTCGACCGTGCCGCCCTGCGCGAGGGCGGCACGCTGCGCTGGGCGGTGGACCAGGTGCCGGCCGCGCTGGACGTCTACGCGGCCGACGCCACCGCGGACACCGCGCTGCTGGCGCATGCGGTGCTGCCCAGCCTGTACCGGCTGGACGAGCACGCCAGGCCGGTCGCCGACCCGGACTTCCTGGCGGGGGCCGAGGCGGCGGACCGCACGGTGACCTACCGGCTGAACCCCAAGGCGCGGTGGAGCGACGGCACCCCGCTGTCCGCGGCCGACTTCACCGCGCAGTGGAGGGCGCTGTGCGCGGTCCAGCCCGGCTACGGAGCGATCGAGTCGGTGGCCCAGGGGGCGGACCCGCAGCAGGTGAAGGTGGTGTTCCGGCAGGCGTACCCGCAGTGGCAGGAGCTGTTCTCCCCGCTCTACCCGGCCGCGGGGGCGCCGGGCCTGCTCACCGGGCTCAGCGCGGGCCCGCTGGCGGTGAAGAGCCTGGACAGCAAGGCCGGGCGGGCCTCCCTGGTGCGCAATCCGCACTGGTGGGGCGATGCACCGAAAGTCGACGGGATCGACTTCCTGACCACCCCCGACCGACTGGACGCCCTGGAGCACGGCCAGCTGGACGTGGCCGCGCTGGAGGGCACGGTGGACCACCCGCCGCTGGCCAAGTCCGCCGACGCGCTGGACTCCTCGGTCCAGACCCTCAAGCGGGCCGAGGCGCTGCCCGGCATCACCCTGCACCGGGCCGCCGCCCCCGCCTTCACCCAGCTGACCCTGAACGGCGCCCGCGGCCCGCTGGCCGACGCCGCGGTGCGCCGCGCGGTGGCCGCCGCGGTGGACCGCGGCAAGCTGGCCGCCGCCGCCCTGACCCCGCTCGGCCTGCCCGCCGCCCCGCTCGGCAACCACCTGCTGATGGCCGACCAGGACGGCTACCGGGACAACAGCGCCGCCCTCGCCGGCACCGCCCGGGAGCTGCACCTGGACCTGTCGCTGGTCTACCCGGACGACTCCGCCACCGCCCGGCGCACCGCCGAGGCGCTCACCGCCCAGCTGGCCGGGCGCGGCGTCACCGTCAAGGCGCAGGCGGTGCCGGCGGCCGGCTTCGTCCACGACCACCTGGCGGTCGGCGACTGGGACCTGGCGCTCTTCTCCTGGCCGGCCACCGCCTTCCCCGCGGTGGACGAGCGCCCGCTGTACGCCAAGCCGCGCCCGGAGGCGGACGGCAAACCGGTGGCGGGGCTCAACTACGCGGGCAGCGGGACGGACGAGATCGACCAGCTCTTCGACCGGGCCGCCGCCGAGGCTGACCCGGCCCGGCGGACCGCGCTGCTCCAGCAGGCCGACAGCCGGTTGTGGGAGCTGGGACACTCGGTGCCGCTCTTCCAGCGGCCCGATCTGGTGGCGGTGCGGACCGGCGTGGAGGGGGCCGGCGCCTACGGTTTCGGCTGGCCGCGCTACCAGGACCTGGGCTTCGAGCGCTGAGCCCGGTCAGTCCGCCGAGCGGTCCGCCCCGGCGGCCACGTACCATAGGACAAGCCGTGGCATGGTAAGCCCGGCGGGTGGACCGGGACAGGCCGGGGCGCCGCAACTCACGACTCCGGGAGACTCCGCTCCGCATGTCCACGCGCACTGACATCCGCAATGTCGCCATCGTCGCCCACGTCGACCACGGCAAGACGACCCTGGTCGACGCGATGCTCAAGCAGGCTGGTGCCTTCGCGGCTCACCAGCAGCTCGACGACCGCATGATGGACTCGAACGACCTGGAGCGCGAGAAGGGCATCACCATTCTCGCGAAGAACACCGCGGTCAAGTACCACCCCAAGGATGGTGGCGAGCCGATCACCATCAACATCATCGACACCCCCGGCCACGCCGACTTCGGTGGCGAGGTCGAGCGCGGCCTGTCCATGGTCGACGCGGTCGTGCTGCTGGTCGACGCCTCCGAGGGCCCGCTGCCGCAGACCCGCTTCGTGCTGCGCAAGGCGCTCACCGCCAAGCTCCCGGTCATCCTGTGCATCAACAAGACCGACCGCCCGGACGCCCGGATCGACGAGGTCATCAACGAGACCTACGACCTGTTCCTGGACCTGGACGCGGACGAGGACCAGATCGAGTTCCCCATCGTCTACGCGTGCGCCCGGGACGGCGTCGCCTCGCTGACCAAGCCGGAGAACGGCACCGTGCCGGCCGACAGCGAGAACCTGGAGCCGTTCTTCTCCACCATCCTGGAGCACGTCCCGGCCCCCGAGTTCGACGAGGCCGCCCCGCTGCAGGCGCACGTCACCAACCTGGACGCGGACAACTTCCTCGGCCGCATCGCGCTGCTGCGGGTCGAGCAGGGCGAGCTGCGCAAGGGCCAGACGGTGGCCTGGATCAAGCGCGACGGCTCGATCCAGAGCGTGCGGATCAGCGAGCTGCTGATGACCGAGGCGCTCACCCGCAAGCCGGCCGAGGTGGCCGGCCCGGGCGACATCTGCGCCGTCGCCGGCATCTCCGACATCATGATCGGCGAGACCCTGGCCGACCCGGAGAACCCGATCGCGCTGCCGCTGATCACGGTGGACGAGCCGGCCATCTCGATGACCATCGGCACCAACACCTCGCCGCTGGTCGGCAAGGGCGGCTCCGGCAAGGGCGCGGACGCCAAGTCCGCTGGCAAGGTGGACCGCAAGGTGACGGCCCGCCAGGTGAAGGACCGCCTGGACCGCGAGCTGGTCGGCAACGTGTCGCTGCGCGTGCTGGAAACCGAGCGCCCGGACACCTGGGAGGTGCAGGGCCGCGGTGAGCTGGCGCTGGCCATCCTGATCGAGACCATGCGCCGCGAGGGCTTCGAGCTGACCGTCGGCAAGCCGCAGGTGGTCACCAAGGAGGTCAACGGCAAGATCCACGAGCCGGTCGAGCGCCTCACGGTGGACGTGCCCGAGGAGCACATGGGCGCCGTCACCCAGCTGATGGGCGTGCGCAAGGGCCGGATGGACAACATGTCCAACCACGGTTCGGGCTGGGTCCGGATGGAGTTCGTGGTGCCGTCCCGCGGCCTGATCGGGTTCCGCACCGAGTTCCTCACCAGCACCCGCGGCACCGGCATCGCGCACTCGATCCACGAGGGCCACGAGCCGTGGTTCGGCAACCTGGTGACCCGCAACAACGGCTCGCTGGTGGCCGACCGCGCCGGTGTGGTGACCGCCTTCGCGATGACCAACCTGCAGGAGCGCGGCGTCCTGTTCACCGACCCGGGCACCGAGGTCTACGAGGGCATGATCGTCGGCGAGAACTCGCGCGCCGACGACATGGACGTCAACATCACGAAGGAGAAGAAGCTCACCAACATGCGCTCCTCCAACGCGGACGTGACCGAGTCCATCGTGCCGCCGCGCAAGCTCTCGCTGGAGCAGTCGCTGGAGTTCTGCCGCGAGGACGAGTGCATCGAGGTGACCCCGGAGACCGTGCGCATCCGCAAGGTGGTGCTGGACCAGAAGGACCGCGGCCGCACCGCCTCCCGGTCCAAGAAGGCCTGATCCGCCCCGGCGCTGTCCCACCGTCAGCCGGCTCCCCCGCAGCGGGGGAGTCGGCTGACGGCTTTTCCGCTGACGGTCCGTCGGGCGCTCGGCCGGGCAGGTGAGCGCGGCCACCCGTTCGGCGGCACCGCGTGCCCGAGTGGCCCTGCTACGGGTGCGCCGCCGTGGCAGCTCCCTTCGAATGGGGTGTGATGCGACACACACCCCCTTGAGGAGGGACCTCCATGCCTGGAGCCACTCGCGTTCGTTGGGTCCTGGTCAGCGCGACGGCAGTCGCCCTGGTGGCCAGCGGTTGCAGCAGTAGCAGCAGCGGCAGCAGCAGTTCCAACGCCAACGCGACCTTCACCTACCAGAGCGGCGAGCCGCAGAACCCGTTGCAGCCGGCCAACGCCAACGAGGTGAACGGCGGCCGGGTGATCCAGAACCTGTTCCGCGGGCTGGTCGACTACGACCCCAGCAACAGCCAGATCCGGATGCAGGTGGCCGAGAAGATCGACACCAGCGACTCGCAGACCTTCACCGTCACGCTGAAGTCCGGTTGGACCTTCCACGACGGTACCCCGGTCAAGGCCAAGAACTTCGTCGACGCCTGGAACTGGGGCGCCAACGTCAAGAACAACCAGATCAACTCCGACTGGTTCAGCGACATCCAGGGCTACGCCGACGTCCACCCGAAGTCCGGCAACCCGGCCACGGGCCAGATGTCCGGTCTGACGGTGCAGGACGACACGCACTTCACCATCAAGCTGGCCAACAAGGTCTCGTACTTCGAGTACAAGCTCGGCTACCCGGCCTTCTCGCCGCTGCCGGACGGGTTCTTCAACGACCCGGCCGGGTACGGGCAGAAGCCGATCGGCAACGGTCCCTACCAGTTCGTCAGCTGGGACCACAACTCGCAGATCGTCACCAAGGCATACCCGAACTACCAGGGCGTGGACAAGCCGAAGAACGGCGGCGTGGTCTTCAAGGCGTACACCACCTCCGAGGCCGCCTACGCCGACCTGCAGTCCAACAACCTCGACGTGATGGACCAGGTGCCGCCGTCCGCGCTGGCCAGCTACAAGACCGACCTGGGCTCGCGGGCGATCGACTCCCCGCAGGGCGCGATCCAGTCGATCGGCTTCACGCTCTACCAGCCGGACTGGTCGGGCGCGAACCTGAACAAGGTCCGCCAGGCGCTCTCGATGGCGATCGACCGCGACACCATCACCAAGACGGTGCTGCAGGGCTCGCGCAAGTCCGCCACCGCCTTCGTGGCCGAGGGCGTGGCCGGCTACAAGTCCGGCACCTGCACCGCCTGCAAGCTGGACGTGGCCCAGGCCAAGACGCTGCTCCAGGAGGGCGGCGGGGTCCCCGGCAACTCGCTGAAGATCACTTACAACGCGGACGGCGGCCACAAGGAGTGGGTCGACGCGGTCTGCAACAACATCCGGCAGAACCTCGGGGTGAACTGCGTCGGCGACCCCAAGCCGGACTTCAAGACCGCCCGGGCGGCGATCACCGGCCACCAGATCGACGGCGCGTTCCGCACCGGCTGGGTGCAGGACTACCCGCTGAACGCCAACTTCCTGGCCCAGGTCTACCGCACCGGTGCCTCCTCCAACGACACCGGCTACAGCAGCCCGCAGTTCGACCAACTCGCCAAGCAGGCGGACGAGGCGGCCACCGTCCAGGACTCGGAGACCGGCTACCAGCAGGCCGAGGGCGTGCTGGCGCAGGACATGCCGCAGATCCCGCTCTGGTACTACCGGACCAACTCGGGCTTCTCGACCAAGGTGCAGAACGTGTCCTTCGACTCGTTCGGCAACCCGGTGTGGACCGCCGTCCAGGTCAAGGGCTGAGCCCACGCCAGCCGGCCCCGCCCTCCCGAGCGGAGGGCGGGGCCCCGCCACTGGACCTCGTCCAGCCCGAACCCGTTAGGACGGAGGAGCGATGGGCACCTACGTGCTCCGGCGGATCCTGCAGATGATCCCGGTCTTCATCGGGGCCACCCTGCTGATCTTCCTGATGGTCTACACCCTGCCGGGGGACCCGATCGCCGCGCTCTTCGGCGACAAGGCCGCGGACCCGGCTCAGGTGGCCCAGCTGCGGCACCTGTACTACCTCGACCAGCCGCTGTGGAAGCAGTACCTGCACTACATGTGGAACCTGCTGCAGGGCAACTTCGGCACCAGCTTCACCGGGCGTTCGGTCGCCGCCCTGATGGGCGATGCCTTCCCGGTGACGATCCGGCTGGCCCTGGTGGCCTTCGCCTTCGAGATCTTCGTCGGGATCCCGCTCGGCCTGCTCTCCGGCCTCAAGCGGGGCAGCCTGCTGGACACCCTGGTGCTGATCGGCACCCTGATCGTGATCTCGATCCCGGTCTTCGTGCTGGCCAACGTGGCCCAGCAGGTCGTCGGCGTCAACCTGGGCTGGGTGACACCCACCGTCCAGAACTCCAACGACATCAGCCAACTGATCCTGCCGGGACTGGTGCTCGGCTCGCTCTCACTGGCCTTCGTGACCCGGCTGACCCGGACCTCGATCGGCGAGAACCGGCGCGCGGACTACATGCGCACCGCGGTCGCCAAGGGGCTGCCGCAGCGCACCGTGATCTCCCGTCACCTGCTGCGCAACTCGCTGATCCCGGTCGTCACCTTCCTCGGCACCGACCTCGGCGCCCTGATGGGCGGGGCGATCGTCACGGAGGGCATCTTCAACGTGAAGGGGGTCGGCAACTTGCTCTACCAGGCGATCCGCCACAAGGAGGGACCGACCGTGGTCGGCGTGGTCACCGTGCTGGTGATCGTCTACCTGGTCGCCTCCCTCGTCGTCGACCTGCTCTACGCGGTCCTGGACCCGAGGATCCGGTATGCCTGATCCCTTCGACCCGGAGAATCCGACCCACACCCGGTTGCCGGACACGCACGCGCTGGACTACGCCGGCAACCAGGGCATGGCGGTCGAGCAGGACCAGCTGCTGGAGACCAGGCCGGAGAAGCGGGAAGAGGCCCGCAGTCTGTGGCAGGACGCCTGGCGGGATCTGCGGCGGCGGCCGATCTTCCTCGTCTCGGCGGTGCTGATCGTGCTGCTGGTGATCATCGCGATCTTCCCCGGCCTGTTCACCGACGCCGATCCGCGCCACGCCGACCTGGTCAACAACTACCTGAAGAAGCCGAACTGGACCGACTTCTTCGGGGCGGGCTGGTTCGGCTACGACGGCCAGGGCCGCTCGATCTACGCCCGGGTGCTGTACGGGGCCCGGGCCTCCATCACCGTCGGCATCTGCGTCACGCTGGCGGTGGCGATCACCGGCGGGCTGGCCGGCATGGTGGCCGGCTACTTCGGCGGCTGGGTGGACGCGCTCATCTCCCGGCTGGTGGACATCTTCTTCGGCATCCCGCTGCTGCTGGGCGCCCTGGTGATCCTCAACGCCTTCACCCACCGCACCGTCTGGAGCGTGGTCTTCGCGCTGGCCTTCCTCGGCTGGACCCAGATCGCCCGCGTGATGCGCGGCGCGGTGCTGACGGTGAAGCAGGCCGACTACGTGACCGCGGCCAGGGCGCTGGGCGCCGGCACCCGGCGGATCATGTTCCGGCACATCCTGCCCAACGCGGTGGCACCGGTGATCGTGGTCGCCACCATCGCGCTCGGCGGGTACATCGCGGCCGAGGCCACCCTGAGCTACCTGGGCATCGGCCTGCAGGACCCGACCATCTCCTGGGGGATCGACATCTCCTCGGCCCAGAACGTGATCCGGACCGCGCCGTACGCGCTGTTCTTCCCGGCCGCCGCGCTGTCGATCACGGTGCTGGCGTTCATCATGCTCGGCGACGCGGTGCGCGACGCCCTCGATCCGAAGCTGCGCTGAGAGGGGCCGCGCGTCATGACCACCATCGTCGGCATGCCCTTGCTGGACGTCCGCGACCTGCACGTGGAGTTCGTCACCCGGGACGGGGTCGCCAAGGCCGTCAACGGGGTCAACTACCGCGTCAGCGCGGGGGAGACGCTCGCCGTCCTGGGCGAGTCCGGATCCGGCAAGTCCGTCACCGCCCAGGCGATCATGGGCATCCTGGACATGCCCCCGGCCCGGATCCCCAAGGGGCAGATCCTGTTCAAGGGTGAGGACATGCTCACCATGGGCAAGGACGCCCGCCGGAAGATCCGCGGCCAGAAGATCGCGATGATCTTCCAGGACGCGCTCTCCTCGCTCAACCCGGTGCTCAGCGTGGGCTACCAGCTGGGCGAGATGTTCCGGGCGCACCGCGGCGCCTCGCACAAGGACGCCAAGGCCAAGGCGGTCGAGCTGATGGACCGGGTGCGGATCCCGGCCGCCGCACAGCGGGTGAACGACTACCCGCACCAGTTCTCCGGCGGCATGCGCCAGCGCATCATGATCGCCATGGCGCTGGCGCTCGAGCCCGACCTGATCATCGCGGACGAGCCCACCACCGCGCTGGACGTCACCGTGCAGGCCCAGGTGATGGACCTGCTGGCGGAGCTGCAGGCCGAGTACCACATGGGCCTGATCCTGATCACCCACGACCTCGGCGTGGTGGCCGACGTGGCCGACAAGATCGCGGTGATGTACGCCGGCCAGATCGTCGAGACCGCGCCGGTGCACGACCTGTACGCGGCGCCCGCGCACCCGTACACCCGCGGCCTGCTGGACTCGATCCCGCGGCTGGACCAGAAGGGCCAGGAGCTCTTCGCGATCAAGGGGCTGCCGCCCAACCTGCTGCGGATCCCGCCGGGCTGCCCGTTCAACCCGCGCTGCCCCCGGGCGCAGGACATCTGCCGGCGGACCGACCCGCCGCTGACCCAGGTGGTCGCCGACGACGGCGAGCCGGTCCTGGGTCGGGCCAGTGCCTGCCACTTCTGGAAGGAGACGCTCCGTGACGACTGACGGCGCGACCGCGCTCGGTGCCGCTCAGCCGGAGGAGGCGGCCTTCGCCCAGCCGGTGTCCTGCGGCGAGCCGATCCTCCAGGTGCGGGACCTGGTCAAGCACTTCCCGCTGACCAGGGGCGTGCTCTTCAAGCGGCAGGTCGGCGCGGTCAAGGCGGTGGACGGGGTCTCCTTCGACCTGGTGAAGGGGGAGACCCTGGGCATCGTCGGCGAGTCGGGCTGCGGCAAGTCCACGCTGGCCAAGGTGCTGATGAACCTGGAGCCGGCCACCGCCGGCTCGGTGAAGTACAAGGGGGAGGAGATCTCCGGGCTGCGCGGCTCGGCGCTCAAGGCGGTGCGGCGCAACATCCAGATGGTCTTCCAGGACCCGTACACCTCGCTCAACCCGCGGATGACGGTCGGTGACATCATCGGCGAGCCCTACGAGATCCACCCCGAGGTGGCCCCCAAGGGGCAGCGGAAGACGGCGGTGCAGGACCTGCTGGACGTGGTCGGGCTCAACCCCGAGTACATCAACCGCTACCCGCACCAGTTCTCCGGCGGCCAGCGCCAGCGGATCGGCATCGCCCGCGGGCTCGCGCTCAAGCCCGAGGTGATCATCTGCGACGAGCCGGTCTCCGCGCTGGACGTCTCGGTGCAGGCCCAGGTGATCAACCTGCTGGAGCAGTTGCAGGGCGAGTTCGACCTGTCCTACATGTTCATCGCGCACGACCTGTCGATCGTGCGGCACATCTCCGACCGGGTCGGGGTGATGTACCTGGGCAAGATGGTCGAGCTGGGCAGCGACGCGGAGATCTACGACCACGCGACCCACCCGTACACCCAGGCGCTGCTCTCCGCCGTCCCGGTGCCCGACCCGACCGCGCGCGAGCGGCGGGACCGGATCGTGCTCACCGGCGACGTCCCCTCCCCGGCCAACCCGCCCTCCGGCTGCCGGTTCCGCACCCGCTGCTGGAAGGCCCAGGACCGCTGTGCCGTCGAGGAGCCGCTGCTGGCCCGCCCGGCCTGGCTGACCGGCCTGGCGGTGCACGACTCGGCTTGTCACTTCGCGGCGGAGCGCGAGATCGAACTCAGTGCGGCGGAGCGCGAGATCGAACTCAGTGCGGCGGAGCGCGAGATCGGACCCAGAGCCGCGGAGCGCGAGGTCGGCCCCAGCACGCCGGAGCGCGAGATCGGACCCAGCACCGCCGAGCGGCAGGAAAACGAGGGCGGCGAGACGGGGACCCCGCAGTAGCCGGCGGTGAAAGCGGTGTGGCCCCCCTCCCGAAGGAGGGGGGCCACACCGGTGGCGCGGACCAGGGCTCAGTCCTGGGCGTCGCGCGGCTCGGGCAGCGCGTCCGCCGCGGCCTTGCGGGCGGCGGGGGTGATGCCGTCCTCGGGGTAGTGGCAGGCCGTCAGGTGGCCCGGGGCGCTGCTGCTGAGCTGGATCAGCGGCGGCTCCTCGGTGGCGCACTTCTCGGTGGCCTTCCAGCAGCGGGTGCGGAACCGGCAGCCGGAGGGCGGGTTGAGCGGCGACGGGACGTCACCGGTGAGCCGGATCCGCTCCTGCGAGGCGTTGTCCGGGTCGGCGTCCGGCGCGGCCGAGAGCAGTGCGTGGGTGTACGGGTGGCGCGGGCGGTTGTAGAGCGAGTCGCGGTCGGCGATCTCGACGATCTTGCCCAGGTACATCACCGCGACGCGCTGCGAGAAGTGCCGCACGATCGACAGGTCGTGCGCGATGAAGACGAAGGCGATGCCCATCTCCCGCTGCAGCTCCTGCAGCAGGTTGACCACCTGGGCCTGGATCGACACGTCGAGCGCGGAGACCGGCTCGTCGGCCACGATCAGCTTCGGGTTGAGCGAGAGCGCGCGGGCGACACCGATGCGCTGCCGCTGACCGCCGGAGAACTCGTGCGGGAAGCGGTTGAAGTGCTCCGGGTTGAGGCCGACGATCTCCAGGAGCTCCTTGGCCCGGGCGTCGCGGCCGCCGGGCGGGTTGATCCCGTTGATCTCCATCGGGTTGGTGATGATGGTGCCGACGGTGTGCCGCGGGTTCAGCGAGGAGTACGGGTCCTGGAAGATCATCTGGATCTCGGACCGGATCGGCGCCAGTTCCTTGCGGCCGGCGTGCGAGATGTCCAGGCCGTTGTACCTGATCGAGCCTGCGGTGGGCTCGTACAGCCGGGTGACCAGGCGACCGGTGGTCGACTTGCCGCAGCCCGACTCGCCCACCAGGCCCAGGCTCTCGCCCGCGGACACGGTGAAGCTGACGTTGTCCACCGCCTGGACCGCGCCGACCTGGCGCTTGAACGGGAAGCCGCCCATCACCGGGAAGTGCTTGGTGAGGCCGTCGACCTCCAGCAGGACCTGGCCCGGGGTGGTGGCGGGGCCCTGCGACTTGCTCAGCGTCTGCTCTGCGCTCATGGGATTTCCTTGGCTCCTTAACCGAGGCTCAGCTGCTCAGCCGGGGCAGGATCTGCTCGGTGAGGATGGACTGCTTCTGCGCGGGGGTGAGGTGACAGGCCGACAGGTGGCCGTTGGCCATCGCCAGCGGCGGGCGCTCGGTGGTGCAGCGGTCGCCGGTCACCAGCTCCTTGTACGCGCAGCGGGGGTTGAACGCGCAGCCGGCCGGCGGGTTCAGCAGGGACGGCGGGGTGCCCGGGATGGGCTCCAGCGGCACGTCCACCGAGGCGTTGATCCGCGGGATCGAGCTGAGCAGGCCCCAGCCGTACGGGTGCTGGGAGCGCTTCAGCACCTCGCGCATGGTGCCGCGCTCGACCGCCCGGCCGGCGTACATCACCAGCACGTCGTCGGCGATCTCGCGGATCACCCCGAGGTCGTGGGTGATGAAGATGATCGAGGTGCCGGACTCCTGCTGGAGGTCCTTGAGCAGGTCGACGATCTGCGCCTGCACCGTCACGTCCAGCGCGGTGGTCGGCTCGTCGGCGATCAGCAGGTCGGGGTCGCAGACCAGGGCCATGGCGATCATGGCGCGCTGGCGCATACCGCCGGAGAACTGGTGCGGGAAGTCGTCGACCCGGGTCTGCGGCTGCGGGATGCCCACCCGGCGCAGCATCTCGATCGCCCGGGCGCGGGCCTCGCGCTTGCTGGCGCCGGTGTGCTTCATGAACGGCTCGGCGATCTGTCGGCCGATCGTGTAGTACGGCGACAGCGCGGCCAGCGCGTCCTGGAAGATCATCGCCATCTTGTTGCCGCGCAGCTTCTCCATGTCCTTCTGGGAAGCCGCGAGCAGGTCCTGGCCGTCCAGGTTGATGGAGCCCTCGATGGTGGTGTTGCGCGGGTTGTGCAGCCCCATCACCGCGAGGTTGGACACCGACTTGCCGGAGCCCGACTCGCCGACGATCCCGAGGGTCTTGCCCTTCTCGAGGTCGAAGGTGAGGTTGTTGACGGCCTTGACGATGCCGTCCTCGGTGCGGAAGCGGACCTGCAGGTCGCGGACCGAGAGGAAGGCGGCGCCGGCCTGGGGTGCGGTCGCGGACTCGGACTGGGTCAGGGTGCTCACGGTCGGATCTCCTCGGGAGCGGGGCGGAGCGGGGCGGTCACGGATGCGAAGGTGCTCATCCCAGCCGGACCCGGGGGTCGAGGAGGGCGTAGGCGGCGTCGACGATGATGTTGAAGAGCAGGATCGCGGCGGAGCTGAAGAGCAGCACGCCCAGCTCCAGGTAGAGGTCGGCCTGGTTGACCGACTTGACGGCCAGGAAGCCGAGGCCGTGGATGGAGAAGGTCACCTCGGTGATGATCGCGCCGGAGAAGACGGCGCCCAGGTCGATACCGAAGATGGTGATGATCGGGGCCATCGCGCCGCGCAGCGCGTAGCGCCACCAGACGTAGCGGTTCGACATGCCCTTGGCCCGGGCCGCCCGGATGTGGTCCTCGGAGAGCTGCTCCAGCATCAGCGAGCGGACCTGGCGGGTGTAGTTGGACCAGAAGATGACCGACATGACCAGCCACGGGAGGATCATGCCCATGAAGCAGCCCCAGGGGTCCTGGGTGATCGGCACGTACTCGGGGCGGTCCAGCCACTTGAGGTTGTAGACGAAGAGCGCCATGGCCAGCGGGCCGATGAAGAAGATCTGCGTCGACTGGCCGACCAGCGAGATGGAACTGGAGACCCGGTCGAGGAGCGAGCCCTGCTTCCACGCCGAGATCATGCCCAGGCCCACGCCGATGCTCAGGAAGCAGATCGCGCCACCGACGGCCAGCACGAAGGTGGCGGGGTAGTTGGCCGCGATGCGGTCCCACACGAACGCCTGGCCGGCGTAGGAGTAGCCCAGGCACGGGGCGGCGCAGTGGCCGACGGTGCCCATGTCCTGACCGACGAACAGGCCCGTGATGTAGTCCCAGAACTGCTGGCCGAGGGACCGGTCCAGGTGCATGTTGTGCGTGATCTGGGCCAGCAGCTGCGGGGTGCAGCCCTTGGGGCAGTTCATTTGTGCCGGGTTGTTTCCGCTGCTGTGGAACGCGAAGAAGGTCAGCGCAACCAGCAGGAAGATGATGACGAACGCGCCGAGCGCCCGGCGGATGAGAAATCGGAGCATGGGATGGGCTCTTCCGAGTGAGGGCGCCAGCGGCGGCCACGTCGTGGAGAGTGCGACCCCTTGGATTGCAAGGGGGTCGGCACGTGGCCCGGGCAGGGCCACCCAGCAGCTGCTGGGTGGCCCCGCCCGGGGGAGTCGGCCGGAGGCCGACTCCGGTTCCGGTGCTTACTTGATGTAGACGCTCGACACGTCGATGCTGCCGAGGACCTGGTTGTAGGCCACACCGCCGAGGCCGGCGCCGTAGACCTGGAAGAACTTGTCGTACGTGGCCGGGATCTTCGGCACGTCGGTCGCCAGGATCTTGTCGGCGAGCTTCATCCACTCGTCAGCGGCCTGGGCCTGGTCCTGGATCTTGGCGATCCGGTCCATCTCGGCGTCCATGGCCGGGTTCTTGTAGTGCGAGTAGTTGGTGCCACCGTTGACGACCTGGTTGGAGCCCAGGGTCGGCGGGAGGACCGAGTCGCCGGACGGCCAGTCAGCGCCCCAGCCGGTGCGGTACAGGTCGAAGCCGTTGTCGACCTTGCCGATCTGGGTGTAGTAGGAGGTCGGGTCGATCTCCTTGCGGCTGGCCTGGAAACCGGCCTGGTTCAGCGCGTCCACGACGGTGGCCGAGACCTTCTGCCAGCGCGGGGTGTTGGCGTAGGCCAGGACGATCGGGTAGTTCAGCTTGTTCGCGTCCGTCAGGATCTTCTTGGCCGCGGTCGGGTCACCGTTCGGGTTGGCCTTGAGGCCCAGCGGGTCGCTGTCCTTCCAGCCCGCGATGGTCGGGCTGACCAGGTTGCCCGCGATGTCGCCGGTGGTGGCGCCACCCAGCTGCTTCTGCACGGCGGCGGCCGGGAAGGCCTTGGCCAGCGCCTTGCGGACGTTGAGGTCCGTCACGCGGGTGTTGTTGATGTCGAAGGTGTCGACGAACGGCTGGAACTGGCTGATGGTCCGCGAGGCCATCGACGGGTCGTCCTGGATCGTCTTGATCAGGGACGCGTCCGCGTTGGTCACCAGGGTGAGCGCGTTCTTGTCGTCACCCGCGCCACCGACCAGGCGCTGGGTCAGCTGCGGGTTCTGGACACCCAGCTCGAAGTCCCACTCGTCCACGTACTGGTGGCGGATCGCGTCGCTCTTCGGGTCCCAGTTCTCGTTCTTGACGAGGACGAGGGACTTGTCCGGCTCGTACGACTTGATCTTGTAGGGGCCGATCGAGACCGGGTGGTTGTTGTACTTGTCCTTGTCGTCCTTCGACTTCTCGATCGCGGTGATGTCGGGCATCGCCGCGGCGTACGGGGCGTCCGTGTGGACGTCCTTGAAGTGGAAGACGATGGTCTTGTCGTCCGGGGTGCCGATGACGTCGTCACCGAGGTCGCCGGCGTCCGGGCCCTTGTAGACCTTGCGGTAGTCGTCGCCCGACAGCCAGATCGGGAAGTAGGTGGCGCCCTGGGTCTGGTAGTCGGCGTAGAGGCGCTCGACCGCGTACTTGACGTCCTTCGAGGTGATCGGCGTGCCGTCCTCGAACTTCAGGCCGTCCTTGAGGGTCCAGGTCCAGGTCTTGCCGCCATCGGTGGTGTTACCGGTGTCGGTCGCCAGGTCGCCGACCAGGATGGTCTTGCCGCTGACCGGGTCGGTCTTGTAGTTCGTCAGCTGGCGGCTGTAGAGCATGCCGACGGCCTGGTACTGGTTGACGTACTGCTGGCTCGGGTCCAGGTAGTCGAAGCCGCTGGCCTCGATGTCGTGGGCGACACCGCCGGACTTGGCACCCGGAACGTCCTTGGCCGGCCCGGTCGAGTCGGCCTTGGTGCCGATGCCGAAGTTGGCGACCGCCGAGGAGGCGCCACTCTTCTTGCTGTTGTCGGTCGAGGCCTTGCCGCCCCCACCGCAAGCGGTCAGCGAGAGGGCGCTGACCGCCACGAGCGCCGGCACGAGTGCTGCCTTGCGAAGTCTCATTGGTTCCTACCTGTCACTGGTCATGTTCTGTCTGGCCAGCTGCGGACCGGCGGGGCTGCACTGCCCCGGGGTGGCCGGTGCTGGGGGGAGCTGTACTACGGGTGGAACAGCAGGTGGGGCGACTAGCGGATGGTCTTCGGGTCCAGTGCGTCACGCACCGAGTCGCCGAACAGGTTGAACGCGATAGCGAAGATCATCAGCGAGATACCGGGGACCATCAGGTAGGTCAGGTCGTCCCGGTAGTAGGAGGACGCGTCCAGGAACATCAGGCCCCAGTCCGGCGTGGGCGAGACCATGCCGACGCCGAGGAAGGACAGGCCTGCCTCCGCGGTGACCATGGCCGGCAGCATCAGGGTGACCTGGACCAGGATCGTGGTCGCGAGGTTGGGCATCAGCTCCTTGAAGATGATGCGCCAGGAGGAGGCACCGGAGATCTTGGCGGCCTCGACGTACTCACGCTCGCGCAGGCTCAGCGACAGGCCGCGCAGCAGGCGCGCGGTGCCCATCCAGCCGAGGAAGGTCTGCACCAGCACGATGGCGATGACCCGCATGTAGACCGGGGTCTCACGGTCGATCGGGACGAACCAGATCAGCACGATCGGGGTGAACGCGATGAAGAAGAGCTGGGTCGGCAGACCGAGCAGCAGGTCGGAGAAGCGACCCACCAGGTAGTCGAACCGGCCGCCGAGGTAGCCCTGGGCGACACCGATCACGATCCCGAAGATGCTCGAGAAGATGGTGATCAGCAGGCCGATGCCGAGCGAGGTGCGGATGCCGTAGATCAGCTGGGCGAAGACGTCGAACCCGTTGGAGGGGGTGAGCCCCAGCCAGTGGGCCGCGCTCATGCCGCCGTTGGGGCCGATCGGCAGGCCGCTGTCGTCCAGCAGGCTCAGGTCGCGGGTGCCGTACGGGATGTACGGGGACTGGCCCTGGAGGCCCGTGATCACCGGCGCGAGGATGGCGACCAGGATGTAGAGGAGCACGATGCCCGCGCAGAACACGCCGGCGCGATTGCGCTTGAAGCGGCTCCAGGCGATCTGGCCCGGGGTGCGCCCGAGGAGAGCGGCGGGCTTGTCAGCCCCGTCTCCCGTCGCGGACGCAACGACGACCTGTTCGGTCGTGGTCGTGTCCTCAGTTGGCGTCGTCATGGTGCGAAAGCTCCCGCCGGTGGTCTGTGCAGCAGCAACGTGGAAGAAGTTGGTCGAACGGACTCTCGCAACTCGTTTATCGAACGTCAAGAGTTTCTCTGTGGCTGGACTGTGGGTTTTGGCATCGTTCTGGAATGTCCACCAGGTTGTAGCTTCCAACCTCTTGACAACCTCATGGCGAGACTGGGTAAAACGGACATAATGGGGCGTATCGCGTTCATAAGTTCGTAACGAGCGCTTGGCGACACCGATATGTGAACGCGATGATCCTGCGACAGCGTTATCAACACGCGTAGACTGCCCTGTCCGTTTTGCACCATGCTGACCGGATTACCTGTCGGTTTTTTGCGTCCGGATACCGGACGGATTTGGCGGGATGCCGCCGGTGGCGACTATTCGTCAGCCATTAACCGGGCCCTCGCAAATCCGTCGGGAGACTTGCTGCCCACGCTCGGTGACAGTTACACGCCACTGGCGGGATGTCGCCGGGAAAAGCCGGGAGTCCCGGAACTCACGTGTTCCGGGACTCCTGGCCGAGCTAAATTGACATGCTCACATGCGGAATTTGAAGGTGCGGTCCGCCGTGCCGTTCTTGTCGTAGACCGAGGCGATGGCGTCGGCAACGTCCTGCGGCGTGATCGGTGCTGAAGTTCCATCAGATTTGCGGAACTTCAGCTTGTCGAAAGTCGTTCCAAGCTGACTGCCCAACTGGTCCAGATCCCACTTGGCGCCGATGGTGCCGCCGGCGTCCGGGGCCAGGGTGAGCGCCTTGGCGGCCGTCACCTTGGTGAAGGTGAACCTGTGGGTGCCGGCCCAGACGATGACAGGGGCGCTGGTGATCTGCTTGCCCAGCGTGTCGGCCGCCTGCTGCAGCGCCTGGGTGGAGACCTTGGGCGCGGCATTGGTGGTGGCCAGGGTGACCGGCTGGTCCGGCTTGCCGGCCGCCCGGTCCTGGTAGGCCTGGACCACCTGGTCGGCGGCGTTCGCGCTGTCCAGGGTCTGGCCGCTCTGGCCGGGCACCACGGTCGCGTTGCCGCTGTCGTCGAACTGGACGAAGCCCTCCTTGAGCCCGTGCGCGGCGCCCGAGGCCAGCGAGTCGAGCGCCGCCTTGAGCTTGGCCCGGTCGATCCGCACCGCCGGCGGGACCGCCTTGGTGCCACCGGTGAGCGAGGAGAACACGTCGGCCGGGGCGTAGCTGTGCTTGGTCAGCCCGTCCACGGTGCCCGTGGTGTCGAAGCTGAGCCCGGCGGTGGTCGGGTCCAGCGGCAGGGTCTGGTCGCCGAGCTTCAGCTGGATCGGTCGCTGGCCGGCCTTGCCGACGGTGCCGTCGAGCTGGTGCACCGCCTGGTCGCGGCTGTCGCCGCCGATGTCGGTACCGAGCACGGTGGTGCCGCGCGGCACGTCGGACTGATTGAGCATCAGGCCGGTGCCGTAGACCGCGGCGCCCAGGAAGACCACGCCACCGGTGCCGGTGACCAGCAGTTTCTTCGCCTTGGAGCGCTTCTTGGCGGCGGGGGCGGCCGGCTTGGGCGCCGGGGCCGGGGTGGTGGCCGGGGCGGTGGCCCCGGCCGGGAGCGGCCCGGGGGGAGTGGCTCCGGTGGGCCCCGTGGGGGCGGAGCCGTAGCCGCCGGTCGCGGGCAGGCCCGGTATGGCCTGGTGCGGCGGCAGGTCGGCGGTGATCGGGGCGAAGCCGTCGACCTGGGTGTCCTCGCCCTCGTCCGGCAGCGCCAGGCCCTGGGCGGGGCCGGACGGGAAGCCGCCGGCCGGCGGCTGGTTGATGGGAGGCTGCGGGCGGGCGAACCGGCCGGGGGCGCCCGGGGTCCCGGTCGGGCGCGGAGCCGTGGCCGGGGCGGCGGCGAACGGGTCGGCCCCGGTGGGCGCGAAGGGGTCCGCGCCGGTGGGAGCGGCGGCGAACGGGTCGGCGCCGCTCGGCGTGGGCGCGTACGGCGAGGCGTTGTTCTGCGCCTGGTACGGGCCGGTCTGGCCCGGGCCGCCGGGCACGGGGGTGCCGTGCGGCGGGGTGGCGGCCGGTCGCGGGGTGCCGTGCGCCGGGGTGCCCGGCAGCTGCGTGCCGTGCGGCGGCGTGGCCGGGTGCCCCTGCGGCGACCGCGGCCCGCCCGCGTACGGGTCGGCCGGGTACCCCTGCGGTGCGCCGAACGGCGGGCCGGCGTTGCCGCCCTGCTGGGGCGGCGGAGTCTGCTGGGTGCTGTCGGCGGCGTACCGCGGCGCGGCCGACCGGCGGACTCCGGGTTCGGCGGTCCGCTGGTACGGCGTGCCACCCGCCGGCCCGGCGGGCGCGCCCGGGGCCGCAGCGGGTGCGGGTGCGGGCGCCTGAGCCGCCGTCGGACGCGGCGCCCGGGCGGCGGCGGGGGCAGCCGGGCTGGCCACCGGCTCCGGCCGGCCCTTCTGCCGCGGCCGGAACCACTCGCCGGTGGACTCCGAGTCCTCGCGGGCGCCGGACGGCGCCGGGGTGCGCCACTCGGGCGGCAGGTCCGGCGGCGGCGCGGTGCGCCCGCCCTGGTCCATCACGCCGAGCACCGGCGAGGCCGACGGCGCCGAACGGTGCCGCGGGCCGGTCGGCGCCGGCGCCGGGGCGGGCGGCTCCGGCTCGGCCCCGCCCTCCTCCGGCTTGACCGCGCTGCGCACCACCACCGGCGGGATCGGCCGCGAACCAGGGATGTTGATCGAGATCCTGGTGGTCAGCGTGGTCTCGGTGGTCTTGGGCTCGGGTTCGGCCTCCACGGGCTGTGGGGCGAACGGGTCGTCGGCTCCGAAGCCGTTGCCCAGGCCGGGGATTCCGTACGGCGGGGTGCCCGACGGGTAGGCGTCGGGCCCGCCGGGTCCCCGGCGGGAGGACGGGGAGGCGCTGTCAGATTCGCGGCTGCTCAATGCTGCTCTGCTCCGGGTTCGCGGCCGGACGGCTCGTCCGACGATGCTGCGGCACCACCATACTGGGAACGCCTGTGAGGCGAACTGCTTCCTATAGAACCCGATACGTCCGGATCCGTACCGCCGAGCCTACGGGCAGTCAGTCCCGTTGGCGCGGGATGCCGAAGGCGTACGGCGACCGGGTGGGCAGGCTCGCGCAGACCACGCCGAGGGTCAGCCCGCCGATCAGGTAGAGGTACGAAGCAGCCTGCGAGGAGAGCACGAAGTCGCCCTCCGGGCGGGGCGCGGCCAGCACGATGGTGGTCACGAACCAGCCGATCAGACCGGCCCCGGCACCGAGCTTGGTGCCGGCCGCGCGCAGCCCGCCGTAGAACACGGCCGCGCAGCCGGCCAGCGCGAGCAGCAGCCCGAACGGGTCCCACAGGGCCTGCACGAAAGATCCGCAGACCCCGGCCAGCAGGCCGAGGACCAGGAAGACCAGGTACCAGACGCCGCGGGTGCGGCGCGGCGGCAGCGGTTCGGCCAGGCGCTGGGCGCGGGTGCCGAGCAGCAGGTGCAGCGGGTTCACCGGGCCTCGACCCCCGCGAACAGGTCGCTCTCCGGCCGCTCGGCACCCGGGGTGCCGAGGGCCAGCTGGTAGTACTCGTCGCTGATCAGCGGCTGCCACTGGTCGTTGCTGAGGGCGAAGTCCGGGCCGTCGACCACGATCTGGGTGGCGTGCGCGCGCATCGCGGCGGCCTTGCGGTCGGCGTACTTCGTGCCGTCCAGCACGGCGTCGACCAGCTCGTCGTCGACCACGCCCGGCACCGACTCGGGTGCCGCCACCGCCTGGTGCGCGGCAGCGGTGCCGGCCAGGCGGGCCAGCAGCACCGAGCGCGGCATCCGGTTCCAGTACACCTTGACGACCTGCCAGGTCGGCCCGAGCTCGGGCCGGAAGGCGGGGTCGGCGGCCAACTCGACCGCGCGCATGGCCACCCGGTGGGCCTGGATGTGGTCCGGGTGGCCGTAGCCGCCCTGCTCGTCGTAGGTGACCAGCACCTGCGGGCGGACCTCGCGGACCACGGCCACCAGGTAGCCCGCCGCCTCGTCCAGGTCGGCCTGCCAGAAGCAGTCGGGGCGGTCGTTGTCCGGCACACCCATCATCCCGGAGTCGCGGTAGCGGCCCGGGCCGCCCAGGAAGCGGACGTCGGTCACGCCGACCTCGGCCGTCGCGGCGGTCAGTTCGCCGATCCGGTGGGCGCCGAGGGCGTCCTGCCGGTCGGCGGCGAGGTGGGCCAGCTGCGGCGGGATCACCTCGCCGCCCTCGCCGAGGGTGCAGGTCACCAGGGTCACCTGGGCACCCTCGGCGGCGTAGCGGGCCATGGTCGCGCCGTTGCCGATCGACTCGTCGTCGGGGTGGGCGTGCACCAGCAACAGGCGTCGGTCGGCGAGGGTGGTCATGGAGGCCACCCTAGGCCCTTGCCCGGTTCGGCCCGGCGGCCCACCCCGGTCGCGCGCAGCTACAGTTTGAGCCCGTTGATCATCCCCGCGAGGTTGCTGGTCACCTGCTGGATCGACGGTGCGATCGAGGTCGAGGCCAGGTAGAAGCCCAGCAGGGCGCAGACCACTGCGTGGGCGAGCTTGAGGCCGGAGCGGCGGATCAGGACCACCACGATCACCAGCATCAGCATGACGGCGGAGACGGACAGAGCCATGTCGGTTCACACCCCTTCTCGGGTGCGCCGCCCGGTCGGGCGGCGGTGAAGTTCGCTGAACAAAGGAATACCCGATCAGTGAGCTCTGCATTACTTTCCGTGAGTCCGCGTGGCGTGCCCGGTCAGGGCCGCGGAGCCGTGACAGCCCCGGTCAGCGGCGGTGCGGGGGGCTCGGCGGAGCAATTGCGCACGCTGCGCCGAACGAGTGATCAGCAAACGATCGATCACGAATGGTGCGACACCGTAGGGTGCGCCCCATGACCAATGACGCACCCTCATCCGCCGCCGGGGACAGCTTTCCCCGCCAGCACGCGCGCACCCAGCGCTACACCGTCGGTCAGCCGCGCTCCTACGCGGTGCCCCCCGACGGCTCCGCGGTGCTCTTCCTGCGCTCCCGCGGTGGGGCGGAGCGGGCCAACCTGCTGTGGCGCCTGGACACGGGGACCGGGGCGGAGACCGTGCTGGCCGACCCGGCCGCGCTGCTCGACGGCGGCACCGAGGACCTGTCGGCGGCCGAGCGGGCCCGCCGTGAGCGCAGCCGGGAGAGCTCGGCCGGAATCGTCGGCTACGCCCTGGACGCAGCTGGCGCACTCGCCGTCTTCCCGCTCTCCGGACGCCTGTTCGCAGCCGGGCCGGGCACCGGCCAGGTGCGCGAGCTGCCCGTGTCGGGCTCGGTGCTGGACCCGCGCCCGGCGCCGGACGGCCGCTGGGTGGCGGCCCCGACCACGGACGGCGCGCTGCGCCTGGTGGCCGCCGACGGCAGCGGGCAGCGGGTGCTGGCCGAGCCCGAACGGCCCGGGGTCAGCTGGGGCCAGGCCGAGTTCATCGCCCAGGAGGAGATGGACCGGGACCGCGGCTACTGGTGGTCCCCGCAGAGCGACCGGCTGCTGGTGGCCCGGGTGGACGACGCCCCGGTACAGCGCTGGTGGATCGCCGACCCGGCCAACCCCGCGGCCGACCCGGTCGAGGTCGCCTACCCGGCCACCGGCACCCCCAACGCCGAGGTCACGCTCTGGCTGGTGGACCTGGCGGGCGGGCGCACCGAGGTGGTCTGGGACCGGCAGGCGTACCCGTACCTGGCCCGGGTGCACTGGTCGGGCGGCGGCCCGGCGCTGCTCCTGGTGCAGGCCCGCGACCAGCGCAGCCAGCTGCTGCTCACCGTGGACCCCGAGACCGGCGCCACCAGCACGCTGCGCACCGAGCAGGACCCGGTCTGGCTGGAGCTGTTCCCCGGCGTGCCCGCCTGGACGCCCGGTGGCGCGCTGCTGCAGATCAGCGACGAGCCCGGCCACCGCGCCCTGCTCGCCGACGACCGCGCGCTCACCGGGGCCGAATGGCACCTGCGCGCGGTGCTCGCGGTCGGCCGGACCGAGGCGCTGGTGCTGGCCAGCGCCGGCGAGGCGGCCGAGGACTGGACGCCCGGCCTGGTCAGCCTGCTGGAAGTGCCGCTGGACGGCTCCGGCCCGCGGATGCTGCGCACCGGCGCGGCGCTGGACGCGGTGCGCGGCGGCGACACCACGGTGCTGTCGCAGTCCTCGCTGGACTACCCCGGCCGGCGGGCCGAGGTGCTGCGGGCCGGCGAGCAGGTGGCCGTGGTCGCCAACCACGCCGAGCGCCCGGTGCTGACGGCCCGTCCGGTCTTCCGGCTGGCCGGCCGGCGGCGGATCCCGGCCGCGGTGCTGCTGCCCACCGGCTACGACCGGGCGCGCGACGGCCTGCTGCCGGTGCTGATGGACCCCTACGGCGGCCCGCACGGCCAGATGGTGGTCCAGGCGCACAACGCCAACCTCGCCTCGCAGTGGGTCGCCGACCAGGGCTTCGCCGTGGTGGTGGCGGACGGTCGCGGCACCCCCGGGCGCAGCCCCGGCTGGGAGAAGGCGGTCGCCTTCGACCTGGCCGAGGTCACCTTGGCCGACCAGGTCGAGGCGCTGCAGGCGCTGGCCGAGGAGTTCCCGCTCGACCTGGGCAAGGTGGCGATCCGCGGCTGGTCCTACGGCGGCTACCTGGCGGCCCTGGCGGTGCTGCGCCGCCCGGACGTGTTCCACGCGGCGGTGGCCGGCGCCCCGGTGACCGACTTCGCGCTGTACGACACCCACTACACCGAGCGCTACCTGGGCACCCCGCAGGAGCGCCCGGAGGTGTACCGGGCGCACTCGCTGATCGAGGACGCGGCCAAGCTGGAGCGGCCGCTGATGATCATCCACGGCCTGGCCGACGACAACGTGGTGGCCGCGCACACCCTGCGGCTCTCCTCGGCGCTGCTGGCCGCCGGGCGCCCGCACACCGTGCTGCCGCTGTCCGGGGTCACCCACATGACCCCGCAGGAGCAGGTGGCCGAGAATCTGCAGCTGCTCCAGGTCGCCTTCCTGAAGCAGGCCCTGGGGATGTGACCTGCCGCGTCCTCGGCATGACATCTGTCATGCCGAGGACGCGACGGTGCACACTGCCCGCCACCCCGTCCGGCGCGGCACGGTGGATCCCGTCGCAAGAACGCAGGAACTGACGAAGCGAGAGGACGGGGACCGATGACCGCGCCAGTGGCCGCCTTCAGGGGCGTGAGCAAGAGCTACGGGAAGGTCAGGGCCGTGAACGGCCTGGACCTGACCCTGCACCCGGGGGAGACGGTGGCACTGCTCGGCCCGAACGGGGCCGGCAAGTCCAGCAGCCTGGACCTGCTGCTGGGCCTGCGCGAGCCGGACCAGGGCGAGGTCACCCTGTTCGGCGGCTCCCCGCGGGCCGCGATCCAGGCCGGCCGGGTCGGCGCGATGCTGCAGAGCGGCGGCCTGATGACCGACGTCACGGTGGCCGAGCTGGTCAGGCTGGCCTGCGCCGTGCACCCGCGGGCCCACCGCCCGGAGCAGGTGCTGAAGGACGCCGGGATCGAGGAGATCGCCGGCCGCCGGGTCGACAAGCTCTCCGGCGGCCAGGAGCAGCGGGTCCGGTTCGCGCTGGCCGTGGCCGGCGACCACGAGCTGATCGTGCTGGACGAGCCGACCACCGGCATGGACGTGTCGGTCCGTCAGCAGTTCTGGGCCGCGATGCGCCGTCAGGCTGAGCAGGGCCGCACGGTGTTGTTCGCGACCCATTACCTGGAGGAGGCCGACTCGATCGCCGACCGGGTGCTGGTGCTGCACCGCGGCCGGCTGATCGCCGACGGCTCCTCGGCCGACATCAAGGCCCGGGCCGGTGCCCGCCGGATCAGCTTCGAGCTGCACGCGGCCGACGGCCACGTCGAGGAGGGCGCGCTGCGGGCGCTGCCCGGCCTGGCCGCCCTGGAGCTGAGCGGTTCGGCGCACGGGGTGCGCACGGTGCGGATCCGGGCCGCCGACGCCGACGCGGTGGTCGCCGGGCTGTACCGCGCCGGGTGCTACCCGCGCGGCCTGGAGGTCACCAGCCTGGGCCTGGAGCAGGCCTTCCTGACCATCACCGAGGCCGCCGAGGCGACCGAGCAGAGCCTGGAGGACGCGCGATGAGGACCCTGGTCAAGCTGGAGATCCTGCGGACCCTGCGGAACAAGCGGTACGCCTTCTTCACCGTGCTCTACCCGGCGCTGCTCTACTTCTTCTTCATCAACATCAACCACTCGATGCCCGACGGGCTCGATGCCAAGACCTATTTCATGGTCTCGATGGCCACCTTCGGCGCGGTCGGCGCGGTGCTCACCGGCAGCGCGCAGCGGATCTCGCTGGAGCGCAAGAGCGGCTGGACCCGCCAGCTGCGGCTGACCGCGCTGCCCGGGCGGGCGTACGCCACCGCCAAGATCTGCGCCAGCGCGGTCACCACGCTGCCGTCCATCCTGGTGCTGTTCGCGCTCGGTGCGGCCGAGGGCGTGCAGCTGGACGCCGGTCAGTGGCTGGGCCTGGTCCTGGTGCTCTGGGCGGGCAGCTTCGTGTTCGCCGCGCTCGGTGTGGCGCTGGGCTACGCGGCCGAGCCGAACGCGGTCCAGCCGATCGTGATGATCATCTACATGGTGCTCTCGGTGCTCGGCGGCACCTGGTACCCGATCACCGGCGGGCTGAAGTCCATCGCCCGGTTCGACCCCGTCTACCTGTACAACCGCCTCGCCGTCTTCGTGCACCCCGGTGCCTCGTTCGACACCGCGGCGGCCGCCGGGCTGGCCGGCTTCCTGGCGGTCTTCGTGGCCGCGGCGGCCTTCCTGTACCGCCGGGACACCCAGCAGGCATGATGACGGACATGCAGCAGCACACGCCCCTGGAGCCGAGCCCCGCCACGTCGCAGGGCCGGAGCCGGGGGTCCGGTGCGTTCACCCCCGAGTCGGACCCCGTCTCGATGTCCGGCGTGCCCGGCGCCCCGCTGGAGAACCGGCGGCAGCTCCTCGTCAAGCTCTGCTGGATGGCGCTGTGGATGGTCTACCTGCTCTACCCGGTGCAGGACCTGGCCAGGGGGCACTACTCCACCACCGCCGTGGTGGTCGGCAGCCTGGCCCTGGCGGCGTTCGTCGGCTGCTACCTGGGCCTGGTGGCCTTCCGCTCCTGGCACGGGACCTGGTGGCGCGGCAGCTACCCGGTGCTAGCCGTGATGCTGGCGCTGGCGATCGCCACCCCCTTCGGCTACGGCGAGGCCTGGCTCGGCCTGTTCACCTACGTCTCGGTGGCCCTCGGCGCAGTGCTGCCGCCGCGGTACTCGCTCTGGGGCGTGGGCGCCAACACCGTGCTGTTCGTGGCGGTCGCCCTGGCCGTGCACGCGCAGGGCGACACGCTGGGCGGCCTGCTGCTGCCGACCTTCCTCAGCGGCGCCGCGATGACCGGCGTGCAGCGGCTGATCACCACCATGCGCGAACTGCGCGAGGCTCGGCTGGTGGCGGCCCACCTGGCGGCCTCCGAGGAGCGGCTGCGGCTGGCCCGGGACATGCACGACCTGCTCGGCCACTCGCTCTCGCTGATCACCCTGAAGAGCGAGCTGGCCCGGCGGTTCATGGACGCCGGCAAGCAGGAGCAGGCCCGCGACCAGGTGACCGAGATCGAGCAGGTGGCCCGCCAGTCGCTGGCCGACGTGCGGGCCGCGATCAGCGGCTACCGCAAGCCCACCCTCTCGGTCGAACTCGCGGCCGCCCGCACCGCGCTGGCCACCACCGGGGTCACCCTGGAGGCGCCGTCCACGCTGCTGGAGGCGCAGTCGGGCCTGGGCGGGCCGGAGTCGGAGGCGCTGGCCTGGGCGCTGCGCGAGGCGGTCACCAACGTGGTCCGGCACGCCGCCGGGGCCACCCAGTGCACCGTCGCGCTGGACCAGACCTGGGACGCGGACGGCGCCCGGTACGCGGTGCTGGAGGTGGCCGACGACGGCCGCGGCCCCGGCAGGTCGGCGCCCGGCAACGGCCTGACCGGCCTGGACGAGCGGCTCGCCCTGGTCGGCGGCCGCCTGGAACGCGGCCCGGGCCCGCACGGCAAGGGCTTCGCGATCCGCGCCCTGGTTCCCCTGGGCGTCCGCGTCAGGCCCTAAGGTCGGGCCCATGAGTGAGGATCAGGTGCGGGTGCTGCTCGCCGAGGACCAGTCGATGGTTCGGGAGGCGCTGGCCGCGCTGCTCTCCCTGGAGGGGGACATCGAGGTGGTCGCCCAGGTCTCCCGGGGCGACCAGGTGGTGGACGCGGTGCTGGCGCACCAGGTGCAGGTGGCGGTGCTGGACATCGAGATGCCGGGGCTGACCGGGATCGAGGCCGCCGCCCTGGTCAAGCAGCGCAGCCCGCGGACCAAGGTGGTGATCGCCACCACCTTCGGCCGCCCCGGCTACCTGCGCCGGGCGATGGAGGCCGGGGCCGACGCCTTCCTGGTCAAGGACGCCCCCGCCAGCGAACTGGCCGAGGCGGTGCGCCGGGTACTGGGCGGCGAGCGGGTGATCGACCCCCAACTGGCCGCCGCCGCGCTGGCCGATGGCGCCAACCCGCTGACCGGCCGCGAGCTCGACGTGCTGGCCGCGGCCGCCGACGGCGCGGTCAACGCGGACATCGCCCGCACCCTGCACCTGTCCGAGGGCACGGTGCGCAACTACCTCTCGATGGCGATCCAGAAGACCGGCGCCCGCAACCGCGCCGAAGCCGTCCGGACGGCCAAGGAGAAGGGCTGGCTCTGATCCTGGCGGCGGCTCAGTTGAGCCGGTGCCGGGCGGCCCGGGCCTCCTGGCGGACCCGGGCGGCGGCGTCCGGGTCGAACGCGTCCAGGATCCGCGCGTACTCCTCCATCTCCGCCGCCCCGCCCAGGAAGTCGCCGGTGCGCACCAGTAGTTCGGCCCGCTCCAGGCGCAGCTGGGCCGGGTGCCGGGGCAGCAGCAGCGCCAGCTCGGTGGCCCACAGCTGGGTGCGGGCGTGCTCGGGGCGTTCGCCGGCCCAGCTGCGGATGTTGCCCAGCACCCGCAGCACCAGGTCCAGCGGCTGGGCGGGGGTGAGCAGTTCGGGGGTGAACCGGTGCCCGGCGGCGAGCGCCAGGTGGGCCGCGTCCTGCATGTCCAGCAGCCGCCCGCCGTGGAACGGGTCGGCCAGCACGTACTGTTCGTCCGGCACCGGCCCGCCCACCGCGACGATGAAGTGCCCCGGCAGCGCGATCCCGTGCACGGTCAGTCCGGCCCGGGCGGCCACCGCCGTCCAGACCAGCGAGAGCATGATCGGCAGCCCGCGCCGGCGCCGCAGCACCTCGGGCAGCAGCGAGGACTCCAGCCGCCGGTAGTCCGACTCCCGCCCGTGGAACCGCTCGCGCCCGCCCAGCACCGCCGCCAGCAGCGCCGCCACCTCCTCCGGCGAGCCCGGGCGGCGCTCGGCCACCGCCCGCCGCACCGCGGCCGCGTGCCGGTCCAGCGCGGCCAGGCAGCCGGTCACCAACTCCTCGAGGGTGGGCGGCGGTTCGCCGCCCGGTAGATCGGCAAGGTTGTGCTCGGCGGCGGCCAGCAGGCAGAGCAGCACCGGATCGGGCTGCTCGGACCTGGCCTCGGCGCGGAAGCGGGCTCTGCTCTGCTCGGTCACGGTGGCTGCGACGGCTTTCGGTCGTGACGGTCTGGCTGGTGGGAACCTACGGCGGAGCGCTACGCCTGGGGAAGCCGGGCGTAGTGATAACTGTGGCTGGTGGCGAACCCCAGCTTGTCGTAGAGCGCGAGCGCCCCGTCATTTCCCGTCTCGACCTGCAGCAGGGCGGCCTGCGCGCCCTCCTCGGCGGCGCGCGCGGCCAGCACCGCCATCAGCGCCGTGGCCAGGCCGGTGCGCCGGGCGGCGGGCTGCACCTCGATCGCCCCCAGGCAGGCCCACGGCCCGTCCACCGCGCACCGCCCGATCGCCAGCGGCGCCGAGCCCTCCGGTCCGGGCACGGTGGCGAACCAGACCGAAGGCCCGCCGTGCAGCACCGCGGACACCGCCTGGGCCGGGGCCCCGCCCGGCCGGCGGTAGACCGACTGCCAGGCCTCGTCGGCCCGCCGGGACAGCCGCACCCGGGCCACCCCCTCCTCGGTGATCCCGGGCGCCTTGGTCAGCGCGGTCAGCGCGGCGGTGCGCACCAGGGTCGCGGACTCGGCCACCGCGCCCAGCCGGTCCAGCTCCGCGGTCAGCTCCGGCGCGGAGCCGGGCAGCACCACCTCGACCACGGCCGGCAGCCCGCGCTCGGCGTACCACTGCCGCACCCGGTCCAGCGCCGCGCCCGGCGCGTGCCCCGGATCGCCGAGCGCCTGCACCGAATTGGCCCGCTTGGTGAAACCGGCGGCGGCGCGCAGCGTCCAGTCGCCGAGCGCCTGCTGCTCGACCGCCGGCCAGCTCCGGCCCGCGATCCGCTGCAGGGCCACCGGACCGGTCGCGGGTACCTCGGCGCGCCGCGCGGGGAACAGCGGGACCGCCTTCGCGGCCACCAGATCGGCCTCGGGGATCCGGACCTCGGTCAGTTCCCTGGTCAACACGGACAGTTCGGACCCGTCCCAGGATGTGAGCACCCCGATCGCATCACGGAACACCGGGCGCCCGGTGGCCGGGTCGCGGACCTGCTCCAGCCGCCGCACCGACACCCGTCGTCCCACGTCAGAGCGGTCTATCCGCACCTCGGGACGCGAGCTGCCCGGAATTCGGCTGGTGCTCATGGTGACCTCCGGTGCATGTGTAGTGTCTGACCCGCGATACTAGGGGCGGGCATCGACGACGCCGCGCTCACCCGCGCACGCAAGTACATAGTTTGGGCAGCCGCCCAACCGAGGAGGAACGACAGCGTGACCTACGTCATCGCGCAGCCTTGTGTCGACGTCAAGGACAAGGCCTGCATCGAAGAGTGCCCGGTCGACTGCATCTACGAGGGCCAGCGCTCCCTGTACATCCACCCGGACGAGTGCGTCGACTGCGGCGCCTGCGAGCCGGTCTGCCCGGTCGAGGCGATCTTCTACGAGGACGACACCCCGGAGGAGTGGAAGGACTACTACAAGGCCAACGTCGAGTTCTTCGACGACCTCGGTTCGCCGGGCGGGGCCTCCAAGCTGGGCCTGATCGAGCGCGACCACGCCTTCATCGCCGCGCTGGAGCCGCAGAACCAGGGCGAGCACTGACACCGTGGGCGACGCTGGACACACCCACAGCGGGCCGCGCGCGCCGTTCCCGGGCCACCCGGGAGCGGCGCGCCGCGTATCCGACCTGCTGCCGGTCTTCCCGTGGGACAAGCTCGAGCCGTACAAGGCCACCGCGCTGACGCACCCCGAGGGCCTGTGCGACTTCTCCGTCGGCACCCCGGTCGACCCGGTCCCCGAGCTGATCCAGAAAGCGCTGGCGGGCGCCGCCGACGCGCCCGGCTACCCGACCGTCTGGGGCCCGCTGGAGCTGCGGGCGGCCGTCGCCGGCTGGCTGCGCCGCCGGGTGGGCGCCGAGGTCGAGCCGGAGCAGGTGCTGCCGACCATCGGGTCCAAGGAGCTGGTGGCCTGGCTGCCCGGCCAGCTCGGGCTCGGCCCGGGCGACCAGGTGGCCTACCCCAGGCTCGCCTACCCGACCTACGAGGTCGGCGCCCGGCTCTGCGGCGCCGAGCCGGTCGAGTACGAGGACGTCGAGGAGCTGGACGGCACGGGCAGGGTTCGGCTGCTGTGGCTGAACTCGCCGTCCAACCCGACCGGGCGGGTGCTGACGGTCGATCAGCTGCGTCGCGCGGTGGCCTGGGCCCGGCAGCACCGGGTGCTGCTGGTCAGCGACGAGTGCTACCTGGAGCTGGGCTGGGAGGCCGAGCCCGCCTCGGTGCTGCACCCGCAGGTCTGCGGTGACTCGCACGAGGGCCTGCTGGCCGTCCACTCGCTCTCCAAGCGGTCCAACCTGGCCGGCTACCGCGCCTCGTTCGTCGCGGGGGACCCGGTGGTGGTGCGCGAGCTGCTGGAGGTCCGCAAGCACGGCGGCATGATCGTGCCGGCGCCGGTGCAGGCGGCCACCATCGCCGCGCTCGGCGACGACGCGCACGTGCAGGAGCAGCGGGCCAGGTACGCGGCCCGGCGCCGGGCGCTGCGCGGCGCGCTGGAGGCCGACGGGTTCCGGATCGAGCACTCCGAGGCGAGCCTGTACCTGTGGGCCACCCGGGACGAGCCGTGCTGGGACACCGTCGCCCACCTGGCCGAGCGGGGCATCCTGGTGGCGCCCGGCGACTTCTACGGCCCGGCCGGTGCCCGGCACGTGCGGGTGGCGTTCACCGCCACCGACGAGCGGGTGGCCTCGGCGGTGGCCCGGTTGACCGCCTGAGTCCGCGGACGGCGGAAGGGCGGCGCGGCCCGAGCCGCGCCCCCCTTCCGTTTCCCCGTCCGCAGGACGGGGCCTGGGCCTGCGAGCAGGCCTGAGGCCGGGTCAGCCCACCGAGGGCAGGTGGTTGAGGCCGCCGGCCGCGCCGGTCAGCTGGCCGAGCACGCCGCTCAGGTCCGGCAGCCCGCCGAGCCGGTGGGTGGCGCCCATCGCCTGGCCGTGCAGCTCGTCCAGGTGCGCGGCGTCGGCGGCCGCGGCCGGGTGGTCCAGGTCGGCGGCGGGCAGCGCGTGGCCCAGCTGGTCCAGGCCGGCCAGGTTGCCGGACAGGCCGTGGGTGGCGGGCAGCGCGTCGGCCAGCGGGGCGGTGGCGGGCACCTGGTCCAGCGAGTCCGCGGCCGGCACCGCGCCGAGCACCCGGTCCTGGCTGGGCAGCTGGCCGGACAGGCTGTTGGTGGCCGGGATCTGCTGGGTCAGTCGGCCGGTGGCGCCCAGCGGGTTGCCCAGGGTCTGCGGGTTGAGCACCTTGTCCAGGCCGGACACCGACGGCATCGCGGGGCCGGCCGGCAGCGCGCCGTGCTCCATCAGCGGCATCGCGCCCTGCGGCATCGCGCGCGGCGTGGCGCCCGGCAGCATCCCGCCCAGCGGGGTCAGGGTGGACAGCTTGGCCACGGTGTCGGCCAGCGGGCCGCCGCCGGCGGTGGTGGCACCGGCCGGGTCGGACAGGTTCGGCACCACCCGGTCGGTCTGCGGCAGCGCCTGGGAGGCGGCGGTGCCGGTCACGTCCGCGGCGGCCGGTACGGCGGTCCCGCTCAGCACCGAGCCGGTGGTGCCCAGCGCCTGGCCCACCTGGTGGGTCTCTCCCTTGAGGGTCGAGGCCGAGGTGACGCCGTCCAGCTTGCTGATCCCCGAGCCGAAGTCGGTGCCCTTGGGGACCAGCTGGTCGGCGGACGCCGACCCGGCGACGACCAGCGGCGTCGCGCCGGCCGCGACCAGCAGTGCGGCCTGGGCGATCCGGCGGGAGAGGGGGAGGGACATGGTGCTCCTAAGAAGTGACGACACGGCAGATCCGCCGGGCGGATGCCGTGATTACCGCTCCAGGAGCGAGAAGGTTTCGGCCGGGAAAGGTAAAGACTCCCTAAAGATCGCATGATCCTTTTTCTGGCATCCGGGACATTTCGCCCGGTACGGGTGGCCTTGGCGAAACGTCACTGCCGTTGTGCCGCCGCAGAAGTCGGCCAGTTGGCGGATCGGGGCCCGGGAGTGCTCCACTCCGGCGGGCGCGTCCAGCCGGGGCGCCGCCGTTCACTCCTGCGGGGGGCCGCCGGGTGGGCGTTCGTCAACCAGCCTTGACGCGCCAGGTCGGGGTGACGGGGCGTCAGCGCTTGGCGGCGGGCAGGCCCAGGGTCAGCTGCACCCGGTCGGTGGCAGCCGGGTCCGGCTGGGTGGTCCAGCCGGCGTCCGAGCGGTCCAGCCGCCAGGCCTTGCCGTCGAAGTGGACCGAGCCGATCCCCAGGTCCTGGGCGTGCGCCACCGCCCACGCGGCCACCGCCCAGCCGGTCTGCCGCTTGGCGTCGCCGGCCGTCAAGGCATCGGCGGCGCTCGCGGGCTCGGCCGCGCTCGGGTCCGGGGCGACCGGGGCCGGGACCAGCGCCAGGGTGCCCGGCTGGCTGCCGGCCTGGGTGGTCACCGCGCGGCCGAACTCGCGCTTGAGCCGCTCGGTGACCAGCTGGGGGCTGGGCTGCTGGCCGGCCGAGGGCGAGGCGCCGGGCGAGCCGGCGGGGGAGCCGGAGACGTCGGCCACCGGCTCGGGCAGCGCGAAGGAGTGCACGGTGCAGGTGAAGGTGGCCGGGGTGCGCCCGGTCAGCGCGTCGGCCAGCAACTGGGCGTTGCCCTCGTGCTTGGCGTACGCCTCGGGATAGCCGCTCTTCTGCACCCGCTGGGCCGCGTCGGTCAGCCGCATCCGGGCGTAGCCGGGCACCGCGACCAGCTGGTCGAGGAACTTGTTGGTGGAGTACACCGGGTCGGCGATCTGCTGCGCGGTGCCCCAGCCCTGGGACGGGCGCTGCTGGAACAGGCCGATCGAGTCCCGGTCGCCGCCCTCCAGGTTGTGCAGCTTGGACTCCTGCAGCCCGGTGGCCAGCGCGATCACCAGCGCCCGCTCGGGCAGCCCGCGGGAGAGGGTGACCGCGGCGATGGTGGCCGCGTTGGCGCCTTGGTCGACCTCCATGGTGACCGGCTTGCCGCCGGCCGGGGTGACCTGGCAGCCCTCGGCACTGGGCGCGGCGTGGTTGCGGTGCCACAGCACCAGCGCGGCCAGCACCGCCGCGACCAGCAGCAGCGCCAGCAGCACCCACCGCAGGGGGTGCCGCCGACGGCCGCGGTCGAGGTAGGTCTCCTGCTCGCTGGCCACCACGGCCCCTCTCACCTCGGATTGTCTCCGCACACCGTACTCACCCCGTGCTGTTCGGGACGACAGTGCGGTGCCCGTCGGTTGCGTCGAACGACGAACGTCCGGCACCGCCGCCAGAGGCACAGGATTTAAGCTGGCCGCCATGAGCAGCGAGCGCGCCCCCCGAGTCCCGACCGACCTCGACCTCGCCCTGGACGGCGGTGCGCTGACCGCGCAGCTGGTCGACTTCCCGTCCGAGAGCGGGAACGAGCAGCCGCTCGCCGACGCCGTGGAGCGGGCCCTGCGCGCGCTGCCGCACCTGCGGGTGGACCGGATGGGCAACAACGTGGTGGCCCGCACCGAGCTGGGCCGCGCCGAGCGGGTGGTGCTGGCCGGCCACCTGGACACCGTGCCGATCGCCGACAACGTGCCGTCCCGGGTCGAGGGCGAGCGGCTGTACGGCTGCGGCACCTCTGACATGAAGTCCGGCGTCGCGGTGCAGCTGCGGCTGGCCGCCACGCTGCCCGCGCCCAACCGCGACCTCACCTTCGTCTTCTACGACTGCGAGGAGGTGGACGCCGGGCGCAACGGCCTGGGCCACCTGGTCACGCAGCACCCCGACTGGCTGGCCGCCGACTTCGCGGTGCTGCTGGAGGGCACCGAGGGCTTCGTGGAGGGCGGCTGCCAGGGCACCATGCGGATCCGGATCACGCTCTCCGGCACCCGGGCGCACGCCGCCCGCAGCTGGCTGGGCGACAACGCGATCCACCACGCCGCCGAGGTGCTCGGCCGCCTCGCCGCCTACCGGCCGCGCCGGGTGGAGATCGACGGCCTGGAGTACCGCGAGGGCCTGAACGCGGTGGACATCCGCGGCGGGGTGGCCGGCAACGTGATCCCCGACGAGTGCGTGGTGGTCGTCAACTTCCGCTACGCACCGGACCGCAGCCCCGCCGACGCCGAGGCCCACCTGCGCGAGGTGTTCGCCGGCTTCCCGGTCGAGGTGACCGACTCCTCCCCGGGCGCGCTGCCCGGCCTGGACCGCCCGGCGGCCAAGGACTTCCTCGCCGCCACCGGCGGCGCGGCCCGGGCCAAGTTCGGCTGGACCGACGTGGCCCGGTTCAGCGCGCTGGGCGTGCCCGCCGTCAACTTCGGTCCGGGCGACCCGAACATGGCGCACAAGCGGGACGAGTACTGCGACCTGCCGGTGATCGGTGAGGTCGAGCGCAAGCTGGCGGCCTGGCTCACCGACTGAGCGCGGTGGCCGCCCGACCCCGGCGGTCGGCAGTGCTTCGCCGGTCGGTCATCTCGATGTTCCCCGTCATCCGGGTGCGCCGGGCGTAGAGTTTCGTCATGACAGGGACATCAGCGCACGACGGCGCAGACGGACGGCGCTTCGGCCACGGGCCGGAGCTGGTGGACGAGACGGGCGGCGGGGCCCGCCGCGACTGGCCGGAGAAGCAGAAGGGTCCGGTGCTGCTGCGCCGCGACCAGGTCGAGAAGAGCACCACCGACCAGCGGCTGCTGGACACCACCGGGCCGACCGACTGGCTGCACACCGACCCGTGGCGGGTGCTGCGGATCACCTCGGAGTTCGTCGAGGGCTTCGGCGCTCTGGCCGAACTGCCGCTGGCGGTCAGTGTCTTCGGCTCGGCCCGGACCCCGGCGGACTCGCCCGAGTACAAGTCGGGGGTGGCCATCGGGCGGGCCCTGGTGGAGGCCGGCTACGCGGTGATCACCGGTGGCGGGCCCGGTGCGATGGAGGCGGCCAACCGCGGCGCCTCGGAGGCCGGCGGTCTCAGCGTGGGCCTGGGCATCGAGCTGCCGTTCGAGCAGGGGCTGAACGAGTTCGTCGACCTCGGCCTGAACTTCCGTTACTTCTTCGTCCGCAAGACCATGTTCGTCAAGTACGCGCAGGGCTTCGTGGTGCTGCCCGGCGGGCTGGGCACCCTGGACGAGCTGTTCGAGGCGCTCACCCTGGTGCAGACGAAGAAGGTCACCCGGTTCCCGGTGATCCTGTTCGGCACCGCCTACTGGAGCGGCCTGGTGGACTGGCTGCGGGACACCCTGGTGGCGCAGGGCAAGGCCTCGCCGGCCGACCTGGAGCTGTTCCGGGTGACCGACGACGTGGACGAGGTGCTGCGGATCCTCGCCGAGAGCCGCAGGCCGGCCGGCACCGAGATCTGACGGCACCTGGGCCGGACGGCCCATCGGGACTGACGGACCGTCAGCCCGGCGCCCCGTCAGGCCAGCCCCCGGCGGGCGACCGCCGGGGGACGGGTGCCGCGGATCGAGGCGACCATGTCCAGCACCTGGCGGGTCTGGGCCACCTGGTGCACCCGGTAGACCTGGGCGCCCAGCCAGGCCGAGACCGCGGTGGTGGCCAGCGTGCCCAGCAGCCGCTGGTCCACCGGCTGGTCCAGGGTCTCCCCGACGAAGTCCTTGTTGGAGAGCGAGACCAGCACCGGGAACCCGGTCGCGGTCATCTCCGGCAGCCGCCGGGTGGCTTCCAGCGAGTGCCGGGTGTTCTTGCCGAAGTCGTGGCCCGGGTCGATCAGCAGCGCGTCCCGGCGCACCCCGAGCGCGGCGGCCCGCTCGGCCAGACCCACCGTCACCTCGAGGATGTCGGCCATCACGTCGGCGTAGCCCACCCGGTGCGGGCGGGTGCGCGGCTCGGCCCCGCCGGCGTGGGTGCAGACCAGGCCCGCGCCGTACCGGGCGGCCACCTCGGCGAGCTTCGGGTCCACCCCGCCCCAGGCGTCGTTGAGCAGGTCGGCGCCGACCTCGCAGACCGCCGCGCCGACCTCGTGCCGCCAGGTGTCCACGCTGATCACCGCGTCCGGGTGGCGCTTGCGCAGCTCGGCGACGAACGGCACGGTGCGGCGCAGCTCCTCCTCGACCGTCACCTCCTCGCCCGGCCCGGCCTTCACCCCGCCGATGTCCAGGATCGCCGCGCCCTCGGCCACCGCCCGGTCGGCGGCGGCGAAGGCGGCCTCGTCGGCGAAGGTCGCGCCCCGGTCGAAGAAGGAGTCGGGGGTGCGGTTGACGATGGCCATGATGACCAGTTCGTCCGCGCCGAACTCACGCGTTCCCAGGCGCAGTGCCACCCTCGCTCCTTCGCGTCAGCCCCGGTGCCGTGCTGCACCGGCGACGGGTATCGATCCAAAGGGGCCCTGGTGCGATGATGGGGCCCCGGCCTACCCAGGGACACCATGATCCCTCACACGGCCGCATTCTCACGCGTCGGGAGGACAGCTCGTGTTCTGGGTGATCGTGGTGGCGATGGCCGTGGTGGTCGGCGGTGCCGCGCTGGTGGCACTGGGGGGCGGCGGCTCGCTGCCGGAGGCCGTGCACGACCGGATCGCGGCCCGACTGCCGCAGGAGCGCCCGCTCAGCCGGGACGACGTGGACGGGATCCGGCTGCCGATGGCGCTGCGCGGCTACCGGATGGACGAGGTGGACGACGTGCTGGACCGGCTCGGCGCCGAACTCGCCTACCGGGACACCCGGATCGCCGAGCTGGAGGCCGCCGTCGCGGTGGGCGAGGGGGTGCGGGCGGGCGGCGCCCAGGCCGGGTCCGAGCCGCTGCCCGGGCTGGAGGACTTCGCCCAGGTGGTCGAGCAGGGCGCGGAGCACCCGGCCCACCGGGGCGGGGAGCAGGCGTGAGCGGCGCCGTGGCGGGCCCGGACGGCCTGCTGCGCTGCCCCTGGGGCGTGAGCACCGAGGACTACCTGCCCTACCACGACACCGAGTGGGGCCGGCCGGTGCACGGCGAGGACCCGCTGTTCGAGCGGATCTGCCTGGAGGCCTTCCAGTCCGGGCTGTCCTGGATCACCATCCTGCGCCGCCGCGAGGGCTTCCGGGACGCCTTCGCGGGCTTCTCGATCGAGCGGGTCGCCGCCTTCGACGAACAGGACGCGGCCCGGCTGCTGGCGGACGGGCGGATCATCCGCAACCGGGCCAAGATCGCCGCCGCGATCGCCAACGCCAAGGCCGCCCAGCGGCTGGACGGCGGGCTGGACGAGCTGGTCTGGCGGTTCGCCGCCGACCCGGACCGCCCGGCCCCGGCCACCCTGGCCGACGTGCCCGCCGTCACTGCGGAGTCCACCGCGCTGGCGAAGGAGCTGAAGAAGCACGGCTTCAGCTTCGTCGGACCGACCACCGCCTACGCACTGATGCAGGCCTGCGGGCTGGTCGACGACCACCTGGTGGACTGCCACGTGCGGCAGTCCACCAGCTAGTACGCCGCCGGGGCGCCTCGCCGTCCAGCCGTCCAACCGGTCAGCGGCCGACGTACTGCGGCTGCTCCTTGGCCACGAAGGCGCGCACCGCGATCCGGTGGTCCTCGCTGGCGCCGGCCAGGGTCTGCAGCTCCTCCTCCTTGGCCAGGGTCTCCTCCAGCGAGTGCGAGGCGCCGAACGCCAGCGCGGTCTTGATCGCGCCGAGCGCGACGGTCGGGCCGTTCGCCAGGCCCAGCGCGAACTCCCGGGCGGCGGCCGCGAGCTCCTCGGCCGGCAGCACCCGGGTGGCCAGCCCGAGGGCGAGCGCCTCGGCGGCCTTGACGGTGCGCGGGAACATCAGCAGCTCGGTCGCCCGGGCGTGGCCGACCAGGCGCGGCAGGGTCCAGGCGGCGCCCGAGTCGGTGCTCAGCGCGACCCCGGCGAAGGAGGTGTTGAAGCCCGCGGTCTCGGCCACCAGCCGGAAGTCGCAGGCGAAGGCGAGCGCGGCGCCGGCCCCGGCCGCCACCCCGCCGACTGCGGCCACGGTGGGCTTGCGCATCCCGGCCAGCGCGCGCACCAGCGGGTTGTAGTGGTCCGCCACGGTCTTCAGCGGCGGCTCGCCGGTCTCCTCGGCGCGCTTGAGCAGCCCGAGGTGCTCCTTGAGGTCCTGGCCCACGCAGAACGCCTTGCTGCCGGCGCCGGTCAGCAGCACCGCGCGCACCGCGGGATCGTTCGCCGCCTCGGTCACGGTGTCGCGCAGGGCCACCTTGGTCGGCACGTCCAGCGCGTTCATCGCGTCGGGGCGGTTGATGGTGATGACGGCGAGCGCGCCGTCGCGCTCGTACAGCACGGAGTCGGACATGGGGGAGGGTCTCCCAACCGGTCGGTAACACCAGGACCCGGTCAGCATGCCGGAGTACGGCCGGGCGCGGGAGTGTGAGGTAGCGCACCCGGGCCGCCCGGTGCGCGATCGGCCCGCACGGGTGCCCGGATCGGGGCCGATACCGTGCCCGGCCCAGGTCCGGGCGGCAACTGACGGCCTTTCGCCCGGTCGGGTGATGGGGCGCCTGAGCCGGAATCAGGCGTTCTGTGCCGGTGTGGCCAGCGGTGCGGAGAGAGTGACGTTGGTCATCGGGGCGCCGTATGCGGGATAATGGCTTCCGATCAGAGCGTTCGATACCAGTGGTGGACGGACCGCTGGTACCAGCTGAGCGGCTGCAGGAAGGGGAACGAGCATGGCGGCCATGAAGCCGCGTACGGGTGACGGCCCGCTGGAGGTCACCAAGGAGGGGCGGGGCATCATCATGCGAGTTCCGCTCGAAGGCGGCGGTCGCCTGGTGGTGGAGCTCACTCCGGATGAGGCAAGTGCCCTGGGCGAGGCCCTGAAGCAGGCCTGCGGCTGACTCCCAGCCCGACCAGCCCCGGGGCCCGGAGGCGACCGATTCGACGGTCGCCGCCGGGCCCTTTCGCCTATCCGGCCCAACGTCCGCGAACCGGTGACCCCGTGACCGGTGATCCCGCGACCGGCGGCTCGGCGGTGCGGTGCTCCTCCAGCGGTGCTCAGCGGCGCACGGCGCAGAGCAGCCCGTCGCTCACCGGCAGCAGGGCGGGCAGCAGCTGCCGGCTCTCCCGCACCTCCTGCACCAGCTCGCGCACCGCCGCGGTGCGCGGGTCGTCCAGCCCCGGGTCGGTCAGCCGGCCCTGCTGGAACACCCCCTCGAAGCAGACCACCCCGCCCGGCCGCAGCAGGCGCAACGATTCTGCGAGGTAGGAGCTGGCCTCCGCCGCCTCGCCGTCGCAGAAGACCAGGTCGTACTGCCCGTCGGCGAGCCGCGGCAGCACCTCCAGCGCCCGCCCCGGGATGAACCGGGCCCGGTTGGCCGCGAAGCCGGCCGCCAGGTAGGCCTCGCGGGCGAACTCCTGGCGGATCGGCTCGGTGTCGACGGTGGTCAGGATCCCGTCCGAGCGCATGCCGCGCAGCAGGTAGAGGCCGGAGACCCCGGTGCCGGTGCCGATCTCGGCCACCGCCTTGGCCCCCACCGCCGCGGCCAGCAGCCGCAGGCAGGCGCCGCCGCTCGGGCTGATCGCCCGCACCCCGGTGCGGGCCGCCTGCGAGCGGGCGTAGGTCAGCACGGCGTCCTCGCCGACGTAGGTGTCGGCGAGGGTCGCAGCCGCGGGCCCGAAGTCGATGGCTGGTCCTGGGGGAAGTAGGGGCGCTGCCGATGTCGATAATTCCTGCGACAGGTTACTGGCAGGGCGGGAACCGCGTCCGGCGGCGGGCCGTTGAATCCGTAGTACGGCCGATGGATGAGCACACTTTTATCCGGAACTGACGGGTGTGGTGGATATGGTGGTGGCCCTGCTGGGCAGAAGAGCCAACCGAGGAGGTGTGGCCGAGGGCGACGTCCCTGTGCGGCGGCAACTCCGCGGCACCTCGTCGGCCCGTACGCCGAAGCCCGTGATGAACCAGTCTGCGCACTCCCCCCTGGACCAGTCGTCCCACGGCACCGCCGCCGAGCCCTCGGCCCTCGCCGCCGTCGCGACCTTCACCGACGGGGTCGACGCGCCGGGCTGGACGCCGCCGAGCTGGGAGGAGATCGTCGAGGCGCACAGCGCCCGGGTCTACCGCCTGGCCTACCGTCTGACGGGCAATCAGCACGACGCCGAGGACCTCACCCAGGAGGTCTTCGTCCGGGTCTTCCGCTCGCTCTCCACCTACACCCCCGGCACCTTCGAGGGCTGGCTGCACCGGATCACCACCAACCTCTTCCTGGACATGGTCCGCCGCCGCCAGCGGATCCGCTTCGACGCGCTGGCCGAGGACGCCGCCGAGCGGCTGCCCAGCAAGGAGCCCAGCCCCGCCCAGGCGTTCAGCGACACCCACTTCGACGCGGACGTGCAGCAGGCGCTGGACACGCTGGCCCCCGAGTTCCGCGCCGCCGTGGTGCTGTGCGACATCGAGGGACTGTCCTACGAGGAGATCGCCGCCACCCTGGGCGTCAAGCTCGGCACCGTGCGCAGCCGGATCCACCGCGGCCGCTCGCACCTGCGCGCCGCGCTCAAGCACCGGGCGCCGGGCGCGGAGCCCGGTCGGGCGCGCCGGGCCGGGTCGGAGGAGCCGCAGCCGGTGGCCGTGGGCGCGCTCGCGGCCGACCCGGGCGGGAGCGGGCGGAGGCGATCGTGAGCGGTGCAGGCCGGTCCGGGGCCAGGCGCCCGGCAGCCGTCCCGCAAGAGCGCACCGGCGGCCTGGGCCTGCCCGAGCTGCGGCCGATCGCGGTGCGCCGGCCCGAGCCGGCCCCCGGCGTCGAGGAGCACCACCTGGGCGAGCGGCTGACCGCCTATCTGGACGGCGAGCTGGGCCACGACGCGCGCGAGCGGGTCCAGGCCCACCTGGCCACCTGTCCGAGCTGCCTGGTCGAGGTGGAGCAGGCCCGCTCGGTCAAGCAGCTGCTGACCAGCACCGAGCCGCCGGGCCCGTCCGGGCTGCTGATGGCCCGGCTGCTCGCGGTGGCCGCGCTGCCGGACGACGAGCCCGGGCCGCAGGACGGCCCCGGTGCCCCGCCCGCGGAGCCGGTCGAGCTGCGCCACCCTTCGCTGCTCACCCCGCCCTCGCTCGGCGGCAGCCGGCTGACCGGCGGCAGCTTCGGCCGCGGGCCCGGCTCGACCTTCGGCAGCGGCGCGCTCGGCGCCGACGCCCCGGTGCCCGGGGTGGACCCGCGGGCCGGTCGCGGCGGCGAGTCGCAGCTGTGGAGCCGGCGGCGCGAGGACGGCGCGGCCCAGCGGCGCCGGCCGGCCACCGTGCTGCCGCTGAACCGGCCCGGCGTGCCGCGCGGGCGGCGGCTGGTGGTGGCGGCGGCCGGGGCCTTCTCGGTCGCGGCGGTGACCCTGGGCGGCTTCGGCAGCCTGGGCCTGGCCGCGGTGGCCGGGGACAGCCCGGCGGACGAGCAGCAGCACGGCACCGCCGTCAACCCGCAGGTGCCCGGCAACCCGCTGACCGCGCCGCTCGTGGTGAACTTCCCGCTGCGCAGCGGCGGCGGCCACCCGTACGACCTGCTGACCCCGGGCCCGGTGCTGGACCAGTTGGTCAACCCCGTGGTCAACGGCCGTCCGCCGCTGCCCTGAGCTGCGGCGGGCCGTTACCACGGCTTCACCGTCGGATGGGCCGCGCAGCCACCGCGGCCCATTACCCTGTAGGCACCGGTGCCGCTCTGGGCCGAACCGGGATCGTCCTCCAGCAGCTGGGAGCCGCAGGTGTTCTTCGACATAGGCCCGCTCGAGATGGTCACGCTGGCGGTGATGGCCATTGTGATCTTCGGACCGGACAAGCTGCCCAAGCTGATCCAGGACGCTGTCGGCTTCATCCGCAAGGTGCGCTCCTTCGCGGACAGCGCCAAGGCGGACATCCGCAGCGAGCTGGGTCCGGAGTTCAAGGACTTCGAGTTCGAGGACCTCAACCCGAAGACCTTCGTGCGCAAGAACCTGATCGGCGAGAACCCGGACCCGCTGGGCTTCAAGGCGCTGCGCGAGGACCTGGACATCCGCACCGTGCTGGACGACAAGCCGGCCGCTGCGGCCACGCCCGCCGAGCCGGCCGCCGCCCGCCCCGCCGTGGTCCCACTGACCGCCGGCGAGCGGGCCCCGTTCGACCCGGACGCCACCTGAGAGCCGTCCGAAACCGCTCCTCGCACCACGACACCCCGTTCGGGCGCCCGCCCGGCGGGGTGTCGGCGCTGTGCGCCGCTATTGTGCTGAGTGCTCGACAGGAGTGAGGGAGGTCCTGGATGGACGCGACGAGTAGCCGCAAGGCGCAGGACGCCGAGCCGGTCGGGGGAGGAACGGCCACCGCCAGGGCCGCCGAGGTCCCGGCCCGGCGGACCGGCGAGCCCGTCGACCCGCTGGCGCCCTACCTGGCCGCCGACTTCCCGTGGTACGGCCTGGACGAGGGTTGGAACGGCCGCCGCTGGCTGCTGCAGGCCGGGGCCGGCGGGCACCGCCCCGGTCAGCAGCGCAGCATCGACTACGGCTCGCTCGGGCACGGCGAGGAGCCGCCCAAGCAGCAGGAGGCGCACGGCGGGCGCCGGTTCGCGGTGGTGGTCACGGTGGCCCGCCGCCCCGGCCGGCGCAGCGCGGACGGCACCGGCCTGCTGGAGGCCACCTCGGCCTCCTCGGCGGCCTGGCTGGCCGGTTCCGGCCTGCTCACCGCCACCTGGCCGGGCCAGCTGGACCGGGCCCGCCGCCAGGACTGGCTGGACCAGCAGACCGCGCTCGCCTGGGACCTGGCCGACGACCTGGCCGGCCCCGGCTGGTCCCCGCTCACCCTCCCGGTCAACGGCCTGCCCCAGCCCTTCCGCTACCGCGAGTCCGAGTACGGCTGGGTGCTGGCCGGCGAGGCCCCGGGCGTCCTGCTCGGCGCCTACGGCCGCGGCCTGAGCGCCTATGCCCTCGGCTTCACCGCGCTCCAGGACCTGACCGACTACCACCCCGGCTGACCCGGTCCCGGCACAAACCGCCGAGCCCGGCCCCGCTGCGTGCGGGGCCGGGCTCGGCGGGCGCTGACGTCAAGTCAGAACTTGTTCTTCGGGGTGAGCCCCAGGGACAGGCCGGACAGGCCGCGCTGGCGGCCGCCGAGCTTGCCCGCGACGGCGCGCAGGGCGGCACCGGCGGGGGAGTCGGGGGCGGCCAGGACGACCGGGCGGCCGTCGTCGCCGCCCTCGCGCAGGCGCACGTCGATCGGGATGTGGCCGAGCACCGGGACGGTGGCGCCGGTGGCGCGGGTGAGGGCGTCGGCGACGGTCTGGCCGCCGCCGGTGCCGAACACGTCGACCATCTCGCCGCAGTGCGGGCAGGGCATGCCGGACATGTTCTCGATCACGCCGACGATCTTCTGGTGGGTCTGCAGCGCGATGGTGCCGGCCCGCTCGGCCACCTCGGCGGCGGCCTGCTGCGGGGTGGTGACGAGCAGGATCTCGGCGTTCGGCACCAGCTGGGCCACCGAGATGGCGATGTCGCCGGTGCCGGGCGGCAGGTCCAGCAGCAGCACGTCCAGGTCGCCCCAGTAGACGTCGGCCAGGAACTGCTGCAGCGCGCGGTGCAGCATCGGGCCGCGCCACACCACCGGGGCGTTGCCCGGGGTGAACATGCCGATCGAGATCACCTTCACGCCGTTCGCCGACGGCGGCATGATCATGTCCTGCACCTGGGTCGGCCGGCCCTCGACGCCCAGCATCCGCGGCACGCTGTGGCCGTAGATGTCGGCGTCGACCACGGCCACCTTGAGCCCGTCGGCGGCCATCGCCGCGGCCAGGTTGACGGTGACCGAGGACTTGCCGACGCCGCCCTTGCCGGAGGCGACCGCGTACACCCGGGTCAGCGTGCCGGGCTTGGCGAACGGGATCTCCCGCTCGGGGGCGCCGCCGCGCAGCAGCTGGGAGAGCTCCCGGCGCTGCTCCTCGCTCATCACGTCGAGCTCGACCTCGACGCCGCTCACCCCGGGCACCCGGCCGACCGCCGTGCGGACCCGCTCGGTGATCGTCTCGCGCATCGGGCAGCCGGAGACGGTCAGGTAGACCGCGACCCGCACCGCGCCGCCGTCGCCGAGCTCGACCGATTTCACCATGCCCAGCTCGGTGATCGGGCGGTTGATCTCGGGATCCTGCACGGTGGACAGGGCCTCGCGGACGGACTCCTCCGTCACGCCGGACGCCACCTCGGTCTCATTGGCCATGCCTTGATGGTAAGGCTCCGGTGGCGGGCGGTTGACTGGCCGGTAGCGTGCTGCCGATCACAGACCGGTCATACCGGTCAGACCGGTTCGGTGGCCTCCCGGCGCTCCTCCAGTTCACGCAGCAGCCCCTGCAGCTCGGAGCGGAGGAAGTCGCGGGTGGCCACCTCGCCCAGGCCCTGGCGCAGCGCGGCCACCTCGCGGGTCAGGTACTCGGTGTCGGCGATGCTGCGCTCGGCCCGGTCGCGGTCCTGCTCCATGTTGACCCGGTCCCGGTCGTCCTGGCGGTTCTGCGCCAGCAGGATCAGCGGCGCGGCGTAGGAGGCCTGCAGCGAGAGCACCAGGGTCAGGAAGATGAAGGGGTAGGAGTCGAACCGCACGACGGCCGGCATCAGGGTGTTCCAGGCCACCCAGAGGATGATCACCACCGTCATCCAGACCAGGAAGCGGCCGGTGCCCAGGAACCGGGCGATCCGCTCGGAGAGCCGCCCGAAGGCCTCCGGGTCGTAGCTGGGCAGCGAGATCAGGCTAGGTCGGCTGGTGCGCGGCTGGTCCAGCCGGGGTCGCACCGCCGTCCCGTGCGCGGTCTCCATCCGCTTGCGGTCAGGCTCGCTCACTCGCCTCGTCCTCCTCGTGGTGCATCCCGGACTCGCGCCAGTCCTCGGGCAGCAGGTGGTCCAGCACGTCGTCGACGGTGACCGCGCCCAGCAGGTGGTCGGTCTCGTCCACCACCGGGGCGGCCACCAGGTTGTAGGCGGCCAGGTAGCTGGTGACCACCGGCAGCGGGGCGTCCGGGGCCAGTGGGTCCAGGTCGTCGGCGACCAGTGAGCCGACCAGGGTGAAGGGCGGTTCGCGCAGCAGCCGCTGGAAGTGCACGGTGCCCAGGTAGGTGCCGGTCGGGGTCTCGTTGGGCGGCCGGCAGACGTAGATCTGCGCGGCCAGGGCGGGCTTCTGGTCGGCCACCCGGATCCGGGCCAGCGCCTCGGCCACCGTGGCGCCCGGCTCCAGGACGATCGGCTCGGTGGTCATCAGACCGCCCGCGGTGTCCTCCTGGTAGCTGAGCAGGCGGCGCACCGGCGCGGCCTCCTGGGGCTCCATCAGCTGCAGCAGCCGCTCGGCCTCCTCGGTGGGCAGCTCGGAGAGCAGGTCGGCGGCGTCGTCCGGGTCCATCGCCTCCAGCACGTCGGCGGCCCGCTCGTCCTTCAGCTGGCCCAGGATCTCCACCTGGTGGTCCTCGGGCAGTTCCTCCAGCACGTCGGCCAGCCGCTCGTCGTCCAGCGCGGCGGCCACCTCGACCCGGCGCTTGGCCGACAGGTGGTGCATCACGTTGGCCAGGTCGGCCGGGCGCAGCTGCTCGAAGGTGGCCAGCAGGTTGGCCGCGCCCTGGCCCTCCTCGGCCAGCGAGAAGCCGGTCACCGCGGACCAGTCCAGGGTGACCGTCTCGCCCCGGCTCTTGCGCAGCCGACCGGGCCGGCCGCGCTGCACGAACACCTTGCTGATCTGCCACTCGCGCAGCCGGGTCTGCACCATGGCCACGTCCAGCACGGTCGCCTCGGTGCCGGTGGCGGTCTCGGTGACCCGGCGGTCCAGCAGCTCGGCCAGCACCAGGGTCTCGGTCGGGCGCTGCTCGAAGCGGCGCATGTTGACCACGCCGGTGGAGAGCACCTGGCCGGACTCCAGGCTGGTCACCCGCGACATCGGCAGGAAGATCCGGCGCCGGCCGACCACCTCGACCACCAGACCGAGCACCCGGGGCGGGCTGTTGCCCAGCCGCAGCGCGACCAGCACGTCGCGGACCCGGCCGACCTGGTCGCCGTTAGGGTCGAAGACCGCCACCCCGGAGAGATGGGAGATGAAGACCCGGCTGCCTGGTCCTGCCATGCCCGTGGACCTCCTGCCGTCGGCGGTGTGTGCGGGGTCCGAGCCGCTCGGCTGCGGACCCCACCTGGGAAAGGCTATCGAACTGTCATGAAACGGGCAGTGTACGGCGGTGGGCGGCTCCCGCCCGCGAGCCGCCGCCCCGTACGCTGTGCCGCATGGACGGGACCACCGCGACTGCTGACGACTTCCTGGACCGCGCCCTGCTGGAGGAGGCGGTGAAGAAGTCCGGCCTGCTCTGGGTCCGGGCCGCCGGGGCGGCGAGCGCCCGGCCGCTGTGGCACGCCTGGCACGACGGCGCGGTGGTGCTGGTCGGGGACGGCGCCGAGCAGCCGCTGCACGGTCTGCGGGCCGGCGACACGGCCGCGGTGACAGTGCGCAGCAAGGACAAGTGGGGCCGGCTGGTCGCCTTCACCGCCCAGGTCTCGGCGCTGGAGCCGGGCAGCGAGGCGTGGCGCGAGGCGGTCGAGGAGCTCAAGGCCAAGCGGCTGAACGCGCCGGACACCGACACCATCACCGAGCGCTGGGCCGCCGAGTGCCGGGTGCTGCGGCTGGTGCCGACCGGGGCGACCACCGAGCGGCCCGGCGCGATGCCGGAGGCCTCGCACGCGGCCGCTCCGCTGCCGACCCCGGTCACCACGCGCGAGCCGATCCCGGCGGGCCTGCCGAAGCTGGTGCTGCGCCGACTGCTGCGCAAGGGCTGAGCCGGACAAGCTGCGCAGGACGCGCCGAGCCGGACAAGCTGAGCCGGGACGGGCCGACCACCCGGGCCGAGCCGGGCCGGGCCCGCCGGTCTTGCCATCCGGGCGACAGCGGCATCACGCTCGAACGGGCCTTACCGTGGTACGGCCCACCCCGCCGTCGCCCCGAGGAGCGCCGTGTCCGCCATCCGGTCCCAGGCCGCAGATCCTGCCGCCGACCCTGCCGTCGTCGCCGCGCCCGCCCGCCCCGCCGCCGGCCTGCCCCGCACGGACCTGCTGCTGCTCGCCGTCTCGATCGCCGGCATCTCACTGTCCGCCCCCCTGATCAGCGCTACCGCCGCCCCCGTGCTGGCCATCGCCTGCTGGCGCAACATCATGTCGGTCGGCGTGCTGGGCCCGTACGCGCTGCTGCGCCACCGCGACGAGCTGCGCGGGATCGGCCGCCGGGCGCTGCTGCTGGCGGTCGCGGCCGGCGTGCTGCTCGCGGCGCACTTCGCGCTCTGGATGCCCAGCCTGCGGATGACCTCGGTGGCCTCCGCCACCGCGCTGGTCACCACCACTCCGCTGTGGACCATCCTGATCATGCGGCTGACCGGCACCCGGCCGCCCCGGCTGGTCTGGATCGGCATGTGCGCGGCCTTCACCGGGGTGCTGGTGCTGACCGGTGTCGACCTCTCGCTCTCCTCGCGGGCGCTGCTCGGCGACGCGCTGGCACTGGGTGCGGGCCTGGCGGCGGCCGGCTACATGCTGCTCGGCGCCGAGGTGCGACGCACCGTCAGCACCACCGCCTACACGCTGGTCTGCTACACCACCACGGCTCTGGTGCTGCTGGCGGCCTGCCTGGTCGGCGGGGTCAGGATGGGCGGCTGGTCGGCCGGGGTCTGGGGACAGATCCTGCTGCTGATGCTGACCGCCCAGCTGCTCGGGCACTCGCTGAGCAACCGGGTGGTGCGCACCCTGGGGCCCTCGGTCACCTCCACCGCGATCCTGCTGGAGACCCCGGGCGCGGCGCTGATCGCGGCGCTGTGGCTGGGCCAGCTGCCGCCGGTGGCCGCCTACCCGGCGGTCGGGGTGATCCTGCTCGGACTGGCCCTGGTGGTGCGTGGCGGGCGGAGCTGACGCAGGGTCGGAGCGGGGGCCTGGCTGATTGGGGCTCAGGGGCCTCGGACGCCTGGAGGCTCAGAGGCCCGGGGCCCCGTGGGCCCGGAGGCTCAGAGCCAGCCGTTGCGCTTGAAGCCGCGGTACATCCCGATGCAGACCGCCGTGATCCCGGCGAGCACCACGAAGTAGCCGTAGCGGTAGTGCAGCTCGGGCATGTTCTCGAAGTTCATGCCGTAGATGCCGGTGATCATCGTGGGCACCGCGAAGATCGCCGCCCAGGCGGTGATCTTGCGCATGTCCTCGTTCTGCGCCACCGAGACCTGGGCCAGGTTGGCCTGCAGCAGCGAGTTGAGCAGCTCGTCGAAGCCCTGCACCTGCTCGATCACCCGGGCCAGGTGGTCGGCCACGTCGCGGAAGTAGGTCTGCACCTCGGGGTCGATCAGCCGGGCCGCGGCCGGCTCGCTGAGCTGCTGCATCGGCCGCAGCAGTGGGACCACGGCCCGCTTGAACTCCAGCACCTCGCGCTTGAGCTGGTAGACCCGCCCGGCGTCGGTGCCCGGGCCGCCCTTGGGCGAGAAGACGTCGAACTCGATCTCGTCCACATCGGTCTGCATGCGGTCGGCGACCGCCAGGTAGTCGTCCACCACGTGGTCGGCGATCGCGTGTAGCACCGCGGCCGGGCCCTTGCCCAGCAGCCCGCTCTCCGCGGCCTCCTCCTCCAGCCGGCGGCGCAGCCCGGCCAGCGAGCCGTGCCCGCCGTGCCGCACGGTGATCACGAAGTCCGGTCCGGCGAAGACCATCAGCTCGCCGGTGTCCACCACCTCGCTGGTCGGGGTGAGGCTGGGGTGCTCCAGGTAGCAGACGGTCTTGAGCACCATGAAGAGCACCGAGTCGTAGCGCTCGACCTTGGGCCGCTGGTGCGCGTGCACCGCGTCCTCCACCGCCAGCGGGTGCAGGCCGAAGCGCTCGGCGATGCCGGCGAACTCGGCCTCGGTCGGCTCGTGCAGGCCGATCCAGCAGAACGCGCCCCGGGCGTCCCGCACCTGGCGCACCGCCTCCTCGGGCGAGCAGCTGGTGCCGATCCGGTGACCGGCCTGGTACACCGCGCAGTCGACCACGGCCGAACTGGACCGGTCCTGGCCCGCGGCCGCTTCCTGACGACGGGTCGGCCGCACGGCGGCCCGCAGATTGTTGATCATCGACATCCGGGTTCCTCCGCTCGAACGGTCACCCTAACAGCAGGTGAACGCGGTGCCGAGGAGCCGGGGAGCAGTCCCCGGGCGCCGCCGGGCGGCCCGGTACGCTCCGGGTATGGCCCATGACTTCCCGCTCTTCGGCGACCCCAGCCAGCCGCACGGCCCGCTCGGCCCGAGCCGCGCCGAGGTGCTGGCCGCCGTGGAGGCCAGGCTGCTGACCACCTTCGGCGAGCCGAGCGGGCGGGCGGCCGTCACGTTCCTCGGCGCGGAGCGGATCGAGGTGCTGCGGTTCGGCCCCGACGCCCAGGGGCTGCTCCGCTACGCGACGCTGGGCATGGCCGCCGCGCCGATGGCCGACCCGACCGCCGCGGTGGCCGACCGGGTGCGCGGCCCGCGCGCCGAGCTGGTGCTCACCCTGCGGGCCGGGCGCGACGAGGTGCTCCGGGCGCTGGCCACCTTCGCCGCGACCCCGCAGGTGGAGGGCCTGGTGGTGGCGCCGGGCAGTTCGCTGGACCTGGGCGAGGCGCTGTGGCCGGGGGCGCCGTTCACCTCGGTGCTGGTCGGCGAGGGCGGCGGCCTGGTGGCGGACCTGGAGCTGCCCGAGCCGGCCGAGGCGGTCCGCTTCCTGCCGCTGCTGCCGATGACGCCGAACGAGGCCGCGCACAAGCGCGTGCACGGCGCCGGTGAACTGCAGGAGCGCTGGCTGGCCAGGGGGACCGACCTGCGCGACCCGGACCGGCGCGGGGTGGCGCTGGACTGAGGGGCGTCACTCGTAGGTGTGGATGAACCCGTAGACGCCGCTGGCCACCAGCTGCACCGCGATCGCGGAGAGCAGCAGGCCGCTGAGCCGGGTAATCAGCACCACGCCGCCCTCCTTGATGATCCGGATGATCACCAGCGAGAACCGCATGGTCAGCCAGAGCACCACGTGCATGGCCACGATCGCGCACCAGACCGCCAGCTCCTGCGCGCTGCCGTGCGCCTTCTGCACCGCCAGGATCACCGCGACGATGGCGCCGGGCCCCGCCAGCAGCGGAGTGCCCAGCGGGACCAGGGCCACGTTGACGTCCTTGGTCTGGGTCGGCTCCTCGATCTTGCCGGTGAGCAGGTCGAGCGCGATCAGCAGCAGCAGGATGCCGCCGGAGACCTGCAACGCCGGGATGGAGACGTGCAGGTAGTCCAGGATCTGCCGGCCGAACAGCCCGAAGCAGGTGATCACTCCGAGCGCCACCAGGGCCGCCTGCCAGGCCATCCGGCGCTGCACCCGGGCCTTCCGGCCCGAGGTGAGGGCCAGGAAGATCGGGATGGTGCCCGGCGGGTCCATGATCACGAAGAGCGTGACGAAGAGCGAACCGAAGGTCGTCCCGTCGAAGAAGCCCATGTCCGCATTGTCGGGTTCGCGGGGCCGGTGCCGCCTGTCCGGCTGGGCTGACCGGGCGTCACGGTTCGGGCGGGGCAGGGCGGCAGGGCGGGCCGGGGGACTGCGGGCGGTGGTGCGGGCGGCTGCGCGCGCGGTGGCCGTGCGGCCTCAGCGGACCGGCTCGACCCCCGTGGCCTGGGCGAGCAGCTCCTCGAAGGCGTGCGGCGCGGTGGTGAACGCGCCGAGCCGGACCGCCTTGCGGGCGCCGTGGTAGTCGCTCGAGCCGGTGCAGAACAGCCCGAGCTCGCCGGCCAGGCCGCGCAGCCGCAGCCGGGTCGGCTCGTCGTGGTCGGTGTGGTCGACCTCCAGGCCGCCCAGCCCCGCCAGCGCCAGATCGGCGATCACCTGGTCGGAGACGGTGCGACCGCGCTTGACCGCGCCTGGGTGGGCGAAGACCGGCACCCCGCCGGCCGCCCGGACCAGGCGGACCGCGGTGACCGGGTCGGTCTCGTGCTTGGGCACGTCGGCCCGGCCGCCGTTGGCCAGCCAGTCCCGGGTGAAGGCCTCGTCCACGGTGGCCACCACGCCCGCCTCGACCAGGGCGCTGGCGATGTGCGGTCGGCCCACCGAGCCGTCGCCCGCGATCCGCTGCACCTGCTCCCAGCTGATCGGCGCGCCGAGCTGCCGGCACCGCTCCACCACGGCCTGGCCACGCCGGAACCGGTCGTTGCGCACCAGCTCGCGCTCGGCGGCGAAAGCCGGCTCGGCGGGGTCGAAGAGGTAGGCCAGCAGGTGCATGCTGACGCCCTCGACCCGGCAGGACAGCTCCGCGCCCGGCACCAGGGTCAGTCGGTGACCGGCCGGCAGCGCCCGGACCGCCGCAGCGGCCTCCGCGTGGCCGGCCACTGTGTCGTGGTCGGTCAGTGCGACCACGTCCAGGCCGGCGGTGACCGCGGCGGCGACCAGCTCGGCCGGGCTGTCGGTGCCGTCGGAGGCGTTGCTGTGGGCGTGCAGGTCGATGCGCAAGGGCGGGGCTCCTGGCTGGACGCGGTGGACCGAGTGGCGCGGCCAGGATAGTCGGGCACCTGCGGGTGACGGCGGGTCAGCCCGGGTGGCGGTCCGCGGCGCAGCGCCCCGGCCCTCGGCGGGGCGGGGCTGGTTCAGGCGGGGTGGGGCGGGGTCTCAGCCGAGCAGGCGGGGGGAGAGGGCGCCGCAGGGGAGCAGGTCCAGCTCGGCGCCGGCGTCCCGCAGGTCGGTCAGCACCAGCTCGTCGTACATCATCAGCGCGGACTGCTCGGGCCAGGCGATCGCCCACAGCCAGATGCCGCGGGCCTCGCCCACGTACACCGCGCGGTCAGGCGGAGCGCCCTCGACGTGCCACATCGAGGTCGGTCGCCCGGCGGCCATCACCTTGACACCGGCGGGCTTGTCCAGGTCGAGCGCGCTGCCCGCATCCGGGCCCGGCAGGCCGGCGTACCGGGCGCCCAGGCCCACCCCGAGCTCCTCGGCCACCAGCACCAGCTCGCCGAAGCCGCCGAGCGGGGCCGGACCGGAGCAGGCCACGGCAGTGGCGCGGGCACCCGAGACGTCGTCACCCGCGTGCGCGATGCCGGTGTAGAGCCAGCCGACCGGGAGCGGCCACGGCAGCCAGACCGGAACCTCCGAGCGGCCGACCGCCACACCCAGGGCCTCCACACTGGGCGGCAGCACCGGCTGCATCGGGTGGACGGCACCGTGCTGGTCGCACTGCCAGGTGTCGGAGAAGAGACCGGGGGCGCGCACCCGACCGGCGCACCTCGGGCAACTTGGCTCGCCCCTCATAACTGCCAACGCTCCTCCCTCCGGACCGCCGCGTCAAGGACGGTCACCCGTACGGAGTGCGTCGCTCGTGCTCGGTGCGCTGCCGGCCAGGTGGCGGTCCCCGCTAGGGGATGTCCCGCGCGGCTCGGCGGCAAACGTCGGGCAGGTGGTGGTGCGCAGGGGGCGACTGGGGGAGGGGCGGGCGGTCCGGGGCGGGAACGGCTGACGCCCCGTCACCGGGGAGCGGGTGGCGGGGCGTCAGCTGGATGGTGGTCGGAGCTGGTCCGACGCACCGTCAGACGGCCTGGAAGGGGCGGATGTAGAGGCGCGCGCCGGTGCGGGCTGCGTCCTCCACCAGGCTGCGGACGGCCTCAGCCTCGACGATCACGCGATCGACGGCGGTGCCCTGCTGGTCGTCCAGTCGGAGAATCTCGAAACGCATGGGCCTCTCCTCTCTTGGCCCCGGGGTGAGCCGGGGCGGTGGGGTGGTGCTCATCGGTACCGACGGTGGTGCCTCGGTCAGTGCCACGTCTTCCCCTTGTCGCAGCCGTTGGTCGGACGCCCCCGGGTTGCCGCCGGGGGTGAGACTGCTGGGCCCTCGTACATCAGGGTCGCGGCGGGAGCTTTCCTGGCGGTTGCCCGCCTGTGAAGTCCCGGTTACTCGACTGCCGCGGTGCGGCTGGTGCGAGGTGTGGACGATGTGCTGCGTGGGGTGACGTGCATGACTCGATGGGAAGAACCGCGGTGGTGGGCGGTTCATTCCCGGTCTGAATCAAATATTACCGGACCTAATGAAAATCGGTCCGCCCGACAACGGCTGGAGTCTGGCTGGAGCCATCGGTCGGGGCGGGTCGGAGGGGTTGCCGCTCGGGCGGTCAGGCCGGGATCGCGGATGTCCAGAACTCGACCAGGGCGGCGGCCGTCTCGGCCGGGCGCTCGGCGTTCGGGGAGTGGCCGGCGCCCTCGATGCGGCGGTAGGCGGCGCCGAGCCGGTCGGCGGTGCGGGCCTGCTCCTCGACCGGCCAGGCGTAGTCCCGGGCGCCGGACACCCACAGCTTGGGCAGCGGCACGGCGGCCAGCTCGGCGGTGCGGTCCGGCTCGCCCAGCAGGCGCTCGCCCATCGCCAGCAGCGCCTGCGGCACGTTGGCCAGCCAGCGGCGGTGCAGGAAGTCCGCGATCTCCGGCGCGGGCTTGGCCGCCTGGTCACCGCCGCCCTCCTCCAACTGCTGCATGATCTGCCAGATCGGCTCCAGGTCCAGGCCGGTCAGCGCGTCCATCAGCAGCTTGGTGCGGGCCGCCTCGGACGGTTCGATCGGGCCGGGGCCGGTGGCGAGCAGGGTGAGCGAGGACCAGGGGAGCGCGGTGCCGCTCGCCAGCACCGCCTCGCGCGCCACGAAGCCGCCGAAGGAGTGGCCGAGCAGGTGGAGCGGGCCCCCGTCGGGGGCGGCCACCGCGGCGGTCAGGGCGAGCAGGTCGCGGCCGAGTTCGGGGAGGGCGTACGCCGCCCGGTCGGCGGGGCCGCCGGTCTCGTACTGGCCGCGCTGGTCCACCGCGAAGGTGCGGAAGCCGGCGGCGGCCAGCGGCTCCAGGAGGGCGATGAAATCCTCCTTGCTGCCGGTGAAGCCCGGCACCAGAATCGCGCTGCCCCGGGGGGTGCCGCTCGGCTCGGCGCACAGCACGGCGAAGCTGCCCCGGGCGGTGGGCAGGTGCGTGGCGGTGGCGCAGGCGGGGAGGGCGAGGAAGGGCGGGGTGCTCATCGGGGCGCTCCTGGCGGTGGGGCGGGGTTGGGCGTGGGGTGGCGGGGTTTCGGTGGCACCTTATGGGGAGGCGGGCGGCCGAAGGGGGATGGCGGGTGTCCACTGACCGCGGGGGCCGATGCGGGGGCAAAAGCACGATGACCGGTGACGACTGACAG
>NZ_PYBW01000109.1 GCF_003205575.1 Streptomyces tateyamensis
GTGCCTCGCGGTGTGCCGGGATCCCTGCCGCGGTCAGTCCTGAACGACCTGGTAGATGCCGTAGACGACACCGGGAAGATGGCCGCAGAGCTGGAGCAGGAAGGCCCACAGCACCTTCATGCTCGGGCCCTCCTTGATGAGCACCGCCAGCCACGGCAGGACCAGGCAGAGCAGTACGAGCAGAACCTTCACCATGATCGCTCCTCGATCTCCTGGGGCAGCCGTGTCGCCGGGACCAGGTCGGGGCGATCCGGCCGAGCATCGTCCGGGCGACGGATGGCCAGGAAGTCCCCGGACTCCGCCCACCGGTCTAGCAGACCCGCATCGGTACCGCGACACCGATCGATTCCGCGAACGGCGTGGCGCCCCGTCACGGGCGGCCGCCCCGAGGCCGGGAAAACCGCTCGCGGCAGCACAACCGCGGCACGCGTGGGCTGACGGAACACGGGTACACGCTGGGCACAGCGCCCCTGGCCCGGTCCCCCGGGCAACTCCTGGGGGCGCCGAACAGCGTCGAAAAGGAGCCTCCCATGCTCGCTCTCGTCCTTGTCCTGCTACTCGCGCTGCTTCTCGGCGGCCTGGGGTTCGCGGTCCACGTGCTGTGGTGGGTGGCACTCGTGGTTCTGGTGTTGTGGGTGCTCGGCTTCGTCTTCCGCGGCGCGGCGGAGGGCGGGCGCAGCCGCTGGTACCGCTGGTAGCCGTCGACAGGTCCCACCCGGCCGGCCCGACAGGCGGGCGCTGCCCTCAGCGGCGGCGCCCGCCTGCTGTTTCATCGGCCTCACGGTCTTCGTGACCGTCCGTCCGACTGACGCCCGTCCGACTGACGCCCGTCTGCCGCGTCCGGGAGGCCCGCGAACGAGTCGCGTCCTAGATTCGGGGGCGGACGATGCGGCACACCCAGAGGAGGAAACATGCCTGCGGGTTCGAGCAAGAAGCGTGAACGGCAGTACGAGCACATCAAGGACAGCGCGCTGGACCGCGGGGAGAGCCGGAAGCGGGCGGAGGAGATCGCGGCCCGGACCGTGAACAAGGAACGGGCCCGGCACGGCGAGTCGAAGACCGCCAGCCGTTCCTCCACCCACGACATGTCCTCCTCCCGGCGCGGCGGACTGCACTCCCACTCCGGCTCCCAGGGGCCGACCAAGGAGCAGCTGTACAACGAGGCCAAGCAGCGCAACATCCACGGCCGTTCGAAGATGAGCAAGAAGGAACTCGCCAGCGCCCTCGGCCACTGACAGCGCCGGCCCACCCGGTGCGCTGCCCCCACGAACGACACGTAGCAAGAACGACACGTAGCAAGAAGGACGATGCGATGAGCACGGACGACACGGGTACCCGCGACGAGAACGACGCCTCGAGGGAGGACGGCGGCAAGGTACGGGAGCGGTCCGCGGAGGAGCGCAGCATCACGGCGCCCACCCCGAAGGATGTCCGGGCCAAGGCCGAGGCGGGCAAGAGCGACGAGGACGGCGAGGAGCCCAAGCCGCCCGCCGCCGACACCCAGGCGCCCTGACCGCCGGCAGCGCCACTGCCGCCCCCTGTCTCCCGGGCCGGGAGACAGGGGGCGGCGTCCGCTCCGACGGCGCGCTTGCCGAACCAGTGACCGGCGTGCGCTCCGACGGCGAAGACGCCGACCGATGCCACGATGCCGATCACGCCCAGAGCCCTGAGCCGGGAGGGGCCCAGCCCCGGTGCCGGTACCGGCGTGCCGCGCGACTTGGCCCGGATCGCGGAAGGGCTCGGCTGCGACCTCCTCATGGTTTCCGACCACGACGGACGGCCTGCCGGGCACCGCCACCGCCACCGCCACCGCGTACGGTTCGCCTCCGCTGCTTGTCCGCGGCGGCGCAGGACCCCGCCCGCCCCCGGCGCCTAGGTTCACCGGAACCGCAGGACGGCGAGAGGGGCATGCGTGAACTGGCTTATCCACGACTACCGCGAGGACGATCTGGCCGGCGTCGTGCACCTGATCGACAGCACGGCGGAGCTCGGCCAGGAGTCGGTGTTCTCACTGGCCGAGTGCATCACGGCCCTGACGGAGCGTCAGCCCGCGGTCGTCGCGGTGCACGGCTCGGTGCCGGTCGGGGCCGCGGTGGCCCAGGTGGGCGGCGAGCGGGCCTGGGTGATGCGGATCGCCATCCACCCGGCGTGGCGGGGCCGCGGCCTGGCCAGCGCCCTGCTGCGCGAGCTGGAGCGCCGACTCGTGCAGGCGCGGGTGCGGCGGATCGCCTACGTACTCCCGCAGGAGGAACTGCTCGGGGACGGGCTGCACAACGCCGGTTACGTGCGGCGCCCGGCCGTCGCGTACTTCGAGAAGACGGAACCCGCCTCGGGCGGATCGGCGGACGTGCTGGCGGACCTCGGCGGGCGGCTGCTGCCGTCGGGCCTGTGGGACGCGGTGGCCGGGATGGCCGCCGAGAAGGCGCTGATCGAGCGGCGCGTGGTGCTGCCGTTGGCCGAGCCGGAGCGGGCGGCCCGACACGGCGTCCAACCACCGCGCGCCATCGCCCTGTTCGGCCCGCCCGGAACCGGCAAGACCACCTTCGCCCGGGCGGTGGCCTCCCGGCTGGGCTGGCCGTTCGTGGAGCTGCTGCCCTCCCGGCTGGCCGACGAGGGCAGTCTGGCGGCCGGGCTGCGCGAGGCCTTCGCCCAGATCGCCGAGCTGGAACGGGTGCTGGTCTTCATCGACGAGGTCGAGGAGATCGCGCCGGTCCGCACCGGCAGCTCGGCGATGCACGGGGTCACCAACGAACTGCTCAAGCTGATCCCCGGGTTCCGGGAGCGCGGCGAGCGGCTGCTGGTCTGCGCCACCAACTCGGTGCGGTCCCTGGATCCGGCGTTCCTGCGCCCGGGGCGGTTCGACTACGTGATCCCGATCGGCACGCCCGACCAGGAGGCGCGCCGGGCGATCTGGTCCCGGTTCACCGGCCACGACGCCGCGGTGGACGTGGCGGCGCTGGTAGCCGCGAGCGAGCTGTTCACGCCGGCCGACATCGGGCACGCGGCGCGGACCGCGGCCCAGGCGGCCTTCGAGCGCGACCTCGCCGCCGAGCGGGCCGGAGCCGATCCGCTGCCCGCCGGGGCGAGCACCGACGACTTCCGCGCCGCACTCGCCCAGTGCCGGCGGACCGTCACCAGCGAGATGGTCGAGGAGTTCACCCAGGACATCGCCTCCCACGGCCGGGTGTGAGCCCGTCGACCGGACGGGGCCGAGCCCGGCGACCGGACCGGCGGCACCCTGACCGCCGCCCGGCGCGCATCGCCTCCTGTGCTGGGCCCGCTGGCTGACGGGCCGTCAGTCGTGCCGGTCCCGACCGCCCGGTCGGCGCCACCTGGCGCGGGGCGCCCGGGGGTACGGCGAGCCGGAGCTAGACGGCGCGGGGGCGGCGGCGGATCGGGCCGGCCGCTCCCCAGACTCGCGGGTGTGCGGTGCGCTGCACTGGAGGTCCTCCCAGTTCCGGTGTTCGTGGACGTCCCGGACGTTATTTGCGGCCCGTCTGACGCCTGTAAGATCACCGCAACATGTCCGAATGCGAACGGTGAGTGATGAGCGAGCGGCCCGAGCCCGTGCGTTTCAACCTGCTGGGGCCCGTGAGCGTCACAGTCGGTGACGGCGAGGTGGTACTGCCCTCGGGGATCCCGCGCACCGTGCTGGTGCTGCTGCTGGTGCACGCGAACCGGGTGGTGCCGGCCGAACAGCTGGCGTCCGCGGTCTGGGGCGAGCAGCGCCCCGCCGCGGCCGGGCCGGGGCTGCGCAACCACGTGCTGCGCCTGCGGCGGATGCTCGGCGAGGAGGCGGGGCAGCGGCTGCGCACCGTGGCACCGGGCTACCTGGTCGCGGTGCACCCCGGCGAGCTGGACGTGGAGCGCTTCCTGGACGGGTGCCGGCTCGGCGCGCAGCAACTGCGGGCGGGCGAGGTCGCCACCGCCCGGCAGACCCTGAGCAGCGCCCTGGAGCTGTGGCGCGGCGACCCGTTCACCGACCTGCCGGCCGGCCTGGACGGCGCCGCCCGGGCCCACCAGCTCGACGAGACCCGGATGAAGGCCTGGCAGGACCGGGTCGACGCGGACCTGGCCCTGGGCCGGCACCGCGAGCTGGTCGCCGAACTGCGCGGCCTCACCCAGGCCCACCCGCTGCGCGAGGCGCTGCACGGCCAGCTGATGGTGGCGCTGTACGGGGCGGACCGCCAGGCCGAGGCGCTGGCCGTCTACCAGGAGCTGCGCACCCGGCTGGTCGCCGAGCTCGGCGTCGAGCCCTCGGCCCAGGTCGCGGAGCTGCAGCAGCGGATCCTCGCCGCGGACCCCACGCTGCTCGAACCGGCGGTGCCGGGCGCGGCGGCGCAGGGTGGCGAACCGGCCCCGGCCGCCCAGCCCGCCCCGGCCGCCCCCGCCTACACCCCGCGCAACAGCCTGCCGCGCGACGTCGCCGACTTCACCGGCCGCGGCGCGGAGACCGACCGCCTGCTGACGGCCGCGGCCGCACCGGCCACCAACGCCGTGGTGATCTCCGCGATCGACGGGATGGCCGGGGTCGGCAAGACCGCGCTGGCCGTGCACGTCGCGCACACCCTGGCGCCGCGCTACGCCGACGGCCAGCTCTTCATCGACCTGCACGGCTTCACCCCCGGCCACACCCCGCTGGACCCCGGCACCGCGCTGGCCCGCCTGCTGCGCGCCGTCGGCGTGCGGGAGGAGGCACTGCCCGCGGACCCCGAGGAGCGCGCGCTGCTGTGGCGCAGCGAGGCGGCCGAGCGCCGGCTGCTGATCGTGCTGGACAACGCCGTGGACGCCGCACAGGTCCGCCCGCTGCTGCCCGGCTCCCCCGGCAGCCTGGTGCTGGTCACCTCACGGCGCCGGATGCCCGCGCTGGCCGGCGCCGGCGCACTCTCGCTGGACGTGCTCGACCAGGAGGCGGCCGTCGCCCTGTTCGGCCAGATCTGCGGGCCGGACCGGATCGCCGGCGAGGAGGCGGCGGTCGCCGAGATCGTCCACCTCTGCGGCCACCTGCCGCTGGCCATCCGGATCACCGCCGCCCGCCTGGCGCACCGCAGCTCCTGGACCCCGTCCCACCTGCTGGCCCGGCTGCGCGACCGGATCAGCCTGGCCAACGAGTTCCGCACCCAGGACCAGAGCGTGGCCGCGGCCTTCGCCGTCTCCTACCACGCGCTCGCCCCCGACCAGCAGCGGCTCTTCCGCCTGGCGGGCCTGCACCCCGGCGACGACTTCTCCGCCTATGCCCTGGCGGCCCTGGCCGACCTCCCGCTGGCCGAGACCGAGGACCTGGTCGACGAGCTGCACGGCCACCACCTGCTGATCGAGCGCTCGCCGGGCCGCTTCACCTTCCACGACCTGCTGCGCCAGCACGCGCACGGCCTGGCGGAGTCAGAGGAGTCGCCGGCCGGTCAGCAGGCCGCGCTGGAGCGGCTCTTCGACTACTACAACCACACCGCCGCGGCCGCGGCCGACCTGCTCTACCCGCACGAGGCGCACCGGCGCCCGCACCCCCCGAAGCCCGCCACGCCCGTCGACCGCCTGCGCACCGAGGAGGACGCCCAGGCCTGGCTGGAGATCGAGCTGACCAACCTGCTCAGCGCCGGCACCCACCCCGCCGCGGCCGCCACCCGGCACTGCAGCGACCTGTCCGGCATCCTGGCCCGCTACCTGGAGTACCAGGGGCACTACAGCAGGTCCCTGGTACTGCACACCGCGGCCGCCGAGGCCACCGCGACCGCCGGGGACCCGGCGGGGCACGCCACCGCCCAGACCAACCTGGCCGGCTCGCTCTGGCTGCTGGGCCGCTACCCGGACGCCATCGACGCCTTCCAGGCCGCGCTGCGCGACTTCCGGAGCATAGGGGACCAGGCCGGGGAGCGCCGGGTACTGACCAACCTCGGGGTGACCTACGCCCACCTGAGCCGCTATCAGGAGTCGCTGGAGCACCTGACCGGGGCGCTGGCCGCCTACCGCGAGGCGGGCGACCGGGCGGGCCAGGTGATCGTGCTGAACAACCTCGGCTCGGTCTGCGAGCACATCGAGGACTTCGCGCAGGCGGTCGAGTACCACCAGCAGACCCTCACGCTGGCCCGGGAGGTCGGCGACCAGGTGTCCGAAGGCCGGGCGCTGGGCAACATCGGCATCTCGCTGAACCGCCTGGACCGACCCCTCGAGGCCCTGGAGTTCCTGCACCAGGCGCTGGAGTCGGCCCACAGCTCCGGCGACCGGATCCGCCTGCTGGTGGCACTGAACGGCCTGGGCGACGTCGAGCGGGCGACCGATCCCGCCCAGGCGCTGGCCCGCCACCAGCAGGCCCGCGACATCAGCGCCCAGATCGGCGACCGGTTCACGCTGGCCGGCTGCCAGCTGCGGATCGGCGACGACCACCAGGCGATGGGCGAGCACGCGCTGGCCCGGGCGGCGTGGGAGCTGAGCGCCGCGCTGTACACCGAACTGAGCGCGAGCTCCCAACTGGAGGCGGTCCGCGCCCGACTTGACGGACCGTAACCTCTTACGGGTCTCTTTCCCACTGCTTACGTGGTGCTGTCGATCACCCGTCCGGGCTGTCCCGGCCGCTCGGCCGGCGGCAGGGTGGTGCTCACGAAGTCCCCTTCCTACCCAGGAGCTTGGTGTGCTGACCCCTGCTAAGAAGCCGCGCCGCCGGACCGCCCTGGCCGTTGCCGCGGTGCTCGGCGCCGCGCTGGCCGGCCTCGCCACCCCCGGCGTCGCGGCCGCCTCCACCGAGCGCGCGGCCACCGTCTACACGCTCTCCAACTCGGCGGCCGGCAACAGCGTGCTGGCCTTCCGCGACCTGGGCGGCGTGCTGACCCCGGCCGGCTCCTACCCCACCGGCGGCCTCGGCTCGGGCGCCGGGCTCGGCTCCCAGGGCGCGGTGGTGCCGGCCGACCACGGCCGGCTGCTGCTTGCCGTCAACGCCGGTTCGAACTCGGTGACCGCGCTGCGCGTGGCCCGCGACGGCGGCCTGACCGCGGTCTCCACCGCCCCCTCCGGCGGCACCGACCCGGTGAGCGTGACCGTCCACGGGGACCTGGTCTACGTCCTCGACGCCGGCAGCGCCACGATCGCCGGCTTCCGCCTGCAGCACGGCTCCCTGGTCCCGCTGGCCGGCTCGAACCGCGCGCTGTCGGCGGGTGCGGCCGGGGCGGCCGAGGTCGCCTTCTCCCCCGACGGCCGCCGACTGGTCGTCACCGAGAAGGGCAGCAACGCGCTCGACACCTTCACCGTGGACCGCCACGGGCTGGCCTCCGCGGCCGCCCGCACCGCCTCGGCGGCCGCGGTCCCGTTCGGTTTCGACTTCGACGACCGCGGCAACGCGGTGGTCTCGGACGCTGCGGCCAGCGCCGTCACCACCTACTCCCTCGCCTCCGGCACCGCCCGCCAGCTGTCCTATTTGCCGGACGGCGGCGGCGCGGCCTGCTGGCTGGTGGTCTCGCACCGCACCGACACCGCCTACGTGGCCAACGCCGCCACCGGCACCATCTCCACCTACCTGGTCCGCGACGGCGCCCTGACCCTGACCGCCCCCGTCGCCGCCACCGTAGGCGGCCACCCCACCGACGAGGCGCTCGGCCGCGGCGACGTGCTCTACGTCCGCGACGCGACCGGCAACCGCCTGCAGGCCGTCCGCTTCGGCGCCGGTGGTGCGCAGGTCGTCAACGCCCCGGCGGTGCTGCCGGCGAGCGCGGCGGGTGTGGCGGTGGCCAGGTAGCTGCTGCCTGACCTGCGGGAGCCCCGCCGCGGCCGGTTCGCACCGGTCGCGGCGGGGCTCCTGTTCCCGCGTGCTGTCCGTGCTACGGCACGGTCCAGCGTTGGGCACCGGTCCCGTTGCAGCCCCAGAGCTGGAGTTGGGTGCCGTCGGTGGTGTTGCTGTTCGGCAGGTCCAGGCACAGGCCGGTGGCCGGGTTGACGATCGACCCGTCCGAGCGCGGCCACCACTGCTGGGCGCCGGTGCCGTTGCACTGCCACAGGTCCACCTTGGTGCCCGGCGTGCTGCCGCTGTGCACGGCGTCCAGGCAGTTGCCGAGGACCTGAAGGCTGCCGTCCGAGGCCAGGGTCCACTGCTGCGCGGCCGTGCCGTTGCAGGTCCAGAGCTGGATCTTGTTGCCCCAGGTGGTCTGGCTGAGCGAGTCGTCCACGCACTTGCCCGCCAGGCCGGTGATCTGGCCGGTGACCGGGACGGCCGGACCGGTGTCGAAGGACGGCGGGGCACCGGCCGCCGCGGTGCCCCAGCCCGGCGAGTCGGTGCTGCTGAGCGTGTAGCCCAGCGTCCCGCCGTGCTGCACGAAGTCCTCGCTGAGCCAGGGCTGCTGGGACGGCGAGCCGTTCACCTGCAGAGCGGTCACGTAGGGCGTGTTGTCGGTCGCCCCGGGCGCGGTGATGTCGATCGTCACCCCGTTGCCCCGGGTGATCGTGATCCCCGGGAAGAGCGGGCTGGCCAGCGCCAGTTCGGCCCGCCCGGGGATCTCCGGGTACATCCCGAGCGCGGCCCAGACCGCCCAGGCGGACATCTGGCCCAGGTCGTCGTTGCCGACCTCGCCGTTCGGCCCCCAGGAGTACAGCGAGGTCAGCGCCTGGCGGACCACGGCCTCGGTCCGGTCGGGACGGCCGGCGTAGTCGTAGAGCCAGGGGATGGCCGAGGACGGCTCGTTGCCCAGGTAGGCGCCTGCGGCGTTCGGGCCGGCGTTCAGGCCGGTGCCGAAGAGCGCGTCCAGCCGGGAGACCGCCGCCCCCGCGCCGCCCATCGCGTTGATCAGCCCCTTCGGGTTCTGCGGCACCAGCCAGGTGTACTGGGCGCCGTTGCCCTCGATCCAGCCGTTCTGCGAGGTCGGGGTGAAGCCCGGCCAGCTGTGGTCGGCGTTGCGCGGCTGCAGGTACCCGCTGTCGTGGTTGAACAGGTTGCGCCAGTTCGCCGACTTGTGCAGCAGGTCGTCGTGGATCGCGGTGTCGCCGAGCCGGCCGGCCAGTTGGGAGACCGCGAAGTCGGCGGTGGCGTACTCCAGGGTCATGGAGCCACCGCCCCAGACGCTGTAGGGCACGAAGCCCTCGCTGTGCTGGCTCTCCTGGGCGGGGCGCTCGTTGTCCTTCACGGTGCCCTGCCAGGATTCCCAGAGCAGGTTCCAGTAGTCGAAGTCGGTCGCGCCGAAGGCGTACATGTCGCTGCCGATGATGGGCAGCGGGTCGCCGACCATCACGCCGGTGTTGCCGTTCGCCAGCGTCCAGCGGTCCAGGTACCCGGCCTGCGCGCCCTGGTTGACGATCGACTGGGCGACGTCCGAGGCCTCCTTGGGGGCCAGGAAGGCCAACAGCTGCGCCTGGGAGCGGTAGACGTCCCAGCCCGAGAAGTCGGCGTACTCGGCGTGGCCCGCGGGGACGGTGTGGAGCTGCCCGTCGAACCCGATGTAGCGGCCGTCCGTGTCGCTGAACACGCTCGGGTCCTGCAGCGCGTGGTAGAGCGCGGTGTAGAAGGTCGCGGTGTCGAAGACGTTCCCGCCGGTGGCCGCGATCCGCCCGAGCATCGCGTTCCACGCCGTCCGGGTCGCCGCGCTGACCTGCGGGTAGCCGCTCGCCCCCTGCTCGGCCTGCAGGTTGGCGTACGCGTTGTCCGCGCTGACGAAGGAGATCCCGACCTTCGCCGTGACCGTCCGGTTGGCCGAGGTGTCGAAGGAGACCTGGGCCAGCGACCCGCCGGTGAGGCTGCTGGTCGCGAACGGGTGGTCGAAGACCACCGAGAAGTACAGCCGGTAGCGGTTCCCGCTGCCGCAGAAGTTGCCGCTGTCGGTGTACCCGGCGATCCCGTTGGAGCTGAGCGACACACTGCCGGTGGCGGCGTTGAACGCCTTGCCCGCGTCCACCGTCAGCGAGGCCTGCTGGCCCGCCGGGTAGCTGAACTGGGCGATGCCGGAGCGCTGGGTGACGGTCAGCGCGGTCTTGATCCCGTTGTCGAAGGTGACCGAGTACGTCCCCGGCGAGGCGGCCTCGTTGCTGTGCGAGAAGGTCGAGTAGCCGGGCGAGCTGCTGCCGAGGAACGGCAGGAACGGGACGTTGCCGTAGTCCCCGCAGCCCGCCCCGGATATGTGGGTGAGGCTGAATCCGCGGATCCGGGTGTCGTCGTAGTCGTAGCCCCCGTGCTGGTAGGTCACGGTGTCCGGGCTCCACTGGATCATGCCCAGCGGCGCCACCGCGCCGGGGAAGGTGTTGCCGGCCCCGCCGCCGTTGCCGAAGTCGGTGGCGCCCTGCTGGGTGCCGACGAACGGGTTGACCCACTGGGCCGGGTCGTTGACGGTGTAGTGCTGCGTCGCGGCCACCGCCTGGGTGGCCCCCTGCAGGCCGGCCGTGGCGGCCACCAGGGTGGCGCAGGCGGTCAGCGCGAGCGCCGCCCGCCGCGGGCGGGGTGCGAGGTCGTTGGGGCCACGCCGGACAGCGGGGCCGGAGGGACGAACGGGGTTGCCGGGCCGCCGAGTGGGGCGAGCCGGGCGCGGGGGCCGCTGGGGCCGCAGGTGGCGCGAAATACTAGGGCGTCGCAAGATTCGCAACTGAACCCACCTCCCTGACTTACCGTCAGTGTCCCCCTGCGGAGCGTGATGAACCGGCGAATCGTGCATCTGTTCAGCTGTAATTTCCGGCTAGCGGTTGACAGCGGCTTCTTGACCCTGCTCACTCTGGCGCCAAATCAGGGTCAGCGGCTGGCGCGGACGCTCACGGATCGTCAGGTCGGGGTGTGGAAGGGGCCGCGGTCCAGATACTGGTGACCGGCCGCGCGCGACCCGTGCCCGCGGCCTCGACGCACGAAGACCGGGACGGGCAGCCGTCCACGAGGAGTGACCGTGACCCACCCCACCCCGACCGAGCGCTACCGCGCCGCCCGGGACCTGATGCTGCGCCGGCGGTCGGCCGACCCCGAGCCCTTCCACTGGCCCGACCTGGGCGAGCGGTTCAACTGGGCCCTCGACTGGTTCGACGCCATCGCCCGCGGCAACGACCGCACGGCACTCTGGCTGGTCGAGCAGGACGGGTCCGAGGCCCGGTACAGCTTCGCCGAACTGGCCCACCGGTCCGACCAGGTGGCCCACCATCTGGCCGGCCTCGGCGTGCGCAAGGGCGACCGGGTGCTGCTGATGCTCGGCAACCAGGTCGAGCTCTGGGAGGCGATGCTGGCGGTGATGAAGCTCGGCGCCGTGACCATGCCGACCACCACCGCACTCGGCCCCGCCGACCTGGCCGACCGGATCACCCGCGGCCGGGCCGCGCACGTGGTCGCCAACGCCGCCGACACGGCGAAGTTCACCGGTAGCGGGGTGACCCGGATCGTGGTCGGCGGCCCCGTCGAGGGCTGGGCCGCCTTCGAGGACGCGTACCTGATCGCCGACCCCGCGCCGCTGCCCGCCGTCACCGCCGCCGAGGACCCGCTGCTGGTCTACTTCACCAGCGGCACCACCAGCCGCCCCAAGCTGGTCCAGCACACCCAGGTCTCCTACCCGGTCGGCCACCTCACCACGATGGCCTGGGCCGGCCTGCGCCCCGGCGACGTGCACCTCAACATCAGCTCCCCCGGCTGGGCCAAGCACGCCTGGAGCTGCTTCTTCGCGCCGTGGATCGCCGAGGCGACGATCTTCGTGCACAACTACACCCGCTTCGACCCGGCCCGGCTGCTGGCCGAGCTGCGCCGGGCCGAGGTGACCACCTTCTGCGCGCCGCCCACGGTCTGGCGGATGCTCATCCAGGCCGACCTGTCCGGCGGCCCCGGCACCCTGCGCGAGCTGTTCGCGGCCGGCGAGCCGCTCAACCCCGAGGTGATCGCCCAGGTCGAGCGGCACTGGGGCCTGACCATCCGGGACGGCTTCGGGCAGACCGAGACCACCCTGCTGATCGGCAACCTGCCCGGCGACCCGGTCAAGCCCGGCTCGATGGGCCGCCCGCTGCCCGGCGTGCCGGTGGTGCTGGTCGACCCGGTGAGCGGCGAGCCGGCCGACGAGGGCGAGATCTGCCTGGACCTGGCGCAGCGTCCGGTCAACCTGATGACCGGTTACCTGGACGACGAGGAGCGCAACGCCGAGGCGATGGCCGGCGGCTACTACCACACCGGCGACGTGGCGAGCCGGGACGCCGACGGGCAGATCACCTACATCGGCCGCACCGACGACGTGTTCAAGGCCTCCGACTACAAGGTCTCGCCGTTCGAGCTGGAGAGCGTGCTGATCGAGCACCCGGCCGTGGCCGAGGCCGCCGTGGTCCCCGCGCCCGACCCGACCCGGCTGGCGGTGCCCAAGGCCTACGTGGCGCTGGCCCCGGGCTGGGAGCCGACCCGGGAGACGGCGCTGGCCATCCTGCGCCACGCCCGCGAGAACCTGGCCCCCTACCTGCGGGTGCGCCGGCTGGAGTTCTTCGAGCTGCCGAAGACGATCTCCGGCAAGATCCGCCGGGTCGAGCTGCGCACCCGCGAGCAGCAGGGCGCGGAGCTGGCCGGCGAGTGGCGCGACGACCAGTTCCCCGAGCTGAAGGGGTGACGCCGGCCTGACGACTGCCGCCGGGCCCGGCCCGGCCGATCACCTCCGGTCGGGGCGGCCACTGGTGGCCCCGACCGGTCGTCGGGCGCAGGGCGCCGGGCAGTCCGCGCACCCCCCAAACTGCCCACCGGGCACAGGTGGCCGCGCAGTGGATGGCAATCGAACCTTGACCCTCAAGGTGGTCTATGCCAATCTCTCAGCCAGGTCTGGACCATTGCCGTGGCGCGAGGCACCGGCAGCCGACGGAGCTTCCACGGGGGACGTGTCACTTTCCATGCAGCAAAGCGCACTTGACCACAGAACCGACCCGGCGCCGGCACCCCGCAGCTCGGCGCAGGGCTCCCGGACGGTCCACGGGCTGTTGGACCTGCGGGCCGCGGCACAGCCCGACCGGACCGCGATCAGCACCGACACCGGCACCCGGCTGACCTTCGCCGACTGGCGGGACCGCTCGGTGCGCGCCGCCCGCGCCCTGGTGGCCCGCGGGGTCCGGCCCGGCGACCGGGTGGGCCTGGTCTTCGGGCTCCGCGACTGGCCGGAATTCGCTGTCCAGTACTGCGCGGTGACCCGGGCGGGCGCCGTCGCGGTGCCGATCTCGGACGGGCGTCCGGCCGAGGCGGTCGGCGGCCTGCTGGAGCACTGCGGCGCCAGTGCCGTGGTGGCCGGCGCCGGCGCCTCGGTGCCGCTCGGCCCGTGGTGGATCGCCGCACCGGCCGAACTGGCCGCCGAGGCGGCCGAGTCCGGGGCGGCGGCGGTCCAGCTGCCAGAGGTGGCAGCGGCCGATCCGGCCCAGGTGCTCTACACCTCCGGCACCACCGGCCGCCCGATGGGCGTGCTCGCCAGCCACGGCAACGTGGTGCACGGCACCCGCCCGCTGGCCCGGCACCGCCCGCTGGCGCACTCGGAGGAGTTCCTGCACGCCTTCGCGGTCGGCACCAACGCCGGCCAGACCATGCTGGTCAACGCGCTCGACGCGCACCCGGCCGCCCTGGTGGCCACCCGCTTCACCCCGGGCCGGTTCGCCCGGCTGATCGAACAGCGGTCGGTGGGCAGCGTGTTCGTGGTTCCGGCGATGGCGGCCGAACTGCTCGGCGCCGGCGTGCAGGAGCGCCACGACCTCTCCTCGGTGCGCCTGTTCGGCTCCACCGCTGCCGCCCTGCCGCCCAGCGTGGCGACCGCGCTGACCGCGGCCTTCCCGAACGCCGTGGTGGTCAACTACTACACCTCCACCGAGGCCGCACCGGCCCAGACCGCGATGGTCTTCGACCCCTCCCGCCCCACCGCGCTCGGCCTGGCCGCCCGTGGCGCCGTCATGGTCGCGGGACCGGACGGCCGGCCGCTGCCGGCCGGCGAGACCGGGGACGTCCTCCTGCGCTCCCCCGGCGCCCAGCGCGCCTACTACCGCGACGCCGAGGCCGGCGCGGCGGTGTTCCGGTCCGGCTGGGTGCGGATGGGCGACGTCGGCTACCTGGACCCGGACGGCTACCTGCACCTGGTGGACCGGGCCTCGGACGTCATCAAGTCCGGTGCCTACAAGGTCTCCACGCTCCAGGTGGAGTCCGTGGCGCTGGAGCACCCGGGCGTGGCCGACGTGGCCGTGGTCGGCCTGCCGCACCCGGTGCTCGGGACCAGCGTGGCCGCCGCCGTGGTCCCGGCCGCCGGAACCGCGTTCGACCCGGCCGCCCTGCGCTCCTTCCTGGCCGAACGGCTGGCCGCGCACGAGATCCCCAGCACCATCCGCACCCTGGACGTGCTGCCGCGCAACGAGGCGGGCAAACCGCTCAAGCGCGCCATCCGCGAGCTGCTGGCCACCTGAGGCCCACCGGCCCTCCCCCAGCTCGCCGCACTGACGATCCGTCATCTCCACCTGTTCACAGGGTCCCGCCTCCCCAGCCCCTGACACCGAAGTGAGTCCCCCCATGCCCGACTCCGTCGCGATCCCGGCCGGCCCCGCCCAGCAGGGCGTCTGGCTCACCGAGCGGCTCGGCGCCGCCCGCACCAGCTACCACCTCCCGGTGCGGATCTCCTTCGACCGGGTCGACCCGGTCGCACTGCGCACCGCCTGTGCGGGCGTGACGGCCCGCCACCCGGCGCTGCGCAGCTGTCTGACCGAGCGTGAGGGAATCCTCGCACTCGTGCCCTGCGCGGCCGAGCCGACCATGACCGAGAGCACGGCGGCGGACTCGCCCGCCGCCCTCACCAAGCTGCTCGAGGAGGAGAGCGCCCGCCCGTTCGCGCTGGAGCACGGGCCGCTGGTCCGGTTCACCCTGTTCCACGGCCCGGCGGGCTCGGCCGAGTTGCTGGTGGTCGCCCACCACGCGGTCTTCGACGGGATGAGCAAGGACCTGCTGGTCGCCGACCTGGCGGCGGCCTACAACGCGGCCCTGACCGGTTCCGACACCGACGCCCGGCTCGGCACCCCCGCCCGACCCGCCCACCTGCCCGTACCGGATGCGGCGCTGGTCAAGGCGGCCGCCGACTGGTTCGCCCCGCGCTGGGCGGACCCGGCGGACCTGGTGCTGCCCGGGGTGCGCCGCGCGGTGCTCGGCGCGGGCGCCGGCCAGGCCCTCACCCGGCGGCTCGACCGGGCCGCACTGGCCGCCGCCGCCCAGGCCTGCCAGGTGACCACCTTCGAGTTCGTGCTGACCGCCGTCCACGCGCTGCTGCGCCGCTACGGCAACCCGAACGCGCCGGTGTCCCTGGCGCTCTCCACCCGGACCCCCGAACTGGCCGGGGAGATCGGCCTGTTCGTCAACGAGCTGCCGCACCACGCACCCGCCGCCGGCGCCGCCCCCTCCTTCGCCGAGTTCGCCGCCGCCGTCCGCACCGAGCTGCGCGAGCTGTACCGGTTCCGCACCGTGCCGTTCGGCGCGGCGGCCGGCGGGCTCAGCCCGCGGGTGGGCCTGACCCCGGTCTCGTTCAGCTACCGCCGCCGCGGCGCCGAGCCGCAGTTCACCGGGAGCACCACCCGGGTCGACTGGATGGTCTTCAACGGGACCGCGCGCAACACCCTGCACCTGCAGGCGGTGGAGTCCGCCGAGGAGTGCGAGCTGAGCCTGCAGTTCGACCCGTCGGTGCTGTCCCCGGAGGCCGCCGAGCGGATCGCCGACCACCTCGGGAACCTGCTGGCGGCGGCCGCGGCCACCCCGACCCTGGCGCTGGACGCGCTGCCGCTGCTCGGCGAGGAGGAGTTCCGGCTGGTCACCGAGGCCTGGAACGACACCGCCCGCGCCTACCCGGCCGACCGCACCGTGCTCGACCTGTTCGACGCGCACGCCGCCGGGCAGCCGGACGCGGTGGCCGTCACCGCCGTCGACACCAGCCTGACGTACCGCCAGCTCCACCAGCAGTCGGTCGACCTGGCGCACCGCCTGGTCGCGGCCGGGGTCCGCCCCGGCAGCCTGGTGGGCCTGCACCTGCGGCGCAGCTCGCGGCTGCCGGTCGCGCTGCTCGCGGTGCTCCGGGCCGGCGCGGCCTACCTGCCGCTCGACCCCGGCTACCCCGCCGAGCGCCTGGCCCTGGTGCTGGCCGACTCCGGCGCCGCGCTGCTGCTGGCCGACCTGGACCCGGCCGCCGAGGTGGCCGCCGCGGCGCCGACCGTGCTGCGCCTGGACCAGCCCGCCGAGCCCGTGGCCGGGACCGCCGCCCCGGTGCCCGCGGAGCATGAGGCCGCCCCGCCGCTCACCGAGCCCCTGACCGGGACCGCCGCCCCGCTGCCCGTCGCCACCCCGGCGGACCGGGCCTACGTGCTCTACACCTCCGGCTCGACCGGCCGCCCCAAGGGCGTGGCCGTGGGCCACCGCGCGCTGGTCAACCTGCTCAGCTCCTTCGCCGACCAACTGGACTGCGGCCCCGAGGACGGCTGGCTCGGGCTGACCTCGCTCTCCTTCGACATCGCCGGCCTGGAGCTGTTCCTGCCGCTGGTCACCGGCGCCCGGCTGGTGCTGGTCGGCGACGGCCTGGCCCTGGACGGGCCGGCCCTGACCGAATTGCTGCGGCGCGAGCGGGTCAGCCACGTGCAGGCCACCCCGTCCGGCTGGCGGGTGCTGCTCAGCGGGGACGGGCTGCCCCCGGGGCTGACCGCGCTGGTCGGCGGCGAGGCGCTGCCGCTGCCGCTGGCCCGCGAGCTGCGCGCCCGGGTGGCGCGGCTGTTCAACGTGTACGGGCCGACCGAGACCACCATCTGGTCCACCTGCGCGGAGCTGCCGGTGGCCCCCGAGCGGATCCGGATCGGCCGACCGATCGCCAACACCCGGGCGTACGTGCTGGATCCGCTGCACCGCCCGCTACCGGTGGGCGTTCCCGGCGAGCTCTACCTGGGCGGCGACGGGGTGGCCGAGGGCTACCTGGACCGGCCCGAGCTGACCGCCGAACGGTTCGTCACCGACCCCTACGCGGGCGGGCGGATGTACCGCACCGGGGACCTGGCGGCCTGGACCGAGGACGGCGAGCTGGACTTCCTGGGCCGGCTCGACCACCAGGTGAAGATCCGCGGGCACCGGATCGAGCTCGGCGAGATCGAGTCCGCGCTGCTGGAGCACCCGGCGGTCGCCGAAGCGGCCGTCGCCGTCGACCAGGATGCGGCCGGTGAACCGCGGCTGGTCGGCTACCTGGTCGCCGCGGCCGCCGTACCCGGGCCGGCCGAGCTGCGCGCGCACCTGTCGCGCACCCTGCCCGGCGCGATGGTCCCGCAGCTGTTCCTGGTGCTGCCCGCGATGCCGCTGACCCCCAACGGGAAGCTGGACCGGCGCGCCCTGCCGGCCGCACCCGCCACCGTGGCCGAGCCCGTCGCCATCCGCCACGGCGCCGGCGCGGGCGACCCGGTCGAGGCCGAGCTCTGCGCGATCTGCTCCGAGGTGCTCGGTCTGCCGGACATCGGGGTGGACGAGGACCTGTTCGACCTGGGCGCGCACTCGCTGAGCTTCATCCAGATCGCGGCCCGGATCCGCAAGTCCTTCGACGTCGACCTCGACCTCGACGTCTTCTTCGAGACCCCGACCGTGGCCGAGCTGGCCGAGGCCGTGAAGGAGTCCCAGTGACCGAGCAGTTGAGCACGGATCAGGCCGGTCCGCTGCTGGCCGAGTTGGCCCGGATGACCGCCCGGGCCAGCGACGAGGCGGTCACCGAGGCCGAGCTGCTGGCCGAGCCGGCCACCTCCTTCGTCGCCCTGGGCCTCGGCTCGCTGGCCCAACTGCGCCTGGTGGACGCGGTGGAGAGCCGCTACGGGGTCTTCCTGGACCTGGACGGCGGCCAGGAGTTCCTGGCCAGCGTGGCGGCCCTGGCCGCACACCTGACCGAGCAGCACGGCATCAGCGGGGCGAGCGGCGCATGACTGAGACCCGATCACGCCCGGCCGACTGGTCGGAGGCCAAGCGCGCGCTGCTCGCCCAGCGGCTGCGCGGCGCGGCGGCGCCCGTCCAGGTGGTCCGGGCCCGCCCGGCCGGCACCGTGCCGCCGCTGTCCAGCGGGCAGGAGCGGCTCTGGTTCATGGAGCAGTTCGCCCCCGGCGGCGCCGCCTACGCGCTGACCCCCGCCCGCCGGCTGCTCGGCCCGCTGGACCGCGCCGCGCTGGATGACGCCCTGACCGAGCTGGTGGCCCGGCACGAGGCGCTGCGGATGGCCTTCCCCACCACCCCGGACGGCACCGCCGAGGTCACCCTGGCCGAACCGGGGCCGGTGACGGCCGAGTTCACCGACCTCAGCGGGCTCGCCGAGCCGGCGGCGCGGGCCGCCGAGCTGATCGAGGCGCGCACCGCCGAGCCGTTCGACCTGGCCGCCGGCCCGCTGCTGCGGGTGCTGCTGCTGCGGCTCGGCGCCGAGGAGCACGTGCTGGCCCTGGTGCTGCACCACATCGTGGTCGACGGCTGGTCGGTGGACATCCTGCAGCGCGAGCTGGACGCGCTGTACGCCGCGCGCACCGGCGGCGCACCGGCCGACCTGGCTCCGGTGCCGGTGCAGTTCGGCGACTACGCCGCCTGGCAGCGCGAGCGGCTCGCCGGTGGGGAGCTGGACGGCGACCGGGAGTACTGGCGCACCGCGCTGGCCGGGGTGCCCGCGCTCGACCTGCCCGCCGACCGGCCGCGCCCGCCGGTGCTCACCCACGCCGGCGCCGCGCACGCCTTCCACTGGGACCGCCGGCTGACCGACCGGATCGCCGAGGTGGCCCGGGCCTACGGCGCCTCCACCTACATGACGGTGCTGGCCGGCTACCAGGCCCTGCTGGCCCGGTACGCCGGGCAGCGGGACTTCGCGGTCGGCTCACCGGTGGCCGGCCGACTGCACCGCGAACTCGAAGGCGTGGTCGGCTCGTTCGTCAACATGCTGGCGATCCGGGCCCGGTTGGAGGAGGGCCTGACCTACGGGCGCCTGCTCAGCCGGGTGCGCGAGGCCACCCTGGACGCCTACGCCCACCAGGAGGTGCCGTTCGAGCAGGTGGTGGCCGACCTGGACGTGGTGCGCGACGTCAGCCGCTCGGCCGTGTTCCAGACCACCTTCGCCTTCCAGAACTACGGCGAGCGCGGGGCCGCCCAGCCGCCCGCGCTCGCCGCGGCCGAGGGCTTCCACTACGCGGCCGGTTCCACCCACTTCGACCTGGCGCTCTACCTCGGGGAGCAACCGGACGGCCTGCACGGCCTGTTCACCTATCGCACCGACCTGTTCGACGAGGCGACGATCGTCCGGCTGGCCGAGCGCTTCGAGCTGCTGCTGGACGCCGCACTGGCCGACCCGGACCTGCCGGTGGACGAGCTGCCGCTGCTCACCGCCGCCGAGCGGGCGCAGCTGGCCGACTGGCAGCAGGGTCCCGCACTGCCCGCGGCGGGCCCGGCCACCCTCACCGAGCTGCTCGCCCGCACCGCGGCCGCGTACCCGGACCGGCCCGCCCTGGTCTTCGCCGACCAGCAGCTGACCTACCGTCAACTCGACCAGCAGGCGAACTCGCTGGCCCGGCGGCTGCGCGGACTCGGGGTCGGCCCCGACGACCGGGTGGCCCTCTGCCTGGAGCAGTCGCCGCGGCTGGCGGCGGCGCTGGTCGGCGTGCTCAAGGCCGGCGGCGGCTACCTGCCGCTGGACCCGGAGCAGCCGCCGGCCCGGCTGGCCCACCTGGTCGCGGACGCCGGGGTCAAGGTGCTGGTCACCGAGACCGGGCTGCGCGAGCGCTTCCCCGACCACACCGGGCCCACCCTGCTGCTCGACGCCCTGGCCCCGGACCCGGAGGGCACCGCGCTGGAGCCGGTCGCCGGGCCGGACGACCTGGCCTACGTGATCTACACCTCCGGCTCCACCGGCAAGCCCAAGGGCGTCGCGGTCCAGCACCGGCAGATCGTCAACTACCTGACCGGCGTGGGCGAGCGGCTGCGGATCGAGCCGGGCGGGCGGTACGGGCTGCTCCAGTCGCTGGCCTTCGACTTCAGCCTGACCGTGCTCTACCTGGCGCTCACCACCGGCGGCACCGTCCACCTGCTGGAACGCCGCATCTCGGGGGCCGAACTGGCCGACCAGGTGGCGGCGCTGGAGCTGGACTACCTGAAGATGACGCCCTCGCACCTGGCCGCGCTGACCGCGGACGCCCCGGCCGAGCGGCTGCTGCCCGGCAAGGCCCTGGTGCTCGGCGGCGAGGCGTCCGGCTGGGCCTGGGCCGCGGAGCTGGCCGCGCTGGGCCGGTGCGCCGTCTTCAACCACTACGGCCCGACCGAGGCGACGGTGGGGGTGACCGTCTTCGAGGTCACCGCGGGCCGCGCCGGCCCCGGCAACACGCCGATCGGCACCCCGCTGGCCGGCGCCCGCTGCCTGGTGCTGGACGAGCGGCTGCGCCCGGTGCCGCCCGGCGTCACCGGCGAGCTGTACCTGGGCGGCGACCGGCTGGCCCGCGGCTACCTGGGCCGGCCCGACCTGACCGCCGAGCGCTTCGTCGAGGCCCCGGACGGCTCCGGCCGGCTCTACCGCACCGGCGACCTGGCCCGCTGGCGCCGGCCGGAGGCCGGGGAAGGCACCCTGGACTACCTGGGCCGCGCCGACGACCAGCTCAAGGTGCGCGGCTACCGGGTGGAGCCCGGCGAGATCGAGGCCGCGCTGGCCGAACTGCCGGGCGTCACCCAGGCCGTGGTGGTCAGCCGGGGCGAGGGCGTGCGACAGAACCTGGTCGGCTACCTGGAGCACCCGGGCGGCGGCGAGCCGCCCGCGCCCGCCGAGGTCCGCGCCCACCTGCTGGAGCTGCTGCCGGACTACATGGTGCCGGCCCGGTTCGTCTGGCTGGACCGGCTGCCGCTGCAGGCGCACGGCAAGGTGGACCGCAAGGCGCTGCCGGACCCCGCGGAGGCGGTGGCGACCGGGGAGTTCGTCGAGCCTGCGGGCGAGGCCGAGACCCGGGTCGCGGCGATCTACGCCGACCTGCTCGAGGTGGCCCGGGTCGGCGCGCTGGACGACTTCTTCGCCCTCGGCGGCCACTCGCTGCTGGCCACCCAGGTGGTCGCCCGGCTGCGCCGCGCCTACCCGGACCTGCCCACCCCGGTCGGGGTGATGGACCTGTTCCGGTTCCCGACGGTGCGTCAGCTTGCCCTGCTGATCAGCGACCCGGCGGCGGACCGGGGCCCGCAGGGGCTGCTGCACCGGCTCACCCCGCAGCGCACCCGCACCACCGCCAGCGTGGTCTGCGCGCCGTACGGCGGCGGCAGCGCGCTGATCTACAAGCCGCTCGCCGACGCGCTGCCCGCCGACTGGGCGCTGCACTCGCTCGCCGTGCCCGGCCACGAGCTGGGCGAGGAGGCGATGGCGCCCGAGGAGGTCGCGGCCCGCTGCGCGCAGGAGATCCTGACGGAGGTCGAGGGCGAGATCGTGCTCTACGGCCACTGCGGGGTCGGCGTGCAACTGTGCGTGGAGATCGCCCGGCTGGTCGAGGCGGCCGGGCGGGAGGTGGCGGCCGTCTACCTGGGCGGCATCTTCCCGTTCGCCCGCCCGCGCGGCCGCGGCGCGGCCGTCGGCGAGTGGTGGGCCGAGCTGGCCGACCGGCTGCGCAGCGACCAAGGGGTGATCAACTCGCTGGCCGCGGCCGGGCTGGACACCGAGGACGTGACCCCCGAGCAGCTGCGTCTGATCGTGCACAACCGCCGGACCGGCGGCAAGGCGGCCGAGCGGTACTTCACCGAGCTGTACGAGACCGAGGGCGGCCGGCTGAAGGCGCCGGTGATCGCGGTCTGCGGGCAGCGCGACCCGGCCACCGAGTTCTACCAGGAGCGGTTCCGCGAGTGGCACCGGATCACCGACACCGCCGCCGTGGTGGTGCTGGCCGAGGCCGGCCACTTCTACCTGCGGTACCGGGCCGAGGAGTTGGCCGCGGTGGTGACCGGGGTGCACCCGGCCGTCGCGGCCGCGCGGGAGGAGCGGTTCCGGCGCACCGAGGAGTCCACCTGGTGGCTGGAGGCGGTCTCCCGGGACCCCCGGGAACCGGCCGGGCAGGCGGACCAGGTCCGGCCCAGCATGGCCCGCTTCCTCACCGTCGCCGCCGGGCAGCAGGTGTCGATGATCGGCTCCGCGCTGACCGAGTTCGCGCTGCCGGTCTGGATCTACCTGCGGACCGGTTCGCTGGCCCACTTCGGCCTGCTGGCCGCCTTCGCCCTGGTGCCCGGGATCGTGGTGGCGCCGCTGGCCGGCACCGTGGTCGACCGCGGCGACCGACGCCGGATCATGCTGCTCGGCGATCTGGCGGCCGGCGCCACCCAGGCCGTGATGCTGGTGCTGGCGCTCAGTCACCGCCTGACGGTCTGGGAGGTGTACCCGCTGATCTCCGCGCTGTCGGTGGCGCTGACCTTCCAACGCTTCGCCTGGGGCTCGGCGGTACCGCAGCTGGTGCCCAAGCGCTACCTGGGCCGGGCCAACGGCGTGGTCCAGATGGCCTTCGGCTTCGCCCAGTTCCTGGTGCCGCTGTTCGCGGTCGGGCTGCTGGCCGCCGTCGGCCTGGGCGGGATCCTCTGCTTCGACGTGGCCAGCTACCTGGTGGCGGTCGGTGTGGTGCTGCTGGTCCGGTTCCCGGCCGCGCTGGCCTGGACCCGGCGCGAGTCGGTGGCCGCCGAGATCCGGGCCGGGTTCCGGCTCTCGCTCGGCAACCCGCAGTTCCGGGCGATGCTGGGCTTCTTCGCCGTGCTGAACATCTTCCTCTCCCCGCTCTTCCTGCTCACCACTCCGCTGGTCCTCTCCTTCGACCGGCTGGCCGCCACCGGCTGGGTGGCGATGGCGGGCGGCGCCGGGGCGGTCTGCGGCGGGGTCGCGCTGCTGGTCTGGGGCGGCCCGCGCCGGCGACGGCTGCGCGGGGTGCTGCTGGCCACCATGGCGCTCGGCGCGGCCTGTCTGCTCACCGGCCTGCGGCCGTCGCTGCCGCTGGTCGCCCTCGGGGCGTTCGGCATGGCCGGCGGACTGGCCCTGGTCAACGGGGTGTACGCGACGATCATCCAGACCAAGGTGCCGCTGCGCTTCCACGGCCGGGTGATCGCGGTGAACACCATGGTCGCCTGGTCCACCCTGCCGGTGGGCTTCGCGGTGGTGGCGCCGTTCGGCCCGCGGCTGCTGCAGCCGCTGATGGCGCCCGGCGGCGCGCTCGCCCCGACAGCCGGCCGACTGATCGGTACCGGTCCCGGCCGCGGCATCGGCCTGCTCTACCTGCTCCTCGGCCTGGCCATCCTGCTGCTGGCCCTGGCGGCGCTGCGGGTGCCGCGGCTGGCCCGGTTCGACCGCGAGGTGCCGGACGCGGTCTCCGACGAACTGGTGGGGCTGGCCATCCTGCACGACCAGCGGGACCAGCAGGCCGAGAAGGACGAGCAGGACCAGCAGGACCAGCAGGACCAGCAGGACCGCAACCCCGAACGAGGTGCCCAGTGACCCGCTACCCCCTGACGGTCGAACAGCGCCGGCTCTGGTTCCTCCAGCAGCTCAACGCCGCCGACGCCAGCTACAACATGTACATCGCCTGGCGCTGGCGCGGTCCCCTCGACCCCGCCGCGCTGTCCGCCGCGCTGAACCGGCTGGCGGCCCGGCACGAGGTGCTGCGCACCCGCTTCGACCTGGTCGACGACCAGCCCGTGCAGCTGGTCGAGCCGTCAGTGCGGATCGAGCTGGAACAGGTCGACCTGGCCGTGCCGCCCGGTGCCCCGGAGCAGGAGCTGGACCGGATCGCGGCCGCGGCCGCCGGGGAGCGGGTCAACACGGCCTTCGACCTGGCCACCGCGCCACTGCTGCGGGCCGCCCTGCTCCGGCTGGGCCACCAGGACCAGCTGGTCTGCCTGACCCTGCACCACATCGTCTCCGACGGCTGGTCGGCCCGGCTGCTCTGGAGCGAGCTGCTGGCCTGCTACCGCGCCGAGCTGGCCGGCCGCGAGCCCGACCTGCCGGAGCTGAAGGGCACCTTCGGCGACTACGCCCTCGCCGAGCAGGAGCGGCTGGCCGGGCCGCACGCCGAGCGGGAGTTCGCCTTCTGGCAGCAGAAGCTGGCCGGGATCGAGCGGCTGGAGCTGCCGACCGACCGGCCGCGCCCGCGCCGTCCCGCCCACCGGGCCGTGTTCGGCACCACCCGGATCGAGCCGGACCTGTACGCCGCCGTCGAGCGGTTCGCCCGGCAGGAGCGCTGCACCCCCTTCATGGTGCTGCTCGCCGCCTACCAGGTGCTGCTCTCGCGCTGGTCAGGCCAGCGGGAGTTCGCCGTCGGCACCCCGATCGCCGGGCGCACCGAGGTCGAACACGAGTCGCTGACGGGCTACTTCAGCAGGACGGCGGTGATCAAGGCCGACCTGTCGGCGGAACCGGACGGGGGCGAACCTGACTTCAGGACGGTGCTGCGCCGGGTCCGCTCGGCGGCGATGGCCGCCTTCGGGCACCAGGACGTCCCGGTGGAACGGCTGGTCCCGGCGCTCGGGCTGCCGCGCTCGGCGCACCGCCCGCCGCTCTACCAGACGCTGTTCGTGCTGCAGAGCCAGAACGAACTGGCCAACGCCACCGCCGAGGACGCGATCTCGGGGGTCGACCTGCGGCCCGCCGCCGACGCCGGGTACGCGCAGGCCAAGTTCGACGTGCTGCTGGACCTGTGGCGGCACGCCGAGGGCGGGCTGACCGGCTCGTTCTGCTTCGACGCCGAGCTGTTCGACCGGGCCACGGCCGAGGCCACGGCGCAGCGCTACACCCAGTTGTTGCGCCGGGTGGTGGCGGACCCGCTGCTGCCGCTGCACGGTTCGCTGCTGCTCGACGAGGCCGAGCGGTCGGCGCTGCTCGAACTCGGGGCCGGGGCCGCGCTGCCGGCCGAACTGCCGACCGTGCTGGAGCGGTTCGCCGCGCAGGTGGCCGAGCGGCCGGACGCGGTGGCGTTGGAGTGCGCGGGCGAGACCCTCGGCTACGCCGAACTGGACCGGCGCGCCACCCTGCTGGCCGCGCGACTCGGCGAGCTGGCGGGCCAGGTGGTCGGGGTTCGGCTGGCACCCTCCTTCGACCTGGTGACGGCGCTGCTGGCGCTGTGGAAGGCGGGAGCCGGGTACCTGCCGCTGGACGCCGCGCACCCGGTGGAGCGGCTGCGCTTCCTGCTCGCCGTCGGCGGTGCGCAGCTGGTGCTGGCCGCGGCCGGCGACAGCGAGGCGGCTGCCCTGGGGGTGCCGGTGCTCGAGCTGCCGGCGGTCTGGCCGGCCGGCACCGCGGACCCGCTGCCCGCCCCCGCGCCCGGTGCACCCGCCTACCTGCTGCACACCTCCGGCTCGACCGGGCAGCCCAAGGGCGTCCTGGTCGACCACCCGGCGCTGGCCGCCCGGGTGGCCTGGATGGCCGGCCCGGACGGATACGCCCTCGGGGAAGGCGACGCCGTCGTGCAGTTCGCCTCGATCGGCTTCGACACCCACGCCGAGGAGCTGTGGCCGGCCCTGGCGGCCGGCGCGCGCTGCGTGCTGCTGCCGGACGGCGGCCGGCTGCTGCCCGACTTCCTGCGCACGCCGGCGGCCGCGGCCGTCACCGTGCTCGACCTGCCCACCGCCTACTGGAGCGAACTGGTGGCCCTGGGCGCGGAAGTGGCCTGGCCGGCCGCCCTGCGCCTGGTCGTGCTGGGCGGCTCGGAGCCGGCCGCCGGCTCGGTCGCGGCCTGGCGCAAGCGGCACGGGGACAGCGTGCGCCTGGTCAACACCTACGGGCCGACCGAGGCCACGGTGATCGTGACCAGCGCGGAGCTGGACGCCGGTTCCGCGGTGGGGCGCCCGCCGCTGGGCCGGCCGCTGCCCGGGGTGCGGTGCTACGTGCTGGACGGCCGACAGCGCCTGGTGCCGCGCGGCTACGAGGGCGAACTCGCGCTCGGCGGCGCGGGCCTGGCGGCCGGCTACCGGGGCCGGCCGGAGCTGACCGCGGCCGCCTTCCTCGCGGACCCCTTCGCGGGCGGGCGCATGTACCGCACCGGCGACCTGGTGCGGTGGCGGGCCGACGGCCAACTGGAGTTCCTCGGGCGCACCGACGACCAGGTCAAGCTGCACGGGCGCCGGATCGAGCCCGGCGAGATCGAGGCCGTGCTGACGCACCATCCGGCGGTGTCCCGGGCCGCGGTGGTGGTCCGGGACGCGACCCGCCTGGTGGCGTACCTGGTACCGCGGGCAGGGGCGGTGGTGGACCCGGCCGCCGTGCGGGCCCACCTGGCCGACCGGCTGCCCGCGTTCATGGTCCCGGCCGGGTACGCGGTGCTCGACACCCTGCCGCTCACCCCGAACGGCAAGCTGGACCGGGCCGCGCTGCCCGACCCGGGTCCGGACACCGCCGCCGCCCGCGAGTTCCGGGCGCCGGACAGCGACGCCGAGGTGCTGGTCGCCGAGATCTGGCAGGAGGTCCTGGGCGTCGCCCGGGCCGGCGCGCTGGACGACTTCTTCGCCCTCGGCGGCGACTCGCTGCTGGTCACCCGGGTAGCCGCCCGCCTGCGCGCGGCGGTCGGCCTGGAGATCCAGGTCCGCGACGTCTTCGAGCAGCCCACCCTGGCGGCCCTGGCCGCCCGGATCGAGGACCTGCTGATCGCCGAGATCGACGGCCTGACCGACCAGGAGGCGCGGCAGCAGCTGACCTGACGTCCCGTCCGCGCAGACACCGGACGTGTCGTACGGGAGAATCCCGCCATGGCATCTCTCGTACGACACGTCACCATCGACTGCGCCGACGCCTATGCGCTCGGCTCCTTCTGGGCCGCCGCGCTGGACGCGCCACTGCACGAGGACGACCACCCCGGCGACCCCGAGGCGGTGCTCGAAACCCCGGGGGCCGCACTGCTGTTCGTCACCGTGCCCGACCCGAAGACCGTCAAGAACCGGGTCCACCTGGACCTCCAACCGCAGGACCGGACCCGCGACGAGGAGGTGGCACGCCTGCTGGCCCTGGGCGCCACCCTGGTGGCCGACCACCGCAACCCCGACGGCACCGGCTGGGCCACCCTCGCCGACCCCGAGGGCAACGAGTTCTGCGTCGAGCGCAGCCGCGCCGAGCGCGGCTGACGTACCGTCAACTTCCGTCGAGGTCCAGTGACCTGCTCTCCTCCAGGACGGCGTAGCCGGTCTTGGTGTACAGGTTCATCGCGATCTCGTTGCCGCCGAACACGTTGAACATCAGCGCCCCGTCACCGGCGGCCAGGCTCGCCCGCTCGCAGACCGCCATGGCGGCGCGGCCGAAGCCGCGGCCGCGGTGCTCGGGGTGGACCAGCAGCGAGTAGAGGTAGCTGACGCCGGGCAGGTAGCCGTGCTTCAGCCAGACCACGCCGAGCTCGGCACCCTCCGCCTCCAGGACCAGGATGCTGGTGTCCGGGGTCTCCAGGGCGTACGGCAGCAGTTGGGCGTACTCCTGCTCGGCCTGTCGCAGCGCCTCCGCCAGGGTCAGCGAGCCGGCGCGCACGATGTCCTCGGCGTACTCCCGCTGCTCGGTGGCGGCCCAGCCGGCGTACTCGGCCGCGGTCATCGGACGGACCGTCACCCCGGCGGGCGGCTCGGGCGCCTTGCCGAGCGCCTTGCAGCGCGTCTGCGAGCGCAGCGGGTAGTCGGCGAACACCGGGTCCGGCTCGACCAGCCGTACCGCCACCCGCCGCGCCTCGCGCGCCTCGCACCACTGCCGCGCCCAGGCCTCGGCAGCGGCCCGGTGCCGGTCGTGGGCCGGCTCGGTCCACAGGTCCACGATCCGCCCGACCACCCGGCCCTGCGGGTGGACCACCCCGACCACCAGCTGTCCGACCCGCTGACCGTCCGCCTCCGTGATCGCGACGGCCGTCCAGTCTCGCCCGTGCTCCACCAGCCGGTCGACGCACTCCTCGGCGGCGGGCCCCGGCAGCCCCGCCGCCTGGTAGGCGTCCACCTGGCGCTGCCTGAACGCCGGATACCAGTCGGCGAGTTCGGTCAGAGGTACGTATGAGATCATCCTGGCAGCATAGGCCTCCGCGGTTCGGCTGCGGAGCGGCGCAGGGGGTCAGAGCACCGACGCCAGCAGGGCGGCGGTGCGGGCCGGCAGGGCTCGCAGCGCCTCACTCCAGGGCGGCCGCCACCACGCGCTCCTCCACGCCGCGCAGCAGCGGTTCCACCTGCGCCGCCGGCACGCACCGGGTGTCCACCAGCAGCGTGGCGATCGGGCCGCCCGAGCCCTGGGCCAGGCCGAAGAAGAAGCGGCAGTCCTGGCGGGCCCAGCGCGAGCGCCAGCGGAACGCGCCCGGGGCGGTGGCGGCGAGCTCGCCGGCGAACGGGCGGGCCAGGTCCCGGTGGTCGTTGAAGAGCGCGTTCAGGTCGAGGACGGCGCCCCGCCGCTGCTCCTCCCCCGCCACCGCCGCCGCCAGCGCGGACGGGTCGTAGTGCCCGTGCCGCGAGGTCTGCAGCTGCGCCCGCCCCGCCGCCTGGGCGAGCTCCCCGAAGTCCGCCTGGTCCGCACCCGCCAGCACCACCAGCCCGTTCTGGGCGAACGCCCCCACCGCGCTGCGCTGCTCCTCGCTCACCCGGTTCCCCAGGATCACCTTCAACGGCACGGCCGCGCACCCGGTGCGCGCCCCGAGCTCCTGCCCCAGCGCGGCCAGCACCACCGCGCTCGCCGAGACCCCCAGCCGCCCGGCCGCCACCCGGCTCGCCGCGTCCAGCCGCTCGGCCGCCAGCTCGCCCTCCCACCAGCGCTCGGACTCGCCCGGGCCGACCTGCTCGGGCCACAGGCTGGCCGGGATCGCGGCCAGCTGACGGGTCCACAGGGCGATCGCCGCCGCACTGCGCGCCTGCGCCTGCGGGCCCGCCTCGTACGCGGCCTGCTCGCGCGGCTGGCGCCCGGCCACCGGCGGCGGCAGCTCCCCCGGGCGGCGCCGCTGCTGGGCGAGCAGGCGGCGCAGGTCGTCCAGCACCACCTGGGCCCCGGTGCCGTCCGCCGCGATGTGCGCCACCGTCAGCACTGCCGCCACCACCTCGCCCGCGGTGAGCAGTGCGCAGACCCGCACCGGCAGCCCGTCCCCGAGCAGCTCGAAGCGCTGCGCCTTCTCCTCGGCGGCCACCCGCTCCAGTGCCCCGGCCAGGTCCTGCTCCGCCGCCACCTCGACCAGCCGGACCGTCAGCCGGCCCGCCCCGTGCAGCCGCTGCGCCAGCAGGCCGTCAGGACCGAGCCGGTAGCTGGTGCGCAGCGACTCGTGCCGGGTCAGCAGCGCCCGCAGCGCCGCCACCAGGTCTGCGGGCGGGACCGGTCGCCGCAGCCGCAGCGGGAGCGCGATGTTGAAGTAGTGGTCGTCGGGGGCGTACCAGGCGATCGGCGCCCAGATCGTCCGCTGCCCCCAGGTGGCCGGCCCCTGCCACGCCGCCAGCCCCGCGAACCCGACGTCCAGCCCCTCGCGCGCCATCGGCGTGCCTCCGTCCCCTGTCGGCCCAGATGGTCCAGACCATTTCCTGGCACCGGATCCTAGGGCCGTGACGGCACCCGCCACCAGGAGATCGACGGACCGGTGTAATGATCCACCGCCCCCGCGCTCTCCCCCACCAGCAGCAACACCCACCCTCGCAGCAGAAGCAGAAGGAGCCCCCGTGGCCGTCATCCCGCTCGACCCCGCCTCGCCCGCCTCGCACGCGGTCGGCCTGGACTTCGACCAGACCCTGGTCGCCCACGACGACGGCTGGCAGGACGGCCGGATCTACGGCGAGCCGATCCCCGGTGCGATCGAGGCGGTGCACGCGCTGGTCAGCGTCCGGGCGGTGTTCGTGGTCACCGCGCGGCCGCGGCGGTTCCACTCGGCGGTCGCCGCGTGGCTCAGCCGGCACACGGGGCTGGCCACCCTGGTGGACGCCGACCCCGACCGCGCCTACTGGCTGGAGCGGCAGAAGCTGCTGGTGACCAACAAGAAGCTCGGCGCCGCCCTGTACGTGGACGACCGAGCACTGCGCTTCGAGGGCGACTGGACCACCACCCTGGCCCAGGCCAGGCACGCGATCGGGCTGGGGCGGCCGCACCACTGCTGACCGGGACAGCAGCCCCGGCCGCCGGCCCCGGCCACCGGATTCCTCCACCACCAATTCGGTCCGCACCGTTGACGGGATTGAAGTGGTCATGGCAGCTTCGATCGGTCCGGGTGCGCACACCAGGTAGCGCACCCGGCCATCCCCCACAAGGAGAGCCATGTTCAAGGGACTTGCCGCCGCGCTCGGCGCGGCGGCGGTGGTCGCGGGCACGTTGACGGTGGCAGCGGCGCCCGCCCAGGCGGCCCCGGCCCCCACCCGGGCAGCCGCCGCCCCCGCCCTCGCGGCTGCCGACCTGACCTCGACCATCGCGCTGGACGACTGCTCGGCCTCGCTGGTGCGCTTCCCCAGCTCGCAGAGCGGTGACCGGGCGATGATGCTCACCAACGGCCACTGCCTGCCCACCATGCCCAACTACGGCCAGGTGATCCAGAACACCGCGGCCAGCCGCAGCGGCACCCTGCTCAGCAGCAGCGGCGCCGCGCTCGGCACGGTCAACGCCGACAAGGTGCTGTACGCGACCATGACCGGCACCGACGTGACCCTCTACGAGCTGACCGACACCTTCGCCTCGATCACCAGCAAATACGGGGCGACCGCACTGACCGTCAGCAGCAGCCACCCGGTGGACGGGTCCTCGATGTACATACCGTCCGGCTACTGGAAGCAGGTGTGGAACTGCTCGATCAACGGCTTCGTACCCACCCTGCGCGAGGACCAGTGGACCTGGCACGACTCGCTGCGCTACAACACCGGCTGCAACACCACGCACGGCACCTCCGGCTCGCCGATCATCGACGCCACCAGCGGGCAGATCGTCGGCATCAACAACACCGGCAACGACAACGGCCAGATGTGCACCCTCAACAACCCCTGCGAGGTGGCGGCCGACGGCTCCACCAAGGAGTACCAGGGCCAGAGTTACGGTGAGGAGACCTACTGGTTCACCACCTGCCTGAACGCGAGCAGGGCCATCGACCTCACCGTCAGCGGCTGCCTGCTCACCAAGCCGGGCGGCGGCAGCAGCGTCACGGTCAGCAACCCCGGCGCCCAGAGCACGGTGGTCGGCACCGCCGTCAGCCTGCAGCTCGCCGCGACCGGCGGCACCGCGCCGATCCGCTGGACCGCGACCGGCCTGCCCGCCGGACTCACCGTCAGCTCCTCGGGCCTGATCTCCGGCACCCCGACGGCGACCGGTAGCTCCACCGTGACGGTCACCGCCACCGACGCCACCGGCGCGACCAACTCCGCCGGCTTCTCCTGGACCGTCAACCCCGCCGGTGGCGGCGGCTGCACCGCCGCCCAGCTGCTCGGCAACGCCGGCTTCGAGACCGGCACCGCCGCACCGTGGACCACCTCCACCGGCGTCATCGACAACAGCTCCTCCGAGGCCGCCCACAGCGGCTCCTGGAAGGCCTGGCTGGACGGCTACGGCTCCGCCCACACCGACACCCTCTCCCAGACCGTCACCATCCCGGCCGGCTGCCACGCCACCTTCAGCTTCTGGCTGCACATCGACACCGCCGAAACCGGTTCGACCGCCTACGACAAGCTGACCGTGGCCGCCAACACCACCACCCTGGCCACCTACTCCAACGTCAACGCCGCCACCGGCTACGTGCAGAAGTCCTTCGACCTCTCCGCCTACGCCGGCCAGAGCGTCACCCTGAAGTTCACCGGCACCGAGGACTCCTCGCTGCAGACCAGCTTCGTGATCGACGACACCTCGCTGCAGACCAGCTGACCCGGCTGACCGGCTGACCGGCTGACCGATGGGTGCCCGGGCCGCGGAAATCCGGCGGCCCGGCCGTGAGCGTCGCTGACGCTCCGTCAGCGCACTCGGCCCCGCTGCCCCCGCGCCGGTGCGCGGGGGCAGCGGGGGCAGCGGGGGGGACCACTCACCCCGCGGTCAGCGCCTCCCGGTCACCGGCCTGCCGCACGAGCGCGGTCCACCGGGCGAGCAGCAGGTCCAGCTCGGCCTGCTCGGCCGGCCCCGGGGAGGTGACCGCCAGCCGCGCGTACCGGCGCACCGTGAACTGCACAGCACCGAAGGCCGGGTTGGCCCAGCCGAGGAGCAACCAGCCCTCGGGCAGCGCGGGTTCCGCGTTCAGCACGAAGCCGTACCGGGCCCGGTCCGCCTCGGGGCAGCGGCGCAGCAACTCCTGCCAGGCGGCGAAGGCCCGTCCCGTGAAGCCGGCGTCGGCGCGGGGACCGGCGGCCTCGGCCGCGGGCGGTTCCACCCCCAGGGCCCGCTCCAGCTCCCCCGCCGCCGCGGCGGAGGCCGCAGCGGTGATCCGGGCCTGCGGGCCGTCCCACCCGTCCCGCACCCGCACCCCGAACCGGGGATCGCCCGCCGCCCCGGCCAGCCGCTCCCGCAGCTGGTCGACGGTCAGCAGCGGTGCCACCAGCTCCAGCACCGCTACCGTCGTCTCGTCAGTCCCGGTCATCCCGGTCAGCTCCCTCCGGCGGCCACCGCCGCAACCAGACCCGTCCCAGCCGGCCCCGGGTCACGAACGAGGCCATCAACCGCGCACCGGACGCGGCCGGCGCCGCCAGCAGCGCCGTGCTCGCCGCCCACGGCTCGCCCCCGGTGCGGGCGATCCCCAGCAGGGCGGCGCCGCCGTGGGCCGGGAAGGAGAGCGTCACGTCCCCCACCCCCTCGGCCAGCCCCCGCCCCGTCGCCTTGACGGCGGCCTCCAGCAGCGTCCAGGCCGAGAAGAAGAACTCCGGCCCGGCCAGCTCCGCCTGCGGGGGCAGCGCGGGGTAGACGGAGGCCAGCACCTGGGTGGCGGCGGGGATCAGCCGGACCCGTTCCAGGTCCACCCCCAGTGCCCCCTGCTCCGAGATGCCGAGCAGTAGCAGGTCCTCGGAGCGCGACCAGCTGACCTTGAGCTCCGGGTGGTCCGGCAGGTACGGCTTGCCGCCCCTGGTCCGGCCCAGCCGCACCGCGCCGGGGGCCTCGCCCAGGCGCGCGGCGAGCAGCGAGCGGACGGCCAGCCGGGAGCGCAGGAAGAGCCGGGCGTCCTCCCCGTTCAGGTAGCCGGCCGCCCGCCTGCGTTCCTCCTCGGTCAGGTCCAGGCGGTAGTGGGCCGGCGACAGCGCCTCGGCATCGGCCGCGAGGTCCGCGAGCCAGGCCTCGACCCCCGCCGTCGGCGCCCCGGCGCCCGGGCCCGTCACGTCGGGCGCAGGCTGAACACCTGCGTGCCGGATCGGGAGGGGTCGCCGGGCCGCAGGTGCAGTTCCCCGCGCTCGGGGAGCAGCACCACGGCGGCCACGGTCCGCTCGCGGCGGATGTCGCCCTCGTCGGGGACGCAGATCGGCGGCCTGGACAGCAGCGCGAAGTGGTCCTCCGCCGCGGCCGCCGGGCCGAGCTCGGCCAGCCCGGCCCTCACCTCCTTGAGCCGGCGCACCGAGGAGTTGCGGGCGAACACGTTGAGCTCGTCGTGGGCGGCGAACTCCGGGTCGAGGAAGTGGTTGGTGTGGGTGGTCTCGCACCGCTCGCGGTCCTCGTGCACCCGCACCGAGTCCCCGAGCACCTCCACCCAGACCGCCCGCTCCCGGTCGCAGAGCGTCAGCGAGCGGGAGCTGGCCAGCCGCATTCCGCGCAGCCGCGCCACCGCCTCGTCCACGCTCCCTGCCTCGTCCAGCAGTTGGCGGATCGCCAGGTACGGCGGCAGGCCGGGCCGCCAGTCGCCGCCGAGCACCAGGTTGAGCCCGATCGCCAGGCCGTCGCTGTTGATCCCCAGGTACCCGAGCAGTCCGGCGAAGGAGAGCACCAGCGACCGGCGCCCGCTACCCGCCACCGAGACGTCCAGCACGCTGATCGCGTCGTCCAGGTTGCCGTTCAGGTCCACCGTCTGCGCCAGCACCGGGTGTCCGGCGAAGCGGCCGCCGGCCCGGGCGTAGGTGGTGCAGTCCCCGGCGGTGGGCACCTTCTGGTACCCCATGATCTCCCGCCGCAGTTGCAGCAGCCAGGCCTGTTCCCCGGTCAGCCCGGCGCCGGCGGCCAGCCCCTCGACCTCGGCGGCCAGCGCCGGGGCGGCGGCCGCGACCGCCGCCCGGTAGGCGTCGATCCGCGGCCGCAGCCCGGCCGGCGTCAGCGGGGCGGCGGTCAGGTGGTTGAGCCGGGCCAGTCCGTCGTCCAGGAAGGCGTGCAGGCTCGCGGCCAGCGCCGTCCCGTGCTGCCGCCCGACCTCGAACGGGTCACCGGCCAGCCGCAGGGCCGCACTCATGCCGACCCCTGGCGGACCACCCGCGGTGCGCGGGCCAACTGGCCCTTCACGTCCGGCCACTCCTCGCGCAGCACGCTGTAGAAGACGGCGTTGCGGCGGCGCCCGTCCGGCATCGGGTTGAAGCTGCGCAGCGTGCCCTCCTCGCGGGCGCCGATCTTGCGCAGTCCGGCCCGGGCCTGCTGGTTCAGCTCGTCGGTCTTGAACTCGACCCGCAGCGCGCCCAGCCGCTCGAAGGCGTGCTGCAGCAGCAGGTACTTGGCCCAGCGGTTGACGCCCCGGCCCTGGAAGTCCAGGCCCAGCCAGGACCAGCCGATCTCCAGCCGGCCGTCCGCCTCGGCCAGGTTGCCGAAGCTCATCGAGCCGGCGGTCCGGCCGGTCCGCTTGTCGATGATGACGAACACCGCCCGGCGGCCGGCCTGGTGGTCGGCCAGCGTCGCCTCGAAGAAGGCCTCGTAGTCGGCCGGCGTCTCGATCCGGGTGACGAAGTAGCGCCAGATCTCGGGGGCCAGCGCGACCTCGCGCAGTCCGTCCCGGTCGGCGGCGGTCAGCGGGTGCAGGCGCACGTGCTCGTTCTCCAGCACCACGGGTGCCTCGACGGCCCAGGTTCCCATCGTCACACCGCCCGGATGCCGGTGGGGGCGACGGCCTCGACGACCTCGCGCAGCGTGGTCATCCGGGCCAGGTCGTGCTCGGTGAACCGGGACAGCTCGGTGCCGGTCTCGTCGCACAGCGAGGTCAGGAAGAGCACCTTGTTGAGCGAGGTCAGTCCGTAGCGGCCGGCCAGGTCGGCGTCGGGGTCGATCTCCTCGGGTTCGACGGGGCTGGTCAGCACCAGCACCAGGTTCTCCCGGGCGGCGGTCTCGGTCTCAGTGTGCATGGATACCCTCCTGCGGGTTGGCGAGCTCGGTGGCGTAGGCGGCGCGGATCTGCGGGCGCCGGGGCTTGAACTGGGAGGTGAGCAGGCCGTTCTCGACGGTGAACGGCTCGGTGGCGACGATCGCGCGCGAGATCCGCTCGTCCTTGCCGAGCGCCGCGTTGGCGGCGTTCAGCGCGGCCGCGATCGCGCGCTCGTCGGGCGGCTGGGCGGCGGCGCAGACGACGGCGACCAGGTCGGTCTGCTGCGGGCAGAAGAGCACGGCCTCGGTGATCGCCCCGCCCGCGCGCAACTGCTCCTCGATCGGGCGGACCACCACCTTCTTGCCGTTCTCCAGCACGATCACGTCGTCGGCCCGGCCCAGGATGTAGAGGTAGCCGTCCTCGTCCACCAGGCCCAGGTCGCCGGTGCGCACCAGGCCGCCGGGCCGGAAGACCTTCTCGCTGTCGCCGGGGGCGGCGTACTCGTAGTGGTCGTTGACGGGGTGGTCGCTGCGCACGCTGATCACGCCGTCGGCGTCCAGCAGCACCTCCTTGCCGACCACCACCCGCCCGACGCTGCCCTCGCGGGAGGCGCCGGGGTGGTTCTTGGCCACGATGCAGGTCTCGTTGAGGCCGTAGCCCTCGTAGATGGGCAGGCCGGCCTCGGTGAAGAAGCGCAGCATGGCGGGGGCGGCGGGCGCCGAGCCGGTCCACAGGTAGCGGATCCGGTCGCCGAACAGCTGCCTGGCCAGCTCGGCGGCCGGCTTGCCGGAGCGGGCGGCCCGGCTCTCCAGCTGGCGGCGGGCGGTCTCGTAGTAGGCGGGCACGCCCATCACCACGGTGGGCCGGGCCCGGCGCATGGTGGCGAAGGCCGCCTCGTAGGTGGAGATTGTCACGTCGTGGCCGTGCCGCAGTGCGGAGTAGACCCAGTACCGCTGCTGCAGCAGCGACAGCGGCAGGAAGACGAAAAGGTCGTCCCCGGGCCGGTGGTGGAACATGTCCTGGACCGCGCGCAGCGAGCTGTCGATCGAACCGGCGGTCGCACCCAGCCCCTTGGGCTCGCCGGTGCTGCCGGAGGTGAACTTGACGGTGGTCACCTGCCAGGCCGCCCAGCTGACCGGTTCGGGAGCCGAGTCGGCCTTCTCCACCAGCCGGTCCACCTCGGTCAGCGGCAGCGCCTCGGCGGCCTCGGACGGCCGGTCGGTGAAGAGCAGCCGCAGTCCGTAACGGGTGATCAGCTGCTGGTCGGGGTCGAACTTGCCGGGTTCGAAGCCGGCCGTCTGGGCGCCCAGCCACAGGGCCGCCAGGTCGAGCAGCACCCACTGCGGGCTGTTGGCCGCCAGGATCCCGATCCGGTCTCCCGGGCCGATCCCGAGCTCGGCCAGGGACGCGGCCAACCTGCCTGCCCTGGCGTGCAGTTCGGCGAGCGAGAAGGTCTCGGTGCCGTCCAGCCGGGCGAACGAGATCCGCCCGCCCACCGGCGCCTCGGCCGTGATCCGGTTGACGATCACCGCTGGGCCTCCTTCGCCGCCAGCGTCGCGTCCACGTGTGCCGCCATCAGCCGCACCGTCTCCAGCGCGGCCAGCCGGCCCAGCGGGATGCCCACCCCGAAGCGCTTGCGCACCGCGGTGAGGATCCGGGCGGCGCTGATCGAGTCGCCGCCCAGCGCGTACAGGTTGTCGTGCGGGCCGACGGCGCTGCGGTGCAGGATCTGCGCCCAGATGCCGGTCAGCTCGGTCTCGGTGGGGCCCGCCGGGGTGTCGTCCGCCTCGGGGGCGGCGGCGGTGGCGGCGGGCTCCGGCTCGGCGGCGGGGGCCCGGCGGATCAGCTCGCCGCGGTCCACCTTGCCGTTGCGGGTCAGCGGCAGCTCGTCGTGCCAGACCACCGCGGCCGGGACCATGTACTCGGGCAGCGCCTCCCGCAGCTCCTGACGGATCACCAGGACGTCCGGCCGGTCCGCCCCGGCCGGGACCAGGTGGGCCACCAGCCGGTCGCCCTGGCTGCCCTCCTGACGGACCACCACGGCCTGGCGGACCGCCGCCAGGCCGGCCAGCCGGGTTTCCACCTCGCCGGCCTCGATCCGGTAGCCGTTGACCTTGATCTGGAAGTCGCTGCGGCCCAGGATCTGGATCTCGCCGCTGGGCAGGTAGCGGCCCAGGTCGCCGGTGCGGTAGAGCCGCTCGCCGAGCCGCTCGTCCTGCTGGAACTTCTCGGCGGTGCGCTCCTCGTTGCGCCAGTAGCCCTTGGCCAGGCCGGTGCCGGCGCCGCAGATCTCGCCGGTCACCCAGTCGGGGGCGTCCTGACCGTCCTCGTCCAGCACGTAGGCGCGGTTGTTGGCGTTGGGGCGGCCGTACGGGATGGACTCGGAGCCGTCCTCCCACTCCTCGACGGGGTGCAGGATGTTCCAGACCGTGGTCTCGGTCGGCCCGCCGAGCGAGACCACCTCCAGCCCCGGGACCAGCCGGCGCAGCGCGGCCGGCAGCGCCGGGGGCAGCCGGTCGCCGCTCATCATCACCAGCCGCAGGGCCGGCGGCGCGCACTGCTCGGCGAGCGCCTGGTCGTGCAGCAGGCCGACGATGGCCGGCACCGAGTTCCACACCGTCACCCGGCCCAGCTCGCACATCCGCAGCCAGTGCCCCGGGTCGACGGCCCGGTCGGCGTCCGGCAGCACCAGGGCGGCGCCCGCGGTCAGCGCGCCGAACACGTCCCAGACCGAGAGGTCGAAGTTGAACGCGCTGATCGCGAAGAACCGGTCGGCCTCGGTGATGCCGAAGCGGGTGTAGCAGTCGGCGACCACGTTGGCCACGTTGCGGTGGGTCACCATGACGCCCTTGGGGGCGCCGGTGGTGCCGGAGGTGTAGAGCACGTAGGCCAGGTCGTCCGGGGTGGCCCCGGCCGGCGGGGCCAGCTCGGCGGGCTCGCCGGCCGGGGCCGGGGCGGCGGCGTCCAGCAGGAGCACCGCGCGGCCGTCCTGGTCCGGGTCCGCCACGTTGGCCAGCACGCACCGCACCTGACCGTCCGCCAGCATGTACCGGCGCCGCTCGGCGGGCAGCGCCGCGTCCACCGGCAGGTAGGCGGCGCCGGCCAGCACGGTGGCCAGGATGCCGATGACCTGCTCGGGGCCGCGCCGCATCACCAGGCCGACCAGCTCGTTGCGGCCGACCCCCTGCGCACGCAGCCAGCCCGCCGCGTGCGCCGCCCGCCGGTACAGCTCGCCGTAGGTCAGGGTGAGCTGACTGGTGATCAGGGCCGGGTTGTCCGGGCAGCTGCGGGCCCGGGCCGTGAAGGCCTCCTGCAGCAGCAGCTCGGGCAGTTCGACCGCCGTGTCGTTGGCCTCCCGGCGCCGGCGCACCTGCTCGCCGGGCAGCAGGTCGAAGCTGGTGCGCGACCAGGCCGCCTCCTCGGCCAGCTGCTCCAGCATGGTCTGGTAGCCGCGGGCCAGCGCGTCCAGCAGGCCGTCCGGGAAGAGCTCGTCCAGTCCGTCCAGCTGGACCACCAGGCCCTGGCGCTGCTCCATCGCGAAGGCGTTGAGCCAGATCTGCGGGGTCTGGCTGACACTGAACACCTCGGGGCCGAACAGCTCGAAGGTCGAGCCGTCCACCTCCTCGGTGTAGCCGATCGCGCTGTTGAAGGTGTACGGCATCCGCGCCTCGGCGCTGCCGCGCCGCCGGCCGAGCTCGCGCAGCACCTCGATGCCGGACTGGTGGCGGTGGTCCAGGTCGGTGCGCAGCTGCCGCTGCAGCGCCCGGGCGCGGTCCGCGAACGGCCGGCTGCGGTCGACCTCGATCTCCACCAGCAGGGTGTCGGAGAACTGCCCGACCGCCTCGGCGATCCGGTGGTGCACCGGCGGCCGGTTGGCCACCGTGGTGGTCACGGTGAACCGCCGGCCGGCGCCCCAGCGGGAGAGCACCTCGCCGTAGGCCGCCAGCAGCGCGCCGGACGGGGTCAGGCCCGCCGCGGCGGCCCGGCGCTTGACGGCGGCCCACAGCTCGGCGTCCAGCCGGACCTGGCGCTGGACGAACCTCGGCCGCTCGATCGCGGCCGGGCTCGCCGCCAGCGGCAGGTCGGGGTGGGCCGCCAGCTGGTCCAGCCGGCCGGCCCAGTAGGTGCGCGAGCGGGCGGCGGGCGCCTTGTTGCCGGCCGCGGCCAGCGCCGCGACGTAGTCCTCCAGGGCCAGTTCGGCGGTGTCGGTGGCCAACTCGCCCTGGTAGGCGCGCCACCAGTCGCGGAAGAACAGGAAGGAGCTGATCCCGTCCATCACCAGGCCGTCGTGGCTGACGTGCAGCACCATGGCCCGGTCCGCGAGTTGGGTCACCTCCACGGCCAGCAGCGGCGCCCGGTCGGCGGGCAGCACCCGGTGCGAGCGCTCCTCGCGCAGCGCGGCGCGGATGCGCAGCTGCTCCTCGGCAGGCTGCCCGCGCAGGTCCAGCCGCTCGATCAGGACCGGGGCGACCGAGGCCTCGACGAGCTGGCGGCCGTCCTCGGTGAACCGGGTGCGCAGCGCGTCGTGCTTGCGGACCACCGCGTTGAGCGCGGTCTCCAGTCGGGCGAGGTCCCAGTGGCCCTCGATCTCGTGGTAGACGTGGCTGGCGGTGGAGATCTCGAAGACACCGCCGCGGCCGAGCAGGTAGGCGTGCTGCAGCGGGGTGAGCGGGAAGCTGCCGCTCTCGTGCGGGGTGGCGGCGCTCAGGTGGCTGATCAGCTCGGACTTCAACCGCTTGATCCGGCCGACCAGTTCGGGGTCCATCCGGTCGCGCAAGCCCTGCAGGCGCAGGTCGCCGCCGGTGACGGACAGGGCCAGGCCCCGCTCCTCGATGTCCTGGACCAGCTCCAGGATCTCGGCGCTCATGCCGCCGCCTCCGCCGTCGCCGCGCCGCCGGCCCGCTCGCCGAGCAGTTCGGCCAGCGCCCTCAGGTCGTGCTCGCCGAGCAGCTCGTCCACCAGCACGTCCACGTCCAGGGCGGTGAGCAGCTGGTACTGCAGCTGGACCGCCTGCAGCGAGCTGATGCCCAGGTCGATCAGGGTGGCGTCCGGCGCCGGAGGCTGCGTCAGCTGCAGGGCCTCGGTGACCAGTTCGGTGAGCAGCCCCAGCTGGGCCGGCTCGGCGGCGACGGGCAGGGACTGCGCGGTGGTCGCGGCCGGCGCGGCGAAGAACGTGGCGTCGGCCAGCGTCACCTCGGTACCCGGGGCGAGCAGTTCGACGCTCTGCGGCCACCGCTGCGGCTCGGCCAGCCCCAGCGCGGCGGCCAGCCGGCCGGCGAACCGCGGCATCACGGGAGCGGCCACCTGGGCCAGCAGCTTGGCGGCGGCCAGCTCCAGCGCGACGGCGGTGCGGGTCTCGGCCTGCCAGCGGTCGGCGTCGGCGGTCAGGCCCTCCTGCTCGGCGAACCGCACGGTGTCGCGCACCAGGCCGTCCAGCTCGGCGGCGGCCTGGTTGAGCGAGAACCCGGCCTGGCCGAGCGCGCCGGTCACCGCCCTCAGCCGGGCGTCGAGCCGGGCCAGGAAGGCGGTCTGCTCGGGGGTCCAGTTGCCGGCGTCCGGCGCCTTGCCGTCGTACGCCTTGCGGACCCGGGCGCCCAGGTCGTTGAGCCAGCGCTGCCAGGTGCCGGTCAGCGTCTCCTCGACCACCCGCTGGTACTCCTCGCGGCGGAAGTTGGTCCGCCGGCCCTCCGGGCGGGTCAGGCTGAGGAAGAACCGCACCGCGTCCACCGTGTCGGGGGTGAGGATCTCCTTGCCCCAGATCGCGTGCCGCCGGCTGGTGGAGAACTTGGCGCCCTCCAGCAGGTAGAACTCGTTGACGTGGTAGTCGATGTCGGGCGTCCAGTCGGGGAACGCCAGGCGGTACAGCGCCGGGTAGAGCACGCCGTGGTAGAAGCTGTTGTCGTAGCCGAAGAAGTGGACGATCTTCCAGTCCTGGGTGGGCGCGGCGGCCTGCCAGTCCTGGTCCAGTCGGCGGCCGAGCGCCTGGATGCCGTGCAGGAAGCCGTAGGACATCTCGGGCCAGACCCAGATCACCTGGTCGGCGCCGGCCGGCTCGGCGGGGCGCACACCCCAGTCGGCCAGGTGGCTGACCGGGATGTCGAGTTCGGGGCGGACGAACAGCCGGCGGGCCAGGTCGCGCAGCCGCACCGGGACCCGGCCCAGGCGGTGGTGCGCGGCGATCTCGGCCTCGAACTCGTGCAGCGGCAGCGAGTAGCGGGTGGCCTCCCCCAGCTGCGGGGCGGCCGTGGAGCGGGCCGAGCGCGGCTCGGCCAGGTCGACCACCAGATTGGGCTCGCCGCACTCCTCGCAGATGTTGCCGCTGGTGCCGTTGCCGCAGGTCGGGCAGGTGCCCTTGACGTCCACCTCGTACAGGTAGCCGCCGCTCTCGCCGTCGAACAGGGCCGGCGCCGCCTTCGGGGCGACCCGGCCGGAGTCGACCAGCCGGGTGAAGAACTCCCGCAGCCCGTCCGGGTACTCCTGGTCCGCGTTGGTCACCGTGTACTGGTCCAGCGGGATGTCCATCAGTTCCAGGGTGGCCGCGATCTCCGCGCTGAAGTGCGCGGCGGTCTCGGCCGGGGTGCGGCCGTCGCGCTCGGCGGCGCCGACCACGTAGCTCTGGAAGTCGTCGCTACCGGTCAGGTGCCAGGCCCGGGTGCCGTTCATCCGCTGGAACCGAACGAAGGCGTCGGCGCCCAGGTACGGCCCGGACAGGTGGCCCAGGTGCAGGTCGCCGTTGGGGGTGGGCGGGGTGGAGAAGACGAAGACCGGACGGTCCCCGAAGCCGGTGCGGCCGGGGGCGGTGGCCGCCTGCACCGCGCGCTGGGCGTCGCGCCAGTACTGGGTGACGAACAGGAGGTCCTCGGTGCCGGTGTTGCGCAGCACGTGGGTCTCGAAGGGCTCGAAGAGCGCGACCGTGCCGGGCACCGCCGGGTGGGTTTCCTCGCCCACCTGGAACTCGCCCCGGCCGGCCACGATCACGAAGAACTCGGTCTCGTCGTGCCGGTGCAGTTCGGAGCTGACCCCCGGGGCCACCCGGCCCCAGCCGGCGCCCGAACCCTGACTGCCCTCGATGCCCTCGATGCTGCTCATGTCGATACCGAAGGCTTCGTGCAGCACGCTCTCGTCGTAGCTGCTCAGTATCATGCGTGACTCCTGGTCGGACTGCCCGCGGCAGTCGGGAACGGAATGTCGATCAGATCGGCGGCCTGGGCCGCGATGGCGGGGGCCAGCCGGTAGCCGGAGCCGTTGGCGGCTCCGGCGAAGACCACCCGGGGATCGGCCGGCAGCGGGCGCACGATCGGCTCGCCGGTGCCGCTGTAGGCGTCGCAGAAGACCCGGCCGGAGCCGCAGTGCGCCGCGTACTCGGGAGCCAGGGTGCGCAGCACCGCGAGCGCGTCGCCGAGGTCCTGGTCGGACAGGCCCTCGCCGCCCAGCGCGTCGGGGTCGACGCCCCACTCCTGGCAGGTGTAGCTGAACAGCCAGTGCCCGCGGTCGTGCAGCGGCAGCAGGAAGGCGTCCTCGGCCTGGAAGACGATCACCCGGTCGGTGGGCCCGGGGACCAGGTCGACGTGCAGCGCGACCACCTTCTTCACCCGCACCTCCAGCGGGGCGAGCAGCTCCCGCCAGGCGGGGGCGGCGATCCACGGGCCGGGCGCCAGCACCAGCTGACCGGTCGTCAGCTCGCCTCCGCTGCTCAGGCCCAGGGTGATCCGGTCGGCGCCGAGGTCGATCGCGTCGACCCCGGTGCCCTCGTGCACCACGGCCGCGCCCCGCAGTTCGGTGAAGAGCCGGCCGGTCAGGCCCGCCACGTCCGCGTACTGGCCGCCCTCGACCTGCCAGACGCCCGGCGTGGCCTTGGTCGGCCGGGCGCTGGCCAGGTAGCTCTGGCGCACCGCCTGCTCCGCACCGACCACGTCCATGCCGACCTGGTGGATCGGCAGTTCGGGGCGCCCGCTGGTGAGTTCGGCGTAGTACTGCTGGCTGTAGGCGGCCATGCCGCGCACCCGGCCGGTCGCGCCGCGCGGGAAGTGCAGGCCGGCCGAGCGGCGGGAGGCACCGGAGCCGACCGAGTCGCGGTCCAGCACCGCCACCCGGCGCCCGGGGCGCCGGGCCAACAGCTCACGTGCGGTCAGGCAGCCGATGATGCCGCCGCCGACGACCGCGATGTCCACCTCGGTCATCGGGTCACGCTCCCCAGCCGGCGTCCGCGCCGACCTTGGCCGACCAGTCGATGAAGGACTCCAGCGGCTCGTTGCCGCGCACCCCGCGGATCCGGTCGACGATCTTGCGGCTGCGCCAGGCGTTCAGGCTCAGGTTCGGGTCGGCCAGGCCGCGCTGCTGCTTGGCCGCGTTCTGCACGAAGATGCTCCGGTCCCGCGGGCCGTCCCAGCAGACGGCGTAGTCCTGGTCGATCCGCAGCTCCTCGCCCTCGCGCTCCAGCCGGTCGGTGATCGGGGCCAGGAAGTCGGTGGAGGCCGGCCGGAAGCCGGTCGCCCAGACGATCACGTCCGCTTCGAACCGCTCGGTGCCCTGGCGCTGGTCGTTGTGGCGCACCTCGACGGTCCAGCCGCCGCCGACGGCGGCGCGCACCGACTCCACGTTGCGGTTGGGGGCCAGCGCCACCAGGTCCTCGGCGCCCTCGATGAACCGGTGCACGTAGATCCGCTGGTAGATCTCGCGCAGGGTGCTCTCGGAGACCCCGTCGCTGGTCAGGATGTGGTCCGCGTTGAAGCGCTCCCGGGCCGCGGGGGCCAGCCGGTAGAAGTACTCGGCGTGGCCCGGCATGTAGAAGTCGTTGGTGAAGGGCGAGTCGTCGATCGGGAAGTAGTTGCGCCGGCGGGAGATCCAGGAGACCCGGCGCGGCAGTTCGCTGCCCGGGCGGGAGATCAGGTCGAGGAAGGCCTCGGCCCCGGACTGGCCGCCGCCGATCACCGCGACCCGCTTGCCCGCCAGGTCCTTGGCCCGGTCCATGAACTCGCCGACGTGGAACTGGCTCGGACCGGTCAGGCCGTGCGCCTGCGGCGGCACCCAGGGGCGGTTGCCGACGCCGAGCACCAGGTTGTCCGCGCTCACCCGGCGCCGGTCGGTGTCGACCACGAAGCGTTCGCCGTCGAAGTCGACCGCGCGCACCTCCTCGCCGAACCGCACGTTCGGGTTGCGGCGGCTGGCCCAGTCCAGGTAGTTGCGGAACTCCTGGCGCGGCACGTCGGCGAACTGGGCGTTCAGGAAGTGGTAGATCCGGCCGTGCTCGTGCAGGTAGGCCAGGAAGGAGTACGGGTTGGTCGGGTCGGTGAGGCTGACCAGGTCCTTGAAGAGCGAGACCTGCAGGGTCGAGCCGGGCATCTGCTGGCCGTCGTGCCAGCCGAACTTCTCCTTGCGGTCGAGGAAGAGGTTGCTGACCTCGGGGGTGCTGTGCAGCAGCGAAGCGAGGCTGAGGTTGGCGGGGCCGGCACCGACACCCAGGCAGGTGTAGTGGGCCTCGACGGACTGGGCATGGGACATGTTGCGGGCCTCTCTGGTGTTCGGGATGGCGAAGGTGGAGAAGCGGGCGCAGCGCTCTGCCCGCGGGGCGGGCGCGTCCGAGGGGGTTGGGGGATGACGCGGGATCAGTGGGCGGGCACGGGGTCGGCGGACTGACGTGGGGTCAGTGGGGCCGAGGCGGGGTTCGTGGTCCGGGGTGGGGTCAGGCGGTCTTCGGGGCGGGCCGCACGGCGGCCAGGCCCAGGACGGTGGCGAGCAGCGAGCCGAGCCCCAGCAGCGGCCAGACCAGCCCGCCGGCCTGCAGGTAGAGCCAGCCGCCGACCATCGGGCCCACCGCGCTGCCCAGGCCGAACATGAACTGGAAGCTGCCGATGTAACGGCCCTTCAGCTGCTCGGGTCCGGCGGTACCCGGGTAGGCGAAGACGGTGGGGCCGCCGATGATCTCGCCGATCGACCAGACCAGGGTGCCGATCACGATCGCGGCCGGTCCGATCGGCAGGGCGTAGCAGGCGACCCCGGCACCGACCAGGGCGAACCCCAGCCCGATGGTGATCCTGGCGGGCCAGGACTGGGCGAGCCGGGTGACCAGCAGCTCGAAGGCGATCACCACGAAGCCGTTGAGCGAGACGGCCACCGTGTACCAGACGATCGCCAGCTTCCGGTCCTGGACGAACATGGGCAGCGTGGACAGGTACTGCACGTAGACCACGGCGTGGCAGAAGGCGGCGGCCAGGTAGCGCAGGTAGCGGCGGTCGGCGAGCACCGCGCGGTAGCCGCCGGCCTGCGCCGCCGCGGACTGCGCGGCCGACCCGGTGTCGGCGCCGGCTCCCCGGTGGCGGGTGCCGGCCGGCAGGGTGGCCAGCGCCAGCGCCGCGTAGGCCAGCGCGATCAGCGCCTCGCCCCAGAACAGCAGGACGTACCGGTCGTGGCCCGCGTGGTAGAGCCAGAAGCCGACGAGCGGGGCGGCGGTGGCGCCCAGGTTGAGGCCGAAGCGGTACATCGCGAAGACCATCACCTGCCGCTCGTCCGGGGTCAGTTCGGCGAGCAGGGTGGCCGAGGCGGGCCGGAAGACCTGGGCGCCCAGGCTGGCCAGGCCGACCGCGGCCATCAGCGTGCCGTAGCCGGGCAGGTAGAGCAGCGCGGCGGTGAGCAGGGCGGTGGTGCCCATGCTGGCCACGGTGGCGTTGCGCACGCCGAGGCGGTCCGCCAGCGAGCCGCCGACCAGCACCCCGAGCACGGCGCCGCCGCCGTACACGCCGAGCGCCAGCACGGTCTCGGCCGTGGAGTAGCCCTTGGAGGTGAGGAAGAGCACCAGGAAGACGTTGAGGAAGCCGCTCAGCCGGTTCACCAGCACGCCGGCCAGCACGGTCTTCACCGCGAGCGGCGCCTGCTGGAAGGTGGCCCAGACGGTGGCCCGGGGCGGGGCGGGCGGGGCGAGGACCTCGACCGGCGCGGTGTCAGTCGACATCGCGCACCTCGATCCGCACCGCCGCGCGCACCCGCTGCTCCAGCGCGTCCAGCGCCTCGGGTGACGGGGCGTCGATCAGGAAGCAGACCGCCCGGTCCTCGGAACTCTCCAGCGGGCCGAGCCGGCTGCCGCGCTCCTTGAGCACCAGCACCGCGCGCAGCGCGCCCGGCTCGCCCGCAGCCCCGACCGCGGGGTCCGGCCAGACGCCGGCCTCGCCGAGCCAGACCGGCTCGATGCCGGGCCAGTCGACCCGCACCTCGGCCAGCTCGCCCTGCTCGTGCTCCAGGTACACCTGGCGGGTCCAGCGCCGAGGCTCGGGGTAGTCGGCCGGCTCGCCGAGCGCCAGGCGCACGATCTCCGGCTCCAGCGGCCGCCCGGTGGCCAGCCGGTACAGCGCCAGCAGCCCGTCGCCCGGGGTACGGGCCGCGACCTCCACCAGCACCGGCCGGCCGGCCGCGCCCACCCGCCACTCGGCGTGCGCGATCCCGCTGCCGAAGGCCAGCGTCTCCAGCAGCCGGGCGTTGGCGGCCAGCAGGGTGGCGTCCACGGCCTGCGGGGCGCTGGGCACCGAGTGCGAGAGCTCGACGAAGGTGGCCGCGTGCGACTCGGTGGTGGTCTTGCGGGTGACCGAGGCGAAGAGCACCTTGCCCTCCTGCACCAGGCTCTCCACCGAGTACTCCTGGCCGACCACCTTCTGCTCCACCAGCAGCGTCTCGTGCGCCGGGTACCCGCCCAGCCGGGCCGCCAGCGCGGCGGCGTCGTCGACCGTGACCACACCCGAACTGGAGTGCCGGGCAGCCGGCTTGACCACCGCCGGGTAGCTGACCGAGTGCGGGTCGAAGGCGGCCCGCTCGGCGGCAGGCAGCACCGCGCCGGCCGGGGCGAACTCCGGCAGGTACCAGCGCTGCAGCGGCTTGGAGCGGCACACCCGGGTGGCCCGCAGGCCCGGTCCGGGCAGGCCGAGCGCGTCGGCCAGCAGGCCGGTGGGCTCCACCAGGGTCTCGCCGACGGCGTAGGCGCCGGTGATCCGGTAGCGGGCCCGCCAGTCGGCGGCGCGGGCCAGCACGCCCGCGGTGAACGAGCCGTCCTGGTTCAACTCGCCGTCCACGAAGGCTATCTCGTCGATCAGTGCGGCCGGGTTCGCCGGGTCGGCCTGGGCCGCCAGCGCGGGCTCGCGCCAGCCGCGCGGGGTGACCAGCAGGATCTTCAGGCCGCGGGCGGCCAGCTCCTGCAGGTAGCGCGGGTTGCGGCAGACCACCCAGAAGGCTCCGGTCAGCACGAAGGCCGGGGGTCGTCGGTCGTTCATCGGGGTGCTCCTTGGGCGGTGCGTTCGGTGGTGCGCAGTTCGGTGGTCAGGCCCCGGCCGGCCAGGAAGTCGAGCCAGCGCTCGGCCTCCTGGGCGGACTCGGCGGCGCGGTTCAGCCCCGGGGCGAGGGCGCCGTCGAGGATCCGGGTGATCCCGAAGGCCAGCGGCAGCGAGACCAGCCGGGCCATCGCGCTCTCCCGCTCGTCGCCGTACAGGTCGAGCAGGCAGCTGCCGGACCAGGCGCCCTCGACCCAGTCCAGGTCGAGCGCGACGGCCAGCACCACCCGGTCCCGGTCCTGCTCGCGCATCGGGTGGCGCTGCGCCAACTCGGCGGCCAGGGCGGCGATCCGCTCGTCGTCGCCGGTCTCCACGGTGGCGAAGACCTCGGCCCAGGCGGCCCGCCAGCCCGCGGGGCGCAGCGTGCCGCGGACGAAGGAGCGCTTGCGCCAGTGGTACGGGAAGCCGTACTGCTCGGCGAACGGCAGGCTGTCCCGGTTCGGGTAGACCTCGAAGCGTTCGGCGCCGACCGGATAGTCGGTGGTCGCCTGCCAGGGGCGGGTGGCGGTGTGCAGCTGCCAGTCGCGCAGGTAGCGGGCCGGCGAGCGCAGCGCGTTCAGCACCCCGAGCGGGGCCCAGCTGAACCGGTAGCGGAACTCGTTGGGTTCGGCGGGCAGGCCGCCGCAGTAGGAGGTGAAGTCGGCGGTGGCGACGGCGTCCCCGGCCGCCGCCCGGCCGAGCTCGACCAGGCGGTGGGCCATCAGGTGGTCGATGCCCGGGTCCAGGCCGGCCTCGGTCAGGACCACGCTCTGCTTCGCCGTGGCGGCCAGTTCGGCGAGCTCCGGGGAGACGTAGCTGGAGCAGGCGAAGTGCGCGCCGCACTCCAGCGCCAGCCGCAGCAGCGCGGTGTGGTGGGCGGCGGGGAGCATGGAGACCAGCACGTCGCCCGGAGCCAGCTCGGCGGCCAGCGCCTGCTCGTCCAGCGCGCGGGCCGCCGCCCGGCCGGCCAGGCCGCGCTCGGCCAGGCACTGCTCGGCCTTCTCGGCGGTGCGGCCCCACAGGACCAGCCGGGCGCCGTGGTCGAGCAGCAGCTCCAGGCCGCTGCGGCCGGTGGACAGGCCGGTGCCTATCCAGTGCACGGTGCGCACGCCCTCGGTTCGGTCGGACTCGGTTCGGTCAGACATGGACGGCCTCCAGGTGGTGGGCGCGACAGGCGGTCTCGAAGTCGGCCCGGCAGTGCCGCCAGGGCGAGTCCGGGTCGGCCAGGGTGCGCAGCGGGCCGACCAGTTCGGCGGAGAAGGCCCGGCTGGCCTCGGCGGGCAGCAGCGAGGGCAGGTTGTCGATGGCGATCAGGTCCAGCGGCGGGTCCTGGTGCAGCCGGCGCACCGGGTCGGCCCACTCGGTGACGGTGCGGTAGACCGGCAGCACGTTGAGGTCGGAGGTGACGTCGCAGGTGACGTCCACCACCAGGGCGAGCCGGCGCCCGCGCTCCTCGAGATCGGTCGGACGCAGGAACGGGGGGATCGGACGGGTCGTCAGCACGGTGTTGACCAGCAGGTCGTGGTGGAGCAGCGCGGTCCGGTCCAGTGCGCGGGTCTCGGCCACGTCCCAGCAGGTGGCGGCGAGGCCGGCCACCTCCAGGGCGTCCACCGCGCCGCGCCCGCACCGGCCGAGCGCGCCGATCACCAGCGCGTCCGGGGAGCCCTCGCGCATCGAGTGGCGCAGCTGGTCGTCCAGCTCGGCCTTGGCGAGCGGGCGCAGCGGGGCGGTCAGCCGGCCCCGGGCCTGGAGCACGCCGAGCGCGGCGCCCACGTAGCCGGCCCAGTAGCCGAAGGCGGCGAGCCGGCGGCCGGCGTCGTCCACCAGGTACTCCAGGTCCAGCAGCTCGCCCCCGCCGCGGCAAAACCGGGCGAGCAGCTCGCGGCTGCCCTGCTGGCCCTTGTAGGCGTGCCCGAAGAAGATGTGCCGGTGGGTCAGCTGCTCGGGGTGCTCGGGCAGCTCCTTGAGGCCGAGCACGTAGCTCTGTTCGGGGGCGGTGGTCCAGGAGCCCGCCGGGGCCGCCGTGCAGCCGGCCGCCAGGTACTCCTCGAGCGGGAACACCCGCTGCGGCGACTCCTCCACGGTCAGCCGGAACCCCAGCTCCACCAAGCGCCGGGCATCCTGCGGCACCAGCGGCGCCCGCCGCTCGGAGGCTCGCACCTCGTGCCGGATCCACAGCTGCGGCTGTTCTGCCATCGGTCTGGTCCTTCCATTAATGGCATGATCACGTCATAAGCTGTCCCGCACCCGCCCGCCGGCCCCTCCCCCGGCCTGTGGGGCTGAGGGAGGGTCAGCTCGGGCGGCCGCCTGCGGTCGCGGTCGAACGAGGTCTCAGAGGATCGGGATGCGCGCGTTCGGCAGGGCCCGGTACTGCGGATGTTCAGGCAGGACGGCGGGGTCGAAGCCGTGGGCCAGCAGCTCGGTCAGCACGCCCTCCGCGATCGCCACCGCCAGCTCGGCACCCGGGCACCGGTGGGCCCCCGCGCCGAAGGTGAAGACGGCCGGCGCCACCCGCCCCGGATCGAACACGGCCGGCTCGGGGTTCACCGCCGGGTCCCGGTTCGCGGCCGCCAGCACCACCAGCACCGCCTCCCCGGCCGCCACCGCGGCCCCGCCGATCCGGCACGGCTCGGCGGCGAACCGGCGGGTGTTCTGGATCGGCGCGTCGTGGCGCACCACCTCCCGCACCACTCCCGCGAGCTCGCCGCCCGGGTGGCGCCGCAGCGCCCGCAGCGCGTTGCCGATCAGCCCGGCCGTCGCGTCGTAGGTCTGCGACAGGAACCCCACCGCGTTCGCCAGCAGCGGTGCCCGGTCGGCCCAGTCCTGGCGCACCGCCGCCCGCACCAGCCCGGCCAGCAGCCCGCCCGCCCCGGCCCCGTCCAGCTGCGGTCCGAGCAGCTCGCACAGCCGGGCCGCGGCGAGCGCGGCCGCCTGCTGCTGGGCCGAGGTGGCCCCGGCGGGGATGCACTGCACGAAGTCCCCGACCAACCGGGCCGCCTCCGGCTCCAGCCCGGCGTCCAGCCCGCAGAGCGCGGCCACCACCTGGGCCGGCACGGCGAACATCAGTTCCGCCAGGTCGGGCCGGCCGGTCCGTGCCAGGCTCTGTCCGGTCCGGGCAGCCGCCAGTTTCGCCGCGTCCGCCGGGTCGGCCTCGGCCAGCGCGGCCGTCACCACCTGCTTGAGGCGCTGCTGGTCCGGCCCGTCGGTCATCCGGACCAGCCGGCCGAACACCTCGCCGGCCGCGGTGCCGACCAGGCCGGCCGGCACCGGCTCGGCGGGCGGGCGGACCCGCAGCTCCCCGGCGGTCAGCGCCTCGGTCACCGAGGCGGCGTCGGCGGCCACCCACAGGCCCAGCTCCGCGTCGAAGCCGAACGGGCGCTCGGCGGTCAGCCGGGCGTAGTACGGGTAGGGGTCGGGATGCCGGACGGCCTCGACCGGGTTCGTCGGGGTCTGCATGGCGGGGGTGCTCCTCGCAGTGGGTCTTGACGGCGGGTCAGCGGGCCCGGCGCGCGTCCAGCGCACCGGCGATGGTCAGCTGTTGAACCTCGGAAGCGCCCTCGTAGACACGCAGCGCCCGGACCTGCCGGTACAGCCGTTCGGGCAGGCTCTGCGCGACCAGGCCGGCCGCGCCGTGCAGCTGCACGCAGCGGTCCACGATCCGCTGGGCGGCCTCGGTGGCGTGCAGCTTGGCGATGCTGGAGTGCTTGGCGAAGCCCCGGTGGCCCTGGTCGAGCTCCCAGGCGGCCCGCCCGACCAGCAGCGAAGCGGCGTTCAACTGCACTTCCATGTCGGCCAGTTCGAATTTGACCGTGGGCAGGTCGAACAGCACCCCGCCGTAGATGGCCCGTCGGCGCACGTGCGCCTGCGCGGCGTCGGCGGCCCGCCGGGCGAAGCCGAGCGCGGCCGCGCCGACCGTCACCCGGGCCCGCTCCAGCAGGTCCATCGCCACCACGAAGCCGCGCCCGGGCCGGCCGAGCACCGCGTCGGCGGGCACCCGGCAGTCCTCGAAGACCAGGTGGGCGAAGGGCCGCGGTGCCATCGCCTCGATCGGCTCGCGCACCCGCAGGCCCGGGGTGTCCCCGGGGACCAGGAAGGCGGTCAGGCCCAGCGGCCCGGGCCCCTCGCCGGTGCGGGCGATCACGCAGACCACGTCCGCCACGGTGCCGTTGGCGATCCAGGCCTTGGCGCCGTTCAGCACGTACTGCGCTCCGTCGCGCTCGGCGGTCAGCGCCACCGCGGCGACGTCCGAGCCGGCCTGCTCCTCGGAGACCGCGAAGGCGCCGGCCAGGGTGCCGGCCGCCAAGCCCGGCAGGTAGCGCTGCCGCTGCTCGGGGCTGCCGTGGCGCAGGATGGGGGTGGCCGAGAGCACCTGGATCGAGAAGGCGAAGTCGGCCAGGTCCTCCGCGTAGGCGAGCGCCTCACGGGCCAGGCAGACCGCGCGGCAGTCACCGTCGCTGCCCGGCTCGGCGGCGGCCAGGAAGTCCAGCCAGCCGGCCCCGCCGAGCGCGGCCAGCGCCCGGCGCACCGCCTTGTCCGGGTCGTCGGTGCGCAGTTCGGTCCAGAGCGGGGCCTGCTCCTCACACCACTGGGCCAGCCGCCGGGCCCGGTCGCGGTGCGCGTCGGTGTAGAAGGGCAGCCGGAGGATGTCGGGGTCCAGGGCGTTGGGGGTCAGCGAGTTGGGGGTCACGGCGGGGCTCCTCAGATGACCAGGTCGTCGGCGGTGTCGGCCTCGGTGGCCAGCGAGTTGACCAGGTGGTGCTCCACGAACCAGGCGAAGGAGGCGTAGCCGCGCCAGATCCGGCGCCACTCGCGCCGCACCGCGGCCTGGCCGGCCTCCCGGCGCACCCCGTCCAGGTGGGAGATGATGATCTCGGCGGACTGGCGGGCGTGCCCGGCCGAGAAGTTGTCGATCGACAGGTGGGCTTCCTCGTACCCGGTGTCGAGGTTGTACCGGCGCAGCTTCTGCACCTCGTGCAGCCGCATCTCGCCGAGGCCGAACATCTCGATGCCCAGGTTGTAGCCGAGGATCTCGCTGTGCAGCCGGTCCGGGAACAGCGCCAGGCAGATCTGGTGGATGGAGAACCGGTAGAGCTCGTCCGGGAGTTCGCCCTGCTCCAGGAACTCGGCCGAGCGGATGTGCGGCAGCTGCACGTCCATGCTGGCCAGCACCTGGCGGATCAGCGTGATGTGGTTCTTGGCGAGCTCGCCGCGGCCCATCTCGTCGGCGTAGATGGAGAACAGCATCGCGTCGGCCTGGCGCTGGTAGCGGCCCAGGTTGCCGATCCGGTAGGCCCAGGTGCCGTCGATCAGGCTGCCGAGCGCGAAGGTCTTCTGGTGGAAGATCACCTCGTCGCGGTCGGGCAGCTCCTGCAGCGGGCGGAACGGCCCGACCAGCTTGTCCCAGTAGATCCGGTCCACCCGCTCCAGCAGCGCCTCGGGGCTGTAGTCGAGCCAACTGGCGTCGGTGTAGCGGCCGCCGGCGCCGTGGGCGAAGAGCAGCTCGGCCCGGGCCAGGCCCTCCTCGGCGGTGCGGGCGGCGAGTTCCAGGGTGTTGGGGTACTGCTCGATGTTGACCAGCCGGTGGAAGAACTCCCGGTCGTCGGCCGGCGCGGCCTCGGCGAAGCGCAGGTCCTTCGGCGCGGCGGCCAGCACGGCCCGCTGCCAGTGGGCGGCCGGCCGGTCGCCGCTGGTGTCGGGGCGCAGCGGCTCGCCGGCCAGCTCACCGGCGGCCACCGCGGCGGCCCACTCCTTGAAGGCGGCGGCCTCGGCCTCGTCGAAGATGCCGAACATCGGGCCGCCGAACTTCACCGCGCGGGTGAACGGGCAGCCGCCGCCCCGCAGCGGGCGCAGCTGGCGCGAGGCCCGGAACTCGGCCATGAAGGCGGCCAGGTCGAACTGCGGGTCGGCGAAGGTCTCGGAGAGCAGCTCGCCGCCGATCTTCACGTTCTTGTGCTGGCGCCCGGCGTACGGGCGGTGCCGCTCGACGATCTCCGCGACCCGGGCGTCCAGCGACATCCCGGCCCGGTGGTCGACCAGTTCGGTGAGCAGCGCGAGCTGCTCGCGCTCGATCCGGACCAGCAGCCGCACCGCACCGGCCAGCCGCTGCCGGTCCTCGGCACCGGTGTCCGAACGGTCGGTCAACTCGACGTACTCGGTGAGCAGTTCCTCGACCGCAAGGGGCGGCTCGGTCCCGTTCAGCAGGTCGTCCAGGCCGAGTGCGTGGAAGGCGTACTGGACGCCGACCACCTCGGGCAGGAAGGCGGCGGGCAGCCGGGAGAGGGCGAGCAGGAAGGCGCCGTGCAGGGCGGCCAGCGGGCGGGCCCGGGCCCGGGTCAGGAAGTCCGCCTCCTCGACCTGCGGCAGCAGCACCCCGGCGTCCTCCAGCGCGCGGCGGCGCTGCTGGAGCACCGACTGCTGCGGGCGGCCCTGGCCCTTGTGCTCGAAGTACTGGGCGTACAGCCGGTTCACCACGATCGCGGGCTGGGTGGCGGGCTGCGAGACGGTGTCCAGCCAGCACCCGGCCAGCAGCGCCACCGGGGCCCGGCCGCGCAGCGCGACGGCCTTGGTGGCGGGGTCGGCGGTCAGCCGGGCCACCTGCGGGGCCAGCTCGGCGCGGGCCTCGGCCACCAGTGCGGCGAGCGCGGCGGCGGTGACCGGCTCGGCGGGCCGGTCCTGCTGGTCGGCCAGGAAGGCGGCCAGCACCCGGCGGGCCACCAGCAGGGTGGCCTCGGTCTCCTGGTCGGCCAGCAGGCGGGTGTAGATCCCGGCCGGCCCGGTGGCCAGCACGGCCTCGGCCTCGGCCTGGGCGGCCGGGCTGAATTCGAAGCCGCCCCGGGGCAGCGAGGTGGTCAGGTCGTCGAGTTCGTGGGTCTGGTGGGCGTACACGGGCACTCCATCGGACGGTGGCGTGGCAGGGCGCGCCGGGGCGACCCACGGACGGCGGGCAGCGCGGCGGAAGGGGCTGGCGAGGGTGACTCGGCTGACGAGGGGTCGGCGGGGCGGTCAGCCGGCCTGGCGCTGGAGCAGGACGGCGACCCGGGAGCCGGGCACGCTCACCGCGGCCAGGTAGTGCCCGCCGTCCCGCAGCAGGCCCCCCGCTTCCTGGTCGACCAGGTTGACCAGCGGGTCCGCGGCGAAGCAGTGCCCCAGCCGGGTGATGTTCGCGGTGTACAACTGCTCGGCGGTGAAACCGGCCTGACGTTCCTTCATGACGACCAGCGGCAGGAAGAGGTTGGCGTGCAGCAGCCCGTCCAGCTCCGCCACCGCCAGCCCGTGCGGGGCGAGCAGGCGCGCGTTGGCCTCCTTGGCCAGGTCCGCACTGATCTCGTGCGACCAGTCCAGCGCGGCCGCCTCCTGGGCACTGGCGGTGGAGCGGATCCGGTACCCGGCAGCCCCGGACTCGGCGTCGGCGTCGGCGGTGACCAGGCAGCTGGCCGCCCCGTCGCTGAAGAGCGCGAAGCTCTCCATCCGCTCCTTCTCGTCCTCGACCCGGTCCGTGGTGACCACCAGGATCCGGCGGTAGCGGCCGGCGGTGACCAGCGCGTGCGCGGTGTCCAGCGCGACCAGCAGGTTGGTGCAGCGGTTCAGGGTGATCCCGAGGAACGCCGCGCGGTCCAGGCCGAGCCCGGTCAGGATCCGCTCCACGAAGCGGCCGTGGGTGCGCGGGCCGCCCGGGAACCGGGTGGAGCACAGGAGCAGCGCGTCCACCGAGCCGGGGTCCGTGCCGGCCGCCCGCAGCGTGGCGGCGCCGGTCTCGATCGCCAGGTCGGCCAGGCCGCGGCCGGTGCGGCGCACCGAGCCCCAGCCCCAGAGCGCCGCCTTGGGCACCATCCGCAGCTCCGCGGCCCGCTCGGCCAGGCACTCCACCTCGGTGTGGTCCAGCTCCTCCTCGCCGAGGACGTACCGCGGAGCCTGCAGCGTACTCATGATGATGTCTCACCCTTCGGGGGTCGGTGCGGCTCGGACAGCTCGGTGAAGATCTCGTTGGCCCGGGCGTACGGCACGGCCCGTGCGGTGAACCCGAAGGTCCCGGTGGTGCGCACCTCCTCGGCGGCCGCCAGCAGTCCGCCCAGCGCGGCCCGGACCAGGGCCGAGCCCAGGCTGATCCGGCGCACGCCGAGCTCGGCCAGCTCCGCGACGCCCAGGTCCAGTCCGCCGGCCGCGGCCAGCACGTTGACCGGGCGGTCGACGGACTCGCAGACCGCGCGCACCGCGGCGGCGTCCGGCAGGCCGGGGGCGTAGAGCACGTCCGCGCCGGCCTCCTGGTACGCCTGCAGGCGGGCGATGGTGTCCTTCAGGTCGGGGCGGCCGTACAGGAAGTTCTCGGCCCGCGCGGTGACGGTGAACGGGAAGTCCAGCGCGCGCGCCGCCTCCACCGCGGCCCGCACCCGCTCGGCGGCGGCCTCGGGTGCCAGCACGGGGGCCGACGGGTCCCCGGTGGCGTCCTCGATCGAGCCGCCGACCAGGCCGGCCTCGGCGGCCAGCCGGATGGTCTGCGCCACGTCCTCGGGGGTCGGCCCGTAGCCGCTCTCCAGGTCGGCGGCGACCGGCAGCGCGGTCGCGGCGACGATGTCCGCGGCGTTGGCCAGCGCCTCGGCGCGGCTGACCTGGTTGTCCCCGTCCGGGCGGCCCAGCGAGAAGGCCAGCCCGCCGCTGGTGGTGGCCAGCGCGGCGAACCCGAGCCCGGCCAGCAGCTTGGCGGAGCCCGCGTCCCACGGATTGGGGATCACGAACGCGTCCGGCCCTTCGTGCAGTGCGCGAAATGCCCGGGCGCGGCGGTTCTGGTCTGCGGTGGCGGACTGCATCGCAGGATCCTCTCTGTTGTGGCGCGGGGTGCCTGGGTTTGCCGGGGGTACCGGTACCCGTGGTGACGGCGGCACAACTAGATAAGTTCGACGTGTTCTTCCCGCGGGCTCGGCGCGCCGGAGTCCGCACGAACGAGTGAGCGCAGCAGGTCGACCGCGGGGGCCGGGTCGGGGTTGAAGTAGAAGTGGCCGCCGTCGGCCCAGTGGTAGCGCAGCGGCAGCACCGACTCGTGCTCCCAGTGGCGCAGTTCGGCCGGCCCGACGTGCGGGTCCTCCCGGCCGTTGACCAGCGAGATGCCCAGTTGCAGCGGCGCGGCGGGCTGGTAGCGGTAGCCGGAGACCAGGCGGAAGTCGGCGGCCAGCCCCGGCAGCAGCAGTTCCTGCAGCTCGGGCTCGGCCAGCACCTCGGGCGGCAGGCCGCCGAAGAAGGAGACCGCCTCGGTGAAGTCCTGGCCGGTCAGCTCGGCCGTGCGGCGCACCCGCTCGCTGGGCAGCAACCGGGGCGCGGCGCAGCCGGAGGCCACCAGGTGGCGCAGCAGCGGCTGCTCGCGCAGCCGGCGGGCCACCTCGAAGGCCAGCACGGCCCCGAAGCTGTGGCCGAAGAGCAGGAACGGGCGGTCGGCAGCGGCCGCGATGGCCCGGGCGGCACCCTCGGCGAGCTCGGCGATGGTGGCCGGAGCCGGCTCGGCCAGGCGCAGGCCGCGGCCCGGGGCGCAGACGCCGACCAGTTCGGCGTCGGACCCCAGCCGGGACTGCCAGCCGAGGAAGGAGCGGGCGTTGCCGCCGGCGTGCGGGAAGCAGTAGACCAGGTACGGGGCCAGGCCGGCGGTGGGGCGGGAGACGAACCACGGTGAGTCGGACATGGCAGCGGACTGCTCTCTTCGGATCTGTCGGCGCCGGGCGCCGGAACGGTTCTGACGGCACCTCGGCCGGGACGGGCTTGACGGGGCGTCGGCCGGGAGTGGCTGACGGCACCTCGGCCGGGACGGGTCAGGCGGTGGGCGTGGGGGTCGGCGCCGGGGTGCTGGTGCCGCCGACCGGAGTGTTGTTCCAGCCCACGTCAGCGCGGTCCTGCACGGCGGCCGGCGCGGTGGCGTGGGTCAGTTCGGCACTGGCGAGGACGCCGGCCACCGGGGCCAGGACCAGGAAGAGCGGGGCCAGGATTCGAACCGAAGCGTGCTGGCGCATGGCAGACCTCTTTCGGGAAAGCGAAGATCGGGGAAGGGGTTTTCCGGACAGCGCTGACCAGGCGTCAATTCCGGAATTAATGCGTTGCGTCAAATCCACTGAGCGGAGCTCAATTCCCTTGCGCATACGCTGAGTTCAGATGCGAGGCGGCGTCTTCCGCGGTCCCCCCGGGAGTTCCGCCGCCCGCATGACCAACCTTCCCCTGGCTGGCTTCACGGCTCCAGACCTAGGATGGTTCGGGTCTACGCATTGCAGGTAACCGAGGGGTCTATATGGGCGCAGAGTCGCGCGAACCGGACACACACGTCGGTACCGAAGGGCTGTCCCAGCCAGGGACGGAACCGCAGGCCCAGGGCCTGAGCGAGAACCTGTTGGAGGCCGCGCTCAAGCTGGCGCTGGCGCAGTTGACCAAACAGCAGGACCAGCAGAACCAGGCGGCCCAGGCCGCGCCGGCGGCAGTGGGGGAACCGGCTCCGCAGGGCGTGGTCTACCTGCACGGGCTGCCCGAGATCAACCGGACCATCCAGACGGCGCTCGGGGACGCCCGGCGGGAGATCCTCACCGCCCAGCCCGACGGCCCCAGGCCCGGCGCGGTGCTGGAGGAGGCACTGGAGTCGGTGCGCCGTCAGATCGCCGGCGGGGTGGCCATGCGCACCCTCTACCAGCACACCACCCGGTTCGACGAGGCCACCAAGAACTACGTCCGCACGGTGACCGACCACGGCGTCCAGGTGCGCACCCTGGCCGAGTTCTTCGACCGGCTGATCGTGATCGACCGCAGCACCGCGTTCATCTCGGCCAACGAGGACCGCACCGAGGCCTCGATGATCACCGAGCCCTCGGTGGTGCGCTTCCTCAGCGACGTCTTCGAGCGCTCCTGGGACCGGGCGGAGGTGTTCCCGTTCGTCCCCATCCACGCCGCGCAGGCGGCGCCGGAGGTGGTCCCGGCGATCCGCGAGTCGATCCGGCGGCTCCTGGTGGAGGGGCACTCCGACAAGGTGATCGCCCGCCGGCTGGGCATCAGCGAGCGCTCGCTGCAGGCGCACGTGGCCGCCATCAAGGACGGGCTGGGCGCGAAGAACCGGCTGCACCTGGGCTACCTGCTGGGCCGCAGCGAGACCACGCTGGTGCTGTAGGGCCGCGCGGGAGCCCACCCCCGCGCGGCCCCGTGGCAGCGACCCGTGACAGCGGCGCTTGGCAGCCGCGCCTGGCAGCGACCCGTGCCGTGACAGCGGCGCGGTCAGCGGCGCCGGGAGACCGCCACGCCGCCCAGGCAGAGCGCCCCGCCGAGCAGGGTGAGCAGGCCGGGCACCTCGCCGAGAACGGCCCAGGACATCAGCACCACCAGGGCCGGCACGGCGTAGGTGGTCGCGCCCATCTTGCCCGCGGTGGTGCGGGAGAGCGCGTAGGCCCAGGTGGTGAAGGCCAGGGCGGTCGGGAACAGGCCGAGGTAGACCATGTCCAGGGTGGCGTGCAGCGGCGCGCGCCCGAGCTGGTCGAGCAGCTGCGGCGTGAACGGCAGGCAGGCCACCGCCCCGACCAGGCAGCCGAACGCGGTGGTCTGCAGCGGCGAGGCGTGCCGCAGCGCCGGCTTCTGGCTCACCACCCCGGCCGCGTAGGTGGCGGCGGCCAGCACGCACAGCGCGATGCCGAGCACCGAGTTGGAGCCGCCGCTGCTCATCGAGGCGCCCACCACCACCGCGCCGACCAGCGAGACAGCCATCCCGGCCAGCAGCCGGCTCGGGAACCCCTCCTTGAGCAGCCAGCCGCCGAGCAGCGCGATCAGCACCGGGCCGATGTTGACCACCATCGCGGCGGTTCCCGCATCGACCTTCTTCTCGCCCCAGTTCAGCGCGACCATGTAGAGGCCGAACCAGAGCAGCCCGGAGGCCGCGATCCCGGGCCAGGCGGCCCGCGGTGGCAGCCCCTCGCCGCGCGCCAGCAGCAGCGCGAGCAGCGCCACCGCACCGGTCACCAGTCGGCCCAGCGCGAGCGCGCCCGGCCCGAAGGCGCTGCCCGCGTCGCGGATCGCGACGAAAGCGGAGGCCCAGAGCACCACCGTGGTCGAGGCGGCCGCGACGACCTTGACGTCGATCTTCGTTCCTACAGCTGTCGTGGTCACATCCATGGGCGCAAAGTTAGCGCGGATTACCGTCGCCGAACGGGCGTCAGACGGCTCCGAAACCCGCAACCTGGGCAGCTGGCCTGCACGTTCGCCGCCCGTTCAGCCGATCGAACTCTCGGCCGTCCCGCCGCTGCCGATCCGCCCCAGCGCCCGCTGCGCCCGCAGCGTGCCCATCGTGCACAGCGGGCGCAGCCTGACCCGCCGACCAAGGCGCGGGACCCGAACGCGGCCCACCCGGAGCTGGCGCACGGCTCGACAGCGGGTCGGCGGACCAACTGGGGCGGCTGGCCTGACGGCCCCTCGGCCCTCCGGGGCCGCCCGGGTCCACCGGCGCCCACCCGAGGCTGAGACAGCATCCCCTATGCTGTCTCAGACCCAGGACCCAGAGGGGTGCGGCCGGCCCCGACCTGCCGCCCCTCGCACCGCCCCGGAGCCCTCGATGCACCCCTTCCTCGACCACCCAGGGCCACTCGCCTTCGCCCACCGGGGCGGTGATCTCGGTCACCCCGAGAACTCGCTCGCCGCGTTCGCCGCCGCCGTCGACCTCGGCTACCGGTACCTGGAGACGGACGTGCACGCGACCGCCGACGGCGTGCTGCTCGCCTTCCACGACACCCGCCTCGACCGGGTCACCGACCACACCGGCGCCGTGGCCGAGCTGCCCTGGCGCACGGTCGGCGAGGCCCGGATCGGCGGCACCGAGCCGATCCCGCTGCTGGAGGACCTGCTCGGCTCGTTCCCCGAGGCCCGGTTCAACATCGACGTGAAGGCGGCGCCGGCCGTCGAGCCGCTGGTCGCGGCGGTCCGGCGCACCGGCGCCTGGGACCGGGTCTGCGTCGGCGGCTTCTCCGACAGCCGCCTGGCGGCCGTCCGCGCGGCCGCCGGTCCGCGGCTGGCCACCTCGCTGGGCCCGCGCGAGGTGGCCCGACTGCGCCTGCGCTCGCTGGCCGGCCCGCTGCTCCCCGGGCGCGGCGCGCCGTGGTCCGGCGTCTGCGCCCAGGTGCCGGAGCGGCACCGGGGTGTCCGGGTGGTCGACCGGGCCTTCGTCCGCGCCGCCCACCGCCTCGGCCTGCAGGTCCACGTCTGGACTGTGGACGAGCCCACACGGATCAGGTCTCTGCTGGACCTGGGTGTGGATGGCATCATGGCCGATCGCATCGACGTCCTGCGGGACGTCCTCACCGAGCGCGGCTGCTGGACCGACAGCAGCACCGGCTCCAGCACGGTTCAAGGACCCTCATGAGCACCGCGACCGACCTGCCGGACCACCAGGCAGCCGCCCCCGACGTCCGCGCCCTGCGCCGGATGCAGTTCGGGTGGTACATCAACGACTGGGCCAACGCCGCCTTCTCGGCCTCGGTCCTGACGGTGTTCCTCGGGCCCTACCTGACCTCGATCGCCAAGGACGCGGCCGATCCGGCGGGCAACGTGCACCCGCTTGGCCTGACCGTGCGGGCCGGGTCCTTCTTCCCGTACACGGTCTCGCTCTCCGTGCTGCTCTCGGTCGCCGTGATGCTGCTGGTCGGTACCGTCGCGGACCGCACCGGGCGGCACAAGGAGCTGATGTGCGGCTTCGCGTACGTCGGCGCGCTGGCCACGATGGCGATGTTCTTCCTCGGCGGCCACCGCTACCTGCTCGGCGGCGGGCTGCTGGTGATCGCCAACATCTCGTACGCGGTCTCGGTCGCGCTCTCCTACGCCTACCTGCCGGGCCTGGCCGCCCCCGACGAGCGGGACGCGGTCTCCTCCAAGGGCTGGGCCTACGGCTACGCGGGCGGCGGCCTGCTGCTGATCGTCAACCTCGCGCTCTTCGAGGGCCACGACGCGCTCGGTGTCTCCGAGGGCACCGCGGTACGGATCTGCCTGGCCTCGGCCGGCCTGTGGTGGGCGCTGTTCACCCTGGTCCCGCTCTTCCGGCTGCCCTCCCGGGCCGGCGCCGCCCCCGCCCGGCCCCGTGCCGACCACGCCGACCGCGCCACTGCCGGCAGCCTGCGCGAGCTCGGCCAGACCCTGCGCGGCATGCGCAAGTACCCCCTCACGCTGCTCTTCCTGGCCGGCTTCCTCTGCTACAACGACGGCATCCAGACCGTGGTCTCGCAGGCCTCGCTGTTCGGCAGCGAGGAGCTCGGGATGGGCCAGACCTCGCTGGTCGCCGCCGTCCTGCTGGTCCAGATCGTCGCCATCGGCGGCGCCCTGCTGCTGGGCCGGATCGCCCGCCGCTACGGCGCCAAGCGCACCATCCTCGGCTCCCTGGTCGGCTGGGTCGTCACCCTCGCCCTCGGCTACCTGATGCCCGCCCACAAGCCCGCCTGGTTCTTCGCGCTGGCCGCGATGATCGGCCTGGTGCTCGGCGGCAGCCAGGCGCTGTCCCGCTCGCTCTTCTCCCACCTCATCCCGGCGGGCAAGGAAGCCGAGTACTTCAGCGTCTACAAGGTCAGCGACCGCGGCACCAGTTGGATGGGCCCGCTGGTCTTCGGCCTGGCCTACCAGATCACCGGCAGCTACCGCTCCGCGATCATCTCGCTCCTGGTCTTCTTCGTCATCGGCTTCGCGGTCCTGCTCAAGGTCCCGGTCCGCCGCGCCATCGAAGCCGTCGGCAACCCGGTCCCCGAGCGGCTCTGAGTCCCGGGGCCGGGGCCGGGGCCGGGAACCCCGCGCCCGGCAGGTGCGTCAGAGCGGCAGCCGTGTACCGGACTTGGTTGCCCCTGGAGTCAACGTGTCCCCGTCAGTCCGCCTTGCCTCCCTCCTGCTCGCCTGTGCCGCCCTCGCCGGATGCGGCGCGAGCAGAACGACCGTGGTCGAGCAGGCCCGCCCCGTACCCTCGGCCGGCCCGAGCGGGTCGGCCGAGGCCGCACCCTCGGCCAACCCGAGCGGGCCGGCCGCCTGCCCCACCCAAGCGCAGTGGCTGAGCGCCCGGCCCAGCGCGCCGCCGACCACCATCGGCGGGACGCCTGCCAACACCCCCGAGGCCCAGGCGCTCTCCCAGGCGGTCGGCGCGCAGGGCCGGGCCGCCTTCGCGGACGTGTGGGGCTCACAGATCACCGACTACCCGGCCGGCCGGGTCGCCCTGTGCGTCACCGACCTGAGCCGGGGTCAGGCCCTCGCGGCGGCGGCCAAGAAGGCCGACCCGACCATCGACCTGAACCGGCTCGACTTCTACCGGTGCCGCTACTCCCAGCGAACCCTGGACGCCGCTCGCGACCGGGTCGCTGCCCTGGGCCCGACCGTGCTCGGCTTCCCGCTCTACACCTTCTCCCCCGCCACCGACGCCTCCGGTGTCCAGGTCACCACCACCGCCGAGGGAGCCGCCTCCAAGGCCCTGCACGACAAGCTGGCCCAGGCCGCAGGCAACGGCATCCCGGTCACCGTGGACCAGGGGGAGGCCCCGGTCGCGTCCTGACCAAGACCCCAGGCGGTCTGCCGGCCTGAGGGACGGCAGACCGCCGCAGCGGGCAGCACAGCCCGTCAAACCTCCTCCGCCATCTGGATGTTGACCGCAGCGCCCGGGTTGAACCAGATGGTCACCCCACCGAAGCCCTCCGGCGACACGTACATCCAGCGAACGGCCGTCTCGCACACCCCACGCGCCTGCCGAATGACGGCGACAGCCAGCTCCGCAGCGTGCTGCCCGGTGGGCTTGTCCGCCGCGACAGCAGCACGGATAGCGGCGGCACCGACCGCCGCGCCGCAGGAACCGCCCGAGCCGTCGTCGAACCACCAGGTCGCCCGCCAGGGGGTGTCGAGACCGGGCACAGCGAACTCCGTCATCGTGCAGATCCTTCGGTCGTGGTCGGACGGCGCGGTCACGCCGCCTCGTCGGGGCTGTCCTGCTCGCGCTTTCGCAGACACCCCGCACATCGGCACGGCGGTTCAGTGTCCAGCAGGCTTCCGTGCGGCTCGCGGGCCTGGATGACCCGCCCGCCCAACTCGGTACGCTCTCCGTCAGAGGCGATGCGGTAGACGCGCAGGGTCATCTTGCTCTCGTGCATGATCGTTCCTCACTTCGTGGCGCAGACCGGACAACTCGGCCATCCCAACGGGCACACCGCCACCCGGAGCACCGTGCTCCGGAGCCGCGCCGAAGGCCTGCACACCTGCCAGAACCTCCGACGCACTCCATCGCCACGTCGCATGTCCATCGGACGAGTTCACTCCCATCGAGGCAGCCGCACCACAACGGCCGTGCAGCGCACAGCCGCGACCAGCACTCCTGACGGATCGTCAAGGAGTGACCTAGTTCACTATGACGGAAATCTAGGTTGCCTCGCCACCGATTCTGGTCAACTAGTACGCTCCGCTTTGACAGCACACGGCACCACCTGCGGAGATCTCCCATGCCTGCTGAGAAGACGTTCACCCGAATCACTGACCACTACCGGCGACAGATCCTGACGGGTGCCCTTCCGGCCGGCGCGAAGCTGCCGAGCAACAAGGAGCTCGCCGCCAAGTGGGGTGTGGCCGTCGAGACGGTGCGCAGGGCGCTGTCCCAACTCCAGGTCGAGAAGCTGATCCGCACCAGTCCGCGCGGCACCTTCGTCGCCGACGAGACGCCCGCGACAGCGAGCCCGGCCGATCGCCTCCTCGCGGTCCAGGGCACGATGCGGACCTTCATGGAAGGGGAGACCAGTGTCGTGACCGCCGCTCAACTCGTGGTGCCGCCCGTGTACGTGGCCGATCTCTTCGACCTCGACCACGGGGACCAGGTGGTCCGGCGGGAGTACGTGGCGGGCCGCAGCAGCGTCCGGACCCTGTTCGCCGTTGACTGGTTCCCGGCGCAGTTCGCCGTGCTGGTGCCGGACTTGCTCAGCACTGCGGCGAGCAAGAACGACGGGCTCACCGCTCGCGTCCTCGAAGCGACCGAACGCCGCATCACCGAGGCCCGCGACGACATGCACGGCCGGGCCGCCGACGCCCGCGAGGCCTCGGCGCTCGGACTCACCGTCGGCGCACCGATCTTGGCCGGAGCCACCCGGTGGGGTGACGACTCCGGAGTGATCCAGTACACGGAGTGGTGCCTGCCGACGCGACTGACGATCGGTTACGAATACGGCGCCTAAGGGCAGTTCACCCAGCACGTCGGCCTCCGGCAGTGGCCGCCGGCCTGCGCAGCGCCCTCTGGAGAGGTTGGCATCGGCGCAGTCCGGTGGGTACGTTGCCATCATGACAACCGGGACGGCCCTGTGCCACACACGGATTGGCGAGCCGATGCTCTTCTGAGCGCCGTACGAGTGGGTACCGGGCTGCTGGTGGACCGAGGATCCTGCGCCGCTGCTCGGGCGCCTCCTGCATCGTGTTGATCACAGGCTCAACACGTCAACCTCGACAGGAGAGTTCATGCCCACCCAAACGCTGCTGATTCCCACTCCCGACGGCCAGGCCGACGCGTTCGCCGCCTTCCCCGACGGTGGCGGGCGGCACCCCGGGGTGCTGATGTACCCCGACGGCTTCGGGATCCGGCCCGTACTGCGGGAGATGGCCGGCGAACTGGCCGGGCACGGGTATTACGTGCTCGTGCCCAACATCTTCTACCGGCACGGCCCGACCCCGGTGATCGAGCTGCCCGAGTACATCGGCGCGGAAGCCCGACCCGCGATCTTCGCCCAGCTGATGCCCATGATCGAGGCGCACACCGCCGAACGCACCCGGCGCGACGCCGACGCCTACCTCAGGTTCCTCAGCGACCGGCCCAAGGTCGGCGCCGGACCGGTCGCGGTGACGGGCTACTGCATCGGCGCCCTGCTGGCGATGCGCACCGCCGCGGCCCACCCCGGCCAGGTGGCCGCCGTCGCCGGATTCCACGGTCCCGCCGGCGCCGACGGGACCGACGTCTTCACCAAGCTCACCGCCGTGGTCCACCTCGGCCATGCCGAAGGCGACCTGACACCGGCAGCCCTCGGCGAGCTCAACCAGGCCCTGGATGCCGCAGGCGTCAGCTACACCTCCGAGATCTACCCCGGCGCCGTCCACGGCTTCACCATGTCCGACACCGACGCCTTCGACCCCGCCGCACTGCAGCGCCACTGGGACCGCCTGCTCCCCCTGCTGGGCCGCGCCCTGACCGACGGCTGACCCCGCCCGCGCCGGGTGATGACGGGACGGGCCCTCAGTAGCCCACCGTGAAGCGGCGCTGGACGTGCCGCGGGAGTTCGGCCTCGTCGACGATCGCCATCGCGAGGTCCTCGGCGCTGATGTCACTGGTGCCGTCTGCAGCGACCAGCAGTTGGTTGCCGCCGACCCGGAAGCGACCCGTCCGCTGGCCCGGCAGCACCAGGCCGGCCGAGGGGCTGACGTAGGTCCAGTTCCGGTTCGAGGTGCGGAAGCGGTTCAGCGCGTCGCGGTGGGCCCAGACCACGGAGATGTACTCGCGCGGGGCGCCGAGCGAGTCCGGCAGCGTGTCGGCGACGTTGTCCACGTCGCAGAACTGCAGGCCGGGCCGCACCTCCAGGCTGCCGGCTCCGCCGACCGCGATCACCCGGGTGGCGGGGTGGCGCTCCAGGGCGGTCAGCAGCGAGTCGGCGGCCTTGGGCAGGACGCCGGCGTTGGCGATCGCGTCCTCCCAGTCGCGCCCGGCGTTGATGGCGCTCACCACCACATCGACGCCGCCGATGGCCCGGGCCACGCTCTCCGGGTCGAGCACGTCGGCGACCCGCCACTCCACAGCACCCGTGTCCTGGCCCAGGCGGGCCGGATCCCGGGTGAAGGCGCTCACCCGGTGACCGCGCTCGGTCGCCTCGGCGACCACCCTGCTGCCGATGACGCCGGTGGCGCCGAATACTCCGATATGCATATCGATTCCTTCATTCACCGGGAAATCATGAGCCGCCCCCTGAATATCGATCATAACCCGGGAAAAGAAAGGCAATTGACGAAAGAAATCCTTATTCGCATATGATCGCAATACGCCATCGGATCAGATAAATCCGTCTCCGCGGCCACGGGCCGACGCAACGGCGCTGCTGCCGTCACCCGCCCGGTGGGGCGGGTGACGGCAGCAGCGCCGAAGCCTGGCATCCGCTCAGGGAGCAGGGACGCGCTGCTGCTCCGAGCTCGTCGCAGCGGCTGCAGTTCC
>NZ_PYBW01000011.1:0-186 GCF_003205575.1 Streptomyces tateyamensis
TGGACGCCGCCGCGGCCGGCCGGGAGCCGGACGAGCGGCGGGCGGCCGGGCTGGTGGTGGCCCTGGCCCACCCCGAGCGGGTCGCCCGGGCCCGCGGCGGCGCCTTCCTGATGGCCTCGGGCACCGCCGCCGAGACCGCGCCCGGCTCGGCGCTGGCCGCGGCCGAGTGGCTGGCCGTGGCGGTGG
>NZ_PYBW01000011.1:221-10951 GCF_003205575.1 Streptomyces tateyamensis
GCGGTGGCCGACCGCCCGGCCGGCGCCGCTTCGGCCCGGATCCGGCGGGCCGCCGTGATCGACGAGGCCACCGCGCGCACCGCCGCCGCGCACCTGCTCGCCGAGCGGGAGGAGGTGCACTGGGCGGTGGCGCCGGGCAGCCGGCGCGGCGAGCTGACGGCCCGTCGGCTGACCGCGCTGGGCGCGCTGGAGCTGGGCAGCGAGCCGCTGGCCGCCCCGGACCCGGCGCTGGTACGGGCGGCGCTGCTGGCCGGGCTGGCCCGCGAGGGGGTGGGCGAGCTGCTGCGCTGGACCGAGGCCGGGCGCGCGCTGCGCGAGCGGCTGGCCTTCCTGCACCGGGTGCTCGGCGAGCCGTGGCCGGACGTCAGCGAGCCGGCCCTGCTGGCGGCGGCCGAGCGGTGGCTGGAGCCGGAGCTGTCCCGGGCCCGCCGCCGGGCCGACCTGGAACGGCTGGACACCACCGCCGCGCTGCAGCGCCTGCTGCCGTGGAGCACCGGCGAGGCGGGCCGGCTGGACGAGCTGGCGCCGGAGCGGATCACGGTGCCCAGCGGCTCGCGGATCCGGGTCGACTACACGGGCGAGCGGCCGGTGCTGTCGGTCAAGCTGCAGGAGCTGTTCGGCTGGCAGGCGGCCCCGGCGCTGGCCGGCGGCCTGGTGCCGGTCACCGTGCAGCTGCTCTCCCCCGCCGGGCGGCCGGCCGCCGTCACCGGGGACCTGGCCTCCTTCTGGCGCGAGGGCTACCGGGCGGTGCGGGCCGAGCTGCGCGGGCGCTACCCGCGCCACCCGTGGCCCGAGGACCCGACCGCGGCCGAGCCCACCCGGCGCACCAACCCGCGCCGCTGACGGCCACTCACCCCTGCGCCAGGTCCGCGAACCCGACCTCGAACCGCTCCACCGACAGGGTCACCGTCCGCTCCCGCTGGTCGCTCTCCTTGCGGATCCGGGTGGCGGTCGCCTCACTGTCGCGCAGCGCCGCCTCGTCCTCCCACAGGGTCAGCGTCAGCGTGCGCCCGGAGGCCCGGTCGGCCAGGAAGTACACCCCGCAGAAGCCGGCACTGCCCCGCAACTGCTCGATCGGCAGCGCACTGCCGGCCGCCAGATCGACCTCCGCCTCGATCGGCTCCCCCTGGTGGGTGCTCAAGCGTGCGAACATCGCCCTCATCTCCTCGCAGGCGGCACGGTCCTACCTCAGTTGTACCGCCGGCGAGGGTGCGGAGCGTGCGCTGCGCCCGCTCAGTGCGCCGCCGCCTCCCAGTTCGGGCCGACGCCGACCGACACGTCCAGGGGGGCGCGCAGGGCGTAGGCGCCGGCCATGCCCTCGCGGACCAGGGCCTCGACCTGCTCGCGCTCGCCGGGGGCCAGTTCCAGGACGATTTCGTCGTGCACCTGGAGCAGCATCCGGGACTTCAGCCGAGCGTTCGTCAGTTCCTCGTCCACCCGCAGCATGGCGATCTTCACGATGTCCGCCGCCGATCCCTGGACCGGGGCGTTGAGGGCCATCCGCTCGGCCATCTCGCGGCGCTGGCGGTTGTCGCTGGTCAGGTCGGGCAGGTAGCGGCGCCGGCCCAGCAGGGTCTCGGTGTACCCGGTGGCCCGGGCCTCCTCGACCACCCGGTGCAGGTAGTCCCGCACGCCGCCGAACCGCTCGAAGTAGGTGTCCATCAGGCCCTGGGCCTCGGCCGGCTTGACGCCCAGCTGCTGGGAGAGCCCGTAGGCGGACAGCCCGTAGGCCAGGCCGTAGGACATCGCCTTGATCTTGCGCCGCATCTCGGCGTCCACCGCGGCGGGGGCCACCGAGAAGACCGAGGAGGCCACCGTGGTGTGCAGGTCCTCGCCGCTGGCGAAGGCCTCGATCAGTGCCTCGTCCTCGGACAGGTGGGCCATGATCCGCAGCTCGATCTGCGAGTAGTCGGCGGTCAGCAGCGACTCGTACCCCTCGCCGACCACGAAGGCGCGGCGGATCAGCCGGCCCTCCTCGGTGCGCACCGGGATGTTCTGCAGGTTCGGGTCCTGGGAGGAGAGCCGGCCGGTGGCGGCCACCAGCTGGTTGAAGGTGGTGTGGATCCGGCCCCTGGGCGAGACCGTCTTGAGCAGGCCCTCCACGGTGGTGCGCAGCTTGGCCTGGTCGCGGTGGCGCAGCAGCACGACCGGCAGCTCGTTGTCGGTCTGGGTGGCCAGCCAGGTCAGCGCGTCGGCGTCGGTGGTGTAGCCGGTCTTGATCTTCTTGGTCTTGGGCAGGTTGAGCTCGCCGAACAGGATCTCCTGCAGCTGCTTGGGCGAGCCGAGGTTGAACGGGCGCCCAGCGGCGGTGTGCGCCTCCTCCACCACGCGCTGGATCTCGGCGGCGAACTGCTGCTCCAGCGACTCGAGCCAGGCCCGGTCGGCGGCGATGCCGGTGCGCTCCATCCGGGCCAGCAGGGCGGCGATCGGCAGCTCCATGTCGTGCATCAGCTCGACCGCGCCGACCTCGGCGAGCCGGGCCTCGAAGTGCTCGGCCAGATCCAGCACGGTGCGGGCCTGGACCATCAGCGCGCGGGCGCCGGCCGCCGGGTCCTCCTCCGGGGCGTCGAAGGAGAGCTGGCCGCTCTCGGCGGCGGCGGCCGGGCTCAGCGAGCGGCCCAGGTACTCCTCGGCCAGCGCGTCCAGCGTGAAGGTGCGCCGGCCGGGCTTGTCCAGGTAGGCGGCGAGCGCGGTGTCGGCGCCCACCCCGGCCACCGTCCAGCCGTGCTCGGCGAAGGCCCGCACGACCTGCTTGGCGATGTGCAGCGCCTTGGGGCGCTTGGGGTCGGCCAGGAAGTCGGCGAAGGCCCGCTCGTCCTGCTCGGCGAGCTCGGCGGGGTCGAACCAGGCGGCCGACTCGCCGGTGGCCAGCGCCACCTCCTGGACGGTGCCCGCGCCCAGCGTCCACTGGTAGAGGGTGGCCAGCGCCACCGTCGAGCCCGCGTTCGCCGCCAGCCAGGCGGCCAGTGCGCCCGCCTCGCTGAGCAGTTCGCCGGCCACCTCGATGCCGGGGGCGACGGCGGCCGGCTCCTCGGCGGCGCCGACGTCCAGGCCGAACAGGCGCTCGCGGAAGTTGGGGTTGCGGAACTCCAGCGACTCCATCAGCTGGCCGACCGCCTCGCGGTCGAACGGCACCCGGGCCAGGTCGGTGACGCCGAGCGGGAGTTCGACGTCGCGGACCAGCTCGGTGAGCACCCGGTTGCGCTTGACCGCGTCCAGGTGCTCGCGCAGCTTCTCGCCGATCTTGCCCTTGACCTCGTCGGCCCGGGCGACCAACTCCTCGAAGGAGCCGAACTGGTTGACCCACTTGGCGGCGGTCTTCTCGCCGACGCCGGGGATGCCGGGCAGGTTGTCGGAGGGGTCGCCGCGCAGCGCCGCCAGGTCCGGGTACTGACGGGGCGTCACCCCGTACTTCTCGGCGACCCTCTCGGGGGTGTACCGGGTCAGCTCGGAGACGCCCTTGGTGGGGTAGAGCACGGTGGTGTGCTCGGTGACCAGCTGCAGCGCGTCCCGGTCGCCGGTGACGATCAGCACCTCGAAGCCGGCCGCCTCGGCGGCGGTGGCCAGGGTGGCGATGATGTCGTCGGCCTCGAAGCCCTCCAGCGCCAGCCGCGGCACGTGCATCGCGTCCAGCAGTTCGCCGATCAGGCCGACCTGGCTGCGGAACTCGTCCGGCGTCTTGGCCCGGTTGGCCTTGTAGTCGGGGAACTCGGCGGAGCGGAAGGTCTTGCGGGAGACGTCGAAGGCGACCGCGAGGTGGCTGGGCGCCTCGTCCCGCACGGTGTTGGACACCATCGAGGCGAAGCCGTAGACCGCGTTGGTCGGCTGCCCCGTGGAGGTGTTGAAGTTCTCCACCGGCAGGGCGTAGAAGGCCCGGTAGGCCAGCGAGTGCCCGTCGAGCAGCATCAGCCTGGGGCGGGTGGTCCCGCTGCCGTCTTGCTGCGTGCCCTGCTTCGCGCCCTGCGTCGCCACGTCAACGTCCCGTTCTTGCCGACTCCAACTGCCGCCACCGATCCTAGGGCGCCGCACCGACATCCCCCGACCGGCCACGCTGCGACCCGACGGTCGTACGATCACGAAAGGGCCGCCCCCGCGGCCCACCCTCGAACGGCAGGAGAGACCACGGATGACCGAGCTGCCCGCTTCCGGCACCGCCCCCCTCAAGCTCGACGTCCCGCAGGACGTGCTCGACCACTTCGCCAAGCTCGGCGTGGACCCGGGCACCTTCTCCGGCGGCACCCTCGGGGACAAGATGGGCATCCGGATCGTGGAGGCCTCCGCCGACCGGGTGGTGGGCACCATGCCGGTGGAGGGCAACCAGCAGCCGTACGGCCTGCTGCACGGCGGCGCCTCGGCGGCCCTGGCCGAGACCCTGGGCTCGATCGGCTCGATGCTGCACGCGGGCCCCGGCCGCTACGCGGTGGGTGTCGACCTGAACGTCACGCACCACCGCTCGGCCACCTCCGGCCTGGTCACCGGGGTGGCCACCGCCGTCTTCAAGGGCCGCACCGCGGCGACCTTCGAGATCGCCGTCACCGACGACACCGGCCGCCGCCTGACCAGCTGCCGACTCACCTGTGCGCTGCGGGACTTGTAGGGGTACCCCGCCCGCACCGGCCCCCTCGTTTGGCCACCGCCCGCACGGGGCAGGTCTGGCCGACGAGGGGGCCTTGTCCTGTCCGGAGCCACGTTCTCCCCCCTGTAACGCTGTGTAACATCGGCGCAATCAACGCCGGGTGCACTCCCGATCAGCGCCGGACTGCGTCACGGCGGCCGCCGGACTGCGTCCAGTCCGGATAACGGACGCGAGTGACCGGCACAGCCGATCCGAACACCTTCGTCCGAAAATCGGACGGATCGTCCACTAGCTGTCCCCTTTAAGGCTCTACTCAGGCCAGCAAGCCGTCACGGCAGGGCAACCCGGCCGCCGCACCGAGGCAAAAGTCCACCATCTGAGACAGATGACTGCTGTGCTCATAACGGAAGAATCACAGCAGGCCCACACCCCTGCCCTGGTGGCCTGCGGCGCTCTAGAGTCACGGCCAGTCACCGCGCCACCGGACCGGGTCAAGCACTTCGGGCTGCCCCAGCGCGCGACCTGGCGGCCGGCCGACCACGGCCCGCAGCCTTCACACCAGAAGGGGACCCTCGTGCGTCATCGTTCACTGCTCGTCCTGAGCATCGCCCTCACCGGCGCCCTGACCGTCACCGCCTGCGGCTCGCGCGGCGGCGCCAAGTCCGGCGACACCTCCTCGGCTGGCACCGTCGTCACCATCGCCGTGGACGCGCCGCTGTCCGGCCAGAACTCGGCCACCGGCCTCGGCATCCAGGGCGGCGTGCAGATCGCCGTGGACGACGCCAACAAGAACCACACCGTCCCCGGCGTCACCTTCAAGGTCAAGGCCCTGGACGACCAGGCCCAGCCCGCCACCGGCCAGCAGAACGCCACCACGCTGGTCGCCGACAACAGCGTGCTCGGCGTCGTCGGCCCGCTCAACTCCGGTGTGGCCGCCTCGATGCAGCAGGTCTTCGCGACCGCCAACCTGGTCGAGATCTCGCCCTCCAACACCAACCCGAAGCTCACCCAGGGCCCGGACTGGGGCACCGGCAAGAAGGTCCGCGGCTTCAAGACCTACTTCCGCACCGCCACCACCGACGCGCTGCAGGGCGCCTTCGCCGCCAAGTACGCCACCGACAGCGGCAAGAAGAAGGCCTTCGTCGTCGACGACAAGCAGACCTACGGCGCCGGCCTGGCCGCCATCTTCCAGGACTCCTTCACCAAGGACGGCGGCACCATCGCCGGCACCGACCACGTCTCCACCGGCGACAAGGACTTCGCCACCCTGGTCACCAAGATCAAGGACTCCGGCGCCGACCTGCTCTACTACGGCGGCCAGTACGACGAGTCCTCGCTGCTGACCAAGCAGCTCAAGGCGGCCGGCGCCAACATCCCGCTGTTCGGCGGCGACGGCATGTTCTCCGACACCTACATCTCCACCGCCGGCCCCGGCAGCGAGGGCGACCTGGTCACCTCCGTCGGCGTGCCGATCGACACCCTGGACAGCGCCAAGGACTTCATCGCCAAGTACAAGGCCTCCGGCATGAAGGGCGACTACGGCACCTACGGCGGCTACTCCTACGACGCCGCCACCGCCATCATCAAGGCGATCGGCAGCGCCGTGTCCGCCAACGGCGGCAAGCTGCCCAGCGACGCCCGCGCCAAGGTCGTCGACGCCGTGCAGAAGTCCGACTTCGACGGCATCGCGGGCCACGTCTCCTTCGACGAGTACGGCGACACCACCAACAAGCAGCTGACCGTCTACCAGGTCAAGGCCGGCAAGTGGGCCTCGGTCAAGACCGGCACCTACAACGGCTGACCTGACCCGCACTCAGTAACCCCCGGGGCCGCCCGCGCCACCCGCGCGAGCGGCCCCGCGTCCCCTTCACCCCCGAGACGCCAGCACAGCGACATGGAGGCTGCGGTGCACACCCTGCCGCAACAACTCGCCAACGGCCTGTTCCTAGGCTCGACCTACGGGCTCATCGCCATTGGCTACACGATGGTCTACGGCATCGTGCAGCTCATCAACTTCGCCCACGGCGAGATCTTCATGACCGGCGGCTTCGGCGCGCTCACCGTCTACCTCATGCTGCCGCACGGCACCAGCATGTGGCTGGCGCTGCCGCTGATGCTGATCGGCGGCGCGCTCGTCGCCGTACTGATAGCGCTCGGCGCCGAACGCTTCGCCTACCGGCCGCTGCGCACCGCGCCCCGGCTCGCCCCACTGATCGCCGCCATCGGCCTCTCGCTGGCGCTGCAGCAGGCCGTGCACAACCTCTACCCCAACGCCACCAGCCCGCGGGTCTTCCCGCAGATCGCCAGCGGCCCCTGGCACGTCGCCGGCATCAGCTTCCAGTCCGGCGACCTGTTCACCCTGCTCGCCGCACCGCTGTGCATGGTGATCCTGGCCGTCTTCGTCCAGAAGTCCCGCACCGGCCGCGCCATGCAGGCCACCGCCCAGGACCCGGACACCGCCCAGCTGATGGGCATCGACACCAACCGGATCATCGCCATCGCCTTCGGCGTCGGCGCCCTGTTCGCCGCCGTCGCCGCCATCTGCTACGGCCTGCGCTACGGCCAGGTCAGCTTCGACATGGGCTTCGAAGCCGGCCTCCGGGCCTTCACCGCAGCCGTCCTCGGCGGCATCGGCAACGTCTACGGCGCCATGCTCGGCGGCCTGGTGCTCGGCCTCACCGAGGCGATGGCCACCGCCTACATCGCCAACGTGCCCGGTCTGCACCAGCTCGGCGGCCAGGCCTGGTCCTCGGTGTGGGCGTTCGTACTGCTCATCCTGGTCCTGCTGCTGCGACCGCAGGGCATCCTCGGTGAACGCGTAGCGGACCGGGCCTGAGGACGGAGGAGAACCAGAGATGACCGTCAACCTGATCCGGCGGCGCGAGGACCTCGCCACCGCCCTGCGCGCCCTCGAAGGCACCGTGCCCGCCCCGCTGGCCCGGCTGCTCACCCTCCTCGGCTCCGTCCTCACCATCGCGTCCTGCTTCCTCTCCTGGACCTGGACCGACCGCTTCCCCGGCGACCTCACCGTCGCCGGCTACCCCGGCGGTCTGCAGGTGCTCACCCTCACCGCCGGCCTGCTGCTGCTGCTCCAGACCCTCAGCGCCTACCAGCTCCGGGGCCTGGGCTGGCTGGCCCCGGCCGGCCAGACCCGCGCCCTGCGCCTGCTCGCCCTGGGCGCCCTCGCCGTCACCTGGTACACGCTCGGTGCCATCTCCGGCGAGCTGGGCGGCCTGGCCAACCTCGAGCCCGGCGGCTTCGTCGCCGGGATCGCGGTGCTGCCCGCCCTCTACGGCACCCTCGCGCTGCCCGGCGACCGCCGCGAGGCGACCCCCGCCCAGGCCCGCCCGCTCTGGCAGGAACTGCTGGTCATCGCCGCCATCGCCGCCGCCGGCCTGTACGTCTTCACCTACGGCATCGAGACCGAGTACGGCGAGCTCTTCGTCGGCTTCCTGCTCGTCATCGGTTTCAGCGCGGGCGCCTACGCCCAGGCCGGACTGCTCGCCCGCGCCTCCGCCCTGTTCGCCCGCCGCCGCCCCTGGGCCAGTGCCGCCGCCTTCCTCGCGGCCGCCGCCTTCCCGCTCACCCAGAGCAGCGAGCAGTACGCCAACCTCGGCGTCAACATCCTCATCTTCGCCACCGTCGCACTCGGCCTGAACATCGTCGTCGGCCTCACCGGCCTGCTCGACCTCGGCTACGTCGCCTTCCTCGGCGTCGGCGCCTACACCGCCGCACTCATCTCCGGCTCCGTCTTCTCCCCCTTCCGCGGCGCACACGTCCCGTTCCTGCTCGCCGCCCTGATCGGCGCCGCCGTCTCGGTCGTCTTCGGCGTCCTGATCGGTGCGCCCACCCTGCGGCTGCGCGGCGACTACCTGGCCATCGTCACCATCGGCTTCGGTGAGATCTTCCACATCGCCGTCAACAACCTCGACGGCAAGTCAGGACCGAAGATCACCAACGGCCCCGACGGCATCGCCCAGATCCCCGACGTCAGCATCTTCGGCTTCAACCTCGGCAGCGCCCACCAGCTCGGCTCCATCACCATCGGGCGGTTCGCCAACTACTTCTTCCTGATGCTGATCGTCACCCTCGTCGTGGTCACCGTCTTCAGCCGAGCCGGCAACTCCCGCATCGGCCGCGCCTGGATCGCCCTGCGCGAGGACGAGACCGCCGCCGAAGCCATGGGCATCAACGGCTTCCGCACCAAGCTCGTCGCCTTCGCCCTCGGCGCCTCCCTCGCCGGCCTGGCCGGCACCGTCAGCGCCCACGTCACCTACAACGTGGTCCCCACCCCCTACGTCTTCGCCGGCTCCACCGCCCCCAACTCCGCCTTCCTGCTCGCCGCGGTCGTCCTCGGCGGCATGGGCACCGTCAGCGGCCCCCTGCTCGGCGCCTCGCTGCTCTACCTCATCCCCGAGAAGCTCACCTTCCTCCAGCACTACCAGCTGCTCGCGTTCGGCGTCGCACTGATCGTCCTGATGCGCTTCCGCCCGGAGGGCATCGTCGCCAACCGCCGCCGCCAGGCCGAGTTCCACCAGAGCGACATCCCCGCCCAAGCCGCAGGATCCGAAGACTCCGTCTCCCTCAGCCAGGCAGGGGCGTGACCATGAGCACCACCACCAGCACGCCACTGCTCGACGTCCGCGGCGTCACCATGCGCTTCGGCGGCCTCACCGCCGTCAGCAACGTCGACCTGACCGTCGGCCAAGGCGAGATCATCGGCCTGATCGGCCCCAACGGCGCCGGCAAGACCACCTTCTTCAACTGCCTCACCGGCCTGTACGTGCCCACCGAAGGCACCGTCACCTACCGGGGCAACGTCCTGCCGCCCAAACCCCACCTGGTCACCCAGGCCGGCATCGCCCGCACCTTCCAGAACATCCGCCTCTTCGCCAACATGACCGTGCTGGAGAACGTCCTGGTCGGCCGGCACAGCCGCACCCGCGAGGGCCTCTTCTCCGCCCTGGTCCGCGGCCCCGGCTACCGGCGCGCCGAAGCCGACAGCCGCGCCAAGGCGATGGAACTGCTGGAATTCGTCGGGCTCGCCGCGAAGGCCGAGCACCTCGCCCGCAACCTGCCCTACGGCGAACAGCGCAAGCTGGAGATCGCCCGCGCCCTGGCCAGCGAACCCGGCCTGCTGCTGCTGGACGAGCCCACCGCCGGCATGAACCCCCAGGAGACCCGCGCCGCCGAAGAACTCGTCTTCGCCATCCGCGACCGCGGCATCGCCATCCTGGTCATCGAGCACGACATGAAGTTCATCTTCAACCTGTGCGACCGCACCGCCGTCCTGGTCCAGGGTCAGAAGATCGTCGAGGGGGACCGGGAGACCGTCCAGAACGACGAACGCGTCATCACCGCCTACCTCGGCACCCCCCTTGAGCAGCCCACGGAGACGACCGAATGACCACCGCACTCCTCGAGGTCACCGACCTCCGCGTCGCCTACGGCAAGATCGAAGCCGTCAAGGGCATCAGCTTCACCGTCGAGGACGGCTCCGTCACCACCCTCATCGGCACCAACGGCGCCGGCAAGACCACCACGCTGCGCACCCTCTCCGGCCTGCTCAAGCCCACCGCCGGCACCGTCACCTTCGACGGCCGGCCGCTGGCCGCCATCCCCGCCCACAAGATCGTCTCGCTCGGCCTGGCCCACTCCCCCGAGGGCCGGCACATCTTCCCGCGCATGACGATCGAGGAGAACCTGCTGCTCGGCGCCTTCCTGCGCCGCGACACTCCCGGCATCACCGAGGACATCGAGCGCGCCTACACGCTCTTCCCCATCCTCGGCGAACGCCGCAAGCAGGCCGCCGGCACCCTCTCCGGCGGCGAACAGCAGATGCTCGCCATGGGACGGGCGCTGATGTCCCGGCCCAAGCTGCTGATGCTGGACGAGCCCTCCATGGGCCTGTCCCCCATCATGATGCAGAAGATCATGGCCACCATCGTCGACCTCAAGGCCGCCGGCACCACCATCCTGCTCGTCGAGCAGAACGCCCAGGCCGCCCTCTCCCTCTCCGACCGCGGCTACGTCATGCAGACCGGCGCCATCGTGCTCACCGGCACCGGCCAGGAACTCCTGCGCGACGAATCCGTGCGCAAGTCCTACCTCGGCGAGGACTGACCACCCCTCACCACGCCGCAGGGCCGGTCAC
>NZ_PYBW01000011.1:11011-156022 GCF_003205575.1 Streptomyces tateyamensis
GTGACCGGCCCTGCGGCGTGTGCCGTGCTCCCCCGGCCTACTGCTCCTCGGCCTTCTTGCGGTCCTGGGCCTCGCCCTCCTCGATGACCGCCTCGGCCACCGCCGCCATCGTCATCCGACGGTCCATCGACGTCTTCTGGATCCACCGGAACGCAGCCGGCTCGGTCAACCCGAACTTCGTCTGCAGCACGCTCTTCGCCCGGTCCACCAGCTTGCGCGTCTCCAACCGCTGGGTCAGATCAGCGATCTCCCCCTCCAGCGCCCGCATCTCGGTGTACCGCGACACCGCCATCTCGATCGCCGGTACCAGATCGGACTTGGAGAAGGGCTTCACGATGTACGCCATCGCCCCCGCATCCCGCGCCCGGTCCACCAACTCCCGCTGCGAGAACGCCGTCAGCATCAGCACCGGCGCCAGCTGCGCCTCGTGGATCCGCTCCGCCGCCGAGAGGCCGTCCAGCACCGGCATCTTGACGTCCATGATCGCCAGATCCGGCTTCAGCTCCTCGACCAGCCGCACTGCCGTCTCCCCGTCCCCGGCCTCCCCGACGACGGTGTACCCCTCCTCCTCCAGCATCTCCTTGAGGTCGAGGCGGATCAGCGCCTCGTCCTCGGCAATCACAATTCGGGTGATCTGGGGCGAGTCGGTCTCAAGCGCCTGGGGCTGCTCGTCGGCGGTGCTCACGTGACTCCTCTTCCGGCGGGGGCTGCATGCATGAGGGTACCTAGACACGGTATGTTTGAGGCCCACAGGGTCGAGGGAAACCTTCGGATCTGAGGATGCCCCGGTAGCCCAGCGGAAGAGGCACGGCGCTCAAACCGCCGACAGCGTGGGTTCGAATCCCACCCGGGGTACTTTTCCTTGAATTCAAAGGTCATCCACCGTTGGATGATCTTCACCACTTCGAGTGGCTCGTGCGATGAAGTGCCATCGTCGCGGCCAATTCACCGCACTCTGGCGTGCGTGACTCGGTCCTTGCGCGAACAAGCTCTTCTGCTGCTTCGAGACGGAACCCCCAACGCTGACGCAGCGCGTCGACTCGGAGTGCCGAATGGCACTGTCGGCTCGTGGAAATTCGGGGATCGCGCCAGGCGGGGCGAGAATCCTGGCAGAAAGCGTTCAGTGTGCCCCACCCACTACGGGGACCAGCTCAACGAGCCCGCCTACTCCTACTTGCTCGGCCTGTACCTGGGCGACGGCCACATCCTGCAGCCCAAGGGGCGTCGCTACTTCCACCTCGCCGTTACCTGTGACGACAAGTGGCCCGGACACATGGACACCGTCGAGCAGGCCATGCGGGACGTCCTGCCGACCAACAGTCCCTTCCGCGTCCGCCGCACCGGGTGCCACGACGTCAAGATCTACTCCCAGCACCTGCCCTGCCTCTTCCCCCAGCACGGCCCCGGCAAGAAGCACGAGCGGCCGATCATCCTCGAACCATGGCAACAGACCATCGTGGACGCCCACCCCTGGGGCCTGTTGCGCGGCCTGCTCCACTCCGACGGCTGCCGGATCATCAACTGGACCAGCAAGACGGTCAACGGCGTCCCGAAGCGGTACGAGTACCCGCGGTACTTTTTCACCAACAAGTCCTCCGACATCATCGGTCTCTTCACCCGCACCCTCGATGCAGTCGGCATCCGTTGGAAGGCCGCCCGGCACCAGAACGGCGGCACCAACATCTCCATCGCCCGCGCCCCCGACGTCGCCCTCCTCGACCGTCACATCGGCCCCAAGCACTGATCCCCGCCCGCCTGAGGATCTTCCGCCCCGCCTGGGTATAAGTCCCCTGCGGCCTCGCCGACTTGCGGGCCCATGGCCAAAGGAGGAGACCATGTCCGCAACGACGCACGGGGCCCGGTCGGTGCTGGTCTTCGATGTCAACGAGACGCTCAGCGACTTCACCGCCCTCAGCGCCCGGTTCGAGGAGATCGGGGCGCCCGGCACGCTGATGCCGACCTGGTTCGCGGGGGTGCTGCGGGACGGGTTCGCGCTGACGGCGGCGGGGGCCTACGCGGACTTCGCGAGCCTCGCCCTGGACGGCCTCCGCACGCTGCTGCCGACCGTGCCGGGGTGGAGTGGTGACCTCGACAAGAGCGCCCGGCACATCCTGGACGGACTGGCCGAGCTCGACGTGCACCCCGATGTCCCGGACGGCGTGCGACGGTTGAGCGACGCCGGATTCCGGCTGGTGACGATGACCAACGGCAATGCGGCCCTGACTAGGCGGTTGCTGGAGCGGGCGGGTGTGGCGGACCGCTTCGAGGCGCTGCTGGACGTGGGTGGGAGTCGTTGCTGGAAGCCGGCGCCGGCCGCCTACCGCTACGCGGTCGAGCGGGCCGCGGTGCGCCCGGAGCAGGCTCTGATGGTCGCGGTCCACCCCTGGGACATCGACGGCGCGCAGCGGGCGGGTCTGGGCGGGGCGTGGCTGCGGCGGGACGGGGCGGCGGACTACCCGCTGAGCATGTCTCGGCCGACCTATGGTGTGCGTGATCTGGTGGAGCTGGCCGAGGTGCTGACGGTGTAGTGCGGCCCGAGCGGATGCGGATCCTGTTCCCAGGCCGTCGGCAGCAGGATCCGCTCGATCCGGCTCGTGGTGGCGAGTGCGGCGTGGTGGCCGGTGCCGAGGGGGCCGCTGGGCGGGAGGTCGTGGAGGTGGACGGCGTCCTGCGGCCAGCCGGCGGGCAGGTCTCCGGCGGGGCGCAGCGTTGGTCCGGCGGCGTCCAGGTGGGCGAAGCGGGCGGCGATCCCGTGGCCGGTCAGTTTGCTGCCGGCTTCCTTGCGGGTCCACAGCCGGACGAAGGCGGCCGCGCGCGCCGCTTCGGGCAGGCGGGCCAGTTCCTGCTGCTCGGAGACGGTCAGTGTGTTGCGCGACAGTCGGCGTGTGGTCTGGGGGTCGGGTGTGGTGTCGATGTCGAGGCCGATGAGGCCTTGGGAGACGACGGCGGCGAGTACCCAGTGGCGGGTGTGTGCGACTGAGTAGTCGAGTTGTCCGATGGCTGCGGGGAGGCGGGGTCGGCCGTGTGCTGCTCCGCAGTGGTGGCAGGTGCGGTCGATGTGCAGTTGGTGGGCGGGGATGCCCAGGTAGTGGCTTGCCAGGGTGCGTTGGAGGGCGCGCGAGGTGGTGTAGGTGGCGCGCGGGGGTCCGGGCGGGAGTGTGTCGGCGTGGGTGGCTTCGTCCTGGGTGAGCAGTGTGCGCAGGGTCGGGGAGGAGGTGACGGGCCACGCCCACAGGTGGCAGTCGCCGGGGCGGGGTGGTGTTGGGGGTGGGGTCACGGGCTGACGGGCTGTGCCGTGCCGGCCGGGTCCGCGGTCTGGGTGTGGGTGGTGGCGGTCCGGGCGTGCCAGTGGTTGATGAGGGTGCGGGAGGTCAGGTAGACGAGCAGGCCGTCGCCGAGGTGCCAGAGGAAGTGGGTGCCGGTGGGCAGTGCTCCGCAGACGCGCTCGTCCAGGGTGCGGGCGGTCAGGGAGATCGCGAACACGAGCGTCGACCAGGCGAACGGGGCGGCGTACGGGCGCAGTTCGGCGTCGGGCGAGCGGCGCAGGGTTGCGGTGATGCCGATCAGGAGCAGCAGGACGGGGATGTAGGTGCCGGACTTGTTGGGGATGTAGGGGCCGGCGACGGCTATGAACAGGGCGAGGAAGACGATGAAGGCGCCGACGCCGAGCAGGGCTTGCTTGATGGGCCGGCGGTGGAACCAGAGCAGGTAGCTGCCGAGGTACCACAGGACGTAGAGGCCGATCGGTGCGACGTCGAGGACCTGGGCCCAGCGGGTGCCGATGGTGTGGAAGGCGAAGCTGCCCAGGCCGATGCAGACCATCAGGGGTGTGGTGAAGGCGATGCTGACGGGTGTTCTGCGGCCGGCGGCGCGGTCCGGGGCGAGCATCCGCCAGATCGCCCAGGCGGCGAGGAGGAAGGAGGCGTTGCTGATCGCGTTGACCGGCTCGGACCAGAAGGCCGCCGTGGTCCGCTCGCAGTAGTCGAAGACGTGCTCGTTCAGGTTCATCGGCTGTTTTCCGTCAGTTCCTTGTCGGACTCCCGTGCCGTGCGGGGCTGTTGCGGGAGCGGTGGGACGTCGTCGGCCGGCTGGGCGGCGATGGCGAAGCGTCTGGTGTCCAGGACCGGTCCTGCCATGGCGGTGGTGACCACGGCCATGACGACCATCATCGAGTAGACGGTGCTGTTGATCAGGTGGAGTTCGAGGCCGACCGAGAGGATGACGAGTTCGGTCAGGCCCCGCATGTTCATCAGCGCTGTCAGCGGCAGTGCGAGGCGCGGGTCCACGCCGGAGAGCCTGGCTCCGCCGTACACGCCGGCGGCCTTGCCGGCCACTGCCACCAGGAGGATGAGGGTGAGCGTGAGGAGGGAGGCGGGGCCGAGGCCGTGGAGGTCGACCTTCAGACCGGCGACGACGAAGTACAGCGGGAGCAGCAGGGCGCCGATGTGGTTGGCGCGTTCGGTCACGTGTCGGCGCAGGTCCTCGAACCCGCTGCGGGGCATGACGGCGCCGAAGGCGAACGCGCCGAAGATGTAGTGCACGCCGAGCCATTCCGCGGCTGCGCAGGACGTCAGCAGGCCCACGACGAGGAGCGGGAACAGGGTGGGGGGCAGGCGGTCGCCGGCGCCGTCGGTTCGGCGGCCCAGCAGCCGTTCGAGCAGGGGTCGCACGACGACCAGCAGGACCAGCACGTAGACGGGCAGCAGGCTGATCCGCCACTGCGGGGTGGTGCCGAACAGCACCACGACGCCGGCCAGGGTGATCCAGGCCACCAGGTCGCCGAAGGCTGCGGAGACGAGGGCGAGGACTCCGATGGGGGTGGCGGTCAGCCGGCGGTCCGCGAGCACCCGTGCCAGGACGGGAAAGGCGGTGACGGACATGGCGATGCCGAGGAAGAGGACGAAGCCGGTCTTCGATCCGGGGGCGTACTGCTTGGCCAGCGGCAGGGCGAGGAGGATGCCCAGGGCCAGCGGTACCGTGACCGACCCGGCGGCTACGCCGAGCGCGCTGCCCCGCAGTCCGCGCAGGAGGGTGTGTTCCAGCTCGTAGCCGAGGACGAACATGAACAGGGCCAGGCCCAGCGCGGCGAGCGCGCCGAGCAGGGGCTGGACATCAGGGGGTACCAGTGTGTGGCGCACCGACGCGGGCAGGAGGAGGGGGCCGCAGCAGACGCCGGCGACGATTTCGCCGACGACGGCGGGCTGGCGTGCTCTGCGGGCGAGGGAGCCGAAGAGTTTGGCCACCGCCAGCAGGACGGACACGCTGAGGAAGAAATGGACGGCCGTGGGGCTGTTCACGAGTTCACCACCGCGGGGGTTACGGGCCGGGCCGGTGGGGCCGGACGCTTGGCGCGGACGATCAGCGCGGCGACGAGCGCGCCGAGGGTCAGCAGGGCAACTGGCAGGTAGACGGCGTCCGCCAGGGCGCTGCCGAAGGCGGGTCTGAGCGCCACGGGGACAGCCGTGCTGCCGTCGCTTCCTGCGGCGAGGTCGGCGGGCAGGCCGCGGGCGGACATCCGGGAGGCGACCACGGCGCTCACGGCGGCGCTGCCGAGGACGGAGCCCAGTTGGCGGGTCGCGTTGTAGACGCCTGCGCCCGCACCGGCCTGTTTGGGGGAGAGCCGGAGTGTGGCGGCCACGGCCAGTGAGGGCCAGATGCAGGCGTTGGCGAGGCCGGCCACTGCGGCTGCGACGAGGAAGAGGCCGACAGGTGAGTGGGGTGTCATCAGCAGTGAGAATCCGGCGAGCGTGGCGGCGAAGAGCGCGAGGCCGGTGACGGGTGCGACGCGTGGGTGCAGCCGGTCTCCGAACAGGCCGATGATCGGGACGAACACGATGGCCAGCAGTGCCATGGGGGCGAGCAGCAGTCCGGCCCTGGTGCCGGGCAGGTCGCGCACCGACTCGAGGTAGAGGTAGAGCGGCACCATCACGGCGGCGACCGCGGCGGCGGCGAGGCCGACGGCCAGGGCCGCTGCGGCGAAGGCGCGGTCGCGGAAGATGCCCAGGGGCAGCAGTGGGTCGGTCGCGGTGCGGTGCTGGTGGGCGACGAAGGCGGCGAGGACCGCGACGCCGCCCGCGGCCGACCAGGAGGTCCAGCCGTGGCTGCCGCCCTCCTGGATGCCGAGGACCAGCAGCGACATGCCGGTGCTGCTGAGGGCGAGGCCGGTCAGGTCGAACCGGCGGGTGTGGGCGGGCAGCGTCGGCACGTACCGGACGGCCAGGGCGGATCCGGCGATCCCGACGGGGACGTTGACGTAGAAGATCCACTGCCAGCCGGCCTGGTCTACCAGGAATCCGCCGAGCAGGGGGCCCGCCAGGTTGGCGAGGCCGGCGACGGCGCCCCACAGGCTCATCGCGGCGCTTCGGCGCTCGGGTGGGAAGGTCTGGGTGATCACTGCCATCGTCTGCGGGGTCACCAGGGCCGCGCCGATGCCCTGGACGGCGCGGGCGGCGATGAGCGCGCCGATGGACGGGGCCAGGCCGCAGGCCAGGGAGGCGGCGGTGAACACGGCGATTCCGGCGAGGTACACCCGCTTGGGGCCGGCGTGGTCACCGAGTCGGCCGGCGGGCAGCAGCAGCGCGGCGAAGGTGAGCAGGTAGGCGCTGGTGGCCCAGACGAGGGAGCTGACGTCGGTTCGGAGGCTTTTCATGATGACCGGGTTGGCGACGGCCACCACGGTCATGTCCAGCACCACCATGAAGTAGCCGACGATCAGTGCGATCAGCGCTGGCCACGGACGGGATCGATCGGCCACGGAGGGGTCCTCACTGGAACGTGCCGGCAGGGCTTTGGCGGGATACGGCGGTCGGGACGGGTGTACCGCTCAGTGGAGGCGGCTGACGGTCCGCTTCACCCAGAACAGGGCGGTCCTGGGACCGCGCACGAGCCGGGTGAGGGCGTCGGGCGAGGAGGTGCGCATGTGGTGGTCGACCACCGGCCCGAACACGACCTGCCAGGGCAGCCACCGGCGGCCGAGCCGCCCGAGCTCCTGCCCGATGTCGATCGCCATGACGTGCACGGTTTCCTTGCTGTACGGGTGCGTCTTGACGATGGGCAGCCGTTTGCCGCCGATCCGCTCGTAGGCCGGGACGAGCTTCTCGATGGCGTCCAGCACCAGGTAGCGGCAGTCGAGGTTGAAGGCCAGTCGGGCCGTCTCCCGGAAGAGCGCGAGGACGACGCCCGCGCCGCGGTGCGCGGGGTCGATGGCCAGCCGGGACACTTCGACGAACCGGCCGCGCCAGATGTGGAGGGGCAGGCCGACGGTGCCGGTCTCGATCTCGCTGAGGGCGCGGTCCCCGCCGTTGACCACGACCCGGCCGGTGCCGACCGGTTTCTCCCCCAGCAGGCACAGGAAGGTGACGGCGTGGGCGTCGAGCTCGTCGGCCACTTCGGTGGTGTCCTGCACGCCGGCGAGCCGGCCGAAGCGCTGGTTGCCGGCCAGTCGCACGTCGAGGGCCTGACGGTAGGTCAGGTCGTCGGCCACGGTGCGCACCGAGAGGTAACGGGTCATCAGGGAGGGCCGCACGCCGGTGTCCCGCAGCTCGGCGAACCCGAAGCCCGGGTCCGTCCCGGCCAGCACGGTCGCGCTGGTGCGCATCGAGGCCCGGTCCACGATCCGGAAGCCGAACCGGGTGGCGGCCGCCTCCTGGCGGCAGTCGGTCAGCTGGACGGTGAGCCGCCAGTGGCCGAGCCACGGCAGCCAGGCGTCGAGCACGACCGCCATCCCGGGGGCGAGGCAGCGGCCGGGGTCGTCGGTGGTGAACTGCCCCTGGTAGGGCGACAGTCGCAGCAGTTCGACCTCCTGCCGGCGGCCGAACAGGACGGTGCTGTCCAGCCGGGCGGGGATCGGCCGGGGCAGTGGCCGCGTCCGGTGGGCGCCGAGGCCTGCGGACAGGCGGACCACGATGCGGCCGGCCTGCTCGTCCAGGCTGTAGTCGGTGGTGAACAGCGGCACCAGTCGGCGCCGCCGCAGCCGGGCGGCGTCGGCCCGGAAGGCGATGGCCAGCCGCCGGCCGGGCCGCAGGACGGCCAGCCGTTGCGGCTCGGGGACGGACAGCACCAGGGTGCCGTCCGCGCCGCGCTCCTCCAAGGTGGCCGTCACCCGGTGCGGGCCCGACCAGACCAGCACTTCCGGGCGGTGAAGATCGGTCTTCCAGTACGCGTACGCCGCGCCGCGGTCGGTCGACTCCGCGTGAACGAGTTCCATCGTGCGTCGCTCCCCCTGCCAAGCGCTCCGCTGGTGGTGCGGCGCCGCGCCGTGTCCGGCGCGGCGCCCTGTGCGGCCGGGTGCGCAGCCGCATGTCGGACGTGGCCCCCGCACCCTTCGGCGGGTGCGGGGGACGGTGTCCTGGTCAGCCGGCGAGCTGCTGCTGGAAGAGGGTCCAGCCCTCTGCCCAGTCGCCCAGGCCCGCCGAGGAGTTGATGTGGCCCTTGGGCCCGACGTTCACCAGGGTGGCGCCGAGGCGTTCGGCCACCCCCGTGGCGTGCTCCACGCTGCTGTACGGGTCGTCCGCGCTGGCGACCACGGTGACCGGGAAGGGCAGTGCGCCGCGGTACGCGGCCGCGCTGAAGCCCTCCGCGTCAGCGGGGAAGTTCTCCCCGTCGGGGTCCGGGGCCGCGACCAGGAAGGCGCCGGTCAGGTCCCCGGCCGCCTCGGGGTGCTCACCGGCCCATTCGCCGAGCAGCGTGCAGCCGAGGCTGTGGGCGATGACCACCTTGGGGCCCTGCACCGCGGCGAGCGCGTCCGCGAGGTCCTTCACCCACGCGTCCCGGACGGGGCGGTCCCAGGAGTCGTGTTCGACCCACACGCTGTTCTGGGCCGACCGCTCGTACCACTGCCGCTGCCAGTGGTCGGGGCCGGAGTTGTCGATCCCCGCGAGGAACACGTACGTCGGGTTCTGTGCCATGGTCACACCTCGTACTCGACGCCGACGCCGTCGAAGCGCAGGCGGTCCTGGATGAGGACAGGCTGGTCGTTCTTGTCGAACCCGCTGACCAGCCCCGCCTCCATCAGCCGGATGACGATCTGCGAGCTGAGTTCCTGCCGGTCGAGCTCGCTGAGCTGACGGATGACGTCCTTGTAGGAGACGGTCTCCTTGAGCAGGGTCTGGAAGACCTCGCGGTGGGACTCCTCCAGCGGCCACTTGGTCATGTCCTGACCGTTCTCGTTGGCCAGCACCTGCTTGGGCTCCAGCCGGAAGCTGGTCGACTCGATCTTGTAGTACGGCTGGAGCCGGACCTCGGTGCCGTTCCAGCGGAGCCGCTTGATGCTGTTGAGCTGCTTGGTGAGCTGGCTGATCCAGCGGACCCGGGCGACGTTCAGCTCGTCGTCGCTGAACTCGTCGCTCAGCTCCTGCCGCTGGTGCCGGCCGATGGCGATCATCGTGGATGCGCGGTCCCGGAAGTCGGCCACGGACCAGTCCTCGCTCGCGTGGTCGATCGCGGACAGCCGCTCGAACCAGCTCTTGCGGTTGAGCCGGTCGTCGTCGGCCTCGCTGATCCTGCGCTTGGTCCAGAACTCCGACTCGGGTTCGGTGAAGGATGCGAAGGTGTAGAAGGAGGCGAGGAACTCGTGGTACTGCTCGTAGGTCTCGCGGTAGGTGCGGTTGTACCAGGCGTGCACCTGCTCCTGCTCGTCCTGGTGCGCGGTGATCCGGTCGATCGCGGCGGCGGCCGAGACGGCGGACTGGCTGGCGAGGTGGACGCCCTGCGAGAAGAGCGGGTCGGTGAAGCAGGCCGCGTCCCCGCAGAGGAAGAACCGGTCGCGGGAGAAGAGGTCGGACTCGTACGACCAGTCGTGGACGATGCGCACCTCGTCGACCATCGGCGCGTCGCCCAGCAGGTCCGTGGCGCGCTTGGCCTTGGCGAGGGTCTCGCGGTAGAAGCGCTCCGGGCCCAGCTCCTTGACCTCGGCCGCCTTGGACCGGTCGACCACCAGGCCGACGCTGTACAGGTCGTCCTTGACCGGGATCATCCACACCCAGCCGTCCTCGAAGGTGATCGAGTAGGTGGTGCCCTTGAGGTCACCGGTGAAGGGGTCCTCGCGCTTGAAGTACGACCAGATCGCGAAGTTCTTGTAGAACTCGTCGTAGCGGCGGACCTTGAGCTGGCGGGCCAGCGGACTGTTCGCGCCGCCGGCGTCGATGACGAAGTCACTGGTCACGGTGCGGGTCTCGGTGCCCTCGCGGACGGTGAGCGTGACGGAGTCGGCCGCGGAGATGTCGACGTCGGTGACCGCGGTGCCCTCGTGCACGCAGATGCCGCGCTCGCGGACCTCGTCCACCAGGAGCTGGTCGAACTCCTCGCGCTTGACCTGGATGGCGTGGTCGAAGACCCACGGGGAGGTGCGGGGCGTGGTGAACGAGAACGTCCACGGCGCCTGGTCCTGACCCCACAGGAAGGTCGCCGACGGCTTCTTCACGTAGTTCTGGGCGTCGATCCTGTCCTGCAGGCCGAGCCGGTTGAGGATCGACAGGGTGCCGGGCAGGAACGACTCGCCGATGCGGTAGCGCGGGAAGTGGTCCCGCTCGAAGACCTCCACGTCATGGCCGAGCTTGTGCAGGGTCAGGGCAGCCACGCAGCCTGCCGGGCCCGCACCGATGATGGACACCTTCGCTCGCTTCACTACTGCTCTCCTCGCAGGACTTCGGGGGGACTTGTCGGGTGGCTCGGTCAGAGGGACTTGAGGGACTTGACGCGGTTCGGCGCGAGGTACGAGAACCCGGTCGCAGCGTTATCGAAGAGCGTCAGGCCGGCCTGGAAGCGGCACTTGTCGCCGATCTCCACGCCGGGTGCGACCGTGCAGCTGAGCCCGAAGAAGTTGTCGTCGCCGATCTCCACGCTGTTGCCGCAGTGGAAGTTGGGGGCGACGAAGTTGTTCGACCCGACGCCGGAGTGGTGTCCGAAGCTGCTCCGGTAGTTCACGACGTTGAAGTCGCCGAACACCGTGTTCACTCCCACGTAGTTGTCGGGGCCGATGATGTTGCCGGTGCCGCGCAGCGCCGCCGGGTCGACGCGGGAGGACGGGTGGACGATGTTGTCCGCCACCAGGGCGTGCTTGGCGATGACGTCGTCGATCAGCTGCCGGCGCAGCGCGACCTCCGAGAGCGCGAGCAGCACCCGGCTGCCGGGCTCGGGCGCGAACTCGGCCAGGTCGACGGTCAGTTCAGCCGGAGCGTGGGTCGGCTCGCCCGCCACCGCGACGTACTGCCGGATGCGGTAGCCTGCCTGCGGGTCGGCCGCGGTGACGTCCTCGAGGTAGCGGGCCACCTCCAGGGCGAACTTGCCGGCCCCCAGGAGAACGACGTCCTTCACGGCAGGATCCTCCTCTTCTTGAACCGCTCGGAGACCGAGAGCTCCTCGACCACCTGCACCTTGCTGGGGATCTTGAAGGGCTCGACCTTCCCGTCGAGGAACTCGTGGACGTGCTTGCGCGCCTCGGTGCGGCTCAGTGCGCCGACGGGCTGGATGTCGACGCAGACCGACTGTCCGGTGATCGAGTTCGGCTTGCCGTAGACCACGCAGTCGGCGATCAGCGGGCTGCCCAGCAGCAGGGATTCCAACTCCAGCGGGAGGACCTTCTCGCCACCGACGTTGATGATCTCCTTGGCGCGGCCCCTGACCTTGAGGTAGCCCTCGGCGTTCTCCTCCACCAGGTCACCGGTGCGGAACCAGCCGTCCTCGGTGAGCGAGTCACTGGGGTAGTTGAGGTAGCCGAGGAACTGCGTCGGGCTCTTCAGCTGCAGTTCCCCCTCGACGACGCGGTACTGCACCTTCTCGTCGGAGATCTGGAAGTAGGTGCTGCTGGAGGACTCGCTCGTGGTGGTCGAGATGCCGGTCTCACTGGTTCCGAAGGTCTGCAGCAGCCTGGCCCGCGGGAACGCCGCGTGCACCCGCTTGAGCAGTTCCTCGGGCATGGGTTCGGTGCCGTAGGTGATCAGACGCAGGCCCGACAGGTCGAACTTCTCGGGGTAGCCGCCGATCAGGACGAGGTTGAGGAAGGTGGGGCTGGTCGGCAGCAGACGGATGCCGTACGACTCGACCAGCGCGCAGATCTCGTCCGGCGTGCGCTTCTCGGGAACGACCGCGGTTCCGCCCACCTTCAGCACACCCAGCAGCGAGTTGATGCCGCCGATGTGGTCGAAGAGCAGGAACATGAGGATGTTCTGCGCCTTGGCCCCGACCCGGGTCCGGGTGCCGACCTTCTCCTCGACCAGGGAGTCGAGATTGTGCAGGATCGCCTTGGGGGCGCCGGTGCTGCCGCTGCTGAGCAGGACCAGGCCGGCCGCTCCGGCCTCGATCAGCGGCCGGTAGGCAGCCTCGGCCTCGGCCGCGTCGCCGGCCATGGGTTCGATGGTGAGGTCGCCCCGGCCGTCGTTCCCGTCGGGCTTGAGCAGGTGCCTCGGGTGGCAGGAGCCGGTCACCGTGGCGTGGGTGCCCTCGGTGAAGGTCACGACCGGCACCACGACGTTCCGGCCCAGGTAGAGCGCGAGGAACGCCGCGACGGACCGGAAGGAGAAGTCGGCGTTGAGGACGACGACCTCGTGCGGGCGGACCCCGCCCGCAGCCAGCTGCTCCTCGATCCGCCGGATCTCCGCGACCAGTTCGCGGTACGAGTACGTGTCCCCCCGGTGGATCACGGCCGGACGGTCCCCGAACTGCTCAAGTTTGGTGATGAGTTGGCTTCGCATCAGTTCACCCCGCCCAGGAAGAGCGTCTCTCCGGTGACGAACCCCGACCGTTCGGAGACCAGGAATTCGACGGGTCCGACGAGATCCGCCATCGTGCACATACGTTTGATCGCCTGACGTTCGATCAGGGAGTCGACCATCCCTTCGGGGAGCGTGCGGGTGAGCACGGTCCGCACCGGGGGCAGGCCGAGACTGTTGACCCGGATGCCGAAGCCGGCCAGCTCCTTGCTCATGACCCGGGTCAGCTGTTCCACCGCGGCCTTGCTGGCCGCGTAGACCAGTTGGCCGTCCAGCGCCCAGGGCACCGCGACCGTCGAGATGTTGAGGATCGCCGCCGAGCCCGAGGGACTCTTCTGGAGCAGCTTCGCCCCCTCCCGGCTGCAGCTGAGCACCGAGAAGAAGTTGAGGTCGAAGATGTCCCGGGCGACGCTGTCCGGGGTCATCATGAAGTGGTTCATGTTGGACCTGCCGGCGCTGTTCACCAGCGCGTCCAGGTGGCCGAACTCCCGTCGGACCGCCCGGAACATGGACTTCACCGCGCTCGGGTCGGTGAGGTCCAGCCCGTGGTGCCGGTAGCCCGGGTGATCCAGACCTGTCGACTTCCTGCTGCACCCGACGACCTGGTGCCCCTGGTCGAGGAAGTGTTCGGCAAGAGCCCTGCCCACACCGGTGCGCGTACCGGTAATCAGAATAATCATGGTCAGTGCAGCCGATAACCGATCAGCAGCGGCAGGGAGTAGAGCGCCGGGCCGATGTCCTGCGCCGTCAGATCCTTGGACTTGTACTGGGAGGGCACCTCACGGGTGACGACCTTGGCGAACGCGGGGGCGCCCCGCTGGTCGAGGAGGTCTGCCAGCTCGGCGTGGTCGATGACGACGAACGCGGCGCCCAGGCGCAGGCACAGGTCCAGGCGCAGCCGGTCGATGACGTCGAGCAGCATCGGCTTGTTGCTCGCGTAGAGGATCCGGCCGAACGGGACGTACTTGCGCAACCGGAGCTTCTTGACGACGAGGTAGAGGTAGTCGGTGCTGCCACGACGCATGACGAGGTAGTGGCGGCAGTCCAGATTCTCGTGGTCGAGGAAGATCTTCCGGTCGGCCTCGTCCAGATGCTGGATGATCAGGTGCTTTCGCGTCTCCAGCCGGTAGCCTGGACTCAGGGTCCGAGGTGTCGGCACCGGCAGGAACTGCAGGACCTTTGTCTCCAGGTCCGCCCAGCCGAACTTCTTACTGATGTCGTAGACGGTCCGGGTGGGAGTGTAGTTCAGCAGCGTGGCTTTTCGGATCGACATCACCGGAAGGAAGAGCTTCATGCTCTCGTTCCGGTAGGCGTCCTTCACGAACCACGAGTGGATCTCGCAGAACTTGTGCCGCCGCCCGTCTATGTCACGTTCGGTGAAAAGCGTCCCGAGGAATCCGACGACCTCGCTGCCGTCCTCCATGACATAGCCGTAATACCCCTCGTTGCCGCCCCACTGCGGCTGGAACATCCGCCGGCGCGACTCGAACGGGATCCATGACGAATTAAGCGTCGAATCCCGGAGCAGTGGGTAGACCTGGTGCAGGTCCTCGGCCACCGCCCTGCGTACCGTCACCGGCACGTGGCACTCCCTCCCCGCCCCGCCGGCGGCAGTCTCAGACCGCGCTTCCCTGGCCGGACTCGGCGCCGACCAGGACCATCTCCTCTTCGATGAACTCGATCAGCCGCTCGACCCGGCTGAACGGGCTGATCCGCCGCGACACGGCCTTCTCGGAGGTCAGCGAGATCTCGAGGTCGTACTCGTCCTCGATCGCCTCCTCGACCAGGGTCAGGAAGTTGACCAGGTGCATGGAATCGAAGACACCCGCGTCGCCGTACAGGCTGACATTCAGCAGGTCATCGGTCGGGATCTTCTCGTCCCGCCGCTCATTGATCTCGGCAATGACATTGCCGATCACTCCCAAAAGGCGGTCGTCCACGACACGGTCCCCTTTCCCGACAGCGAGAGCCGGCCGGCCGCTCCCCGACATGACTCAATCCGTAATCACATGCTCGCGTACCAATAATCTCCACGCAACGGAAAGCCTGCTACGAGGAGATTAACAATTCCTCACACGTGCTAAAGCACGGGCATTGTCTGGCTATATCCGATTTGGCGTCGGTTCGTCGGCTGGGTCTGGCCGCCGTGCGGCTCGCCCCACTCGTCCGGGTCGGCCCGGAATCCTCGGAAGCCCCGCATGCGCCGAAGTGCGGGCAGGGTGGGGCGGTATCCGATTTGCATCGATTCGTCGGCGGGCCTGCCCGCCGTGCGGCCCACCCCGGCCCTGCGGGTCGGCCCACAGTCCTCGGCATCCACAAACGGCCAGGTCACGGACGGGTGAGGATTTGGTGATCCTTCGCCAGATTCCTGCCGGTACACCCGGTTTGCCCGCTTCTCGGGGGTTGCCATGACAAGCCGGCCCACCTACCTTCGGGGCTCATGCCGCAGCCGCTCTTCTCCGTCGTCGTCCCCGCCCATGACCAGCAGGGACAGCTCTCCGACTGCCTGGAGTCGATCCTGGACCAGTCGTTCGGCGGCTTCGAGGTGATCGTGGTGGCCGACCGCTCCCCCGCGTGCCCCGAGGAGGTGCGGCAGGCGGGGTCGGATCCGCGGGTCTCGGTGCTGCGGTTGAACGCCGAGGTGGGGGTGGGCCGGGTGCGGAACGCGGGGGCGACCCGGGCGACGGGGAGCTACCTGCTCTTCCTGGACGCCGACCACCTGCTCTCCCCCGGGGCGTTCCTGGGCCTGGTGGACCGGATCCGGGAGTTCGACGAGGAGCCGGAGCTGGTGCTGTTCGGGCACACCCGGCTGCACGCGGGGCGGGTCTGGCCGGGGGCGGCGGAGGCGGTGCTGGCGCGGGCGGGCAGCGGTGCTTTCGCGGCGTGCGAGCGGCCGGAGCTGTTCGGGGTGCCGGCCTTCGCCTGGGACCGGTTGATCAGCCGGCAGCTGTGGACCAGGGCGGGGCTGGGTTTCCCGGACGGGCGGTACGAGGAGGTGCCGACGGTGCACGAGGCGCTGCTGCGGGCCGAGCGGGTGGCGGTGCTGGAGCGGGAGCTGGTGCAGTTGCGGCGGCGGCAGACGGTGCATCCGGCGGGGTCGCCGGGGTCCTGCGAGTTCGACCTGTTCGACCAGTACGAGCGCAGTTTCGCGTTGCTGGACACGGCGGGGGCGCCGGCCGAGGTGCGGGCGCAGTTGTTCGAGCGGATGGTGCGGCACTACTTGTTCGTGCTGGATCTGGCGGGGTGTGTGAGCCGGGCGGAGCGGCCGCAGTTCTTCCATCGGGCGGCGGCGCACTACCAGCGGTGGGTGCCGGAGGGGTTCCGGCGGCCGGCGGGTCGGGCGGGGGTGAAGTTCTCGTTGCTGGCGGGTGGGGTGTACAGCGCGTTCGAGGTGGCGAAGTTGACGCAGATCGCGCGGACGGCGGTGGCCGGCCGGATCGGGTGATCGGCGGCAGCGGCGGGACGTGGGTGGGGAGCGGGAGCGGCGGAGCGGCCCGCCCCCGGAACGCGGGGGCGGGTCGCTGGTCCGTCAGTTGTCCAGCTCGCCGACGTGGTGCACGCGCACCAGGTTGGTGGAGCCGGCCAGGCCGGGCGGGGAGCCGGCGGTGATGATGACGATGTCGCCGCGCTGGCAGCGGCCCAGGCTGAGGAGTTGGGCGTCGACCTGGGCGACCATCTCGTCGGTGGTCGGGACGAAGGGGCCGAGGAAGGTCTCCACGCCCCAGGTGAGGGCGAGTTGGCTGCGGACGGCCTGTTCGTAGGTGAAGGCGAGCACCGGGATGGGCGAGCGGTAGCGGGTGAGGCGGCGGGCGGTGTCGCCGGACTGGGTGAAGGCGATCAGGTACTTGGCGCCGAGGAAGTCGCCGATCTCGGCGGCGGCGCGGGCGACGGCACCGCCTTGGGTGCGGGGCTTGTTGGTGGGGGTGAGCGGGGGCAGGCCGGCGCTGAGGACGTCGCTCTCGACGGCTTCGATGATCCGGCCCATGGTCTTGACGGTCTCGACGGGGTACTTGCCGACGGAGGTCTCACCGGAGAGCATCACGGCGTCGGTGCCGTCGAGGACGGCGTTGGCGACGTCGGAGGCCTCGGCGCGGGTGGGCCGGGAGGCGTTGATCATCGAGTCGAGCATCTGGGTGGCGACGATGACCGGTTTGGCGTTGCGCTTGGCCAGCTTGATGGCGCGCTTCTGGACCAGGGGGACCTGCTCGAGGGGCATTTCGACCCCGAGGTCGCCGCGGGCGACCATGATGCCGTCGAAGGCGTCGACGATGGATTCGAGGGCGTCGACCGCCTGGGGCTTCTCGACCTTGGCGATGACGGGGAGGAAGCGGCCTTCTTCGGCCATGATGCTGTGGACGTCCTCGATGTCCTTGCCGCTGCGGACGAAGGAGAGGGCGATCAGGTCGGCGCCGATCCGCAGGCCCCAGCGCAGGTCGGCGACGTCCTTGTCGCTGAGCGCGGGCACGGAGACGGCGACTCCGGGCAGGTTGAGGCCTTTGTGGTCGGAGACCAGGCCGCCTTCGATGACGAGGCAGTGGACGCGGGGGCCGTCGACGTGGGTGACTTCGAGGCAGACGCGGCCGTCGTCGACGAGGATCCGCTCGCCGCGGGTGACGTCGGTGGCGAGGCCCTTGTAGGTGGTGCCGCAGATGTCGCGGCTGCCCGGGACGTCTTCGACGGTGATGGTGAACTCGTCGCCGCGTTCGAGGAGTACGGGTCCTTCGGCGAAAGTGTCGAGGCGGATCTTCGGACCTTGAAGATCGACCAGAATCCCGACGCTGCGGCCGCTCTCGTCCGCGGCTTTGCGGACCCGGCGGTAGCGCTCCTCGTGTTCGGCGTGCGAGCCGTGGCTCAGGTTGAGTCGGGCGATGTCCATGCCGGCGTCGACCAGGGCTTTGATCTGGTCGTACGAGTCGGCGGCGGGCCCGAGGGTGCAGACGATTTTTGCTCGGCGCATGAGTCCGAGGGTATGCATTACCCGCGCGTAACAACGCCGTTCCGCCGGATCGTCACATGACCACTGACGGAAGCTTCGTTTAACTCTCTGACGCATCATGATCTCTCTTGTCCGCCAGGAGAGTTGACTCATCTGTCTCGCGGCTGTTGCCGATCCGTGAAAGCCTGTTCACGCCCGGTTCGCCGGTGCGCCGGGTGCCGCTCCGAGCGGGGCGGGAGGCTGGTGTCCGTCGGACGCCGGGTTCGAGGCTGGGGGGACGGGAACATGAAGCGCCTGCTGGGCGGCGTGCTGGCACTTGCCCTGGTGGCCGGGGTGGTGGTGCTGATCGCTTCGCACTGCTGCAGCCGGCCGACACCTGGTGCCGTCACCAGGGTGAGTGGCCTGATCGGTTCGGAAAAGACCAATTTCTTCGCCGATCCGGCGGTCGCGAAGGCGCTCTCCGATCAGCATCTGGGCGTCTCGGTGGACCACGCCGGGTCCTGGCAGATGGCCGACCTGTCGAAGAAGGCCAAGTACGACTTCGCGATCCCGTCCACCGACGTGATCGGCGCGGACATACCCAACCAGGTGACGACGGTGCCGGTGCGCCCGTTCTACTCGCCGCTGGTGCTGGTGGCTCAGGCGTCGACCGTGGACGCGCTGGACCAACTGGGCCTGGTCAGGAGACGGGACGACGGTGTGACGGTCTTCCTCACCAGGGCCTACCTGGACCTGGTCAAGGCGGGGCACCCGAGCTGGAACGACGTGAAGGGCCACCCCGAGCTGAGCGGGAAGGTCCTGGTCTCCACCACCGACCCGCAGTCCTCGGGCTCGGCCGCGCTCTACCTGGCCACCCTGGCCTACCTGGACCTGGGCAACAACGTGGTGACCGACCCGGCCTCGGCGGCCCGGGAGGGGACGGCGCTGAAGGGCTTCTTCGGGCCGCAGGGCGCGCTGCTGGCCAGCAGCGACCAGTTGGTGGGCGATTTCATCGCCGGCGCCGGCAAGCCGCTGATCTGGACGTACGAGTCGGAGGTGGCCGAGCGGGCCCGCGCGGGGACGCTGCCGAAGGACACGGTGGTGCTCTATCCGGACACCACGATCCAGAGTGACCACACGGTCGTCGAGTTGACGCCGCAGGCGCACCAGCTCGCGCTCGCCCTGCAGAGCGATCCCGCACTGGTGAAGCTGGAGGCCGACCACGGCTTCCGGCCGGAGACCGATCCGGGCGCCTTCGCGCGGGAGATGGGGGCCACGGTCCAGGCCAACCACTTCGTGGCCAACGTGGCCGACCTGAAGTCCGCCCAGGCCAACTCGCCGACCGGCGACCTGCTCAAGGCCATGATCAACGCTGCCACCGGAAAGAACAGCTGATGCCCCGTCATGCTCCCCGCCGGGCCGTGCTCGGCGCTCTCGCCCTGCTGCTGGCTGCCGTCACCGGTTGCACCAGCGGTTCCCCGCGCCATGACGGGGGCGCGTCCGGCAGTTCGGCGGCCGCGGCGCCGACCAGTACGCCGGGCACCCTGCGGATCCTGGCCGGCAGTGAGCTGCAGGACCTGCAGCCGGTGCTGGACGATGCCCAGAAGGCGACCGGGGTGACGGTGAAGTTCACCTTCACCGGCACGCTGGACGGGGCCGACACGGTGAGTTCGGGCAAGGCCGACGGTGCGTACGACGCGGTCTGGTTCGGTTCCAACCGCTATCTGCGGCTGGACCGGGCGGCCGGTGCCAGGCTGCTCTCGGAGACGCCGGTGATGGTCTCGCCGGTGGCGGTCGGGGTGCGCTCCTCGCTGCTGCCGGGGCTGGGCTGGGACCCGGCGAAGGTGACCTGGTCGCAGATCGGCGACGCGGTGCAGCAGGGCAGGCTGACCTTCGGGATGACCGACCCGTCGCGTTCCAACTCGGGCCTGTCCGCGCTGGTCGGGGTGGCCTCGGCGTTCTCGGGGGCGCAGGCGGCGCTGACCGAGGCGGACGTGGCCAAGGCGACGCCCGCGCTGCACGGCTTCTTCGGCGGCCAGAAGCTGACCTCGGGTTCCTCCGGCTGGCTGGCCCAGGCCTACCAGCGCACCGCGCAGGGTGGTTCGGGCAATCCGGTGGGTGCGCTGGTGAACTACGAGTCGGTGCTGCTGTCGCTCAACCGGACGCTGCCCGGGGACGCCCAGCTGACGGTGGTCCGCCCGACGGACGGGGTGGTGACCTCCGACTATCCGCTGAGCCTGCTCAGTTCGGCTCCGCAGTCGGCCAAGGACGACTTCGGGCGGCTGACGGCCTATCTGCTGCGCCCGGAGGTGCAGCGCAAGATCTCCGACACCACCGAGCGCCGGCCGGTGCTCGCCGGGGCGGCGCTGGGGCCGGGCCTGTCGCCGGACCGGCGGCCCGAACTGCCGTTCCCGGGCAGCCGGTCGGTGGCGGACGCGCTGCTGGCCGCGTACCAGAACGAGCTGCGCCGCCCGTCGCGCACGGTGTACGTGCTGGACACCTCGGGCTCGATGTCCGGGGACCGGCTGGCGGCACTGAAGACGGCGCTGGGCGTGCTGACCGGGTCCGGGGACACCCGGGCGGTGAACCGGTTCCGCAACCGCGAGGAGGTCACGCTGATCTCCTTCGCGGACGACGTGAAGTGGGAGAAGGTGCACCAGGTCCCGGCGACGGCGCCGGAGTCGGAGCTGGCGGCGATCAACGCCGATGTGCAGAGCCTGTCCACGGACGGCGGTACCGCGATCTACTCGACGCTGGAGGCGGCCTACCGGGAGGTGGCCAAGCAGCAGGCGGCCGCGAACGACGACCGGTTCACCTCGATCGTGCTGATGACGGACGGGGAGAGCAACGAGGGGGCGAGCGCGAAGGACTTCGCCGACTTCTACCAGGCGTTGCCGGCCTCGGGGAAGGCGGTGCCGGTCTTCCCGATCCTGTTCGGCGAGGGGGCCAAGGACCAGTTGCAGGGCATTGCCGACACCACGGGCGGCAAGTTGTTCGACGGGATGTCGGGTTCGCTGAGCGGTGTCTTCGAGGAGATCCGTGGCTACCAGTGAGCCGTCGGGGCCGGCCGGGGCGCGGCGGTCGCCGCTGGGGCGGTGGTTCGACTCGGTGCCGCACTATGCGGGCAGTGCGGCGGGGTTGACCGGGTTGGCGGGTGCGCTGGCGGCGGGGGCCGGCCTGTGGGCGGTGGCCGCGGTGGGCGGGCTGTACGCGGCGGGGGCGCTGGTGGGCTGGCTGGTGCAGGATCTGCGCGGCCGGGGCTCTCGCCCGGTCCTGCCGGCGACGGGTCCGGATCCGCAGCTGCTGCGGGAGTTGGAGTCGGAGGTGGGCCGGCGGGCCGAGCAGGTGGCGGCGGCGGGTTGGCCGGCTGCGGCGGCGCGGCAGGCGGGGCTGCTGCTGGCGGCGGCCGAGGAGGTGGTGCGGCGGGCCGGGCCGGGCGCGGGGGCGCGGGCGTCGGTGGCGGTGCGCGAGTGGGTGCCGGAGCCGCTGGACTGGTACGAGCGGGCGCTGTGCTGGTGGCGGCTGGAGCCGCTGGGCGAGGATCCGGGGGTGGAGTTCGCGGCCCGGGTGGAGCGCGCGCTGGCCCGGTTGGCGGCGCTGTAGCGCGCCTGGGCACGGTCGGGGCCCGGTCGCCCCGTGGCGGGGTGGCCGGGCCCGGTGGTGTCCGGTCAGTGGGCCGAGTGGTGTTCGGCGCCGCGGTGGCGGTGGCCCTTGAGTTCGGCGTGGCCCGGTGCGATGCCGGTGTGGGCCCGTTCCTCGGGGGCGCGGCGCCCGCCGTGCGCGAACGGGGCGGCGCCGGCCAGGGCCGCGTAGCTGCCGTAGCCGGCCGGGCGGGCAGCCGGGCCGGCGGCGGCCGTGGTGTGCAGCACCGGGCCGACGGGGCGCTGGCCGCCGGTGGTGGTCATCATGCCGCGGCGTTCCAGCAGGTCCTGGGTACCGCGGCGCAGCTTGCTGCCGGGTGCGGCTCGTCTGGTCATCTCCGGCCTCCCATCGCTGTCCTTCTGCGATGGTATGTCCGGAGATGACCGCTGCAACCCCGAGGTCTCAGAACGGGAACCGGCTGCGGCCGTGCTGGATCGAGATCCACTTGACCGTGGTGAACGCCTCGACGGTGGCTTCGCCGTTGAGCCGGCCGACGCCGGAGTTCTTCTCGCCGCCGAAGGGCACGATCGGCTCGTCGGCGATGGTCCCGTCGTTGACGTGGATCATGCCGGTCTCGATCCGCTGCGCCACCTGCACGCCGCGCTCGACCGAGCCGCTGTGCACGGCGCCGCTGAGGCCGAAGGGGGTGTCGTTGGCGATGGCCACCGCCTCGTCCTCGCCGTCGAACGGGAGCACCATGACCACCGGTCCGAACAGCTCGCGGTGCAGCAGCGGGTGGCCGGCCGGCACGTCGGTGAGCACCACCGGGTCCACCAGGGTGCCGACGGTGTTGCCGCGCAGCAGGGCGGTGGCGCCGTCGGCGATCACCTGATCGACCTCGGCGGTGATCGCGTCGGCCTGGGTGCTGTTGATCAGCGGGCCGAGCTGGGTGCTCGGGTCGGCGGGGTCGCCCACCTTGAGGGTCCTGATCTTGGCGACGAACTTCTCGGTGAACTCGGCGAGCACGGCGCGGTCCACCAGCACCCGGTTGGCCGCCATGCAGACCTGGCCCTGGTGCGCGAAGCGGCTGAACACCGCCGCGTCCACCGCGTAGTCCAGGTCGGCGTCGTCCAGCACGATCAGCGCGCTGTTGCCGCCGAGTTCGAGCACGGTGCGCTTGAAGTGGGAGGCGGCGACGGTGGCCACGTGGCGGCCGACCCGGTCCGAGCCGGTGAAGGCGATCACCTTGGGCACCGGGTGCTCGATGAACGCGTCGCCGATCTCGGCGATGTCGGTGACCAGCACGTTGAGCAGGCCGGCCGGCAGCCCGGCGTCCTCGAAGAGCTTGGCGAGCAGGGTGCCGCCGACGATCGGGGCGTCCTGGTGCGGCTTGAGCACCACCGCGTTGCCCAGCGCCAGGGCGGGGGCGACGCCCTTGATCGACAGGAACAGCGGGAAGTTGAACGGGCTGATCACCCCGACCACGCCGACCGGCAGCCGGTACAGCCGGTTCTCCTTGCCGTCCACCGGCGAGGGCAGGATCCGGCCCTCGGGGCGGATGGCCAGCTGCATCGCCTCGCGCAGCATGTCCTTGGTGAGGGCGAGTTCGAAGCCCGCCTTCAGGTAGGTGCCGCCGAGCTCGGCGATGATCGCCTCGGTGATCTCCTGCTCGCGCTCCTCGACCAGGCGCAGCGCCCGTTCGAAGACCAGCCGGCGCTGGTAGGGGTTGGTCCTGGCCCACTCGCGCTGGGCGCGCTCGGCGGCCCGGTAGGCCTCGTCGAGTTCGCCGACGGTGGCCACCGTGATGCTGGCCAGCTTCTCACCGTTGAACGGGTTGATGTCGACGATGTCCCAGGAGCCGCTCCCCGGGCGCCACTGGCCGTCGATGTACTGCAGGGCGAGTTCCGAAAAGTAGGACACCTGAATCCCCTTCGCGTGCGTGCGCGATATCCAGCTACCGTGTTCCCCCGGGCTGACTGAGGATCATCCTACTGATGAGTCAGGCTTCCTGATGCAGTGTCCGCAGAAGCTCGCGGCTCTGCTCGACGGTGAGGCTGTCCACCCGCAGCCGCTCCAGGGTGTCGCGGTACTCCTCCACCTCGCGCGGCCGGTCCAGGTAGAGCGCGGTGGTGAACTGCTCGAGGTAGACCACCTCGGCCAGGTCCGGCTCGCGGAAGGAGAGCAGCGAGAAGGTGCCGCTCTCCACGCCCGCGCCGGCGAAGCCCAGCGGCATCACCTGGATCTCGATGCCCGGGTGCTCGGTCAGTTCCAGCAGCCGGGCCAGCTGACCGCGCATCACCTCGGGCCCGCCGCACGGGCGGCGCAGCGCCGCCTCGTCGATCACCGCGTAGACCGCCGGGGCCTGCTCGCCCTGCAGCAGCCGCTGGCGGCGCAGCCGCACCTCGACCCGCCGGTCGATCTCGCGCTGCGGGGCGGCCAGCGAGCCCAGTTCGACCACCGCGCGGGCGTAGGCCTCGGTCTGCAGCAGCCCGGGGACGAACTGCACCTCGTAGCAGGAGATGACGCCGGCCGCCTCCTCGAAGCCGAGGTAGGTCTGGAACCAGGCCGGCACCACGTCGGCGTAGTCGTGCCACCAGGGCACCTCGTTGGCGGTGCGCACCATGCCGAGCAGTTCGGCGCGCTGTCCCCCGTCCTCGACGCCGTAGAGGGTGAGCAGGTCGGCCACGTCCCGCTCCTTGAAGCTGACCCGGCCCAGCTCCATCCGGCCGATCTTGGACTCGGAGGCGCGGATCTCGTAGCCGGCGTCCTCCCGGCTGACGCCCTGTGCCTCGCGCAGCCGGCGCAGTTGGGAGCCGAGCAGCAGCCGTCGGACCGTCACTCCGCTGCCGGTCTGGCCCGTGCCGTTCATCGCGCTGCCTCCCCTGGCGCTGTCACGGACGGCAGTCTGCCATGTCCAACCGTCAACAACCACGGGTGGAAGCTGTGAGTTCGCCGGGGGACGATCGGTGAACGGCCCTGCCGGCGCGCCCTGTTGCCGGTGCGGGCGAGCGGGCCCGGCTGCACACCGCGCCGGCCGGGGCGCGGTCGGCGGGCTGACTGCGGACATGCCGACGGCGCCTGCCCCCCTTGGTCGGGGACGGGGCAGGCGCCGTCGTTGGTGCTCCGCTGAGGACCGGCGGCTCTGACGGGTCAGCGATGGAGCGGCCCGGCGAGCCGGGCTGTGTGCGGGAGGGTTAGGACCGCCGCACGGCGGTCGGAGTGCGGCCCGGCCGCCGAGCAGGTCGGCAGCCGGGTCGCGAGGCGTTGCGGGTCAGACCACCAGGGGGCGGTCGGTGGGGCGGATCGGTGCGGGAAGCGCCGTCTTGCCGCCCAGGTAGGCGTCGACCGCGGCGGCGGCGGAGCGGCCCTCGGCGATCGCCCAGACGATCAGCGACTGGCCGCGGCCGGCATCGCCGCAGACGTAGACGCCATCGACGTTGGTGGCGAACTTCCCGTCCCGGGCGATGTTACCGCGTGCGTCCAGGTCCACGCCCAGCTGGTCGACCAGGCCGTTGCCTTGGTCGGTGCCGGTGAAGCCCATGGCCAGGGTGACCAGCTGGGCCGGGATCGACCGCTCGGTGCCCGGGACCGGCTCGAACCGGCCGTCCTTGAACTCCACCTCGACCAGGTGCAGCTCCTGGACGTTGCCGTCCTGGTCGCCGGTGAAGTGGGTGGTGTTGACGGAGTAGACCCGCTCACCGCCCTCCTCGTGCGCGGAGGTGACCTTGTAGGTCATCGGCATGGTCGGCCAGGGCTGGCCGGCCGGCCGCGCCTCGCTCGGGCGCGGCATGATCTCCAGCTGGGTGACCGAGGCCGCCCCCTGGCGCAGCGCGGTGCCCAGGCAGTCGGCGCCGGTGTCACCGCCGCCGATCACGATGACGTGCTTGCCCTTGGCGCTGATCGGGGAGTCGACGTAGTCGCCCTCCTGGACCTTGTTGGCCAGCGGCAGGTACTCCATCGCCTGGTGGATGCCGTTCAGCTCCCGGCCGGGGACCGGCAGGTCGCGGGCGGTGGTGGCGCCGGCGGCGACCACCACGGCGTCGAACCGGTTGCGCAGGTCCTGGCCGGTGATGTCCTCGCCCACGTGCACGCCGGTGCGGAACCGGGTGCCCTCCGCGCGCATCTGCTCGACGCGGCGGTTGATGTGGCGCTTCTCCATCTTGAACTCGGGGATGCCGTAGCGCAGCAGGCCGCCGATCCGGTCGGCCCGCTCGTAGACCACCACGGTGTGCCCGGCCCGGGTCAGCTGCTGGGCGGCCGCGAGGCCGGCCGGCCCCGAGCCGACCACGGCGACGGTCTTGCCGGACAGTCGCTCGGGCACCTGCGGGCGCACCCCGCCGTTGTCCCAGGCCTTGTCGATGATGGTGACCTCGACGTTCTTGATGGTCACCGCGTCCTGGTTGATCCCCAGCACGCAGGCCGACTCGCACGGCGCCGGGCACAGCCGCCCGGTGAACTCCGGGAAGTTGTTGGTCGCGTGCAGCCGCTCGATGGCGCCGGACCAGTCGTCGCGGAAGGCCAGGTCGTTCCACTCGGGGATCAGGTTCCCCAGCGGACAGCCGTTGTGGCAGAACGGGATGCCGCAGTCCATGCAGCGGCCGGCCTGCTTGGTGATGATCGGCAGGAGGCTGCGCTCGACGTAGACCTCGTTCCAGTCACGGAGCCGGACGTCGACCGGGCGGCGCTCCGCCAGCTGCTTGGGCGTGGTCAGGAAGCCCTTGGGGTCAGCCATGTGCCGCCTCCATCATCTTCGCGGTGGTCTCGGACTCGGAGAGCCCGTCGCGCTCAGCGGCGTCCTTGGCGGCGAGCACTGCCTTGTAGTCGGTGGGCATGATCTTGGAGAAGCGGCTGACGCCGCTGCCCCAGTCGGCCAGCAGCTCGGCGGCGACCGTCGAGCCGGTCTCCTCGTAGTGCTGCTGCACGGTCTCGCGCAGCCACTCGCGGTCGTGGGCGTCGGGGGCCTCGATGCCCACCATGCCGCCGTTGACGTTGGCCGGGCGCAGGTCGAGGACGTAGGCGATGCCGCCGGACATGCCGGCCGCCAGGTTGCGGCCGGTCTCGCCGAGGATGACCACCCGGCCGCCGGTCATGTACTCCAGGCCGTGGTCGCCGACTCCCTCGACCACCAGGGTGGCGCCGGAGTTGCGCACCGCGAACCGCTCGCCGGCCTTGCCGCGCAGGTGGATGCGGCCCGAGGTGGCGCCGTAGCCGATGGTGTTGCCGGCGATCACGTGGGCCTGGGCGTCGGCGCCGATCGCGGCGGCGTCGCGGGCCGGACGGACCACCAGCACGCCGCCGGACAGGCCCTTGCCGACGTAGTCGTTGGCGTCGCCCTCCAGCCGCAGGGTGATGCCGCTGGGCACGAAGGCGCCGAAGGACTGGCCGGCCGAGCCGGTGAAGGTCACGTCGATGGTGCCCTCGGGCAGGCCCGCACCGCGGTAGCGCTTGGTCACCTGGTGGCCGAGCATGGTGCCGACCGTGCGGTTGACGTTGCGGATCGGCAGCTGGATCCGCACCGCCTCGCCGCGCTCCAGGGCGTCCTCGGCCAGCTCGATCAGCTGGTTGTCGAGCGCCTTGTCGAGCGCGTGGTCCTGGGTGGTGGTGCAGTGCCGGGCCGCGCCCTCGGGCAGCTCGGGCACGTGGAACAGCGGGGCCAGGTCCAGGCCGGCCGCCTTCCAGTGGCTGACCGCCCCGCTCGCGTCGATGTGCTCGGCGTGGCCGACCGCCTCCTCGAGGGTGCGGAAGCCCAGCTCGGCGAGGATCTCGCGGACCTCCTCGGCGATGAACTCGAAGAAGTTCACCACGAACTCCGGCTTGCCGGAGAAGCGCTCGCGCAGCACCGGGTTCTGGGTGGCCACGCCGACCGGACAGGTGTCCAGGTGGCAGACCCGCATCATGATGCAGCCGGAGACCACCAGCGGCGCGGTGGCGAAGCCGAACTCCTCGGCGCCGAGCAGCGCGGCGATCACCACGTCGCGGCCGGTCTTCAGCTGGCCGTCGGTCTGCACCACGATCCGGTCGCGCAGCCCGTTCAGCAGCAGGGTCTGCTGGGTCTCGGCCAGGCCGAGCTCCCAGGGGCCGCCCGCGTGCTTGAGCGAGGTGAGCGGCGAGGCGCCGGTGCCGCCGTCGTGGCCGGAGACCAGCACCACGTCGGCGTGCGCCTTGGAGACGCCGGCCGCGACCGTGCCCACGCCGACCTCGGAGACCAGCTTCACGTGGACGCGGGCCGCCGGGTTGGCGTTCTTGAGGTCGTGGATCAGCTGGGCCAGGTCCTCGATGGAGTAGATGTCGTGGTGCGGCGGCGGGGAGATCAGGCCGACGCCCGGGGTCGAGTGACGGGTCCGGGCCACCCACGGGTAGACCTTGTGGCCGGGCAGCTGGCCGCCCTCGCCGGGCTTGGCGCCCTGGGCCATCTTGATCTGGATGTCGTCGGCGTTCACCAGGTACTCGGAGGTGACGCCGAACCGGCCGGAGGCCACCTGCTTGATCGCCGAGCGGCGGGCCGGGTCGTACAGGCGCTCCGGGTCCTCGCCGCCCTCACCGGTGTTCGACTTGCCGCCCAGCTGGTTCATCGCGATGGCCAGCGTCTCGTGCGCCTCCATCGAGATGGAGCCGTAGGACATCGCGCCGGTGGAGAACCGCTTGACGATCTCGGAGACCGGCTCGACCTCGTCGATCGGGATCGGGGTGCGGCCCTGGGCGTCGAACTTGAACAGGCCGCGCAGCGTCATCAGGCGCTCGGACTGCTCGTTCACCCGGTCGGTGTACTGCTTGAAGATGTCGTAGCGCCGGGCCCGGGTGGAGTGCTGCAGCCGGAAGACGGTGTCCGGGTCGAACAGGTGCGGCTCGCCCTCGCGGCGCCACTGGTACTCGCCGCCGATCTCCAGCGCGCGGTGCGCGGCCGCGATGCCGGAGGCCGGGTAGGCCTTGGCGTGCCGGGCGGCGACCTCCTTGGCGATCTCGGCCAGGCCGATGCCGCCGAGCTTGGTGGTGGTGCCGGCGAAGTAGCTGTCGACGGTCTCCTGGGACAGGCCGATGGCCTCGAAGACCTGCGCGCCGCGGTAGGAGGCGACGGTGGAGATGCCCATCTTGGACATCACCTTGAGCACGCCCTTGCCGAGCGCCTTGATCAGGTTGCGGATCGCCTTGTCCGGCTCGATCCCGGTCAGGAAGGTGCCCTGGGCGACCAGGTCCTCCACCGACTCCATCGCCAGGTAGGGGTTGACCGCGCCGGCGCCGTAGCCGATCAGCAGCGCCACGTGGTGGACCTCGCGGACGTCGCCGGCCTCGACCAGCAGCGAGATCAGGGTGCGCTGCTTGGTGCGGATCAGGTGGTGGTGCACCGCGGAGGTGAGCAGCAGCGAGGGGATCGGGGCGTGCTCGGCGTCCGAGTGGCGGTCGGAGAGCACGATGACCCGGGCGCCGTCGGCGATCGCCGCGTCGGCCTCGGCCGCGATGGCCGCCAGCCGGGCGGCCAGGGCCTCGCCGCCGCCGGAGACCTTGTAGAGGCCGGAGAGGGTCACGGCCTTCAGGCCGGGCTGGTCCCCGTCGGCGTTGATGTGGATCAGCTTGGCGAGCTCGTCGTTGTCGATCACCGGGAACGGCATGCCGACCGAGCGGCAGTGCGCGGCCTCGGCGGCCAGCAGGTTGCCCTCGGGGCCGAGGTTGCTCAGCAGCGAGGTGACGAGCTCCTCGCGGATGGCGTCCAGCGGCGGGTTGGTGACCTGCGCGAAGAGCTGCACGAAGTAGTCGAAGAGCAGCCGGGGCTTCTCGGAGAGCGCGGCGATCGGCGAGTCGGTGCCCATCGAGCCGAGCGCCTCGCCGCCGGTCTTGGCCATCGGGGCCAGGATGACCCGCAGTTCCTCCTCGGTGTAGCCGAAGGTCTGCTGACGGCGCGTCACCGAGGCGTGGGTGTGCGCGATGTGCTCGCGCTCGGGCAGCTTGGAGAGCTGGATCTGGCCGGCGGCCACCCACTCCTCGTACGGGTGCTCGGCGGCGAGCTTGCCCTTGAGCTCCTCGTCCTCGACGATGCGGTGCTCGGCGGTGTCGACCAGGAACATCTTGCCGGGCTGCAGGCGGCCCTTCTTGACCACCTTCTCCTGCGCCAGGTCGAGCACGCCGACCTCGGAGGAGAGCACGACCAGGCCGTCCTCGGTGATCCAGTACCGGGCCGGGCGCAGGCCGTTGCGGTCCAGTACGGCGCCGATCTGGGTGCCGTCGGTGAAGGTGACGCAGGCCGGGCCGTCCCAGGGCTCCATCAGGTTGGAGTGGTACTGGTAGAAGGCGCGCCGGGCCGGCTCCATGGTGGCGTGGTTCTCCCAGGCCTCCGGGATCATCATCAGCACCGCGTGGGGCAGCGGGCGGCCGCCCAGGTGGAGCAGCTCCAGCACCTCGTCGAAGGAGGCGGAGTCGGAGTGGTCCGGGGTGCAGATCGGGAAGATCCGCGACAGGTCGCCGGGGATCAGGTCGGTGGCCAGCTGCGACTCGCGCGCGGTCATCCAGTTCCGGTTGCCCTTGACGGTGTTGATCTCGCCGTTGTGCGCGACGAACCGGTAGGGGTGGGCCAGCGGCCAGCTCGGGAAGGTGTTGGTGGAGAACCGGGAGTGCACCAGGCCGATCGCCGAGGCGTACAGGCGGTCCGAAAGGTCGGGGAAGAACGGCTCCAGCTGACCGGTGGTCAGCATGCCCTTGTAGACGATGGTGCGGGCGGAGAGCGAGGGGAAGTACACCCCGGCCTCGCGCTCGGCGCGCTTGCGGACCACGAAGGCGACCCGGTCCAGCAGCAGTCCGCTGGTGCCCTGGCCGGCCAGGAAGAGCTGGCGGAAGCGCGGCATCACCGAGCGGGCGGTGGCACCCAGCAGGTCGGGGGCGGTCGGCACCTCGCGCCAGCCCAGGACGGTCAGGCCCTCCTCGGCCGCGATCGCCTCGACCTGCGCGACAGCGGCGGCGTCGGCCGCGTCCTCGTCCGGCAGGAAGGCGATGCCGACCGCGTACTCGCCGGCGCCCGGCAGTGCGAAGGGCACCTGGGCGCGCAGGAACGCGTCCGGGATCTGGGTCAGGATGCCGGCGCCGTCGCCGGAGTCGGGCTCGGCCCCGGTGGCGCCGCGGTGCTCGAGGTTGCGCAGCACGGTGAGCGCCTGCTCGACGATGGTGTGGTCGGCGATGCCGGTCAGCGTGGCGACGAAGCCGACGCCGCAGGCGTCGTGCTCGTTCCTCGGGTCGTACAGGCCCTGAGCAGCAGGTCGCGCATCCGGAACGAGCGCGTACGGGGAGCTGGTGCTGCCCTGGGGCTCGTTGGCGGAGTGCATGGATGCAGACAGCATCGGCTCTCCCGTCGTCGTCTTGAGCATTTGGGGTGCCGCCCGGCCGCCGGCCAGGGGGTCACGTGCAACAGGGACGACGTTGGCCCTCTGCGATTTCGTGCAGGTTACATGATGCCGGAAGTCCCGGGAAGTGGAATTTTTCGTCCACATGGCGGACAAGGCCGCAGCTCAGAGGCCCTTACCTACGGGTAGTGCGGGGACGTGGGCCCACCTCAGTGTGCCCGGTCGCCGCAGGGGCGAAACAGGGGCGAAACGGCGCCGGCCGACCCCGCCCCGGGGTCGGCCTGCGAATTCACGCGTTCAGCTGCGTCCGGAGCGACGGACCGATGGCGGACCGCCGCTCCCACCGCAAATTCTGCATGCCTATGCAGTGCAGTGAGTGAGATATCACACGGTCCGGTCAGCCGACCTGGCCGCCGATCAGCGCCCCCAGCAGGAAGGTGACCCCGGCCGCCGCGCCGCCCAGCACCAGCTGGCGCAGGCCGGAGAACCACCAGCTGCGCGCCGTGACCCGGGCCACCAGCGCACCGCAGCCGAACAGCCCGAGCACCGCCAGCACCAGGGCCGGCAGCAGCGAGTCGGCGCCCAGCAGGTAGGGCAGCAGCGGCAGCAGCGCGCCGAGCGCGAAGCAGCCGAACGAGGAGGCCGCGGCGACCAGCGGGCTGGGCAGGTCGTGCGGGTCGATGCCCAGCTCCTCCCGCACGTGCACCTCCACCGCCCGCTCCGGGTCCCGGGTCAGCTGCTCGGCCACCTGGTGGGCCAGCTCCGGGTCCACGCCGCGGGATATGTAGACCTGGGCCAGCTCGGCCAGCTCGCCCGCCGGGTTGCGGCGCAGCTCGATCCGCTCCGCCTCGATCTCCGCCTCCACCAGCTCGCGCTGCGAGGCCACCGAGGTGTACTCCCCCGCGGCCATCGAGCAGGCGCCGGCCGCCAGGCCCGCCAGGCCGGTGAGCACCACGGCGCTGTGGCTCGCCGAGCCGCCGACCACGCCGGTCATCAGGGCGAAGTTGGAGACCAGTCCGTCCATCGCGCCGAAGACCGCCGGGCGCAGCCAGCCGCCGTTGACGTCGCGGTGGTGGTCGGCGTCCGGGATCCGCGGGGCCGTCGGCTCCTCGGTGGCGGGTTCGGTGACGGTGGCGCTCATGATGGCGGCCCTCCCTGGTGCAGCGTGCTTCCCCGACCGCAGTCAGGGCGTCTCAACCTTGAAACTAGCCCGATGATCTGACGTTTTCTAGCAAGCCAGGGCTGGCTAACCTGCGCTGAGCTGCGGGTTCGGTGTTCGACTGCGCACCGGGCAGCAGAACGGGCCCCGGAGTGCGTGCACTCCGGGGCCCGTGGTGACGGTGGGTCAGGCGGCGTCGTCCTGCTGGCTCGGCTCGTCCTGCGCGAGCTCCTAGTGCGCCGCCGGGTCGATGCTGTCCGGGTCCTCCCGGCCGGGCCGCAGCCGGCCGACGACCACGAAGTAGGCCACCGCGCCGGCGAAGACCACGATCGAGGTCCAGTCGTTCAACCGCAGACCCAGGAAGTAGTGCGCCTCGTCCACCCGCAGGTACTCGATCCAGAACCGGCCCACGGTGTACGCCGCGACGTAGAGCGCGAAGGCCCGCCCGTGCCCGAGCCGGAACCGCCGGTCGGCCCAGATCACCAGCGCCGCCACGCCCACGCACCAGAGCGACTCGTAAAGGAAGGTCGGGTGGTAGGTGGCGAGGTCCGGGGTGTCGGGCGGCCGGTGCGCGGGGTCGATCTGCAGGCCCCAGGGCAGCGTGGTCGGCTTGCCGTACAGCTCCTGGTTGAACCAGTTGCCCCAGCGTCCGCAGGCCTGGGCCAGCGCGATGCCCGGTGCCACCGCGTCCGCCCAGGCCGGCAGCGGCACGCCGCGCCGGCGGGCGCCGATCCAGGCGCCGACCGCGCCCAGCGCGATCGCGCCCCAGATGCCCAGGCCGCCCTCCCAGATCTTGAAGGCGTTCCACGGGTTCTTCCCCGGGGCGAAGTAGAGCTGGTGGTCGGTGATCACGTGGTAGAGCCGCCCGCCGACCAGGCCGAACGGCACCGCCCAGACCGCGATGTCGCCGACCGTGTGCTTGGCGCCGCCGCGCGCGACCCAGCGCTTGCCGCCCAGCCAGACGGCCACGACGACACCGATGATGATGCAGAAGGCGTACGCGCGCAGCGGGATCGGTCCCAGGTGGAGGACGCCCCGCGACGGGCTCGGGATGTAAGCGAGTTCCATGGCAGGTCCGACGCTACCGCCTGCCGACCGGCGAACCGGCATCGCCCGGGGTACCGGTTCGGACACGGCACCCCGGGCGATCGGCGGGCGGGCCTAGGAGCCGCCGCCCGAGGGCTGCAGCGCCGGGTCGCTCTCGGCCGCGGTGCTGGTGGGCGCGGGGCTGGCCGAGCCGCTGCCGGTGGTGCCCGGCTTCTTGCCCTGGTTGGCCTCGTCGACCCACTTCACCAGGTTGTCCGGGGTGATCTCGTCGTTGCCGTTCTTGGGGTAGATCGGCTTGCCATTGAGCAGCACGGTCGGGGTGGACGTGTAGCCGGACTTGTCGAAGTCCTGCTCGACCGCGGAGACCCAGCTGCCGAACTTGTTGCTGTTGACGCAGGACTCGAAGGTGGGCGAGTCCAGGCCCGGGACCTGCTTGGCCAGGTCGATCAGCTTGGACTTGTCCTTCCAGGCGTCCACCGTCTCGTCCGGCTGGTTCTTGTAGAGCACGTCGTGGTAGGCGCGGAAGTAGCCCGCGTCCTGGGCACAGGCCAGGGCGTTGGCCCCGTTCTTGGAGCCCTTGCCGCCGTCGTGCCGGTCGATGAACGAGACGATGTGGTAGTTCCCGTAGAGCTTGCCCTGGTCCTGCAACTGGTCGACGGTGGGCGCGAACTCCCGCTCGAACTGGCCGCAGGCGGGGCACCTGGGGTCCTCGTAGACGGTCAGCGTGGCCGGGGCGTTGGCCGGACCGTCCGGGATCACCAGGTTCTTGGGGCCGATCGCGCCGGCCGGGGCCGCGCTCGGCGTGTCCGAGCTGGAGCGGCTGCTCTGCACCGCGATGCCGATCCCGGCGGCCACCGCCAGCACCACCACCACGGCGCCGATGACCAGGAGCTTCTTCTTCTTGGCGTGCTGGGCGTCCTGCGCGGCCCGCTCCTCCAGCATCCGCTCGCGGGCCGTCCGCTTGCCAGATCGGTTCTTCTCGCTCATGCCTTCTGCTTCTCCGGGTCGACGGTCAGGGGTTCGGCGGCGGTCAGGGGTTCAGGCGGCCAGCCAGCCGTCCACCGAGAACCTGGAGCGCGGCCTGGCCACCAGCCAGCCGGCCAGCAGCAGGAACCCGCAGTCGCGCAGGATCTCCTGGCCGTACTGGGTCTGCGACTTGTCCACCGCGCCGCCGCCGCCGAAGCAGCCGCAGTCGATCGAGATGCCGCGGGCCCAGGCCGAGGCGATCCCGGCCACGAAGGCCAGCAGCAGCAGCACCGACACCACCGCCGCGATCCGCACCCCGAGCCCGATCAGCAGCAGCAGCGCCAGCGCCAGTTCCAGGAACGGCAGCCCGTACCCGACCGGCTTGACCAGTCCCTCGGGCAGGATCCGGTAGGCCCGCACCGCCTGGGCCGCCACCGCCGGATCCGAGATCTTGGCGAGACCGGCCCAGGCCCACACCACCGCCAGGCCCAACCGGGCCGCGGTGCTGATCCACTCGACCACACCACCGCCGCCGCCACCGGCTGTGCGCGCTGCCATGCCGCCTCCCCCTCTCGGTCCTCGGCTCCCGCCGGAGCTTCCTGACGAACCGTAGGGGATTTGGTCTGTTTACTCCAAGCTCATCACATTCACCCGAATAGGGGAGGATGAGGTCACCTGTCCGTTTTGCCGCCGTGGCGCGCCGCCGGCTCCTCCACCCGGTGCGCGGCCTGCTCGGCACCGCGTTTGGCCAGCGCGTGCCCCACCGCGTGCTCGCCCCCGCAGGCCGCCAGCAGCGCCAGTGCGGCGACGGCCGCCCTGACCAGTACCGCGCGGTGCAGGCCGATCACGATGGGCCTCCTCGGAGCCGGGGCGATCAACTGAGAAGTGTACGAACGGCAGGGCTGGAACCCGTTCCCCGCTGGACACTTGATGCAACGTCAGCCGCCCGGGGATGACACGAGCGGACCGCGCGATTCACCCCCGCGGGCGAGCGCGAAGCCGATCCGGGCGCCGGCAGCAGAACGGCCCGCCACCCCCTGCGGGGTGGCGGGCCGCCTCGACGGTGCATCAGCGCGAGCGCACGCCCTGCGCCAGCTCGGCCGCCAGCGCGCGGACGGCGGCCAGCGCGGCCGGCTCGTCCTCGCCGGCGTCCAGGATCCGCTGCACGAAGGCCGAGCCGACGATCACGCCGTCGGCGAAGCCGGCCACCTGGGCCGCCTGCGCACCGGTGGAGACCCCCAGGCCCACGCAGACCGGCAGCTCGGTGGTGGCCCGGGTGCGCGCCACCAAGTCCTCGGCCAGCTCGCCGACCTGGGCCCGGGAGCCGGTCACGCCCATCACCGCGGCCGCGTAGACGAAGCCGGAACCGGCCGCGGTCACCTCGGCCAGCCGCTTGTCCTGGCTGGAGGGGGCGACCACGAAGACGGTGTCCAGGCCGTGCTCGGCGGCGGCCTTGCGCCACTCCGCGGACTCCTCCACCGGCAGGTCCGGCAGGATCACCCCGGCCCCGCCGGCCGCCGCCAGGTCGGCCGCGAACCGGGCGGTGCCGTAGCGGTCCACCGGGTTCCAGTAGGTCATCACCAGCACCGCGGCGACCGGGTGCGCCGCGGCCACCTCCCGCACGGTGCGCAGCACGTCCGTGATCCGCACCCCGCCGCGCAGCGCGATGTCGTCGGCGGTCTGGATGGTCGGGCCGTCCAGCACCGGGTCGGAGTGCGGCAGGCCGACCTCGACCACGTCGCAGCCGCCCTCCAGCAGGGCGTTGACCGCCTTGATGCCGCCCTCCACGCTCGGGAAGCCGGCCGGCAGGTAGCCGATCAGCGCCGCCCGCTCCTCGGCCCGGGCCGCCGCGAGGACCTGGCTGAGCTTGCTGGTCATCGGTTCTCCCCCTGGGCGGACTCGTCGTACAGGCCGAAGTACTGGGCGGCGGTGTGCATGTCCTTGTCGCCACGCCCGGACAGGCTGACCAGGATGGTGGCGTCCGGACCCAGCTCGCGGCCCAGCTCCAGCGCGCCGGCCAGCGCGTGCGCGCTCTCGATGGCCGGGATGATGCCCTCGGTGCGCGACAGCAGGCGCAGCGCCTGCATCGCCGCGTCGTCGGTGACCGGGCGGTACTCGGCCCGGCCGGTGTCCTTCAGCCAGGCGTGCTCGGGGCCGACCCCGGGGTAGTCCAGGCCGGCCGAGATCGAGTGGCTCTCGATGGTCTGGCCGTCCTCGTCCTGCAGCACGTAGGTGCGGGCGCCGTGCAGCACGCCGGGTTCGCCCTTGGTCAGGGTGGCCGCGTGCCGCGGGGTCTCGGCGCCCTCGCCGGCCGCCTCGCAGCCGATCAGCCGCACCCCCGCGTCCGGGATGAACTCGTGGAAGATGCCCATCGCGTTGGAGCCGCCGCCCACGCAGGCCACCACGGCGTCGGGCAGCGCGCCGGTGCGCTCCAGCACCTGGGCGCGGGCCTCGATGCCGATCACCCGGTGGAAGTCGCGCACCATGGCCGGGAACGGGTGCGGGCCGGCCACCGTACCGAACAGGTAGTGGGTGGAGTCGACGTTGGCCACCCAGTCGCGGAAGGCCTCGTTGATCGCGTCCTTGAGGGTGCGGCTGCCGGACTTGACGGCCACCACCTCGGCGCCGAGCATCCGCATCCGGGCGACGTTCAACGCCTGGCGCTCGGTGTCCACCTCGCCCATGTAGATGGTGCAGTCGAAGCCGAACAGCGCGCAGGCGGTGGCGGTGGCCACGCCGTGCTGGCCGGCGCCGGTCTCGGCGATGATCCGGGTCTTGCCCATCCGGCGGGTCAGCAGCGCCTGGCCCAGCACGTTGTTGATCTTGTGCGAGCCGGTGTGGTTGAGGTCCTCGCGCTTGAGCAGCACCCGGGCCCCGCCGGCCTCGGCGGAGAACCGGTGCACGTCGGTGAGCGGGCTGGGCCGACCGGTGTAGTCCTTGAGCAGCAGGTCGAGCTCGGCGGTGAAGGCCGGGTCGTTCTTGGCCTTCTCGTACTCCTCGGCCACCTGCTCCACGGCGGCGATCAGCGCCTCCGGGATGAAGCGGCCGCCATAGGCGCCGAAGTAGCCGCGGGCGTCGGGCACCTGCGGGCCGGTTGGCAGGTCGGACATGGTGATCCTTCGTGACGGTGGGTCGGACGGACGGGGATTCAGCCGTGCGTCCGGCGCCATCGCCGACCGGGCACCTGCCCGGGCTCGCAGCCGATCACGTACCGCACCCGCCGGCCCAGCACCCGGCGCGCGGGAGCGCGGCAGCCGCGCGGGCGGCAGCCGGGGGCCAGGCGGGCGCTGAGTGACACGGTGTCAGCCCTTGTTCCGCAGCGCGGGGTGGGCGCCGGCGGCCACCAGGTCGGCCACCGCCGTCTTGGGGTCCTTGCCGGTCACCAGGGACTCGCCGACCAGCACCGCGTCGGCGCCCTCGTTGGCGTAGGCGATCAGGTCGTGCGGGCCGCGCACGCCGGACTCGGCCACCTTGACGATGTGGTCCGGGATCAGGTGCGCCACGTTGGCGAAGGTGTTGCGGTCCACTTCGAGAGTCTTCAGGTTGCGGGCGTTGACGCCGATGATCCGGGCGCCGGCGTCCACCGCGCGGCGGATCTCCTCCTCGTCGTGCACCTCGACCAGCGGGGTCAGCCCGATCGACTCGGCCCGCTCGATCAGCGAGACCAGGGCCGGCTGCTCCAGTGCGGCCACGATCAGCAGCGCGAGGTCGGCGCCGTGCGCGCGGGCCTCCCACAGCTGGTAGGCGGTGACGATGAAGTCCTTGCGCAAAACAGGGGTGTCCACGGCGGCCCGGACCGCGTCCAGGTCGGCCAGCGAGCCGCCGAACCGGCGCTGCTCGGTGAGCACGCTGATCGCGGCCGCACCGCCGGCGGCGTAGTCGCGGGCCAGCGCGGCCGGGTCGGCGATCGCGGCCAGCGCGCCCTTGGACGGGCTGGACCGCTTGACCTCGCAGATCACCCGGATGCCCTCGCCGCGCAGGGCGGCCACGCCGTCCTTGGCGTCGCGGGCCTTGGCGGCCAGCTCCTTCAGCTCCTCCAGGGAGACCTGGGCCTGCCGCTCCGCGAGGTCCTGCCGGACCCCGTCGATGATCTCGTCGAGCACGGTCATGCGCCCGCCTCCTTCTGCTAGCCGGAACTGCGTCCGGGGCGGCGTGGCAAAGCACCGGTGCCGCAACCCCCGTCGGCACCTCGATGGTATCGGCACCGGGGCGCGCGGGGCGCATCCGCCCGGCGCGCGTCTCGCCCAGCGGACCGGCTGCTGAGCTGCCCGGACACCCGTCGATCGAGCGGTGGACGGGGCGGGGCGTCAGACCGCCGGGGGTGCCAGGGCGGCGCCGGCCGGCAGGTTGCGCAGCACCGTGAAGACCACAAGCACCAGGACCATCAGCACCGTCGCGCGGCGGCCCAGGGCGAGCCGGGGCGGCCTGCCGTCGGTGAGCGCGGCCCAGGCCCAGCGCAGCCAGCAGACGCCGAGCACCGCGAACAGCAGCACGGCCGGCAGGTTGTCGTGGACCGCCGCGCCGAGGTCGCCGCGGGTCAGCGCGTGCACGCAGCGCAGCCCGCCGCAGCCGGGGCACCACCAGCCGGTGGCCTGCAGGAACGGGCAGGTCGGGTAGTGGCCGGGACGGTTCGGGTCCACCGCGGCCACGTAGAGGGTGGGCAGCGCGACGGCGGTCAGGGCGGCGAACGGGCGGGCGAGGCGGCGCAGTGCGGCGGGGGCGCCGACCGGGGAGCTGGGGGCGGTCACGGGCTGATTGTCCCCCGTGCGGGGGGGTGCCGGGTTACGCCGCGCGGGTGGTGCGGCGCACCGGCGCGGGTGCGCCGCACCACCCGCAACGCGCACGGACCGGGGCGCCCGCCTGCGCGGCGGCGCCCCGGTCCGGGGAGTGTGCGGGAGGCGTCAGGCGCCGACGGTGACGGCCTCGGGGGTGCCCGCCGAGCGCGCCGCGCGGAACTCGGCCTTGTACTGCTCCACCGACGGGTCGGGCTGCTTGCCCAGGCCGGCCCCCTTCATCGCCAGGCCGACCGCGCCGGCGACGACGAACGCCACCACCATGCCCAGCACCACGACCAGCGTGGAGGCCATGATCATGCCGGCGCCGGAGATGCAGAAGCCGACGAAGCTGATGACCACACCGGTCCAGGCCGCGGGGGTGTGTCCGTGGGCTTGCTTAGACATCTGGGTGCTCCTAGGTTTTGCGCTCCTGTCTCCCCCATTGTTGCGGACGCCTCGACGGTGCCCAAAGCGGGGTACGGGTGAGCACCGTCACGCTTGCCGGCCGCAGGGCGGGGAAGGACAGCGGTCAGCCCTCGGTCGGGTCCTCGCCGCGGTCCAGCGCCTTCCACAGGTCGGCAGGGGTGTTCGCGCCGCTCTTGGCGGCGGCCTTGGCGGTGGGGGCCTCGTAGCGCGCGCCCATGGCCGGCCAGTCCCGCCCGCGCAGCAGGGTCAGCGCGCCGGCCGCGGCCAGCAGCAGGCCGCCGAGCACCGCGACGTACGGCCACAGGGTGTGGCTGACCTGCTCAGCCACCGTGCCGGTCAGCGCCAGGCGGCTCGCCGCCAGGGCGTCCACCGTGCTGCTGTCGCCCGCGCCCAGCGCCGCGCCGGCCGCCGCGCCCAGGCCGGCCGCCACCACCAGCACGCCGACCAGTTGCCGGCCGGCCCCGCGCACCGCGAAGACGGCCACCGCCGAGGCCAGCCCGACCAGCGCCAGGGCGCCCGGCAGCCCGGAGATCTGGCTGCCCGAGGCGGCCACCGCCAGCCCGCCGGCCGCCGTGCCCCGGGCCCAGGTCCGCCCGACCGCGACCAGCACCAGCACCGCGCCCACCACGGTGAGCAGCAGCATCAGGGCCAGGCCCCGGCGGGCGCCGGAGCGGGCGGCGGGGGCGGACTCGGCGCGGGGGGCGGGAACGGTGCTCACCGGACCACTATCCCCCGAGCCGGTCCGCCCCCGGCAACTGGGGGCACCTCCCGGCCGAAGGCTGGGCTGGGGGCACCTCCCGGCCGAAGGCTGGGGGCGTTCAGGCCAGCGGGGCGCGCAGGGTGTTGGCGGTGGCCACCGCGCGCAGCACGGCGGCCGCCTTGTTGCGGCACTCGGTGTCCTCGCCGGCCGGGTCGGAGTCGGCCACCACGCCCGCGCCCGCCTGCACGTAGGCGGTGCCGCCGCGCAGCACCGCGGTGCGGATGGCGATCGCGGTGTCGGCGTCGCCGGCGAAGTCCAGGTAGCCGACGCAGCCGCCGTAGAGGCCGCGCCGGGTGGGCTCCAGCTCCTCGATGATCCGCATCGCGCGCGGCTTGGGCGCCCCGGACAGGGTGCCGGCCGGGAAGCAGGCGGTCAGCACGTCGAAGGCGGTGCGGCCGTCGGCCACCTCGCCGGTGACGGTGGAGACGATGTGCATCACGTGGCTGTACCGCTCGACCGACATGAAGTCGACCACCTCGACGCTGCCCGGGGCGCAGACCCGGCCAAGGTCGTTGCGGCCCAGGTCGACCAGCATCAGGTGCTCGGCCCGCTCCTTGGGGTCGGCCAGCAGCTCGGCGGCCAGCTCCGCGTCCTCCTGGGGCGTGGCGCCGCGGTGCCGGGTGCCGGCGATCGGGTGCACCATCGCCTGGCCCGCCGTCACCTTGACCAGCGCCTCGGGGCTGGAGCCGACCACGTCGAAGCCGCCCTCGGCGCCGCCGTCCGGGCCGGGGAAGCGGAACAGGTACATGTACGGGCTGGGGTTGGTGGTGCGCAGCACCCGGTAGACGTCCAGCGCGGAGGCCGGGCAGGGCGCCTCGAACCGCTGCGAGGGGACCACCTGGAAGGCCTCGCCGGCCCGGATCCGCTCCTTGACCACCTCGACCGCGGCCCGGTACGGCGCCCCGCCGAAGGGTGACACGGCGTCAGCGTCAGCGGCGGTGGGGGTGAAGGTGGCCAGGCCCGGGTCGACCGGCTTGGCCAGCTCGGCCTCCATCGCGTCCAGCCGGGCCACCGCGTCGGCGTGGGCCTCGTCGACGCCGCTGGCCAGGTCGTTGTGGTTGACCGCGTTGGCGATCAGCAGCACGGTGCCGTCCACGTGGTCGAGCACCGCGAGGTCGGTGGCCAGCATCATGGTCAGCTCGGGCAGGCCCAGGTCGTCCGGGTTGAGGTCGGGCAGCTTCTCCAGCCGGCGCACCACGTCGTAGCCGAGGTAGCCGACCAGGCCGCCGGTCAGCGGCGGCAGGCCGTCGTCGTCGTGGCGCGGGGTGTGCAGCGCGGCCAGCGCGGCCCGCAGCACCTCCAGCGGGTCGCCCTCGCGCGGGATGCCCACCGGCGGGGTACCCAGCCAGCGGGCGCCGCCCTGCTGGTCCACCGTCAGGGTGGCGGCGCCGCGCACGCCCACGAAGGAGTAGCGGGACCAGCTGCGGCCCTGCTCGGCCGACTCCAGCAGGAAGGTGCCGGGCCGCTCGGCCGCCAGCGAGCGGTACAGGCCGATCGGCGTCAGGCCGTCCGCCAGGAGCCGGCGGGTGACCGGGATCACCCGGGTGTCGACGGCGAGCTTGCGGAACGCCTCAAGGTCCATGGCGTGGGGCACCGATCTCTCGTGTGGGTGGTCGTGGCCGGGTCAGCCGGCGAGCAGCACGTCTTCGTCGAAGCAGGTCCGGGCGCCGGTGTGGCAGGCCGCGCCGCTCTGGTCGACCCGGACCAGCAGGGTGTCCCCGTCGCAGTCCAGGGCGACCGACTTCACCTGCTGGACGTGCCCGGAGGTGTCGCCCTTGACCCAGTACTCCTGGCGGCTGCGGCTCCAGTAGGTGCAGCGGCCGGTGGTCAGGGTGCGGTGCAGCGCCTCGTCGTCCATCCAACCGAGCATCAGCACCTCGCCGGTGTCGTACTGCTGCGCGATGGCGGGCAGCAGGCCGTCCGCACTGCGCTTGAGGCGGGCGGCGACGGCCGGGTCGAGGGCGGTGCTGCCGGGGGCGGCGGGGCTGGGCGGCGGTACGGATGGCATGGGGCCCATTCTGGCAGGCCGACGGCGTGGCCGGGGCCGTGGACCAACTCGTGGAAACCGGCCCCGCGCGGCGCCGCACTGCGGAATTCTAGTGCGCATGACCAAGTCCCCGCGCTCCCGCACGGCCGCGACGGTGGTGGCGCTGCTCGTCGCCCTGGCCGGGGTGGCGGCGGTGCTGCTGTGGCCGAGCTCGCCCAAGCACCCGGCGGCCGCCGCGCCGCCGTCGCCGAGCCACTCGCCGTCCCCGTCGCCCTCGCCCTCGCCGACCAAGAAGCTGCCCTACCCGTGGTTCCCGGTGGGCAGCTGCGTCGACCACCCGAAGCTGAGCCCGGTGATCACTGCGGCCGAGGCCCGCCCGTGCCAGGGGCCGCACGACGGCGAGTCGATCGCCAACCCGCTGCTGCCGGACGGGCTGACCAAGGAGAGCCAGATCGCGCTGGCGCTGATCCGGGCCTGCCAGCCGTACGTGACCAGCTGGGAGGCCGCGCAGGGCGGCGGCACCTGGTACGGCATCCCGATGGGCCCCTCGCTGGCCTACTACAACCAGGGCCTGCGCGACGCCACCTGCCTGCTCACCGACTCCCAGCACGAGGGTGGCACCAAGCTCACCGGTCCGCTCAAGCCGGCCGCCGACCCGTCACCCTCCCCCGCGGCGAGCCCGAGCAGCGGCTGACGGCGGATCAGCGGACCGGGTGGCCGGCCTCGCGCAGCGCGGACTTGACGGCGGGGATGGTGAGGTCGCCGAAGTGGAAGACCGAGGCGGCCAGCACCGCGTCCGCGCCGGCCGCCACCGCCGGGGCGAAGTCGGCCAGCCGGCCCGCGCCGCCGGAGGCGATCACCGGCACCGAGACCCGCTCCCGGACGGCGCGGATCATGGCCAGGTCGTAGCCGTCCTTGGTGCCGTCCGCGTCCATCGAGTTGAGCAGGATCTCGCCGGCTCCGAGCTCGGCCGCCCGGGCTGCCCACTCGACCGCGTCCAGCCCGGTGCCGCGCCGGCCGCCGTGGGTGGTCACCTCGAAGCCGGAGGCCGTCTGCGTCCCCGCCGGGCAGCGCCGGGCGTCCACCGAGAGCACCAGCACCTGGCGGCCGAACCGCTCGGCGATCTCCCGGACCAGCTCGGGACGGGCGATCGCGGCGGTGTTGACGCCCACCTTGTCGGCGCCGGCCCGCAGCAGCTTGTCCACGTCCGCCACCGCCCGGATCCCGCCGCCCACGGTGAGCGGGATGAAGACCTGCTCAGCGGTGCGGCGCACCACGTCGTAGGTGGTCTCGCGGTCCCCGGAGGAGGCCGTGATGTCCAGGAAGGTGAGCTCGTCCGCGCCCTGGGCGTCGTAGGCGCGGGCCAGCTCGACCGGGTCGCCCGCGTCGCGCAGGTTCTGGAAGTTGACGCCCTTGACCACCCGGCCCGCATCCACGTCCAGGCAGGGGATCACACGTACGGCGAGGGTCACTTCTGACTGCTTTCGAAGAGTTAGGGGGCTTCCAGGGTCCGCGCCAGGCCGGCGCGGTGGGCGTCGAGTTCCACCTGGACCATCATCCGGGGGTCGACCAGCCCGGTCACCACCACCAGCGTGGTCACCGGGCGGACCGCGGCGAACAGTTGCCGGTGCGCCCGGCCGACTTCCTCCGCGTCCCGCACGTGGGTCACGTACAGCCGGGTGCGGAACACGTCCGCGGCCGTCAGACCGTACTCGGCCAGCGCCGCCAGGCCGTTGCCGACGGCGGTGAGCGTCTGGGCGAACGGGTCGCCCTCGTGCTCGATCCGGCCGTCCACCCAGGCGGAGCACCCCGCCACGTGGACCTGGTCGCCGACCGCCACCGCCAGGGCCGAGCCGAGCCCCTCCTCCCACGGGGTGGCACCGGACACCCTGCCGCGCACGATCCGAGGGTCCGTCACGATGACACAGCCTCCAGGGCCTCTTCGAGGGTGAACTTCTGCTCGTAGAGGGCCTTGCCGACGATCGAGCCCTCGACGCCCTCCGGCACCAGGGTGGCGATCGCGCGCAGGTCGGCCAGGGAGGACACGCCGCCGGAGGCGACCACGGGCTTGTCGGTGGCGGCGCAGACGTTGCGCAGCAGTTCCAGGTTGGGGCCGGTCAGGGTGCCGTCCCGGTTGACGTCGGTGACCACGTAGCGGGCGCAGCCCTCGGAGTCGAGGCGGGCCAGCACCTCGTACAGGTCGCCGCCGTCGCGGGTCCAGCCGCGCCCGCGCAGCGTGGTGCCGACCACGTCCAGGCCGACCGCGATCCGGTCGCCGTGCTCGGCGATCACCTTGGCCACCCACTCGGGGGACTCCAGCGCGGCGGTGCCCAGGTTGACCCGGGTGCAGCCGGTGGCCAGCGCGGCGGCCAGCGACTCGTCGTCGCGGATGCCGCCGGACAGCTCGACCTTGATGTCCAGCGCGCCGGTCACCTCGCGCAGCAGGTCCCGGTTGGAACCGGTGCCGAAGGCGGCGTCGAGGTCGACCAGGTGCAGCCACTCGGCGCCGGCGGCCTGCCAGGCGAGCGCGGCGGCCAGCGGCTCGCCGAAGGAGGTCTCGGTGCCGGAGGCGCCCTTGACCAGGCGGACCGCCTGGCCGTCACGGACGTCGACGGCGGGAAGCAGTTCGAGGCGGCTCATCGTTGGCTACTTTCCGTGCTTTGGGGGTGTCGGGAGCTCAGAGGGTGTTGACCCAGTTGGTGAGCAGGGCGGCGCCGGCGTCACCTGACTTCTCGGGGTGGAATTGGGTGGCCCACAGCGGACCGTTCTCCACCGCGGCGACGAACGGCTCGCCGTGGGTGGTCCAGCTGACCAGCGGGGCGTGCAGCCGCGCGCTGTGCACCTCCAGCTCCCAGCGGCGCACCGCGTAGGAGTGCACGAAGTAGAACCGGGTGTCCTGGTCCAGCCCGGCGAAGAGGCGGCTGCCCGCGGGGGCGTCGACGGTGTTCCAGCCCATGTGCGGGATGACCGGCGCCTGCAGCGGCTCGACGGTGCCGGGCCACTCGTCGCAGCCCGCGCTCTCCACCCCGTGCTCGACCCCGCGCTCGAACAGGATCTGCATGCCGACGCAGATCCCCAGCACCGGTCGGCCGCCGGCCAGCCTGCGGCCGATGACCTGCTCGCCGCGCACCGCCTTCAGCCCGCGCATGCAGGCCTCGAAGGCGCCGACGCCGGGGACCAGCAGCCCGTCCGCGTCCAGGGCCTGCTGGAAGTCCGAGGTGACGGTGACGTTCGCCCCGGTGCGCTCCACCGCGCGCTGCGCCGAGCGCAGGTTGCCCGAACCGTAGTCGAGCACCACGACGTTCTTCGCCATCTGTCGTCCTCCCGCTGCTAGAGGCGCATGATGCCTGCGGACAGGCACATGACCGAACCGACGGCGAGCACGGCGATGACGCCCCTGGAGACCTTCTGCTTCCAGAAGGAGAAGACGCCGCCGGCCAGGAAGAGGCCGACGAAGATGAACGCGACAGCGGACTTGCTCACAGCGCACCCTTGGTCGAGGGGAGGATCCCGGCCGCCCGCGGGTCGAACTCGGCGGCGTAGCGCAGGGCCCGGGCGAGGGCCTTGAACTGGCACTCCACGATGTGGTGCGCGTTGCGACCGTACGGCACGTGCACGTGCAGGGCGATCTGGGCCTGGGCGGTGAAGGACTCCAGGATGTGCCGGGTCATCGTCGTGTCGTAGCTGCCGATCATCGGCGCCATGTTCTGCGGCTCGGTGTGCACCAGGTACGGGCGGCCGGACAGGTCGACGGTGACCTGGGCCAGCGACTCGTCCAGCGGCACCGTGCAGTTGCCGAACCGGTAGATGCCCACCTTGTCGCCGAGCGCCTGCTTGAAGGCGGCGCCGAGCGCGAGGGCGGTGTCCTCGATGGTGTGGTGGGTGTCGATGTGCAGGTCGCCCTCGGTCTTCACGGTGAGGTCGAACAGACCGTGCCGGCCGAGCTGGTCGAGCATGTGGTCGTAGAACCCGACGCCCGTGGAGATGTCGGTCACCCCGGTGCCGTCGAGGTCGATCTCGACCAGGACCGAGGTCTCCTTGGTGGTGCGCTCCACGCGCCCGATGCGGGACATTGGGTCTACAGCTCCTTGATCACGGTGGCGACGGCGGCCAGGAACGCGTCGTTCTCCTCGGGGGTGCCCGCGGTGACGCGCAGGCGGCCGGGGACGCCGTTGTTGCGGACCAGCACGCCGTGGTCGAGGAGCGCGCGCCAGACGGCCTGCGGGTCCTCGAAGACGCCGAACTGGACGAAGTTGGAGTCGGAGTCGGTGACCTCCAGGCCCAGGGCGCGCAGCGCCCCGACCACCCGGTCGCGCTCCTGCTTGAGCCGCTGGACGTAGCCGAGCAGCGTGTCGGTGTGCTCCAGGCAGGCCAGCGCGGTGGCCTGGGTGACGGCCGACAGGTGGTACGGCAGCCGGACCAGCTGCACCGCGTCGACCACGGCCGGATCGGCGGCCAGGTAGCCCAGGCGCAGGCCGGCCGCGCCGAAGGCCTTGGACATGGTGCGGGTGACCACCAGCAGCGGGCGCCCGGTCAGCAGCCCCAGCAGCGACTCGCGGTGCGAGAACTCGACGTACGCCTCGTCCACCACCACCAGGACCGGCTTGACCGCCTGCGCGGCCTCGTACAGCCGCAGCACCGTCTCGGCGGCGACCGCGGTGCCGGTGGGGTTGTTGGGCGAGCAGACGAACAGCACGTCCGGGCGGTGCTCGGCCAGGGCCGCCACCGCCGCGTCCAGGTCGATGGTGAAGTCGGCCCGGCGCGGGCCGGCGATCCACCGGGTGCCGGTGCCGCGCGAGATCAGCTCGTGCATCTGGTAGCTGGGCTCGAAGCCGAGCGCGCTGCGGCCGGGGCCGCCGAAGGTCTGCAGCAGCTGCTGGATGACCTCGTTGGAGCCGTTGGCCGCCCACACCTGCTCGCGGGTGAGCGGGTGGCCGCTGGTGCGGGTCAGGTAGGCCGCCAGGCCCTCGCGCAGCTCCACCGCGTCCCGGTCCGGGTAGCGGTTGAGGTGGCGGGCCGCCTCGGCCACCCGCTCGGCGATCCGGGCCACCAGCGGCTCGGGCAGCGGGTACGGGTTCTCGTTGGTGTTCAGCTGCACCGGGACGGTCAGCTGCGGGGCGCCGTACGGCGACTGGCCGCGCAGCTCCGCACGGATCGGCAGGTCGTCGATCTTCACGTGTTCGGGACCGTCCAGTCGAAGCGGGCGCGGACGGCGTCGCCGTGGCCGGGCAGGTCCTCGGCGTCGGCCAGGGTGACCACGTGCGCGGCGACCTCGGCCAGCGCCTGCTTGCTGTAGTCGACCACGTGGATGCCGCGCAGGAAGGACTGCACCGACAGGCCGGAGGAGTGGCAGGCGCAGCCGGCGGTGGGCAGCACATGGTTGGAGCCGGCCGCGTAGTCGCCCAGCGAGACCGGGGCGTACCGGCCGACGAAGACCGCGCCGGCGTTGCGCACCCGGGCGGCCACCGCGGCCGCGTCCCGGGTCTGGATCTCCAGGTGCTCGGCGGCGTAGGCGTTGGCCACCGCCAGGCCCTGCGTCAGGTCGTCCACCAGCACGACCGCCGACTGCCGGCCGCCGAGCGCGGTGGTCACCCGCTCGCGGTGCTTGGTCCGCGCGACCTGCTCGACCAGAGCGGCCTCGACCGCCTCGGCCAGCGCGACCGAGTCGGTGACCAGCACCGAGGCGGCCATCGGGTCGTGCTCGGCCTGGCTGATCAGGTCGGCGGCCACCTCGCCGGCGTCGGCGGTGTCGTCGGCCAGCACCAGGATCTCGGTGGGACCCGCCTCGGCGTCGATCCCGATCCGGCCCTTGAGCAGCCGCTTGGCGGCGGCCACGTAGATGTTGCCGGGGCCGGTCACCAGGTTGACCGGGGCGCACTCCTCGGTGCCGTAGGCGAACATCGCCACCGCCTGGGCGCCGCCGACCGCGTACACCTCGGTGACGCCGAGCAGCGCGCAGGCGGCCAGCACCGCGGGGTGCACCTTGCCCGCGAAGTCCTTCTGCGGCGGCGAGGTGACCGCGATGCCCGCAACGCCCGCCTCCTGGGCCGGGACCACGTTCATCACCACGGAGGACGGGTAGACCGCCAGGCCGCCGGGGACGTAGAGGCCGACCCGGTCCATCGGGACCCAGCGCTCGGTCACCGTGCCACCGGGCACCACCTGGGTGGTGTGGTCGGTGCGGCGCTGCGCCCGGTGGACGATCCGGACCCGCCGGATGGTCTCCTCCAGCGCGGCCCGCACCTTCGGGTCCAGCGTCGTGAGCGCGTCGGTGATCTCCTGCTGCGGGACCCGGGTGGAGGCCAGCCGGACCCCGTCGAACCGCTCGGTGATCTCGATCAGCGCCGCCACGCCGCGATGGCGCACGTCCTCGCAGATCGGACGCACCTTCTCCAGGGCGTCCTCCACGTCGAACTCGGCACGGGGCAGCAGGTCCCGCGGATCGGAGGTGGATCCGCGCAGATCGATTCGAGAGATCACAGAGGCAAGTGTAAGGAGTGGCCGGAATCGGTGGTCCCGCATTTCAGTCCGTGATACGAACCCTGAGACGTGACGCGGGAAGACATTCGAAAACGGTGGGGGGATCGCAGATGGAGCAGGCTCCGGCGGGGTGGAGCGAGGTGGAGCAGCGGCTGTGGCGGGCGTTCGGCCGCGGCGACATCCTCGACCTGGCCAGTGGCGACCAGGCCGCGGACGACCCGGCCACCGGCGCGGCCTGGGGGGCCGAGCGCACGGTGCGGGCCGAGACGCTGGCCCGGGTGCTGCTCGCGGGGCCGGCCCCGGAGCCGGGGCGGGTGCGCGGGCTCAAGCTGGTCGGTGCCCGGATCGCGGGACGGCTCTGGCTGGCCGGCGGCCGGTTCGAGTCCTTCGTGGAACTGCACGACTGCTACTTCGACACCGGTGCGGTGCTCTCCGAGGCGCACGCCGGCACGGTCCGCCTCGACGGCTGCCACATCCCCCGGCTGGACGCCTCCCGGCTGGACACCAGCGGCGACCTGGTGCTGGCCCGGTGCACCGTGCTGTACGGGGTCCGGCTGACCGACGCGCAGATCGGCACCGACCTGATCGCCAACCACCTGCGGGTGGGCACCGACCAGTTCGGCCGCTCGTTCTCCGCCGACGGCATGACGGTGCACCAGGACTTCGAGGCGGACCGGCTGGAGTGCGACGGCGAGCTGAGCCTGCGCACCGCCCGGATCGGCGGCCGGTTCTCGCTGCGCGGCGCCCAGCTGCGCGGCCGCCCCGGCAAGATGAACTGCTTCAACGCGGCCCGCCTCAGCGTGGGCAGCACCTTCTACCTGACCGGCTGGCGCGATCCGAAGACGATGGCCCAGCCGCAGTCGCCGGACCGGGGCGGGCTGCTGGAGCCGGCGGCGGCCGGCCGGCCGAACGGGCCCGAGCTGCGCTACAGCCGCCCGGAGGGCGACCCGGGCCCCTACCGGTCCGCGCTGCCGCCCCAACGGCTCGGCGAGCGGGAGGGCGAGGGCCAGGAGGAGCTGGAGGAGGAGACCGAGGCGGCCACCCGGATGGTGTACGGCCAGGGCTTCGGCGAGGACCCGGAGAGCGGCATCCCGTTCCGCGCCTTCGGCGGCGTCCGGCTGGAGGACGCCCGGTTCGAGACCGCCTGCCTGATCAACTACGCGGAGTTCCACCTGGGCGAGGACCAGGAACTGTCGCTGCGCCGGATCCAGACGCCGGAGCTGCGGTTCACCTGCCCGGCCCCGCCGACCGGCAAGGTGGCGCTGTCCCGGGCCCGGGTCGGCAACCTGATCGACCGGCCCACCGCCTGGCCGCGCAACCACGAGGTGCGCCTGACCGGCTTCTCGTACGAGGCGCTGCGCTCCCCGGAGGGCGCCTACCAGAGCGTGCACCAGCGGATCGCGTGGCTGGACCAGGCGCTGGACACCTTCCACCCCGAGCCCTACGAGCAGCTGGCGGCCGCGCTGCGCCGGGACGGCCTGGACGACGACGCCCGCCAGGTCCAGTACGCCAAGCAGCAGCGCCGGGCCCGCACCCTGCCGGCGCCGGGGCGGGCCTGGTCCCGGCTGCAGGACATCACGGTCGGCTACGGCTACCGCCCCGGGCGGGCCGCGCTCTGGCTGCTCGCCGCCTGGGCGGTGGGCACCCTGTGGTTCGCCGGCCACCCGCCGGCCCCGGTCAAGGTGGACGAGCACCCGCACTGGAACCCCGCGCTGTACGCGGCCAGCCTGGTGCTGCCGATCGTCAACTTCGGCATGGACGGCTGGGCGCCGGCCGGGGTCGGCCAGTGGCTCAGCGCGGTGCTGGTGCTCTCCGGCTGGGTGCTGGCCTCCACCGTGGTGACGGGGGCGACCCGGGTGCTGCAGCGCGGCTGATCCGGTGCGCGGGCCGGCCGGTAGGGTGCCGGGCATGATCGACGACGACCGGACCGGCCCGCCCCACTTCGGCACCGAGCGCGAAATGCTGCGCGCCTTCCTGGAGTTCCACCGCGCGACGCTGGCGATCAAGTGCCGGGGGCTGACGGACGATCAGCTGCGCGAGCGCTCGATGCCGCCCTCCACGCTGACCCTGCTCGGGCTGGTGCGGCACATGGCCGAGGTGGAGCGCGCCTGGTTCCGGCGCACCTTCGAGGACCCCGAGGTGCCGATGGTCTGGTCGGACCAGGTGGACTTCCAGGCGGCCTACGACGCGAGCGGCTCCACCCGGTCCGAGGCGTTCGCCGCCTGGGAGGCGGAGGTGGCGCACTCGCGCCGCGTCGAGGCGGCCGCCGAGTCGCTGGACACGGCGGGCTACCAGCCGCGGTGGGAGGAGGAGGTGTCGCTGCGCATGGTGCTGCTGCACGTGCTGCTCGACTACGCGCGGCACAACGGCCACGCCGACTTCCTGCGCGAGGGCATCGACGGCGTGACCGGGGCCTGAGGCCCCGGTCACGCCGTCCGGGCCTCAGGCCCCGTCGGCCGGCAGGCCCACAGGGCGCCCGGTACCGCGAACCGCGGTGGCCGGTGCGGCGGCTACGCTGTGCGCCGTGACAGAACGGCTGCCCATCTTCCCGCTCAACGCGGTGCTCTACCCCGGTCTGGTGCTCCCGCTGCACGTCTTCGAGGAACGCTACCGCCGGCTGGTCGCCGATCTGCTGGCCGAGCCCGAGGGGCGGCCGCGGCGGTTCGGCGTGCTGGCGATCAAGGACGGGCGCGAGGTCGCGCCGGTGACCGAGGACGGCGGGACGGCCGGACCCCTGGACGGCCTGGGCACCGAGACCGGCGATCCGCTGGAGGCGCTCTACCACATCGGGTGCGTGGCCGACGTGGCCTCGGTGACGCCGCAGCAGGACGGGCGGTACGAGCTGCTGGTGACCGGGACCACCCGGTTCCGGCTGCGCGCGGTGGACACCGCCGGGCCGTACCTGGTGGGCCAGTGCGAGCCGATCGCCGAGCAGCCCGGGAACGGGGCGGGCGCGTTGGCGGGCGGGGTGGAGCGGGCCTTCCGGACCTACCAGAAGCGGCTGGCCGGGGCCCGGCAGTCCAGCCTGGCGGGCGAGCAGGAGCTGCCGGACGACCCGCAGGTGCTCTCCTACCTGGTGGCCGCCGCCGCGGTCCTGGAGGTCCCGGTCAAACAGCGCCTGCTCGCCTGCGCGGACACCACCGAGCGCCTCGCCGCCGAACTCGACCTGCTGCGCCGCGAGACCGCCCTGCTGAACTGGCTCCCGTCGGTCCCGGCCGTCGACCTGACCAGGCAGCAGTTCAGCCCGAACTGAGCCACACCCAGACCTGGAGCGACCGGGAGGCCGCCACCGTGCCCAAGAAGAAGTCCCCCGCCGGCGGTACCCCCGCGACGGTGGCGCTGGCCGCGGCCGGGGTGGTGTTCGCGGTGCACGAGTACCCGCACGATCCGGCGGCTGCCTCGTACGGCGACGAGGCGGCGCAGGCGCTCGGGGTGGCTCCGGAGCGGGTGTTCAAGACCCTGGTGGCCGAGCTGGACGGCGCGCTGGTGGTCGGCGTCGTCCCCGTGGCCGGCCGCCTCGACCTCAAGGCGCTGGCCGCCGCCCTGGGCGGCAAGCGGGCCACCATGGCCGACCCTGCCAAGGCCGAGCGCTCCAGCGGCTACGTGCTCGGCGGCATCTCCCCGCTCGGCCAGCGCAAGCAGCTGCGCACCGTGCTCGACACCGGCGCGCTGGCCCACCCGACGGTCTACGTCTCGGCCGGCCGCCGCGGCCTGGAGGTGGAGCTGGCCCCCGCCGACCTACTGCGCCTGACGGGTGCCGTCACCGCCGAGATCGGCCGGGGCTGACGGAGCGTCGGCCGGGCCGCCGACCGCGGGCGGCTCCGGCGGAGCGTCCACCGGAGCCGACGGGGCGTCAGCCGGGCCGGTCGGCGGGGCGTGCGGGTCGTCCAGCGGAGTCGTCCCCGCCCCCCACTGCGGGCCCGCCCAGTACGGCGGCGGGTCCTCCTCGCGCTTGCCGAAGGCCGCCGTCAGCGCCAGCAGCACCACCATCGCGCAGATCGGCCAGGCGAACAGGGCCCCCTTGGCCTGCAGTTCGAGCGCCTCGTGGAAGCTGTGCCCGTCCCCGGCCGCCTTGGCCGCCGCGACCAGGTCCGAGGTCGGCCCGAGGGCCTGGCCCAGCCACATCCCGATGAACGAGCCCAGCACCGCCCCGGCGCCCAGGCCCACCGCCACCGCGATACCGCCGCCGCGCCGCCGGGTGGCGAAGAACGCGGCCGCTGCCGTGACCAGCCCGAAGCCCAGCCCGAGCAGCACGAAGGTGCCGTCTCCCCCCGCCCGCTGCTCGCCCTCGGGGTCCACGTAGAGCACCGACTGCCCGTGCACCACCAGCGGCACCTCAGGCGCCAGCCAGTACCACATCGCCCCCAGCAGCAGGCCGAGCAGCGCACAGCCGACGCCGATCAGCGCGCCGACGCCGAGCTCGGCGGGCAGCCGTTCGAACAGGACGGTTCTGGCCGACGGGGTCGGCGGGACGAGCAGCTCGCCGTCCAAGGGGGTGTTCGGTTCGGTCACGCGCCCCATCGTGTCACGCCGCGCCCCACCAGGGGGCCAACGGGTACCGGGCCTACCGCGTGGTGGCCCGGCGGTACGCGTAGGTGGCCAGGGTCAGCGAGACCAGCCCGACGCCCGCGCAGACCGCGAGGTCGCCCAGCACCGCGGGCCAGGCGGGCGCGGGCGCGAAACTGCGGGCGAAGGCGTCCACTCCGTAGGTCGAGGGCAGCAGGTCGCGCAGCAGCCGGATCGCCTGCGGCAGCCGCCCCGCCGGCAGCACGCCCAGCAGCAGCGCCGCCGACATGCCGAGCTGGCCGAGCAGGGTGGCGATCTCCTGCTTGGGGGCCAGCAGCCCGAGCGCCGCGCCGAGCCCGGACAGCGCCGCCCCGGCCAGTGGCACCACCGCCAGCAGCACCCACAGGTGGGTGAGCGGTAGTTGGAAGAACCAGGCGCCGAAGCCGGCCGTGACCAGCGCGCCGGGCAGGGTGAACGAGGCGTACGCGGCGGCCGCGCCGAGCACCACCGAGGCGGGCGGCACCGGCAGCGTCGCGTAGTGGTCCAGCCCGCCGGTGGCGCGCAGCCGGCCGAAGTACTGGGCCAGCAGGTTGAGCGCCACGAACGCCACCACCAGCACGCTGGAGCCGGCCACCACCGCGCGCGCGGACGGGTTGTCGCCGCCGTCCACCACGCCGCGCATCATCACCAGGATGCCGACCGACTGGAAGGTGGCGACGAACATCAGCGGGATCCGGGCCACCTTGGCCCGGGCCAGCTGCGCCCGGTACACCGCCGCCAGGGCCGGCAGCAGCCGGGCGGCGGGGGCGAGCGGGGCCGGTCCGGTGGCCGCGGCGCGCGGCGCGGTGCCGGTTTCGGTGTCGGAGAGCACGGTCACTTCGCCAGTCCTCCGCGCCGGCCGCCCAGCTGGAGGTAGGCGTCCTCCAGGCTGGCGGTGGTCAGGGTGAAGTCGTCCAGCGCGGCGAAGGCCGGCCCCGTGGTCACCGCGGCGACCAGTTCCCTGGCCTCCTCGGGGCTGGTCCGCACCGACCAGCGGCGCCCGGTCCGTTCGGCCCGCTCGGCCAGGCCCGCCACCGCGGCCACCTGCAGCGGCGGCTCGGTCCGCCAGACCAGGTCCAGCCGGACGTCGCCGGCCACCAGCGCCTTCAGGCCGCCCGGTGTGTCGCAGGCGATCACCCGGCCCTGGTCCAGCACCGCGACCCGGTCCAGCACCGTCTCGGCCTCGATCACGTTGTGGGTGACCAGCAGCACGGTGGTGCCGCGTTCGGCCCGGCGGCGGTCCACCGCGGTCCACACCGCGCGGCGGGCCACCGGGTCCATGCCGGTGGTCGGCTCGTCCAGTACCAGCAGCGGGCGCTCGCCGACCAGCGTGGCGGCGAAGCAGGCCAGTCGGCGCTGCCCGCCGGAGAGCTTGGCGAGCGGGCGGCCGGCCAGCGGCTCCAGGTCCAGCTCGGCGAGCACCTCGGCGCTCTCGGCCCGGGCCGCGGCCCGGGACAGCCCGCGCAGCCGGCCGGTGGTCTCGGCGGCCAGGGCCACGGTGAGCTCGTCCAGTGCGGTGGACTCCTGGCCCAGGTAGCCGAGCAGCCGGGCGGCCCGCTCGGGGTGGCGGACCACGTCGTGGCCGAGGATCTCCACGCTGCCCGCGTCCGGGCGCAGCAGCCCGGTCAGCTGCCGGACCAGGGTGGACTTGCCGGCTCCGTTGGGGCCGAGCAGGCCGAAGACCTCGCCCTGGCGGATCTCCAGGTCGACCCCGTCGTTGGCACGGATCTGGCCGTGGTTCTTGGTGAGGCCCCGGACGGAGCAGCAGGGCGGTGGGGCGTCACTCACGGCCAAGACTCTACGCGCCGGATCCCCCCGGTCGGACCCGGGGTCACCCGGACCGGGCAGCGCCCACCTGGGGGATCAGTCGTCCACCACGATCAGTTCGCCGCCCGGCACCCGGGTCGCCAGCTCCTTCCAGAAGCCGGCCCGGATCGCGTACCTGTCGTGCTCGTCGATCTGGTCGTCCTTGTGCGCGAGCAGGCCGAACCGGGCCGCGTACCGCAGCAGCTCGCCGTCCACCCGGTGCGGGACGCGCGGGTAGTCGGACCAGAGCAGGGTGAGCCGCTCCTTGTCGCCGAGCCGGTCCGTCCAGCGGCGGGCGAAGACCTGGCCGACCTCGTGCGGGTCGCCGCCGATCGCGGTGATGTCCTCCTCGCGGTCGGCCCAGCGCTGCTCGGCGGTGGTCAGCTGGGCCAGCGTGGGCAGCGCGTCGGCGGCGGTGGTCAGGTCGGTCGGCCCGCGGTCCACGTAGCCGCGGTCGGAGGACCAGCGCAGCACCGGGCCGGTGGCGGCCGCGGCGGCGGGCGGCTGGGGGTGGGCGGCGTGCACGGCGGCGGCCCGGCCGGCCAGGTCCTTGGGGGTGGGGACCACCTTGAGCGCGGCCGCCGGCAGCTGCGGCTCGGCCGGCGGTTCGGGCGCCTGGGCCGCAGCGGGGCGGGCGGTCGGCGGGGCGGCCAGGATCTTGGCGATCTCCGGCGGCGGGCCGGCCGGCGGGAAGGCGACGGCGGGTTCGCGCAGCCGCACCGAGCGGGTGATCCACTCGCGGTCCAGCACCCGGCGCTCGTCGGCCTCGCCGACCAGGTCCTCGGACTGGTTGAAGTCGCCGTCGGCGGCCTGCAGCGCCCACAGGTGCACGGCCACCCCGTGCTCCTTGGCCGACATCATCCCGGGCAGCAGGTCGCCGTCCCCGGTGACCAGCACCACGTCGGCACAGGCCCGGTTGCGGGCCAGCTCGGAGAGCTCGGCGTGCATCGCGGCGTCCACGCCCTTCTGCACCCAGCGGCCCTCGGCCCGGGTGAGCGCGCCCAGCCGCACGGTGACCCGGGGCAGCACCCGCAGTCGGCGGTGCTCGGGCAGCGGGCGGCGTTCGGGGGCGGCGTCGAACCAGTAGATCCGCAGCAGCGGCAGGCCGGTCTCCTCCTCCGCCCGTTCGCGCAGCGAGGCGATCAGCGCGGTGTGGTCCACCGTCACCCGCGACCGGGACGGCTCACCGGCCAGCAGACTGGCGGAGGCGCCCAGCAGGTACCCGGCGTCCACGAGGACAACGCAGCGGTCCACATCCGCACCTTTCTCCCGGTCGGCCCCCATGGTCTGTGCTGCTGACGCCGCCTGAGGAGCAGTCTGCCCGAGCAGGCACCTCGTAGGGACCCGGTCGGAGTGTTGCGGTTGCCTTTACCCTCCGAAGGCCCTGCGAATCACCCGACTGCCCCGGTCTTCCAGCAGTGACGGCAACGGTGACGAGGCGGTGACGGGACACGGGGCCGGGAACGCGAAGGGGTGCCCGCCCCGGTGGGAGCGGACACCCCGTCACGGGTGCCGAAGGGTCAGCCGCGCAGCTCGGCGGCGACCAGCTCGGCCAGCTGAACGGTGTTCAGCGCGGCGCCCTTGCGCAGGTTGTCGTTGGAGAGGAAGAGCGACAGGCCGTGCTCCACCGTCTCGTCCCGGCGGATCCGGCCGACGTAGCTCGGGTCCTGACCGGCCGCCTGCAGCGGGGTGGGAATGTCGGTGAGCACCACGCCGGGCGCGCCGTCGAGCAGCTCGACCGCGCGCTCGGGGCTGATCGGGCGCTCGAAGCGGGCGTGCACCTGGAGCGAGTGACCGGTGAAGACCGGGACCCGCACGCAGGTGCCGGCCACCTTGAGCTCCGGGATCTCCAGGATCTTGCGGCTCTCGAAGCGCAGCTTCTGCTCCTCGTCGGTCTCGTTCAGACCGTCGTCCACCAGCGAGCCGGCCAGCGGGACCACGTTGAAGGCGATCGGGCGGGCGTAGACCCTGGGCTCCGGGAAGGCCACCGCGGACCCGTCCAGGGCGAGGGCGGCGGCGCCGTCCACCACCTTGGCGGCCTGCTCCTGCAGCTCGGCCACGCCGGCCACGCCGCTGCCGGAGACCGCCTGGTAGGTGGCGACGACCAGCGCGGTCAGGCCGGCCTCGGCGTGCAGCGGGCGCAGCACCGGCATGGCGGCCATGGTGGTGCAGTTCGGGTTGGCGATGATCCCCTTGGGGCGGTCGGCGATCGCGTGCGGGTTGACCTCGGCCACCACCAGCGGGACCTCGGGGTCGCGGCGCCAGGCGGAGGAGTTGTCGATCACCACGGCGCCGGCGGCGGCGACCTTGGGCGCCAGCGCCTTGGAGGTGGCCCCGCCGGCCGAGAAGATCACGATGTCCAGACCGGCGTAGTCGGCCGTGCTCGCGTCCTCCACGGTGACCTCGCCGCCCTGCCAGGGCAGCGTCTTGCCGGCCGAGCGCGCCGAGGCGAACAGCCGCAGCTGCTCCACGGGGAAGGCGCGCTGCGCCAGGATCTCCCGGACGACGTGGCCCACCTGGCCGGTGGCCCCCACGATGCCGATCTTCATGCTTCCTCCTCGGTCAACCTGCTCTGACCCATCTTGCCTGTTCACCGCTTCCGCACCCGGCGGGTATTCACCTGGTGGACAGCTCCCTGGTACGGACTCACCGGACGGCCGGTGCGGTTGCCCGGCCCACCGCCGCGGTCGACCGGACGGCCGGTGCGGTCACCCGGTCCAGCGCCGAGGTCGCCGCCGCCACCGCCGCGGCGTCGGCCGGCAGCAGCGGCAGCCGGACCGCCAGGCTCGGGATCCGGCCCTGGGCGTGCAGCACGCCCTTGACCACCGCCGGGTTCGGCGCCGCGAAGCAGGCCGCCGAGAGCACCGCCAGCCGGTGCCCCAGCTCCCGGGCTCGCGCCGCCTGTCCGGCCGCCCACAGCTCGACCAGCTCCGCGAAGCGGTCGGTGGCCAGGTGCGCGGAGGCCATGATCCCGCCGGCCGCGCCGAGCGCCAGCAGCGGCGAGAGCAGCGCGTCGTCGGCGGCCAGCACCGCGAACCGGTCCGGCCGCGCCGCCAGCAGCATGACCGCGTCGGTGTCGATCCGGCCGCCGGCGTACTTCACACCCGCGACGCCGGGCAGCTCGGCCAGCTCCAGCAGCGCCGCGGCGTCCAGCTCCTGCCCGGTGCGGTAGGGGATGTGATAGATGATCAGCGGGACCGGGCTGGTTGCCGTCAACTCCTGAAAGTGCGCCAGCACGCCGGCCGCCCCGGGCCGGACGAACGGCGGCACCAGGGTCATCGCCAGCGTCCCCGCGGGCAGTGCACCCGGTCCGCCCAGCCCGGCGAGCGCGGCGACCACCGCCCGGGTGGACCCGCCCTCGACGCCGACCGTCAGCCGGGCGCCGCGCTCGCGGCACACCTCGGCGCAGATCCGCACCACCTCGGCCCGCTCCCCGGGCTCCAGCGCGGCCGGCTCGGCGGTGGTGCCGAGCGCGACCAGGCCGGCGGCGCCCTGGTCCAGCACCTCGTGGGCGAGCGCCCGCAGGGCGTCGGCGGCCAGCTCGCCGTGCTCGTCGAAGGGGGTGATCAGCGGGACGTGGATTCCGCGCAGTTCGGTGTCGGCGTTCATGGGGTCGACCCTCCCCCGCCCGGACTCTTCAGGTCTAGTTCGCTTTTCTGAGCCAACCCGTAAGCTGATCTGATGCTCGATGTCCGCCGCCTGCGCCTGCTGCGCGAACTCGCCCACCGCGGCACCATCGCCGCCGTCGCCGACGCGCTCGCCTTCACCCCTTCAGCCGTCTCGCAGCAGCTCACTGCCCTGGAGCGGGAAGCCGGGGTCACGCTGCTGGAACGCACCGGGCGCCGGGTGGCGCTCACCCCGGCCGCGCACCGCCTGGTCGGGCACGCGGAGGCGGTACTGGCCCGGCTGGAGCTGGCCGGCGCGGAGCTGGCCGAAGCCCGGCGCGGGCCGGCCGGACCGCTGCGGATCGGCACCTTCCCGTCCGCGGCCCGGGTGGTGATCCCGCCGGCCCTGGCGGCGCTCGCCCGGGACTGCCCGGACCTGGAGCCGATGGTCAGCGAGGTCGACCCGGCCGGGGTGGCCGACCTGCTGCGCTCGGGCGAGCTGGACGCGGCCCTGGTGCACGACTACGACTTCGCACCGTCCGAGCGCGACCCGGGGACCGAGCGCGAGCCGCTGTTCACCGAGCCGATGTACCTGGCCTCGCCGACGGCGCAACCGGCCGTCGCGGTGCCCGGGGCCGCAGCGGTGCCCGGCGCCGGAGCGGTGCCCGGCGCCGGGACGGGGACGGCGGAGGGGCTGGCGGCGCACCGCGACAGCGCGTGGATCGTGGCCAACCACGGCACCCGGTGCCACGCGGCGGCGATCGGGGCCTGCCGGGCCGCCGGCTTCACACCGCGGATCCGGCACCGGGTGGACGACTTCGACACCGTGCTGGCCCTGGTGGCGGCCGGCCAGGGGGTCGCCCTGGTGCCCCGGCTGGCGGTGCCGCAGCCGCCGGCCGCGGTCCGGCTGGAGCTGCTGGCGATGGAGCGGCGCACCGCGGTGGCGTTCCGCCAGGGGGCGGCGGGGCATCCGGCGGTCCGTGCGTTCACGGCGGCCGTGCGCGCCGCGCTTCCGCCCGATCTGTGCTGTTCAAGTAACAGTTGACACCCCGGTCTATCCGGCTGACGGTGCGTCCCGATAGAACATCAGGTGGCACAGTCGAGCAGATTCACCACCAGATGAGCGGGATTGATGAGCACTAACCAGCCCGGGTACGGCTACCCGTCGGATCCGAACAACCCCTACGGCCAGCAGCAGCCGCCGCAGTACGGTGGCGGTGCGCCTCAGGGCCCGTACGACCCGCAGCCGCCGCAGTACGGCCAGCAGCCGCCCGCCTACGGTGCGCCGCAGCAGCCGGGCTACGGCCAGCAGCCGCCGCAGTACGGCTACCCGCAGGACCAGGGGCAGCAGCCGCAGGCCCCGTACGGCTACCCGCAGGGCCAGCCGGGCTACGGCCAGCAGCCGCCGGTGGGCGGCCTGCCGCACTGGCTGCTGACCCCGAACCCGTACGGCCCGCAGCGCATCCTGGCCAGCCCCAGCGACCGCTTCCTGGCCCGCCTGATCGACTGGGCCGTGCTGATCATCCCGGTCATCCTGGTCCAGTTCGTGATCTTCGCCTCGGTCGGCACCTTCGTCAGCGGCATCTTCAGCGCCGTGGTCGTCTTCGGCTACGAGATCCTGATGCTGCTGACCCAGAACCAGCAGACCGTAGGCAAGAAGGCGATGAAGCTGCGCGTGGTCTCCGTCGCCACCGGCCAGCGCCCGACCGACAACGAGCTGTGGGCCCGCGCCGCGGTCTACGGCCTGCCCAGCGCCGTCTACTGCGTCGGCTCGCTGTTCAACCTGGTGAACGTGCTGTCGCTGCTCTGGGACAAGCCCCTGCAGCAGTGCTTCCACGACAAGGCCGCCAAGACCGTGGTGGTCAAGGAGTCCTGACGCTCCACCGGCCGATCCGGCCCCCGCCGCCCACCACGGGCGTCGGGGGCCGTTCCGTTGCCCGGCGCCCGACCACCAGCCCGCCCGTCCCGGCCGCGGCCTGGCCCCCGAGCACCATGGCGAGCACCGCGATCTCGGGCCCCTGGCCCCACAGCCACACCCCGAGCCCCGCCATCACCCCGACCGTGGCCACCCCGACCACCGCCACCCGGACCCGCACCGCCCACGCCCCGGACACCACCGCGGCCAACCAACCCACCACCGCCCCCGAGGCCACCTGCGAGGACCTCGAGGTGGCCATCTCCGAACTCGCCACGAACGCGGTGCGCGCCGCCGGTGCAGTCAACCGCCAAGGCGCCGCGTGGTCCTACCGGCTGACCGTCACGGCACACCCAGGTGCCCTGCACTTCGACGTCACGGACCCGAGCCCTGCCTTGCCCGTTCTCCGCGAGCCGGACCCGGTCGCCTGCCTCGACGCGCTCGCCGAGTCCGGGCGTGGCCTGCCCATGCTGCGCGGCTACGGGTTCACCTGGCGCCCCCTCCAGCACTACCGCTGGGGCAGCAAGACCATCCGCTATCAGCACCTGACCTCCCGGGCCCACTGAGCGCAGCACGCCGGGCCCACTCCGCTTTCCGCCGTCAACCGACAGCGGAATGGCAGGTCGCGCCTGCTGGCGCAACCAACCCGTGAAAGGTGAGACATGGACGACACCAGCCCCAACCTCTACGAGCGGGACGTGACCGGCCCCTTCGCCGCGCTGTGCGGCGGCGGGACCAACGACGGCTCCATGGAGGACTGCATCAGCGTGGCCGAGCTTGCCGGCGGCGGCTATGCCCTGGGAGACACCAAGGCCGACGGCGCGGGCCGAGAGCTGCGGATGACCCGCGACGAGATCACCAGCTTCGCCGAGGCCTGGCTGGCGCGGGAGCGCCAGGCCTGACCGGCTCGCCCGGCGAACGGCATCACCGTTCGAACCGTGGGGCGGCTGTGGCCGCCCCACGGCTCCTTCCACCTGACCCGAGCGAAGGACCAGCCATGTCCCTCACCTTTCTGATCGATGACCCCGAGGCCGTGCTTTCCAGTTGGCCGCGCGAGCCCAGGCGGTACCACCGTGACCCGCTCCTCTTCGAGCGTTACCTCACGCTCGCCGAGGTCGACCGGCTGATCGACACCAACTGCTTGGCCACACGCAACGTCTCCTTGCTCAAGAACAGCAAGATTTTGGAGCGCCACCTCTATGCGGACGAGGACCTCCCCCGGCCTGGCGCGCTACGGGAACACCTGAACGCCGGCGGAACGATCTCACTGCGCTCGCTGGAAAGGCTGGTCCCCGCCCTCGCGGACCTGCACCACGTGTTGCGCCAGGAGACCGGGTACGGAGTGCACGTCAACGCGTACCTGACGCCACCCGGGGCTCAGGGGCTCAAGTACCACTACGACCCGTACGTGACGCTGATCCTGCAGCTCTCCGGCCCCAAGGCATGGCCGGTGCACGATCCGTTCGTGGTGAACCCGGTCCGGGAGTACGGCTCCTACCACACCGACGGCTTCACGCCGGAGCAGTTGCGGTTCCTGGCCAACACTCCGCCGAAGGAGACATACACCCTCGCGCCAGGGGATGTCTTCTGGCTCCCGCGCGGCTATGTGCACTCTCCATACACGGTCGGTGACGCACCCTCCCTGCACCTGACCGTCGCTTTCAAAGAGCGCACGTATCACTGGGTGGCCGAGCGGATCGCTACCGAGGTACTGGCTCAAGCGCTGACCGATCCGGCGATGCGCGAAGAAGTACCACCTAGCACGATCACTGAGTACCCGGCCGGGGCCGTCCACCTGATGCGCAACTACCTGCTCGGTGCCTTGCTGCAGCTGAACGAGGACGAGATGTGCGCCCAGCTGGCAGCTGAGGCTCAGCGTCCGGTATGAGACGTCCGCGCGGAATCGGTGGCGCTCGGCGTGACAGACAACACGGGACGCCGAGCGTCCTCCACCAGGCCCACCGATTCGGGTGACAGGAGCAGGCTCCTGGCGCCGTTAGGGTGGGTATCTTCCCAGTGGTGTGTGAGGAGACCCCCTGTGCCAGATGGCTTTGTGCACCTGCACGTTCACACTGAGTTCTCGATGCTCGACGGGGCTGCCAAGAACAGCAAGCTGTTCGCCGAGGTCGAGCGGCAGGGGATGCCTGCGATCGCGATGAGTGACCACGGGAACATGTTCGGTGCCTACGAGTTCTTCCAGAAGTCCAAGGGGACCTCGGTCAAGCCGATCATCGGGATCGAGGCCTACCTCGCGCCCGAGTCCCGCTTCCACAAGAAGCAGGTGTTCTGGTCTCCTGGCGGCAAGCGGCCGGCCAACACGGACGGTGAGGGCGGTAAGGACGTCTCCGGTGGCGGGCGTTTCACCCACATGACCATGTGGGCGGAGAACGCCTCGGGCCTGCGCAACCTCTTCAAGCTCTCCTCGCTCGCGTCGATGGAGGGCTACTACACCAAGCCCAGGATGGACCGCGAGCTCCTGGCCCAGCATGCCAAGGGGATCATCGCCACCACCGGGTGCCCCTCCGGCGAGGTCCAGACCCGACTGCGACTGGGTCAGTACGAGGAGGCGATCGAGGCCGCCTCCACCTACCGCGACATCTTCGGGAAGGAGAACTTCTTCCTGGAGCTGATGGACCACGGCCTGTCCATCGAGCGGGACGTTCGTGCCGATCTGCTGCGGCTCGGCAAGCAGCTCGGACTCCCGCTGCTCGCAACCAATGACTCGCACTACGTCACCGAAGACCAGGCCGATGCCCACGACAACCTTCTCTGTGTCGGCACCGGCAAAAACAAGGACGACCCGAACCGGCTCAAGTTCGGCGGCTCCGGCTACTACATCAAGACACCTGCCGAAATGCGGGAGCTCTTCAGCGAGTTGCCGGAGGCCTGCGACAACACCCTGGTGATCGCCGAGCGGATCGGCGCCTACGACGAGGTGTTCGAATACGTCGACCGGATGCCGCAGTTCGACGTCCCCGAGGGCGAGACCCAGGCCTCCTACCTGCGTAAGAAGATCGAGCTCGGCCTGCACCGCCGCTACGGCGACAACCCGAGCCAGGAGGTGCTGGACCGGGTCGAACTCGAGATGGGCGTCATCACCCCGATGGGGTTCGACGCCTACTTCCTCGTGGTCGCCGACATCTGCGAGTACGGCCGCAACAACGGCATCCCCGTGGGCCCCGGCCGTGGCTCGGCGGCAGGCTCGATGGTCGCTTACCTCACTGGCATCACGCAGTTGGACCCGCTGGAGCACGACCTCCTCTTCGAGCGGTTCCTCAACCCCGAGCGCATCAACCCCCCCGATGTCGACATCGACTTCGACGACCGCCAGCGCGACCAGATGGTGCGTTACGTCACCGAGAAGTACGGCGAGGCGTACACCGCCCAGGTGAACACCTTCGGCACCATCAAGGCGAAGGCCGCGGTCAAGGACTCGAGCCGAATTCTCGGCTACCCCTTCGCGATGGGCGACCGGATCACCAAGGCGATGCCGCCGGACGTGATGGGCAAGGGCGTCCCGCTCGCCGATCTCTTCAACGAGTCGCACCCGCGGTACAACGAGGGCGCCGAGATCCGGCAGATGTACGCCAACGAGCCGGACGTCAAGAAGATCATCGACACCGGCATCGGCATCGAGGGCCTGATCCGCGGCACCGGCGTGCACGCCGCCGCGGTCATCCTCTCCTCCACGCCCCTGCTGGACCTGATCCCGCTGCACAAGCGGGACAAGGACGGCGTGATCATCACCGGATTCGACTACCCGTCGTGCGAATCCATGGGCCTGATCAAGATGGACTTCCTGGGTCTGCGCAACCTGGGCATCATCGATCACTGCCTGCAGATCATCCGGGCCAACCGGGGCGTCGAGGTCGACATCGAGAAGATCCCGCTCGACGACCCGACGACCTACCAGATGCTGGCCCGCGGCGACACGCTGGGCGTCTTCCAGCTCGACGGCGGCCCCATGCGCGCCCTGCTGCGCCTGATGAAGCCCACCGAGTTCGCCGACATCTCCGCCGTCTCGGCGCTGTACCGCCCGGGCCCGATGGGCATGAACTCGCACACGAACTACGCGCTGCGCAAGAACGGCCAGCAGGAGATCGTGCCGATCCACCCGGAGCTGGAGGAGCCGCTCAAGGAGGTCCTCGGCCCCACCTACGGCCTGATCGTCTACCAGGAGCAGGTGCAGCGAGCCGCGCAGGTGCTGGCCGGCTACAGCCTGGGCCAGGCCGACCTGCTCCGCCGCGCGATGGGCAAGAAGAAGAAAGAGGTCCTGGAGAAGGAGTTCGTCCCGTTCCACGCGGGCTGCAAGGAGCGCGGCTACTCGGACGAGGCGATCCAGGCGGTGTGGGACGTGCTGGTCCCGTTCGCCGGGTACGCGTTCAACAAGTCGCACTCCGCCGCTTACGGACTGGTCTCCTACCAGACCGCCTACCTCAAGGCGAACTTCCCGGCCGAGTACATGGCCGCCCTGCTCACCTCGGTGGCGGACGACAAGGACAAGATGGCCGTCTACCTGGCCGAGTGCCGGGCGATGGGCATCAAGATCCTCTCCCCCGACGTCAACGAGTCGGTGGTCGACTTCACCGCCGTCGGCTCGGACGTGCGCTTCGGCCTCAAGGCGGTGCGCAACGTCGGCGTCCCGGTGATCGAGTCGCTGATCAGGACCCGCAAGGAGAAGGGCAAGTACACCTCCTTCGCGGACTTCCTGGACAAGGTCGAGCTGGTCGCCTGCAACAAGCGCACCATCGACTCGCTGATCAAGGCCGGCGCCTTCGACTCGCTCGGCCACACCCGCCAGTCCCTGGTCGCGGTGCACGAGAACGCGATCGACGCCGTCACCGGGGTCAAGAAGCAGCAGGCGATCGGCCAGGACGACCTGTTCGGCGCGCTGGACACCGGCGGCGACACCCCCGCCATCGGCCTCGACTTCGAGCTCAGCGACCGCGAGTGGCCGCGCAAGCAACTGCTCGGCCTGGAGCGCGAGATGCTCGGCCTGTACGTCTCCAGCCACCCGCTGGACGGCGCCGAGCACATCCTGGCCCGCAACCGCGACGTCTCGATCGCCGAGCTGATGGGCTCGGGCCGCACCGAGGGCGAGGTGCGGCTGTCCGGCCTGATCACCAACGTGGACCGGCGGATCAACAAGGCGGGCAACGCCTGGGCGATCATCACCCTGGCCGACCGCGACGGCTCGGTCGAGGTGCTCTTCTTCCCGGCCACCTACAACCTGATGGCCGATCAGATGGTCGAGGACAACGTGGTCTCGGCCCGCGGCCGGCTCAACGAGCGCGACGGCGCGCTGAGCATCTTCGGCCAGGAGCTGACCACCCTGGACATCTCCTCGGCCGAGCACGGCGGCAAGCCCCCGGTGCAGATCACGGTGCCCTACCCGAAGATCAACGCGCACGTGGTCCGCGAGCTCAAGGCCACCCTGCAGGCGCACCCGGGCGACGTGCCGGTCCGGCTGCTGACCACCAGTCGGCAGCGGGACGTGCTCTACGAGCTGGGCTTCCTGGTGAACCCCGACACCGCCTTCGCCAGCGAGGTGAAGACGCTGCTCGGGCCCTCGGCCTGGAGCGCGTAACGAGCAGGTAGCAGAGCGCGGGGCGGCCCTGCCGGGGCCGCCCCGCGCGCGCTAGTCTCTCGGGTTGCGAGGAGTGGTGGATCGACCGCCGACCGCGCGTCCTGAGGGGGAGTCGATGAGTTACAGCCCGCCGGTCCAGCCGTTCGCCCCGGCGCCGTTCTCGCCACCGCGCCCGAGGGGCGGGGCGCTGCCGGGGCTGGCGGCGATCCTGGTCCTGGAGCTGCTGCTGCAGCTCGGGATCCTGGCCTTCGACCTGAACCGGGCGGGCGCCGGCTACCTGAAGTTCGCGCTCTGGGGCGACTACCACGGCGCCGTCGCCGACATCCCGGTCTTCTTCAGCCCCTGGGACACCGCCACCGCGGTGGCCCTGATCGTGATGATCGTCGCGGCCTTCAGCGGGCGCAGCTGGATCCGGGCGGGCGGCACCGTGCTGCTGCTGGCCGGCGGGTACGCGCTGGCGGTCAACGAGCTCAACCTGCTGACCTCGGGATCCGAGGGCCGGAACTCGTTCGGCTCGCCCCTGGTGCCGAACCTGCTGCTCAACCTGGACCTGGTGGCTCAGGTGCTGCTCGGCCTGGTGTTCGCCGTGGTGGTGCTCGCCACCCGGAGCGGCGCCACCGCCCCGCTCGCCCCGCTGCCCGGGCAGATGGGGCCGCCCCAGTTCGGCCGGCCCCCGTTCGGCCAGCCCTCCTTCGGCGCACCCCAGCCGCAGCCCCAGCCCCAGCCCCAGCCCCAGCCGCCCGCCGACCGCCCCGGCTTCGGCGGGCCCGTCCCGCCGCCGCCGGCGCAGCCGCCGGGCCAGCCGCCCTACGGCTACCCGCCGCGCGACTGACGGTCCGTCAGTCCTCCTGCGCCACCTCGTCGAGGAAGTCGAGCGCGACCGCCCAGGTCCGCTCGGCCGCCTCGGCGTCGTAGTCGGGCAGCTCGGGGTCGGTGTACAGGTGGCCGGCCCCGCGGTAGCGGTGCACCTCCACCTCGGCACCGGCCTTGCGCATGCCCAGGTACCAGGCGTTCTGCCAGTCCTCGGACTCGAACTGGTCCGGGTCGGCCAGGTGCAGCTGCACCTGGACTTCGGTCTGCGCACCCTCGCGGATGTCGGAGGTGCCGTGCAGCAGAAGCAGCGCGAGCGCCCGCTCGTCGGCCAGCGCGAGGTTCTGGGCCAGCGAGGCGCCCAGCGAGAAGCCCGCGTAGACCAGCCGGCCGCCGTCGGCGAGCAGCGGCGCGGCCGCGGCGACCGCCCGGCGCAGCAGTTCCTCGGAGCCGAGCTCCTCCTTGTACGCCATGCCCTCCTCGACGTCCTCGAAGGTCCGCCCGTCGTACAGGTCGGGCACGGTCACCTGGTGCCCGGCCGCCCGCAACCGGTCGGCGGCCTGGTGCACGGCGGGGCGCAGGCCGTACGCGGAGTGGAGCAGGAGGATCTGGGCCACGGGTTGGTTCTCCGAGACGTCGTTCGAGGACAGGTACGCGGTCCATCCTCCCCCACCGCGCGATCCCGCCCCGCGATCAGGACGCGCCACCAGGACATCCGGTCAGGACACGCGGTCAGGACACGATGTCCTTCACCCCGAACCGCCGGAAGGCCAGCGCCAGCAGCACCACCGCGTACGACAGCGACAGGGTGACCCCCTGGATCATCCCGCCCCACTCCAGCTGCGGCTGCAGGGCGTCCGCCCAGGAGTACTGCCAGTGGGCCGGCAGCCACTCGCGCAGACCGCCCAGCGCGGTGATCGCGTCCAGCACGCCGGTGATGATGGAGAGGAAGACCGCGCCGCCCACCGCGCCCAGCGGCGCGTCGGTGGCCGTGGACAGGAAGAAGGCCAGCGCCCCCACCACCACCTCGCTGAGGATCACGAAGGCCACCGCGATCGCCAGCCGTGGCAGCGCCTCCACCGCCGAGAGCGAGCCGCCGGTGGGCAGCTTCAGGTCGCCCCAGCCGTACGCGGCCGTGCCCACCGCCAGCCCGACCAGCGGCAGCAGCAGGATCGCCACCGCCGAGAAGGCCAGCCCGACCACCAGCTTGTTCACCAGCAGCCGGGCCCGCGGCACCGGCGCGGCCAGCAGGTAGCGCAGCGAGGACCAGCCCGCCTCGGCCGCCACCGTGTCCCCGCAGAACAGCGCGACCGGGATCACCAGCAGGAAGCCGGTGCCCATGAAGAGCAGCGTGGCGGCGAAATTGGGCCCGGAGGCGGTGGCCAGCTCGATGAAGGTGGTCCGGTCGGCCCGGGTCGGCGTGCCGCCGATCTGGAACGCGGCCAGCACGATCACCGGCAGCGCCACCAGCACCGCGAAGATCACCAGGGTGCGCCGGCGGCGCAGCTGGCGCAGCGCCTCCACCCGCAGCGGCAGGGTGTGCTGCGGGCGGTAGCCCGCCGCCCGGTCGTCCAGTACCGCGGTCACCCGTTTCCTCCGATCAGTGCCAGGAACGCGTCCTCCAGCCGGCGGTGCGGCCCGGCCCGCTCCACCGGCACGTCCAGCCGGACCAGCTCGGCGATCAGCTCGGTGGCCGTCATCCCGTCCAGGCGGACCAGCAGCCCGTGCCCGACCACCTCCACCTCGCCGATCCCGTCGAGCGCGCCGGCCTTCTCGGCCGCCGTGGCCAGCTCGGCGGGTCCGAACGAGGCCGGGGTGCCGACCAGCAGCAGCTCGCCGGCCCCGACGATCGCGCTGACCTCGCCCGCCGTGACCAGCCGGCCGCGGTCCATCACCACCAGGTGGGTGCAGGTCTGCTCCACCTCGGCCAGCAGGTGGCTGGAGACGATGACGGTCCGTCCGGTGGCCGCGTAACGGATCATCACCTCGCGCATCTCGCGGATCTGCGGCGGGTCCAGGCCGTTGGTCGGCTCGTCCAGGATCAGCAGGTCGGGCAGGCCGAGCATGGCCTGGGCGATCGCCAGGCGCTGCCGCATGCCCTGGGAGTAGGTGCGCACCGCGCGGTCCAGCGCCTCGCCGAGGTCGGCGATCTCCAGCGCCTCGGCCAGGTGGGCGTCGGCGGCGGGGCGGCCGGTGGCGCGCCAGTACAGCTCCAGGTTGGCCCGCCCGCTCAGGTGCGGCAGGAAGCCGGCCCCCTCGACGAAGGCGCCGACCCGGGAGAGCACCGGCGCGCCGGGGCGCACCGCGTGCCCGAAGATCCGGATCTCGCCCGCGTCCGGGCGGATCAGCCCCATCAGCATCCGCAGCGTGGTGGTCTTGCCGGCGCCGTTGGGGCCGAGCAGCCCGAGCACCTGGCCCCGCTCGACCCGCAGCGACAGCTCGCGCACCGCGTACCGGTCGGTGGACCCCTTGTACCGCTTGCTGAGCCCGGTGATCTGCAGCGGGACCTCGGCCAGCGCCGGATCCGGCGGCCCCACCGCGCGCCGGCGCCGGGCGGTGAGCAGCAGCGCGGCGGCCGCGGCCAGCGCGAGCAGCGGCAGCACCCAGGTGCGGGCCGGCAGCGGGGTGGGCTCGACGTGCAGGCCGGGGTCGACCGGCAGGGTGAGCGGGCCGGTCACGCTCACCCGGTAGGTGGCGGGAGCGGCCGGGGAGGCGTAGGCCAGGTCGGTGGCGGCCAGGACCAGGCGCAGCCGGTGGCCGGCCGCGAAGGCGTGGTCGACGGCGGGCAGCGCGACGGTGCCGCTGCCGCTGATCCGCACGGGGGCCGCCAGTTGCTGGGGCAGCACCTGCTTCCCGTCCGGGCCCAGGTCGTAGAGCTTGGCGAAGAGCACAGCGTCCGGCCGGTCGGCGGCCACGTCCAGCCGCACGGTCGGACTGCCCGTCAGCTGCACGCCGGTGGCCAGCGGTGCCGAGTCGAAGGTGGCGGACTGCCCGGGGAAGTCCAGCGAGAGGCCGAGCCCGAGCTGGGAGGCCTGGGCCAGGGCGCCCAGGCCCGGCAAGGTGGAGATCGCGGGCGGGGCACCGCCGGGCGGGTTGGCGACGGTCTGCTGGGCACCCGTCAGCTGGACCTGGCGGGTCTGGGTGCCGCCCAGCCCCGGGTAGTGGTCGGCGTCCGCGCCGCGCAGCACGGCCTGGAAGCCGGTGGAGTCGACGCCGCCGGTGCGGGTGACCCGGAAGGCCGGGCCGGTGTCGGCGCCGTTCTTCTTGAGGTAGTGGTCGAACCAGGCGGTGATCCGGCCGTTCACCCGGTCGCTGGTCTCGGTGCCGCCGTCGTGCCCGCCGGCGAACCAGTCCACCGAGACCGGCGCGCCGTTGGCGGCGATCGCCCGGGCCATCTGGTCGCCCTGGTCGAGCGGGAAGAGCGAGTCCTGCTGGCCCTGGACCACCAGGGTGGGGACCTTGATGCCGGAGGCGAAAGTCGAGGGGCTCGACTTCCTGAGCAGCGCGACGGCGTCGGCGTCCGGGCGCCCGGCGGTGGCCACCCGGTCGTACATCGCGCACAGCTCGTCGGTGAACCGGCCGCAGCCGGGCGGGCCCGCGGCGGGCCGGGCGGGGGCGGGCTTGCCGGTGGTGGAGGCGGTCAGGTCGCCGGCCGAGCCGGAGGTGAAGAAGATCCCGGCCCACAGCTTCTTGAACACCCCGTCAGGTGCGCCGGGGCCCTGCAGGTTCTGCGGGAAGAGCGCCTGGGACAGGTCCCACCAGGTGATCACCGGGGCGATCGCCTTGATCCGCGGGTCGGCGGCAGCGGCTAGCAGCGAGATCGCCCCGCCGTACGAGGCGCCGGTGATCCCGACGTCCGGGTCACCGGGGCCGTCCAGCTGCACCTCGGGCCGCTGGGCCAGCCAGTCCACCAGGTGCTTGACGTCCTGCACCTCGCCGTCCTGCGCGTTCAGCCCGATCTTCCCGGTGGACCGGCCGAACCCGCGGGCCGACCAGGTGAGCACCGCGTAGCCGGACCGGGCCAGCTGCTGGGCCTCCCCCACCTCGTCGGCCTTGCTGCCGCCGAAGCCGTGCGCGAGCAGTACCGCGGGGCGCGGCGAGCTGCCGGTGGTGAAGAACGAGGTGTCGATCGACACCGTGGCGGAACTGCCCGGTGCCTCGGGCATGGTGAGGAACCGCTCCTCGACCCGGACCGGTTGTTCACCACCGAACGCGACCGCCGCCCCGCCGAGCCCGACCAGCACCGCCAGGGCCAGCCCGAGGGCCAGTACCCGACGCCGCGTCACCTTGATCCGTCCCCGCAGCTCCACGGAAAACGATCCTAGGCCCTGTATGACAATTCCCGCCGAGCCGCCCCCTCGGCCGGATCGGCCGGGCCGGCTTCAGGCGCCGGGCTCCAGGGGCGGCGGGCCCAGAGTGGTGGTGCCCCGGGCGGTCAGCCGGGTCAGGCCCAGGCGGTAGGTGTCCAGCGCCTGCTCCGCCCGGCCGGTGCGCCGCAGCAGGTCGCCGAGCAGCCGGCACAGGTCGGCCAGGTCGCCGGTGGCCCCGGTGGGCCGCAGCAGGGCCAGCGCGGCCCGGTACTCGGCCTCGGCCGCCTCCTGCTCCCCCGCGTCCTCGGCGATCAGGGCGCGCAGCCGGTGCGCCGCGGCCCGGTGCACCGGGCCGACGGTGTCCGGCAGTCGGCCCAGCAGCCGGGCCGCCTCGGCGTGGTGCCCGCGCCGGCGCAGGACGTCGGCCAGTTCGACGTCCAGCTGTGCGGTGTAGAGCGAGCCGCGCGGACGGGCCAGCAGGGTGCGGGCGGTGCGCAGCTCCAGTTCGGCCTGGGCCGGGTCCCCGTCCTGGGCGTTCAGGTAGCCGCGCATCCAGTGGCAGTGGGCGAGCTCGGTGCGCAGGCCGAGCTGCTGGTACAGCTCCTGGGCCCGGGTCAGCGCGGCGTCCGCCTCCGCCGTGCGGCCCTCGGCCAGCAGGGTGCGGGCCACCCCGCGGTGCAGCCGGGCCAGCAGCGCCGGGTCGTCCACCTGCGGGGCCAGCGCCAGGGCCAGCTCGGCGGCCCGCGCCGCCCGGGTCGGCGCGCCGAGGTCCAGGTACGGGGTGATCACCGTGGCGTAGAGCAGCAGCAGCGCCGCCGGGTCCGGCAGCCCCGCCGCGGTCAGCTGCTCGATCGCGTTCTCCAACAGGTAGCAGGAGTAGCGCAGGTCGCCGGCCAGCAGGTGGGCCACCGCCCGGCCGCGGACGGCCGGCACCCGCTGCGGCAGCGGCGCGTCCACCAGCAGCAGCTCGGCCTGCTGGAACAGCTCGATCGCCCGTTGCAGTTCCCCGGTCTCCACCGCGCACTCGCCGAGCCCGGTCAGCGCCGCGGCCTGCTCGGCGGGCAGGTCGGCCGCCCGGGCCTGCGCCGCCAGCTCGGCGTACTCGTCGGCGGCCTGCTCCGGCTCGCCGTCGCTGAGCCGGCGGCGGATGTCGGCCAGCCGCAGCCGCAGCTCGGCGCCCAGCCGCTCGGACTGCCCGGTGGCCAGCTCCCGGGCGCTCACCCCGAGCCGCTCGGCGAAGTGCCGCAGCGCCGCCTCCGACGGGCGGGCCCGGCCCGCCTCGACGGTGGAGACGTAGGCGGCGGTGTAGGCGGGCTCGGCCACCGAACGCTGGGTCAGCCCGCGCTCGGTCCGCAGCCGCAGCAGCCGGCGGCCCACCGCCTCCTCGGCCGCGGCCGGATCGGCCCCGGATCTGCCGGCGGGGTCGGTGCTCTCGGTCGCCATCTGGGCCTCCTGGGACGGGCGGTTCCGGGCAACCGTAGCGCCCGGGGCCGTCCGGTGACCCCGGCCTGACACCAGGTCAGCAATGGGATGGTTTGTCAGCTTTCACGGCTATCGTGACCCTGTGCTCCGGCTCCTGCTGACCCTGCTCGCGGTCACCGCGGTCACCCTCGCCACCGGCTGGCTGGTGGACCGGTCGCTGCAGCGGGCCGCCGCCCGGCACCCCGAATCGCCGCTCTGGGCCCCGCTGCGCCGTTGCCGGGTCCCGCTCCAGTTCGTGGTGGCCACCGGCCTGCTGCTCGCCGCCCCGCACCTGGTGGACGACCCCGACCTGCGGCACGCCCTGGTGCTGGTGGCCCTCGCCGCCACCGGCTGGCTGGTCGTGCGGGTCAGCGCGGCCGTGCTGGACGGGGTGCTGCTGCGCTACGAGACGAGCGCCGGGGACCCGGCCCGGCTGCAGCGGGTCCGCACCCAGCTGGGCATGCTGCGCCGGGTGGTGAGCGCGCTGATCGCGGTGGTCACCATGGCCGTGATGCTGCTGACCTTCACCGCCGCCCGCACCCTGGGCGCCAGCCTGCTGGCCTCGGCCGGGATCCTGGGCATCGTGGCCGGCGTCGCCGCCCAGGGGACCCTGGGCAACTTCTTCGCCGGCCTGCAGATCGCCTTCAGCGACACGGTGCGGATCGGCGACACCGTGGTGGTGGAGGGCCAGCAGGGCACGGTGGAGGAGATCACCCTCTCCTACCTGGTGGTGCGGCTGTGGGACTACCGCCGGCTGGTGGTGCCGGTCTCCTACTTCGTCAGCAAGCCGTTCGAGAACTGGACCCGCCGGGACCCGGGGCTGCTCGCCTCGGTGCTGCTCCACCTGGACCACGCCACCCCGGTGCCGGCGCTGCGCGAGCGGCTGCGCGAGACGCTGGCCGCCAGCAGCCACTGGGACGGCCAGGAGTGGGCGCTGCGAGTGGTCGACGCCACCCCGAGCACCATCGTGGTGCGGGCCACCATGACGGCCCGCAGCCCGGACGAGACCTTCGAGCTGCGCGCCGCGGTGCGCGAGGACCTGATCGCCTACCTGCGCACCGAGCACCCCGAGGCACTGCCCCGGCTGCGCACCACCGCCGAGGAGGGCTAACGCTCCCTCAGGTCCTCCAGGGTGTGGTCCACGCAGACCGCCAGCACCAGGAGCAGGGTCGCCTCCTGCTGGCTCAGCACGTCCACCGCCCAGGTGTCGCGCAGGCTGAACCAGCGCCGGGAGATGTGCGCCAGCGTGGTCCCGTCGTGCTGGATGTCGAACTCGCGGTCCCAGTAGTTGCCGACGATCCTCAGCCGCCGGCCGTCCGCCAGCTTGACCTTGAACCGGTCGCCGAAGAACGAGAACATCCGCTTGCTGATCTTGGCGATGTGCTCGCCCTGATGGCTGATCAGGATCGTGTGGTGGATCGTCAGCGCCTTGCGCACGAGCGAGGCGACCACGGTGCCCTCGGTGTCCACCAGGTGGAAGGTGCTGCGCAGCCGCAGCAGCTTCTTGTTGACCCGGTAGACCTTCTCGCGGTGCTCGGTCTCGATCCAGGCCTCTTCGTGGAAGGCGAATATCCGGTCGCGCACCAGGTAACGCATGGGTCCCCCGTCCGGGTCGGTGGCTCGTTGCCGCCCCAGAGCGTAGTGGCAACGGGCGCGAGCCCCAACGGGGGTACGGGTCAGAGCGTGCGGACCATGGTGCGGTGCGGGATCCCGGCGTCCTGGTAGACCGGGCCCTCGGCGGTGTAGCCGAGCCGCTCGTAGAAGCCGAGCGCCTGCACCTGGGCGTGCAGTTCGCACTCCTTGGCGCCGAGTTCGCGGGCGGCCTGCTCGACCGCGCGCACCAGCGCCGCACCGAGCCCGGTGCCGCGGGCCGCCTCGACCACCGCGAGCCGGCCCAGCAGCACCCGGCCGGCCAGCCCGGTCAGTTCGTACGCCTCGGCGCCGCTGATCAGCCGGGCGGTGCCGAGCGGCGCACCGTCGGCGCCGAGCGCGAGCAGGTGCACCGAGGTGGCGTCGAGCGCGTCGTACTCGAGCTCCTCCGGGATCTCCTGCTCGACCACGAAGACCTCGCGGCGGACCTGCCGGGTCAGCTCCAGGTCGGCGGCCGAGGCGGCGATCCGGATCTCCATCAGCTCTCCGCCGCGATCGCGTCCAGCGCCCCGCGCAGGTCCTCGGGGTACTCGCTGGAGAACTCCACCCACTCGCCGTCCGCGGGGTGCTCGAAGCCGAGCGAGACCGCGTGCAGCCACTGCCTGGTCAGGCCCAGGCGCTTGGCCAGCGTCGGGTCGGCGCCGTAGGTCAGGTCGCCGACGCAGGGGTGGCGCAGCGCCGACATGTGCACCCGGATCTGGTGGGTGCGGCCGGTCTCCAGCTTGATCGAGAGCAGCGAGGCGGCCCGGTAGGCCTCGATCAGGTCGTAGTGGGTGACCGAGGGCTTGCCCTCCCTGGTCACCGCCCACTTCCAGTCGGAGCTGGGGTGGCGGCCGATCGGCGCGTCCACCGTGCCGCTCATCGGGTCCGGGTGGCCCTGCACCAGGGTGTGGTAGCGCTTGTCGGTGATCCGGTCGTGGAACTGGCGCTTGAGGTCGGTGTAGGCGCGCTCGGACTTGGCCACCACCATCAGGCCCGAGGTGCCGACGTCCAGGCGGTGCACGACGCCCTGGCGCTCGGCCGCGCCGGAGGTGGAGATCCGGTAGCCGGCGGCGGCCAGGTGGCCGATCACGGTCGGCCCGGTCCAGCCCGGGGACGGGTGGGCGGCCACCCCGACCGGCTTGTCGACCAGCACGATGTCCTCGTCGTCGTGGACGATCCGCATGCCCTCGACGTGCTGCGGCACCACCTGGACCGGGGCGGCGGGGGCCGGCATCTCGACCTCCAGCCAGGCGCCGGCGGTGACCCGCTCGGACTTGCCGACCGTGGTGCCGTCGATCCGGACCTTGCCCTCGGCGGCCAGCTCGGCGGCCTTCGTCCGGGAGAATCCGAACATGCGGGCTAGGGCGGCGTCGAGACGCTCGCCCTCGAGGCCGTCCGGTACGGGAAGCGTGCGGATCTGCGCTGCGGTACTCACCCGTACGAGTATGCCGCACCGGGCGCGGCCTCCCGCGCCGTCACGGGGCTCAGGCGGCGGTGCGGTGGGTGGAGCCGTCCGGGTTGCTGCCGCGGAAGGAGAGCAGCACCACCAGGATGCCGCCGCAGACGATCGCCGAGTCGGCCAGGTTGAAGACCGCGAAGTGCTGGACCGAGATGAAGTCCACCACGTGGCCGCGCAGCACCCCGGGCGAGCGGAACAGCCGGTCGGTCAGGTTGCCCAGCGCCCCGCCGAGCAGCAGGCCCAGCGCGACGGCCCAGGGCAGGCTGTACAGCCGGCGCGAGATCCGCCAGATCACCACGATCACGGCGGCCGCGATCAGCGTGAAGACGATGGTCAGGGTCTGGCCCATGCCGAAGGCGGCACCGGGGTTGCGGATCACCTGAAGGGTCATCACGTCGCCGATGATCCGGATCGGCGAGCGGCCCTCCAGCTTGGCCACCACCAGCAGCTTGCTGCCCAGGTCGATCAGGTAGGCGAGCAGTGCGACCGAGAACAGCACGCCGAGCCGGCGGCGCCGGGCCGCCTGGCCGCCCTCGACGGCACTGGCCCCGGCGCTCTCGGGCGCCTCCACGGCGGCCGGCCCGGTCGACTCGGCGCCGGTCGGACCGGCAGCGGCGGACGCGGCCTCGACGGGCCCGGTGGGCTCGTCCTGGGTCTGGGGGGAACCTGGGGTAGTGATGATCCGCTCCGCTGCCGAAAAGGGGGCCGACGTTACGGGGTCGAGGGTACGGCACGCAGGCCGCGCACCGGCTCGAACCCGGGCCCCCGGGACGCCGCCACTCCCCCGTCGACGGCGACCCTTGGGCGGTGCGGTCAGCGGCGCTCCTGCTTCGCCTTGCAGGACACGCACAGTGTGGCGCGCGGGAAGGCCTGCAGCCGGGCCTTGCCGACCGCCTGCCCGCAGGACTCGCAGACGCCGAAGCCGACGCCCTCCAGGCGCGCCAGCGCGCGCTCGGTCTGGTCGAGCATCTCCCTGGCGTTGTTGGCCAGCGCGAGTTCGCTCTCCCGGTTGATGTTCTTGGTGCCGGCGTCCACCTGGTCGTCGCCGGCGCCGTCGTTGGAGTCCCGCATCAGGCCGGTGAGCGCGGCCTCGGCGGCCTCGATCTCCTCCCGCAGCCGGATCAGCTCCCCGTTCAGCTCGGAGTGCAGCTCGGTGACCTCGGTCGCCGTCCAGGGCTCCTCGCCCGTGCGGACCGGCAGCTCGGCCGGGTCCACCGACTCCGCTCCGGCCCCCGCGGCGACGGCGCGCGCTCCGCTGCCGGCCGGGGTGTGGGTGCGGCTGGCGGCCGCGCCCCGCCCGGAGCTGGTGCTTGTCTTGCGCCGTGTCGTGGTCACGGAACCCTCCCCTTGGTCGCCTGCCACGGCCTTGCGGAGCCGCCGGGTGGCGGTTCCCGTGCCCGATGCCTTCTCAGCCATGGCTTCGACCCCATCTACGAATGACTCCGGCCGACGGTTCCCGTCGGCCACTGGTGCCGGAACGATAATCCTGATCGAAACCGGCCACAACGGGACATACCGATGCCAGTCGGTGATCCCACTCGGGCAGCCGCCAGGGGCTCCGACGGCTGGGCAGTGACAAGGTTGTGCCCAGATCACCACCGGCTAACCACCGCCGGCCCGGACGCCCCGCGCGGCTGGCCCAAACCGCTTGCGCGGTCCCTATAGACTGGGCCGGCAAGGCGCAGATGGGACGAGTACCGACGTACGCAGCCATGAGCGACCCGGGGACGGTGCGAGCCCGGGGGTGTGCGCGGCGGGAAGATCACCCCGGAGCCGCCGGAAGAACGGCCCGTCCGCGGGCCCGGTAGAACCGGCCGCAAACCCAAGGAGTGGGCCGTCGGCAGTGCCGCGGCGGCCAAGGAGGGTGGTACCGCGGGGCGCACGCCGCCTCGTCCCTCCGTCGGAATGCCCGTCCACGCATCCGCCGGAGGCGCAGTGACCACGTACAACCCCGTCCCCGCCCAGGTCGACCTGCCCGCCCTGGAGCACGGAATCCTCAGCTTCTGGCGCGACCAGAAAGTCTTCCAGCGCAGCCTGGAGCAGTCCGAGGGCCGTCCCGAGTGGGTCTTCTACGAGGGCCCGCCGACCGCCAACGGCATGCCGGGCGCGCACCACATCGAGGCCCGCGTCTTCAAGGACGTCTTCCCGCGCTACCGCACCATGAAGGGCTACCACGTGTCCCGCAAGGCCGGCTGGGACTGCCACGGCCTGCCGGTGGAGCTCGCGGTGGAGAAGGAGCTGGGCTTCTCCGGCAAGCCGGAGATCGAGAAGTACGGGATCGCCGAGTTCAACGCCAAGTGCCGCGAGTCGGTGACCAGGCACACCGGCGAGTTCGTGAAGCTCACCGAGCGGATGGGCTACTGGGTCGACCTGGACCAGGCCTACCGGACCATGGACCCGTCCTACATCCAGTCGGTCTGGTGGTCGCTCAAGCAGATCTTCGACAAGGGCCTGCTGGTCCAGGACCACCGGGTCGCCCCCTGGTGCCCGCGCTGCGGCACCGGCCTGTCGGACCACGAACTGGCCCAGGGCTACGAGACCGTGGTCGACCCCTCGGTCTTCGTGCGGTTCCCGCTCACCAGCGGCCCACTGGCCGGCCGGGCCGCGCTGCTGGTCTGGACGACCACCCCGTGGACCCTGGTCTCCAACACCGCGGCCGCCGTGCACCCGGAGGTGACCTACGTGGTCGCCACCGACGGCAGCGAGCAGCTGGTGGTCGCCGAGCCGCTGGTCGGCAAGGCGCTGGGCGAGGGGTGGGAGACCACCGGGGAGTCCTTCACCGGCGCCGAGATGGAGCGCTGGGCCTACCAGCGCCCGTTCGAGCTGGTGGCCATTCCTCCGGTCGAAGGGGGTCCGGACGCGCACTACGTGCTCAACGCCGAGTACGTGACCACCGAGGACGGCACCGGCATCGTCCACCAGGCCCCGGCCTTCGGCGCCGACGACCTGGCGACCTGCCGCAAGTACGGCCTGCCGGTGGTCAACCCGGTCGAGGCGGACGGCACCTTCGCGCCCGAGGTCCCGCTGGTCGGCGGGGTCTTCTTCAAGAAGGCCGACGAGGCGCTGGTCGCCGACCTGAAGGCCCGTGACCTGCTGTTCCGCCACCTCCCTTACGAGCACAGCTACCCGCACTGCTGGCGCTGCCACACCGCGCTGCTCTACTACGCGCAGCCGTCCTGGTACATCCGGACCACCGCGGTCAAGGACGCGATGATCCGGGAGAACGAGGCCACCAACTGGTACCCGGAGACGGTCAAGCACGGCCGCTTCGGCGACTGGCTGAACAACAACATCGACTGGGCGCTCTCCCGCAACCGGTACTGGGGCACCCCGCTGCCGATCTGGCGCTGCGAGCAGGACCACCTCACCTGCGTGGGCTCGCTGGCCGAGCTCTCCGAGCTGACCGGCACCGACCAGAGCGGCCTGGACCCGCACCGCCCGTTCATCGACGAGGTCACCTTCGACTGCCCGCAGTGCGCCGGCCCCGCGGTCCGGGTGCCCGAGGTGATCGACGCCTGGTACGACTCGGGTTCGATGCCCTTCGCCCAGTACGGCTACCCGTACCAGAACAAGGAGCTGTTCGAGCGCCGCTACCCGGCCCAGTTCATCTCCGAGGCGATCGACCAGACTCGCGGCTGGTTCTACACGCTGATGGCGGTCGGCACCCTGGTCTTCGACAAGTCGTCCTACCAGAACGTGGTCTGCCTGGGTCACATCCTGGCCGAGGACGGCCGCAAGATGTCCAAGCACCTGGGCAACATCCTGCAGCCGATCCCGCTGATGGACCAGCACGGCGCCGACGCGGTGCGCTGGTTCATGGCGGCCGGCGGCTCGCCCTGGTCGGCCCGCCGGGTCGGCCACGGCACCATCCAGGAGGTGGTCCGCAAGACCCTGCTGACCTACTGGAACACCGTCGCCTTCCAGGCGCTGTACGCACGCACCGCCGGCTGGGCGCCGAGCGCCGCCGACCCGGCCCCGGCCGACCGCCCGCAGCTGGACCGCTGGGTGCTCTCCGAGCTGCACCAGCTGGTCGGGGAGACCGACGCGGCGCTCGAGGCCTACGACACCCAGCGGGCCGGCAAGCTGCTCTCCGCCTTCGTCGACGACCTGTCCAACTGGTACGTGCGGCGCGGCCGCCGCCGGTTCTGGCAGGGCGACGCGGCGGCGCTGGCGACCCTGCACGAGGCACTGGAAACGGTCACCCGGCTGATGGCCCCGCTGACCCCGTTCATCACCGAGCGGGTCTGGCAGGACCTGGTGGTGCCGGTCGACCCGGCCGCCCCGGCCTCGGTGCACCTGGCCTCCTGGCCGGTGGCGGACGAGGCGCTGATCGACCCGGAGCTGTCCCGGCACATGGCGCTGGTGCGCCGCCTGGTCGAGCTGGGCCGGGCCACCCGCGCCGAGTCCGGGGTGAAGACCCGTCAGCCGCTCTCCCGGGCGCTGATCGCGGCCCAGGGCTGGGAGGAGCTGCCGGCCGACCTGCGGGCGCAGATCGCCGAGGAGCTCAACGTGGTGGCGCTGGAGTCGCTGGCCGCGGTGGGCGGTTCGCTGGTGGACACCACCGCGAAGGCGAACTTCCGCGCGCTGGGCAAGCGGTTCGGCAAGGGCGTGCAGGAGGTCGCCAAGGCGGTGGCCGCGGCGGACGCGGCGCAGCTGGCCGCCGACCTGCGGGCCACCGGCGAGGCCTCGGTGCTGCTGAACGGCGAGCCGATCGCGCTCTCCCCCGACGAGGTGGTCATCACCGAGACCCCGCGCGAGGGTTGGGCGGTGGCCAACGAGTCCGGTGCCACGGTGGCGCTGGACCTGGCGATCACCCCGGAGCTCAAGCTGCTCGGCATCGCCCGTGACGCGATCCGGCAGATCCAGGAGGCCCGGAAGAACTCCGGCCTGGACGTCGCCGACCGCATCGTGCTCCGCTGGCAGTCCGCCACCGCGGAGACCGTGACCGCCATCACGGAGCACGGCGCACTGGTGGCGGACGAGGTGCTCGCCACCGACTTCGCCCAGGGCCCGGCCGACTGGCAGTCGGACACCTTCACCGACGAGGGCACCGGCCTGGCCTTCCAGCTGCGCAAGGCCTGAGCCCGACGGGCCCGGCCCCCGCTCCGTGCGGGGGCCGGGCCCGCGGCCTGCCCGCTGCCCGCCGCCGAACACGAGGGCGCCCCCACCGCTGTGCGGTGGGGGCGCCCTCGTGGGTGCGGGCCGGGACTAGTTGTCGCCGTCCTCGTCGATCAGGAAGCCGCGCATCGGGGCCGGGGCCTGCTGCATCGGCTGCATGGGCTGCGGCGGCTGCGGGCGGACCGCGGCCATCGGCTGGGTCATCCCGGCCGGAGCCATCTGCGGGGCGCTCGGACCGCTCGGCTGACCGCCGAAGGAGGGCTGGCCGTTGCCGCCGAAGGAGCTCTGGCCGCCGAACGACGGGGCGCTCCCGCCGAAGGAGCTCTGGCCGCCGAACGACGGTGCACCGGTGGAGGCCATCGAGGACGCGGCCGGCGGCAGCGAGGCGGTGGCCGGGATCCGCGGCGGGGCCAGCGAGTCGTCCGCCTGCGACTCCAGCTGGCGCAGCTGGGTCTCCAGGTAGGACTTCAGGCGGGTCCGGTACTCGCGCTCGAAGGCCCGCAGGTCCTCGACCTTGCGCTCCAGGGTGGCCCGGGCGGACTCCAGCGAGCCCATCGCGACCCGGTGCTTCTCCTGGGCGTCCCGCTCCAGCGCGTCGGCCTTGGCGCGGGCGTCCCGCTCCAGGCCCTCGGCGCGGCTGCGCGCCTCGCCGACGATCTTGTTGGCCTCGGACCGCGCCTCGGAGATCGCCTGGTCGGCGGTCTGCTGGGCGAGCGCGAGCACCCGGGCGGCGCTGTCGCCACCGGGACCCTGCTGCTGCGGCATCGGCGCACCCAGCGGGCCGCCCATCTGCTGCTGCATCGGGTTGCCCATCGGGGCGAGCTGCTGCTGGCCGCCCATGGTGCCCATCTGCGGCTGCATCTGGCCCATCGGGTTGCCCATGGGCTGGAGCATCTGGCCGCCCATCGGCTGCACCAGCTGCTGCTGACCACCCATGGTGCCCATCTGCTGCTGACCCATCTGCTGCTGACCCATCGGCTGCTGCATCTGGCCCATCGGGCCGCCCTGACCGACCGGCAGCTGCGGCGCACCGGACGGCAGGCCGAGCGGCTGACCGCCCATCTGGTGCTGCTGCGACTGCTGCTGCTGGGACTGCTGCTGCTGGCCCGGCACCTGCTGGCCGGGGACCGGCGGGCCGGATATGGCGGCCGGCACGGGGGCGCCGGGGCGCTGCCCGTCCTGCGGCTGCTCCTTGCGCATGTTGGCCTGGTTCTGCGCGGCGGCCCGGGTCGCGGCGGCCAGCTTGGCCCGCAGGTCCTCGTTCTCGCGCAGCAGACGGGTCAGCTCGGCTTCGACCTCGTCGAGGAAGGCATCGACCTCGTCCTCGTCATAGCCTTCGCGCAGGCGGACGGTCGTGAACTGCTTGTTCCGGACGTCCTCGGGGGTCAACGGCATCTCTTCACCTCAACGTGATCGTCGGCACACTGGCATCCTGCCGCATCGCTCACCACGGCAGACGCTGCACGAGCGAGATCAGGACATACACAATGATCATCAGTACGAAGAAGGACAGGTCGAGCGCCACGCCCCCGAGACGCAACGGCGGGATGAACCGCCGAAGAAGCTTGAGTGGCGGATCCGTGACAGTGTACGTGGCCTCCAGGACCACGACCATGGCCTTGCCGGGTCGCCAGGAGCGGGCGAACTGGAAGACCCAGTCCATGACCAGGCGGAACAGCAGAATCACCAGGAAGACGGTCAGTGCGTAGTAGAGCACTGCCCCCACGATCCCCATCGGGTATCCCTCTCCCGGTTTCCACTAGTCGCCAACTGCCTTGTCACGCACTGTCCAACTGGTCCACACATGGCGTCGTGGCCGGGTCAGCTCTGGTTGAAGAACCCACCCTCGGCGATCCGAGCCTTGTCCTCCGCCGTGACATCGACGTTAGCAGGCGACAGCAGGAACACCTTCTGAGTCACGCGCTCGATACTGCCGTGCAGACCGAAGACGAGTCCAGCGGCGAAGTCTACGAGCCGCTTGGCATCGGTGTCGTCCATCTCGGTCAGATTCATGATCACCGGGGTGCCGCCGCGGAACTGTTCCCCGATGGTACGGGCCTCGTTGTAGGTCCTCGGGTGCAGCGTGGTGATGCGGTACGGCTCCCGCTCGTTCACGACCTTGGGCATGATCACCGGGCCACTCTTCTCCAGGTTCTGACGGCGTTCGGGTGTGATGGACGACACTGGTGCCATCCGCGGCGGCTCCTGCCGGATCGGCACGGCGGCCGGTACCGGTTGGGGCGCGATCGAGGCCACCGGGGCCGGCTGCGCCGGCGCGGCCGGCCGGGGCACCTCCTCGGTCCGCCCGGTCCGGATCGGCTCGGGGTCCGTGTCGTAGTCGTCGTCCGGGTCGTAACCCTGGCCGTCGTACGTCTCGTCCTCCACGAGGCCGAGGTAGACCGCCATCTTGCGCATTGCGCCGGCCATGCTCCTGTCCTCCGCTCTGTGGTGGATCGGCTTCGTCTCCGGCCCCGTCCCCGGGTGGACCCGGTACACCGGACTCTTCGAGTACGGTGGGCCCGTAGCCGAAGTGTGCGGGGTGGGACGTGCGGTCCGCTCACTTTCCGTCAGATTCGCGGCACTGGGCCCGAAATTCCGTCAGTCTGTGTGCGTGGCCGCGGACATACGATCCACGGTTGGTTCGGTTCGACCGGACGAATCGGTGCTTTGTCCTGATTTGTCCGGCAGTCTGATCTACTACCCGGTGACGTTACCCGAGGGGTGACCGCGCACCGAGCACCGCAGTACCGACGCGTACATGTGTCGCTCCGGCGGCAATCGCCTGCTCAAGGTCACCGCTCATCCCCGCCGAGACCATCGTGGCAGCAGGATGGGCCGCACGTACGGCGGTTGAGATTTCCGCGAGCTCGGCGAAGGCGGCGGCCGGGCGGCCGGCCAGTGCGCCGGTCAGCGGAGCGACGGTCATCACACCATCCAACCGCAGCCCGGGCGTGTCGGCGATCAGGTCGGCCAGCGCGGGCACCTGGTCCGGCGCCACTCCGGCCCGCCCCGCGCCGACCCCGGCGTCGAAGGCCACCTGCACCAGGCACCCCAGCTCCGCGCGCCCCTCCCGGAGCACCGCCTCGGACAGCGCGCTGACCAGCCGCGGCCGGTCGACCGAGTGAACATGGTGCGCATAGCGCACCACCGAGCGCGCCTTGTTCGTCTGCACCTGTCCGACGAAGTGCCAGACCAGCGGCAGGTCGGCGCAGTCGGCCGCCTTCGGCGCCGCGTCCTGGTCACGGTTCTCGGCCACCTCGCGCACCCCGAGCGAGGCGAGCAGCCGGGTGTCCGAGGCGGGGTAGGTCTTGGTGACCACCACCAGGGTGACCTCGGAGCGCGGCCGGCCGGCCGCGGCGCAGGCCGCCGCGATCCGCTGTTCGACCGCGGACAGCCCGCCGCGCAGCTGCGCCAGCCGGTCGGCGGTGTCGCCCTGCTGTCGGTCCGTCATCTCCGGTCACCTTCCCCGCTGCACACGACGGTGCCCACCCCGGCCGTTGGCGGGATGGGCACCGAACCCTGGAAAAAATCTTACAAACTACTTGAGGAAGTCCGGGACATCGAGCTCCTCGGCCTGGCTCTCCACGTAGGGCAGCCGGGCCGGCTGGACCTGCGGCGGGACCGGCGGGGCCACCGCGGTCTCGGCCTTGGCCGCCGCGGGCTCCTCGGCGCGGCCGGTGACCGCGCCCATCCCGCCGTACGGCCGGGTCGGCGCGTGCGCCGGACGCTCGGGCGCGGCCGGCGGAGTACTCGCCTTGACCACCGGGTCGCGCACGATGGCCGGCGGCTGGCCGCCGTCGAAGCCGGCCGCGATGACGGTGACCCGGACCTCGTCGCCGAGGGCGTCGTCGATCACCGCACCGAAGATGATGTTGGCCTCGGGGTGCGCGGCCTCGCTGACCAGCTGGGCCGACTCGTTGATCTCGAACAGGCCGAGGTCGGAGCCGCCGGAGATGGAGAGCAGCACGCCGCGGGCGCCGTCGATCGAGGCCTCCAGCAGCGGGGAGGAGATCGCCATCACCGCAGCGGCCTTGGCCCGGTCCTCGCCGCGCGCCGAGCCGATCCCCATCAGGGCCGAGCCGGCGTCCGACATGACCGACTTGACGTCGGCGAAGTCGAGGTTGATCAGGCCCGGGGTGGTGATCAGGTCGGTGATGCCCTGGACACCGGAGAGCAGCACCTGGTCCGCCGAACGGAACGCGTCCAGCACGCTGACCTGGCGGTCCGAGATGGACAGCAGGCGGTCGTTCGGAATGACGATCAGGGTGTCCACCTCCTCGCGCAGCGAGGCGATGCCGTCCTCGGCCTGGTTGGCCCGGCGGCGGCCCTCGAAGGTGAACGGGCGGGTGACCACGCCGATGGTGAGCGCGCCGAGCGAGCGGGCGATGTTGGCCACCACCGGAGCGCCGCCGGTGCCGGTGCCGCCGCCCTCGCCGGCCGTCACGAAGACCATGTCGGCCCCCTTGAGGACCTCCTCGATCTCCTCGCGGTGGTCCTCGGCGGCCTTGCGGCCGACCTCGGGGTTGGCGCCCGCGCCCAGGCCGCGGGTCAGCTCACGGCCGACGTCGAGCTTGACGTCGGCATCGCTCATCAGCAGGGCCTGCGCATCGGTGTTGATCGCGATGAACTCGACGCCCTTGAGCCCGACCTCGATCATCCGGTTGATGGCATTGACACCGCCGCCGCCGATACCGACGACCTTGATGACTGCGAGGTAGTTCTGCGGTGCTGCCACGTCGAAGGCCTCTCGCCTCGGATGTCCGGGTCGGCTTCCTGGGTCGCGGAAGCCGACGTTCAGAGGGGTTGGGGAGCCCGGTTCCTGACTGATTGTCCGAAATGGAGACCGGCGACCCGAACCCTAAACTTGACGTTGAGGGTTCACAGCGGACTGGTGCCGGGTTCCGAACGAAGCGTCAGGTACCTTCGGCACACCGCCTGGTGACACAGGACACTAAGTGTCGGACGGGTTTGTGTTCAACGAACACGCCGAGCTTCCCTTTTTTCTTTTGAGCCTATGTGATCACCACTCGGCGTCGAGCGCCGGGGGTGGGACCACCCAGGGTCGGCCACCCACCGACACGTCGTCAATGGTGCTGCCGACGGAGCGTCAGTGGTGCTCCTGTGAAGAGAACCTACCGGATCACTCAGCCGGAGATCGCCGGAGCCTGCGGCGCGCTCACGTCGTAGGTCCTGGCCTGCTGCTTCAACAGGGCCTTCAGGACCACCGACTTGCGCTCGGTGTCCTCCGGCGAGCCCCACCGCACCGTGGTGCCGTCGGCCAGATGCAGTTCGATGTCGTCATACGAACGGACCAACAGCGCCGGGGACCGCTGGGCCAGTTCGGGCGGCAGGCCGGCGGCCACCCGGACCGCACCGCGGACCAGTTCGGCCGGCGGCAGCACCGCCGAGGCGTCCTGGGCGGACTGGCTCAGCTGCAGCTCGACCACCGGCACCCCGGACGGCGGGGCGGCCTCGGTGGCGAAGCTCACTCCACTTGCATCTATTTGAGTGAACTTGCCATCAGAACCCTTGACAGCAGCGACGGCAGTCCGCTCAACCACCTTGACCCGCAGTGTGTGCGGCCAGCCGCGCCACACCTCGGCCTTGGCCACCCGCGGGATCGCCTCCACCCGGTGCTGCACCGCGTCGAGGTCGACCCGGGCCAGCGGCCCGTGCTGCACCGGTCCTATCGCGTCCCGGATCGCGTCCACCGTCAACTGGTCGTTGCGCAGGCCCTGGACGGCGACCGTGCGGACGTCGAGCACCGAGGAGAAGAAGACCAGCCAGCCGGCCGTCGCGAGCACCCCGGCGACCAGGGCGCTGAGCACCACGACCCCCCGCCGCGACAGCCGCAGCGGGGGGTGTTCCTGCTCGTCCTCCTCGAACTCGGTGTCCGGGGACGACGGGGCGAGCTGGTCAGCCACGGCGGCGGCCGGTCCTCGCCGCCTCGATCGCCTCGTAGACCATGCCGACCAGCAGGTCGTCGGCGTCCCGGCGGCCGAACTCGGCGGCCGCCCGGCTCATGTCCCACAGCCGCTGCGGGTCGGTCAGCACCGGCAGCACGTTGCGCAGCACCCAGTCCGGGGTCAGCTCCGCGTCGTCCACCAGCAGGCCGCCGCCGGCCTTGACCATCGGCTGGGCGTTCAGCCGCTGCTCACCGTTGCCGATCGGCAGCGGCACGAAGGCGGCCGGCAGGCCGACCGCGGCCAGCTCGGCCACCGTCATCGCCCCGGCCCGGCAGAGCATCAGGTCGGCGGCGGCGTACGCCAGGTCCATCCGGTCCACGTAGGGCAGCGCGCGGTAGGGCGGCATGCCCGGGATGTCGTCGATCTGCGGCAGCTCGTTCTTCGGGCCGACCGCGTGCAGGATCTGCACCCCGTACTGCTGCAGCCGCGGCGCGATCGCCTGCACCGTCTCGTTCAGCCGCCGCGCGCCCTGCGAGCCGCCGGAGACCAGCAGGGTGGGCAGGCGCTGGTCCAGGCCGAAGTAGTGCCGGGCCTCGGGACGGGTGGCGTTGCGGTCCAGGGTGGCGATGGTGCGGCGCAGCGGGATGCCGATGTACCGCGAGTCGCGCAGCTTGCTGTCCGGGGTGGAGACGGCGACGAAGTCGCTGTACCGGGCCCCGATCTTGTTGGCCAGGCCCGGGCGGGCGTTGGCCTCGTGCACCACGATCGGCACCCCGGCCCGCTTGGCCGCCAGGTAGGCGGGCATCGCCACGTAGCCGCCGAAGCCGACCACCGCGTCGGCCTTGACCCGCTCGATGATCTCCTGGGCGGCCCGCACCGTGCCGCGCAGCCGGCCCGGCACGGTGATCAGCTCGGGGGTCGGCTTGCGGGGCAGCGGCACCGCCGGGATCAGCTCCAGCTGGTAGCCGCGCTCCGGGACCAGCCGGGTCTCCAGGCCGCGCTCGGTCCCCAGCGCCGTGATGCCGATGCTGGGGTCGTGCCTGCGCAGTGCGTCCGCGAGCGCCATGGCCGGCTCGATGTGACCGGCGGTGCCTCCGCCGGCGAGTACGACATGCACCGAAATTCACCGCTCCCTGCGCGGCCCCGGGGCCGGCGCTGTGGTTCGTCGTCGTGGCAGCACCCGGCGCAGGCCTGTCCTGAACCGGGACTTCGAACTCCGGGCGGCCAGGGCCGCCTTGGCCCCCGGGACGCTGCGCGCGAAGCAGAGCAGTGTCCCGACGGCCGTCATGGCGGACAGCATGGCGGATCCCCCGTAGGAGAACAGCGGCAGGGGTACACCCGCGATCGGGAGCAGTCCCAGTGCCGACCCCAGGTTGATCACGGCCTGGGCCATGATCCACGTGGTGGCGGCGCCCGCGGCGTACCTGACGAAGGAGTCCCTCGTGCCGATGGCCACTCGGATACCCGCATACCCTAGTGCCGCGAAGAGACCGATCACCGACAGCGTCCCCACCAGACCGATCTCCTCGCCGGTGGCGGCGAAGATGAAGTCGGTGTGCGCCTCGGGCAGCTGACCCCACTTCTCGTAACCGGCCCCGAGGCCGGTGCCGAACGGACCGCCCAGGCCCAGCGCGTAGAGGCCGTGCAGCGCCTGGAAGCAGTCGTGGTCCGGGGTCTGCTTGGTGATCCCGATGCAGGCGAGCCGGTCCAGCCGGTGCGGCACCGTGATGATCAGCGCGGTGCAGGCCACCACGGCGATGCCCAGGGTGGCGACGAAGAGCCGCAGCGGGGCGCCGACCATCCACAGCAGCGCGAAGACCATGGCGACCAGGATCATCGAGGTGCCCATGTCGCCGCCGAGCATGATCAGCATCAGCAGCACCAGCGCGCCCGGGACCAGCGGCACCAGCAGGTGCTTCCACTGGGTCAGGGTGCCCGCCTTCTGCTTGCGGGCCAGCAGGTCGGCCGCCCAGAGCAGCAGCGCCAGCTTGGCGAACTCCGAGGGCTGGACCTGGAAGAAGCCGAAGTTCAGCCAGTTCCGGTTGCCGTTGACCTTCATCCCGATGCCGGGGATGGCCACCAGCACCATGAGGCCGATCGATCCGAGCAGCACCGGGTAGGCCAGCACCCGGTGCACGCCCACCGGCACCCGGGCCGCGGCCACCAGCAGCACCGAGCCGAGGATCACCGCGACCAGCTGCTTGCGGAAGTAGTACGGGCCCGGCAGACCCTGGTGGATCGCGGTGATGTTGGACGAGGAGAAGACCATCACCAAGCCCAGCACCAGCAGCAGCGAGGCCGAACCCAGGATCAGGTAGTACGGCGTCAACGGCCGGTTCAGGGTCCAGCGCAGCCGCTCCCGCAGCGCCTTGAGCCGCCCGATCGCGCCCTCGGTCTTGAAGACCGTGGTGGTCGCCGAGATCAGCGCCGGGCCCTGCTGCTGTTGCGGCGGCGCGGAGGCCTCCGCCCTGGTCTGACCCGCCACCGCGCCGCCCCTCCTGATGTCTGCCTCGTTACTGCGTCAGTCCCCGCACCGCCTCGGCGAACAGGTCGCCCCGTTCGCCGTAATTGGTGAACATGTCCATCGAGGCGCAGGCCGGGGCCAGCAGCACGGTATCGCCCGGTCTGGCGAGTTCGGCGGCGGCTCGGACCACCTCCGCCATCGCCACCGCGCCAGTGTGGCCCTCGGCCGCTTCGATCACCGGCACATCCGGGGCGTGTCGCGCCAGCGCCTGGCGGACCAGCGCCCGGTCGGCGCCGATCAGCACCACCCCGCGCAACCGGGCCGCCGCGCCCTGCACCAGCTCGTCGAAGGTGGCGCCCTTGGCCAGTCCGCCGGCGATCCAGACGATGGACTCGTAGGCGCGCAACGAGGCTGCGGCGGCATGGGTGTTGGTGGCCTTGGAGTCGTCCACCCAGCTCACCCCGGCCACCTCGGCCACCAGCGCGATCCGGTGCGCGTCGGGGCGGAAGGCGCGCAGCCCCTCGCGGACCGCCTTGGCGTCCACGCCGTAGGCGCGGGCCAGCGCGGCGGCCGCCAGCGCGTTGGTGATGTTGTGCGGGGCCGGCGGGTGGACGTCCGAGACGGCGCCGAGCTCGGCGGCGTTCTTGGCCCGGTCCGGCACGAAGGCGCGGTCCACCAGCAGGCCGTCCACCACACCGAAGTTGGAGACGCCGGGGGCCTGCAGGCCGAAGCCGATGGCCCGGCAGCCCTCCTCGACGTCCGCCTCGCGGACCAGTTCCTCGGTCGCGGGGTCGGCCAGGTTGTAGACGCAGGCCACCTGGTTGCCCTGGAAGATCCGGCCCTTGTCGGCGGCGTAGGCCGCCATCGAGCCGTGCCAGTCCAGGTGGTCCGGGGCCAGGTTGAGCACGGCTGCGGAGTGCACCCGCAGCGAGGGGGCCCAGTGCAGCTGGTAGCTGGACAGCTCGACCGCGAGCACGTCGTACGGCTCCTCGGCCAGCACCGCGTCCAGCACCGAGACGCCCACGTTGCCCACCGCGGCGGTCCGCTTGCCGGCCGCCGTCAGGATCGAGGCGAGCATCTGGACCGTGGTGGTCTTGCCGTTGGTGCCGGTGACGGCCAGCCAGGGGGCCGGCTCACCGGTGCCGGGCAGCGGCCTGCGCAGCTGCCAGGCGAGCTCGACGTCGCCCCACACGGGCACGCCGGCCGCCTCGGCGGCCTGGAAGAGCGGGCTGCTCGGCGGCCAGCCGGGCGAGGTGACGACCAGTCGGGTGCCCTCGGGCAGGCTCGCGCCGTCGCCCAGGCGCACCGTGATGCCCGCCAGTTCGGCGGCGCGGTCGCGCAGTACCGGGCTGTCGCCGCCGTCCACCACGGTGACCTCGGCGCCCAGGTCGCGCAGCACCCGGGCCGCGCTGACCCCCGAGACCCCCAGGCCGGCCACCACGACCGGAAGTTGCTGCCACTGCATCAGTTGGTCACCCAGCCCGCGTAGAAGAGGCCGAGGCCGACCGCGACGCACAGGCCCTGGATGATCCAGAACCGCACCACGATCAGCACTTCGCTCCAGCCCTTGAGTTCGAAGTGGTGTTGCAGTGGCGCCATCTTGAAGACGCGCTTGCCGGTCATCCGGAACGAGCCGACCTGGATGACCACCGAGAGGGTGATGATCACGAACAGGCCGCCGAGCAGCGCCAGCAGCAGCTCGGTGCGCGAGCAGATGGCCAGGCCGGCCAGCGCGCCGCCGAGGGCCAGCGAACCGGTGTCGCCCATGAAGATCTTGGCCGGCGAGGTGTTCCACCACAGGAAGCCGAAGCAGGAGCCCATCAGCGCGGAGGCCACCACCGCCAGGTCCAGCGGGTCGCGCACCTCGTAGCACTTGGCGGTGGCGGTGATCACGTTGGCGCAGCTCTGGTTGTACTCCCAGACGCCGATGAAGGTGTAGGCGCCGAACACCACCACCGAGGCACCGGTGGCCAGGCCGTCCAGACCGTCCGTCAGGTTCACGCCGTTCGACATCGCCGCGATCATGAAGTACGCGAACATCACGAACAGCACCGGCCCGATGGACCAGCTGAAGTCCTCGACGAAGGACAGGTGGGTGGAGGCCGGGGTGATCCCGCGGCTGTCGGAGAACTGCAGCGACAGGATCGCGAAGCCCAGGGCGACGATCGACTGGCCGGCCAGCTTCGCCTTGGCCCGCAGGCCCAGCGAGCGGCGCTTGACCACCTTGATGTAGTCGTCCAGGAAGCCGACCAGGCCGAGGCCGGCCAGCAGGAAGAGCACCAGCAGGCCGGAGGCGCGCGGCGCCGTCCCGACGATCGCCTTGGTCGCGAAGTAGGCGACCAGGGTGGCCAGGATGAAGGCGATGCCGCCCATGGTGGGCGTGCCCTTCTTGCTGTGGTGCGCCTTGGGGCCGTCGTCCCGGATGTACTGCCCGTAGCCGTTCTTGGCCAGCAGCTTGATCAGGGCCGGGGTGCCGAACAGCGACAGCACCAGTCCGATCATGCCGGAGAACAGGATCTGCTTCACCGGACGGCACCGTCCGCGAGCAGCGCCTCGGCCACCTTCTCCAGACCCACCGAGCGGCTGGCCTTCACCAGCACCACGTCCCCGGGCCGCAGCTGACCGCGCAGCAGCTCAACTGCCGCGTCCGCGTCGGACACCAGCACCGACTCCTCACCCCACGAACCTTCGTTCCTCGCGCCCAGTTCCATGCAGGCCGCCTCGCGTCCACCCACCGCCACCAGCTTGGTGACGTCGAGTCGGACCGCGAGCCGTCCGATGGCGTCGTGCTCGGCCAGGCTCTCCTCGCCGAGCTCCCGCATCTCGCCGAGCACCGCCCAGGTACGGCGGCGCTCCGAGCCGCGGCCGCCGATCGAGACCAGCGCGCGCAGCGCGGCCCGCATCGACTCCGGGTTCGCGTTGTACGCGTCGTTCACGACGGTGACCCCATCGGCCCGGTCGACGACCTCCATGCGCATGCGGGACAGCGCACCCGCCTCGCCGAGGGCTGCGGCGGTGTCGTCGACGGACAGTCCGAGCTCCATCGCCACCGCAGCGGCGGCGAGGGCGTTCGAGACGTGGTGCTCACCGTACAGGCGCAGCCGTACCGGAGCGGAACCGGCCGGGGTGGTCAGCGTGAACGATGGACGGCCGGTGGAGTCCAGGCGAACGTCCTGTGCTCTCACGTGGGCGTCCCGGCTCTCGCCGAAGTAGACCACCCGGGCCCGGGTGCGCTCGGCCATCGCCCGCACCAGCGGATCGTCGGCGTTGAGCACCGCGACGCCCTCGGCCGGCAGCGACTCCACCAGCTCGCCCTTGGCCTCGGCGATCGCCTCCTTGGAGCCGAACTCCCCCAGGTGCGCGGAGCCGACGTTGAGCACCAGGCCGATCGTGGGGCGGGCCAGCGAGCACAGGTAGGCGATGTCGCCCTTGTGCCGGGCGCCCATCTCCAGCACCAGGTGGCGGGTGGACTCCTCGACCCGGGTCGCGGTCATCGGGAAGCCCAGCTCGTTGTTGAGCGAGCCCTCGGTGTAGACGGTCGGGCCGGCCTTGCCGAGCAGTTGGGCGATCAGGTCCTTGGTGCTGGTCTTGCCGGCCGAGCCGGTCAGCGCCACCAGGTGGACCCCGCCGGCCTTGGCGATGACGGCTTGGGCCAGCCTGCCCATCGCGTCCTGCACGTCGGCGACCAGCACCGCGGGCACCCCGACCGGGCGCTGGGCCAGCACCGCGACCGCACCGGCCGCGACCGCGCGCCCCGCGTAGTCGTGCCCGTCCACCTGCTCGCCGCGGAAGGCCGCGAACAGCCCGCCGGGCGCCGCCTTGCGCGAGTCGATCGCCAGCGGCGCGGTCACCACGGTCTGCGGCTCGGCGCCGTCCACCAGCTCGCCGCCGGTCGCGGCGGCCACCTCGGCCAGGGTCAGTGCGATCACGGCTGCTCCACTCCTCGGTGCTCGGCCATCGCGGGCCGTTCGGGCTGTGCGTGCACGATCGCCTCGCGCAGCACCTCCCGGTCGTCGAACGGGCGGACCTCGCCCTTCACGTACTGGCCGAGCTCGTGGCCCTTGCCGGCCACCAGCACGGTGTCCCCCGGGTGGGCCCGGGCCACCGCGTCGGCGATCGCCTCGCTGCGGTCCGGCACCACCAGCACCTCGCCGCGCTCGCCCTCGGGCACCTCCACGGCACCGCCCAGCATGCTGGCCAGGATCGCCAGGCTGTCCTCGGAGCGCGGGTTGTCGCTGGTCAGCACGGCGGTGTCGGCCAGCCGGGCGGCGATCGCCCCCATCGGTGCGCGCTTGAACGGGTCCCGGTCGCCGCCGCAGCCCACCACCACGTGCAGCCGGCCCTTGGTGACCTCGCGCAGCGAGGCGAGTACCGCGCGCAGCGCGTCCGGCTTGTGCGCGTAGTCCACCACCGCGACGAACGGCTGGCCGGCGTCCACCCGCTCCAGCCGGCCCGGCACCCCGGGAACCGCGGCCACCCCGGCCACCGCCTGCTCCAGCGGCAGCCCGGCGGTGACCAGCGCGGTGATCGCGGCCAGCGCGTTGGCGACGTTGAACGGGCCGGGCAGCGGCACCGCGGCCGGGGCCGACTGCCCGTCAGGTCCGAGCACCCGGAAGGTGGAGCCGGTCGGGCCGAGCTCGACGTCGGCCACCCGCCAGTCGGCCTCCGGACGGCCGGTGGCCGAGAAGCCGACGACCGGGATGGCGGCCTCGCCGGCCAGCCGGCGGCCGTACTCGTCGTCGAGGTTGACCACGCCCACCCGGCTGCGCCCCGCCTCGAAGAGCCGGGCCTTGGCGCGGAAGTAGTCCTCCATGTCCGGGTGGAAGTCCAGGTGCTCCGGCGTCAGGTTGTTGAACACCGCCACGTCGTAGCCGACCCCGTCGGCCCGGCCGTAGACCAGCGCGTGGCTGGAGACCTCCATCACCACCGCGTCGGCGCCGCGCTCGCGCATCACCGCGAGGATCGCGTGCAGGTCGGTGGCCTCGGGGGTGGTCCGCTCGCTCTTGATCCGCTCGCTGCCGACCCGCATCTCCACCGTGCCGATCACCCCGGGGACGCGGCCGCAGCCGCGCAGGCCGCCCTCCACCAGGTAGGAGGTGGTGGTCTTGCCGTTGGTCCCGGTGATGCCGATGGTCAGCAGCGCCTGCGACGGGTCGCCGTAGACCCGGGCGGCCAGCCGGCCCATCCAGGCCCGCGGCTGGTCCACCACCAGCAGCGGCACCGCCAGGCCCGCCGCCTGCTCGGCGCCGGCCGGATCGGTCAGCACCGCGACCGCGCCGGCCGCGGCGGCCGTGTCGGCGAAGGCGGCGCCGTGGTGGTTGGCTCCGGCGAAGGCCACGTACACGTCGCCCGGACGGACCGCGCGGGAGTCGTGCGTGACGCCGGTCACCGGGGCGCCCTCGATCGGGGGCAGGCCCAGCAACTCGGCCAGCTCCGCCAGCGGGACGGGCGCGGTGGCGGCCGGCCGCGGCGGGCTCACCCTGGTTTGGTCTGATTTCGGCACGGCGGGCAGGGTATCCGGCCCGGGGCGGTGGAGGCCAAGCGAGGCGGATTCGGGCTGGGCGGATTCAGGCTGCACGGTTCAGGGCTTCCAGTCGACGGGCAGGTTGGGCGCCTGGCTTCCGCTCGGCGGCACCTGGAGGGATTTCAGCGCGAACTCCATCACCTGCTTGAAGACCGGTCCGCACAGCTGGCCGCCGAAGTGGCCGTTGACCGGGTTCTGGATGACGCAGGAGACGGTGACCCTGGGGGCCTCGGCGGGCGCGAAGCCGATGAACGAGGCGGTGTAGCCGGAGTACTTGCCGGTCTTGGGGTCCACCCGGTTGGCGGTGCCGGTCTTCCCGGCCACCCGGTAGCCCGGGATCTGTGCCGCGTTGCCGGTGCCCTGCTCGTCGGTGACCACCGATTCGAGCATCTCGGTCAGGGTCTTGGCGGTCTCCGGCTTGACCACCCGGGTCTCGGCCGGCGCCGGGGCCGGGGTGTAGCGGCCGTCCGGACCGGTGGTGCCGGCCAGCAGGCTCGGCGTCACCCGCACCCCGCCGTTGGCGATGGTGGAGAAGACCGAGGTGGCCTGCAGCGCGTTGACCGACAGGCCCTGGCCGAACGGGATGGTGTACTGCTGCGAGGTGCTCCAGTCGGCCGGCTTGGCCAGCAGGCCGCGGGTCTCGCCCGGGAAGCCCAGGCCGGAGGGGCGGCCGATGCCGAACCGGTCCAGGTAGCCGTTCAGCACCCGGTTGGAGTCCGCCTGGTCCTTGCCCAGGTGCTCGGCGGCCTCGATGGTGCCGATGTTGGAGGACTTGGCCAGCACTCCGGCCAGGGTCAGGTACCAGGTGTCGTGGTCCACGTCGTCGTGGAAGACGTGGTCGCCGCGCTTGAGCGTGCCCGGCACCGTGACGTGGGTGTCCCAGCCGGCCGTGCCGGTGTCCAGCACCGCGGCCATGGTCATCAGCTTGGCGGTGGAACCGGGCTCGTAGGCGTCCTGCAGCGCCGGGTTGCCGAGGTCGGCGGGCTTGGCACTGCCCAGGTCGTTCGGGTCGAAGCCGGGCGAGGTGGCCATCGCCAGCACCTGACCCGTCTTCACGTCCTGGACGACCACGTAGCCCTTGTCCGCGCCGGCCGCGCTCACCTGGTCGGTGATGGCCCGTTGGGCGGCCCACTGGATGTCCCGGTTGACGGTCAGTCGCAGGTCGCTGCCGGGCACCGGGTCCTGCCGGCTGCCGCCGACGGTGGGGATCAGCTGGTTGTTGTAGGAGGCGCCCAACTGCTGGCCGTCCACCCCCGCCAGCAGCTTCTGGTACTGCAGTTCCAGGCCGCCGGCCCCGGCGCCGTCCGCGTTGACGAAGCCGACCAGGTTGGCCGCCAGGCCGTCGGCCGGGTAGACCCGGGCGGTGGTGGGCTCGGAGAAGATCCCCTCCAGCGGGTTGACGCAGGTGTTGTCGACGGTTGTCCGGCCGCCCTTGTCCGCCGGCTTGCCGATCAGCGCCTTCTCGACCCGGCAGGCCCGGGTGTCCACCTTCTTGCGCAGCGCGGCGGCCAGGTCCGTCACCTGGTTGCGGGTCTGCGAGCTCTGCCGCGGGACCAGCACCAGGCCCTTGGTCCCGGTGGTGCGCAGCTTGGCGACCAGCTTGTCCCTGGGCACGCCGAGGATCGGCGCCAGCAGGTCGGCGGCCTGCTCCGGTCCGTCGGGGACGTGCAGCGCGTCGGGGGTGAACATGGTCGGGTCGGCGGTGATGTCGTAGGCGTCCACGGTGGTGGCCAGCGCGACGCCGTCGGCGGTCGTTATCGAGCCGCGGGCGGCGGGCAGCCGCTTGTCCACGTAGCGGTACTTGTTGGCGTCGGCGGAGAGCGAGGCCGAGTCCAGCAGTTGGAGCTGGAACAGCCGGGCGGCGAAGAGCGAGAAGACCACGGCCATCACCACGGTGATCACCCGCAGCCGGCGGCGCGGGTCGGCCAGGGTGAGCCGGCGCGGCTGCGGGCGGGCCGGCGGGCGGCGGTTGGCGGCAGGGGCGCCGGGGCGGGGTGCGGTGCCCGGGCGGCGGGCGGCGCCGGGGCCCGGGCGGCGCGGCTGGCCCTCGCGGCGGGGCTGGCCGTCCTTGCGCGGCTCGGCGGAGCGGCGCGGCCGCTCGCCGGAGCGCTCCGGGCCCGGGCGGCGCTGCTGCGGTGCGGCCGGGCGCCGCTCCCCCGGGGTGCGCGGGCGTCGGGGCTCGGTCACCGGGAGGCACCCCCGCTCGGGGTCACCGGGTCCACCCGCAGCGCGGGGCCGCTGCCGGACGGGTCGCCGGACGGGCTCGCCGACGGCTCGGGGCTGCCCGGGGCGGACGGGGCGGCGGCCGGCGGCCCGGCCGAGGCGCCCGGGGTGGGCGACCCCGCCCCGGGCCACAGGTCGGCCCCGGAGCGCTTGACCGGCGGGCTGTCCTTGGCCGCGCCGGGCGAGCCCAGCACCTTGCCGTCGTCCTGCAGGAAGGCCGGGTCGCCGCCGGGCACCATGCCGAGCCGGCGGGCCGCCCGCTCCAGCGCGTCCGGCGCCGCGTCCCGGTCGATCTCCTGCTGCGCCTGCTGCTGCTGCTCGGTCAGCACGGTGGTCTGCTGGCGCAGCTTGGCCAGCTGGATCGAGCCGTCGTTCAGCGAGGTGTTGAGCATCAGCAGCCCCAACAGCCCGACCGTCAGCAGCAGCACCACCAGGATCGCGAACGGCGCGCGCCCCCGCCCGCCGCGCGGCCGGCCGGGGCGCACGGTGATCCGTGCCCGCCCCAGCTGACCGGGCAGCAGTCTGCCCTGCTGGATGCCCTTGCCGGCCACCTGCGCCATCTCCTGAGTTCCCCTCACGCCCTCGCCCGCCGCCGTCGCCCCCCGCTCGGGCTCCTGGTGCCCCGGGTGCCTACCGCCTCCGGTCCGTGGACCGGGCGGCTCTGATCCTCTCCGCCACCCGCAGCCGCACCGGGGCGGCGCGCCGGTTCTCCTCGATCTCCGCCTCGGTGGCCAGCTCGGCGCCCCGGGTGACCAGCCTCAGCCAGGGCTGGTGCTCCTCGGGCACGAACGGCAGCCCGGGCGGCGCGGTGCTGGTGGCGCCGGCCGCGAAGCACTGCTTCACCAGCCGGTCCTCCAGCGACTGGTAGGACATCACCGCGATCCGGCCGCCGACCGCGAGCACGCCGAGCGCCCCCGGGATCGCCCGGTCGAGCACCTCCAGCTCGCCGTTGACCTCGATCCGCAGCGCCTGGAAGGTGCGCTTGGCCGGGTTCCCGCCGGTGCGCCGGGTCGCCGCCGGGATCGCGTTGCGGACCAACTCCACAAGACGCGCGCTGGTGGTGAACGGTTCCTTGGCCCGCTCCCGCAGGATCACCGAGGCGATCTTGCCCGCGAACCGCTCCTCGCCGTAGACCTTGAGGATCCGGGCCAGGTCGCCGTGGCTGTAGGTGTTCAGCACCTCGGCCGCGCTCAGCCCCCGGCTCTGGTCCATCCGCATGTCCAGCGGCGCGTCCTGGGCGTAGGCGAAGCCGCGCTCGGCCTCGTCCAGCTGCATCGAGGAGACGCCGAGGTCGAACAGCAGGCCCTGCACCTGGTCGATGCCCAGCTCGGCGAGCACCTCGGGGATCTCGTCGTAGACCGCGTGCACCAGGGTGGCCCGGTCGCCGAACGGGGCCAGCCGCTCGCCGGACAGCCGCAGCGCCTCCCGGTCGCGGTCCACCGCGACCAGCCGGACCTCGGGGAACTGGGTGAGCAGCGCCTCGCTGTGGCCGCCCAGGCCCAGGGTGGCGTCCACCACCACGGCCCCGGGTGCGGAGATGGCCGGGGCCAGCGCGTCCATGCAGCGTTGCAGCATGACCGGGACGTGCTTGGGTGCCGGACTGCCTGTGGCCATGCGCGCGGGCGCCTTTCCTTGGATACGGGCCGCCGACGGCCGCCAGCGCGGCGCCGGGAAGCGGGTGGATCCGCCCATTCTGTCCCACGGCCGTCCGGCCACCGACCACGCATGCGTCCGGGGCACCCGTGGTCCCCGCCCGCTCACGGGCCTGTCCGGCGGATGGTGCCGGGCAGGCCCCGGGGAAGGCGGTGCCGCCCGGCGCCGGGGAAGGTGCGTCAGGTGACACGGAGCGGGAGGAGGCCGCGGGCCGCGTACGGACCGTCAGCCTACCGCCCGGGCAACCGCCTCCCGACGGCGCCACGCGCGCCCTATGCACTCCGTCACACCGACCCCTGGGATCCGGTCCCGCTCCACCGCGGCTCGAGACTTCCTACTAACGTCGTACTCATGACAGTGACCCCTGAGCAGTCGTCCCCGCAGGACCCCACTGCCACCCCCACGATCACCGACCGCTTCGTCGCGGCCAACCGCGAGTACGCCGTCACTTTCCGTGACGGCGGCATGGACGCCCGCCCGGTCCAGCAGGTCGCCGTGGTCGCCTGCATGGACGCCCGGCTCGACCTGTTCGCCGCGCTCGGCCTGGAGCTGGGCGACGCGCACATCATCCGCAACGCCGGCGGCGTGGTCACGGACGACACGATCCGCTCGCTGACGATCAGCCAGCGCGCGCTCGGCACCCGGGCGGTGGTGCTGATCCACCACACCGGCTGCGGCCTGCTCGGCCTCACCGAGGACTTCCGCCGCGAGCTGGAGCTGGAGGTCGGCCAGCGCCCGCAGTGGGCGGTGGAGTCCTTCGTCGACCTGGACAGCGACGTGCGCCAGTCCATGCAGCGGGTGCGCACCTCCCCGTTCCTGCCGCACACCGAGGACGTCCGCGGCTTCGTCTTCGACGTGCACACCGGCCTGCTGCGCGAGATCCACTGATCCTGTCCGCTCCGGGCCCGGCCGGCGCCGGCCGGGCCCGCATCGCTTGATCGGGTGACTTTCCGGCACTGGTCAGGGAAGAATGCGCCCAACGGTCGGGGCCGGACAGGCGGGCCCGACGTGAGGAGGGGCGAGGAGCGTACGGGTGACGACCTACAACGAGCAGACCGGCATCGACCGCACCGGGTCGACCACGCCGGCCGCGGGGGCACCGTTGGGTCTGCCTGAGCTGAACGCGGTGATCGACCGGGTTCGGGCCTCGGTGGAGAGTGTGATCGAGGGCAAGCCCGAGGCCGTGCGCCTCGCGCTCACCGTGATGCTGGCCGAGGGCCACCTGCTGCTGGAGGACGTGCCCGGCGTCGGCAAGACCATGCTGGCCAAGGCGCTGGCCCGGTCGGTGGACTGCAGCGTGCGCCGAATCCAGTTCACCCCGGACCTGCTGCCCTCCGACGTGACCGGCACCAACGTGTTCGACCAGCAGCGGATGGACTTCGAGTTCCGCCCCGGCGCCATCTTCGCCCAGATCGTGGTCGGCGACGAGATCAACCGCGCCTCGCCCAAGACCCAGTCCGCGCTGCTGGAGTCGATGGCCGAGCACCAGGTCACCATCGACGGCACCACCTACGAGCTGCCCTCCCCGTTCATGGTGATCGCCACCCAGAACCCGGTGGAGATGGAGGGCACCTACCCGCTTCCCGAGGCCCAGCGCGACCGCTTCATGGCCCGGATCTCGATCGGCTACCCCAGCCCCGAGGCGGAGCTGGCGATGCTGGACGTGCACGGCGGCGCCTCGCCGCTGGACGACCTGCAGCCGGTCGCGCACGCCGCCGACATCCTCAAGCTGATCGAACTGGTGCGCACCGTGCACGTGGCCGACAGCGTGCGCCGCTACGCGGTCGACCTGGTCACCGCCACCCGCACCTCCCCCGAGCTGCGCCTGGGCGCCTCGCCCAGAGCCACCCTGCACCTGATCCGGGCCGCCCGGGCCGCCGCCGCCCTGCAGGGCCGCGACTACGTGGTGCCGGACGACGTCCAGGCGCTCGCGGTGCCGGTGCTGGCCCACCGTCTGCTGCCCACCGCGGAGGCCCAGCTGAACCGGCGCGGCGCCGAGCAGATCGTCCAGGAGCTGGTGCACCGGCTGCCCGTCCCGCAGGGCCGCTGAGGTGGCGGCGGACGGCGACCCGACCGGCTGGCGGACGGGTCTGCGCGGGCTGACCACCCGCGGCCGCTCCTTCCTCGCCGCCGGGATCACCGCGCTGCTCTGCGCCTACCTGCTCGGCCAGCAGGCGCTGCTGCGGGTCGGCCTGCTGCTGGGCGTGCTGCCGCTGGTGGCCGCCTTCCTGCTGCTGCGCACCCGCTACCGGGTGGCCAGCGGCCGCCGGCTCTCCCCGCACCGGGTGCCGGCCGGCCAGGAGGCCCGGGTGCACCTGCGGGTGGACAACATCTCCCGGGTGCCCACCGGCCTGCTGATGCTCGAGGACAAGGTCCCCTACCTGCTCGGTCCCCGACCGCGCTTCGTGCTGGACCGGGTGGAGCCGCGGGGCTTCCGCGAGGTCTCCTACCGGGTCCGCTCCGACCTGCGCGGCCGCTACCCGCTGGGCCCGCTGCAACTGCGGCTGACCGACCCGTTCGGGATGTGCGAGCTGACCCGCGCGTTCAACGCCGCCGACACCCTCACCGTGGTCCCGCAGATCCACCCGCTGCCCGCGATCAAGCTGGCCGGCGAGTGGGCCGGCTACGGCGACAGCGCCTCGCGCACGGTGGCGCTGGCCGGTGACGACGACGCGGTACCGCGCGAGTACCGGCACGGCGACGACCTGCGCCGGGTGCACTGGAAGTCCACCGCCAAGTACGGCGAGCTGATGGTCCGTCGCGAGGAGCAGCCGCTGCGCTCCCGGGCCACCGTGCTGCTGGACACCCGCGAGGTCGGGCACCGCGGCAGCGGGCCGGCCTCCTCCTTCGAGTGGGCGGTCACCTGTGCCGCCTCGGTCGGCGGCCACCTGCTGGAGCGCGGCTACCAGACCCGGCTGCTCACCGACACCGGTGTGCAGGTGCCGCAGGACGCCAAGAGCAGCACCGGCGGCTCGGTCACCGAGTCGATCGGGCTGCTGCTGGACAGCCTGGCGGTGGTCCAGCACTCCGCCGGCGGCGGCCTGGGCCGCGCCGAGGAGGTGCTGCGCCTGGGTGGCGAGGGCCTGCTGGTCGCGGTGCTCGGCGCGCTGGACGACGAGCAGACCGCGAGCCTGGCCCGGCTGCGCCGGCGGGCCGGGGCGGCCGTCGCCTTCGTGCTGGACACCGCCAGCTGGGTGGGCCTGGGCCAGCTGCTGCCGGGCCGGGTGGACGAGGCCGCCGAGCACCAGCTGCGGCTGCTGCGCGAGGCCGGCTGGACGGTGCTGCAGGCCCGGGCCGGCGACTCGGTGGCCGAGCTGTGGCGCCGCGCCGACGTGCGCGCGCAGGCCGACGCGGCCGCCTCCGGACCGATCGACAGGGGGGCGACCGCATGACCACCCGAGCCCGGCTGACCCTCTACTCGGCCCTGGCCAGCATGCTGGCCATGCTGGGCCTGTCACCACTGCTGCGCCCGGAGGGCTGGCTGCTGCCGGCCCTCGGACAGGTCGTGGTGGTGGCCGTGGTCGGCGCCCTGCTGCGCCGCTTCGGCACCCCGCGACCGCTGGTCCCGCTGGGCCAGCTGCTGGTGGCGCTCTACCTGCTGCTGCTCGGCTCGGTCGGCCCGTCCATGACGATGGGCGTGCTGCCGCTGCGGCCGGCCCTGTACGAGTTCGGCCAGCTGCTGGCCGGCGCCCAGGGCGACATCGCCAACTACGCCATCCCGGCCCCGGCCACCGCGAGCCTGCGGCTGCTGCTGGTCGGCTCGGTGGCCCTGGTCGCGATCATGGTCGACGCGCTCGCGGTGACCTACCGGCGGGCCGCGCCGGCCGGGCTGCCGCTGCTGGCGGTCTACTCGGTCGGCACCGGCCTGGCCGGCGACCAGACCGGGGCGCTGTGGCTCTGGTTCCTGCTCAGCGGCGGCGGCTACCTGATGCTGCTGTTCGCCGAGGGCCGGGACCGGCTCTCCCGCTGGGGCCGGGTCTTCCGCGGCGCCGGCACGGCCGACGACAAGGGCGGGCTGGCCACCGGCGGGCAGCTGATCGGCGTCCTCACGCTGACCGGCGCGGCGCTGCTCGGCGCCCTGGTCCCGCCCTGGGACGGCCTGAACATCGTGGACGGCAACGGCTTCGGCAACGGCGGCACCGGTGGCGGCCACGGCGGCAGCATCAACGCGCTCAACCCGGTGGTTTCGCTGGCCGACGGCCTGCGCCGCCCGGAGAACCAGGTGGTGATCCACTACCACGGCACCGACCCGGCGCTGCGCACCGCCTACCTGCGCACCACCGCCCTGGACGACTTCAACGGGACCGACTGGCTGCCCGGCAACCAGCCCGCCGACGCCATCCCCGACCCGATCCCGGCCCCCGAAGGCCTGGAGAAGGCGGTGGACGCCCCGGCGATGACCACCGAGGTCTCGATCTCGGACACCTTGAGCTCGCAGTGGCTGCCGGTGCCGTTCCCGCTGCAGCGCGCGACGGTCAAGGGCGACTGGCGCTTCGAGCCGGAGTCCGGCTCGCTGATCGGCGCCAAGAACCAGAAGTCCACCGGGATGCGCTACACGGTGACCTCGCTGGACGTCAGCCCGACCGCCGACCAGCTGCGCCAAGCCCCCGCCGCACCGACCGCGCTGCTGCAGAAGTACACCGCGCTGCCGAACAACCTGCCGGCCGTGGTGCACAGCACCGCGGTCAAGCAGACCGCCGACGCGCGGACCGCCTACGACAAGGCGATGGCGCTGCAGACCTGGTTCACCTCCACCGGCGGTTTCCTGTACAGCCCCTCGGTGGACCCGGGCACCGGCCCGGACGCGATCGCCAAGTTCCTCCAGGACAAGCGCGGCTTCTGCGTCCACTTCGCCGCCACCTTCGCGGCCATGGCCCGCACGCTGGGCATCCCGGCCCGGGTCGCGGTCGGCTTCGCCCCGGGCGACGACCTGGGCGAGGGCAACTACCAGGTCGGCACCAAGGACTACCACGCCTGGCCGGAGCTGTACTTCACCGGCATCGGCTGGACCAGGTTCGAGCCGACCCCGAGCCGCGGCGTGCTGCCGGCCTACGGCGCGCCGGCCCCGGGCAGCAGCCCGAGCGGCAGCACCGCACAGCCCTCGGCCCGCCCGACCGACAACGGCGCGGCCGCGCCCAGCGCCACCAGCAGCTGCGCGCCGAACCTGCGCCGCCAGGGCGGCTGCGACGACCAGCAGGCGCAGGCGCCCGACCTGACCCGCCCGGCGGACCGGGCGCTGCCCGCACAGCTGGTCGCCGGCCTGGCGGGCGGCGCGGTGCTGCTGCTCCTGCTGGCCACCCCGATGCTGTGGCGCCGGCGGCTGCGGCGGCACCGGCTCGGTGAGGGCCGCCGGCGGGCCGGCGGGCCGGGCGGCGGCGAGCTGACCGAGGCCCAGGTGCTGGCCGCCTGGGCCGAGCTGATCGACACCGCCTGGGACCTGGGCGTCGTACCGGACGACTCGCTCAGCCCGCGGCACACGGTGGACCGGATCAGCGAGGCCGGGCAGTTCGGCGAGCGCGCCCGGGCGGCGGCCGGACGGGTGGCGCTGGCCACCGAGCGGGCGCTGTACGCCCGCGATCCCGGCCCGTCCGCGCCGCTGGGTCCGGACGTGCGGACGGCCCGGGAGAGCCTGCGAGCCACCGCCGGGCGCCGGCGCCGGCTGCGGGCCGAGCTGCTGCCGCCGTCCACCGCCCGGGTGCTCTGGCGGGCCGGCGACGCCGTGCGGGCCCGGCGCGAGCGGCTCGCCGCCCGGGCGGCCCGGCTGGGCGAGCGGCTGACCGCACCGCTGCGGCGGCTGCGGAAGTGAGCGAAGGCGAAGGGGCGGGATCCCGCCCCTTCGCCTTGTTCCACCTGCCGCCCCGGGCCGCTCACCCGGGACCGGTTCAGAGTCCGTCGTGCTCGTCCCGGCGGCGCTGCCAGCGCTGCTCCATCCGGTCCATCACGCTCGCCTTGCGGCGGGCCGGCGGGGCGCTGTGCTGCCCGTTCGCCGCCCCGGCCACCGGGTGCCGCCGCCAACCGGCGACCGCCACCACCGCGCAGGCCAGCATCACCAGGAAGCCGACCACGCTCAGCCAGATGAGCTGCGTGATCATGCCTCCCATCAGGAGGCCGACTCCCACCACGAATCCCGCGGCCGCCAGGTACACCCGACGCCGGGTGTAGGTGCGCAGGCCTGTTCCCTCGAGTGCCGACGCGAACTTGGGATCTTCGGCGTACAGCGCTCGCTCCATCTGGTCGAGCAGTCGCTGCTCGTGCTCCGAGAGCGGCACGGAGTCCTCCTACTCGTCGGTCGCGGGGCGACCGGTCCGCCACCTGGCCTTGTCGTGGTCCATATGCCCCATGCGTTCGGCCGTCATGCGTTCTGGCTTTACCCAGATCATACGGTCCGTCGCCGGGATCCGGAGGGGGGGACGATCGGTCGTGTCCGCCACATCTGCCCCGCTCCGCACCCGGGGAACGCGGCGGCGGCCCGGGAAGTGCCCGGGCCGCCGCGAGGGCTCTCGACCGGCCGGATCAGCCCAGCGCGGCGAGCAGGTGGAGCTGGGTGGCCACCGCGTGGAAGGCGGGCTGGGCGGCGACCGCCTCCTCCAGCTTGAGCAGCGCCTCCATGGCGCCCGGCTCGGTGTCCACCAGGACTCCGGGCACCAGGTCGGCGAAGACCCGCACGCCGTGCACCGAGGCCACGGTCAGGCCCGCCGCGGCGGCCAGCGCGTGCAGCTCCGCACCGGTGAACCGGCGCGGCATCGGGTCGCCGGTGCCCCAGCGGCCGTCCGGGGCGTCCAGCACGGTGCGGGCCTCCTCGAAGTGGCCGGCCAGCGCGCGGGCCAGCACCGCGCCCGTGCGGTTGGCGGCCAGCAGCGAGACCAGGCCGCCCTTGTGCAGGGTGGCGGTCAGGTGGCTCAGCGCCTCGGCCGGGTCGTCCACCACCTCCAGCACGCCGTGGCACAGCACCGCGTCGACCGAGGCGGGGGCGACCACCTCGGGCAGCGTCTGGGTGTCGCCCTGGACGGCGCGGACCAGCTCGGTCACCCCGGCCTCGGCGGCCCGCCGCTCGAGCGCGAACAGCGCGTCCGGGCTGGGGTCGACCACGGTCACCCGGTGGCCGAGCCGGGCCACCGGCACCGCGAAGTTGCCGGTGCCGCCACCGGTGTCGAGCACGTCCAGCACCGGCTGGTCCAGCTCGGCGGACCGGCGCTCCAGGGCAGCTCGGACCACCTCCCAGACGACGGCGGTACGCAGGGCGCTGCGGGGACGCGTCGGGTACAAGGCGGGGCTCCTCGGGCGGATCGGGCAGCTACGAGCCCACCCTATTGCCTCCGTCCGGCCCCAGTTGGAGCAGCCGCTCCACCAGTCGCAGGAACAGGGCGGTGTTGCGGATCAGGTCGTCCGCGTCCCGGGCCGAGGCGGCGCCGCGCACGCCGGCCTCGGCGGCCGCCCGCTTGCGCGCGCCGGCCGCGAAGTAGACGGCCCACTCGCCCAGTTCGGGCGCGACCTCGGGCAGCACCTCCCAGGCGCTGCGGATCGCCTTGCGGCGGCGCGGGTTCTTCTCCGGGCGGCCGCGCACCGCGAGGACGGCAGCCGTGCAGCGCAGCGCGGCCAGGTGCGCGGTCGAGTACCGCTCCAACGGGTCCTCGGCCGCGTCGGCGGCGAGCAGCGTGCGGTGCGCCTGGGTCAGCAGGTCGCGGGCGGCCGGCGGTGCTCCGGCGCGCAGCAGCACCGGGTGCACGTCGACCGAGCGGAGCGGGATCGGCTGTTGCGGGACCGGGTGCTCGGGCAGGTGCTGGTCTGGGAGGTCGGTGACGGTCACGGTCGGTACTCCCCCAAAGTGCTCGGCGGTCGACTGGCGGGCCCCTCTGCCCACCTCCCCCATGCTCGCGCCGGGCACTGACAATTCCCGGGCCCCGGCCGATTAGGATCGACGCCCATGGCACGGATCGTCATCATCGGAGCAGGCATCAGCGGGCTGGCCGCGGCGGCGCGACTGGCCACCCTGGGACACCGGGTGACGGTCTGCGAGGCGGGCGACACCTTCGGCGGCATGCTCGGGCAGCTGCGCCGGGACGGCTTCGCCTTCGACACCGGGCCGACCCTGCTCACCCTGCCCGCGGTCTACCGGGACCTGGCGCTGAAGACCGGTCGCGAGCCGCTGGAGCAGTTGGTCGAGCTGACCCCGGTGGACCCGGAGAGCCGCCACCTGCTCCCCGGCGGCACCGTGCTCACGCTGCCCAACGCCTCCCGCGGCGGAGTGGCCCAGGCGCTGGACGCGGCGCTCGGTGCCGGGGCCGGCGAGCGCTGGGGCGCGGTGGTCAACCGCGGCCGCGCGGTCTGGGAGGCCACCCGGCGCCCGCTGCTGGAGGAGCCGCTGCCCGCCGACCCCCGTGCGCTGGCCACCGATCCCTACCCCGCCGCCCCCCGCCGCGGCCTGGCCCGCCTGCTCGGGCCCGGCGCCCCGACCCTGGACCAGGTGGCCGCCCGCGAGCTGGGCGGCGACCCGGCGCTGACCGCACTGCTCACCGAGTACGCGCTGCGCTTCGGCTTCGACCCGCGCACCACCCCGGCGGGGGCCACGGTGCTGCCGTACATGGAGCAGAGCTTCGGGGTCTGGTCGGTCGGCGGCGGACTGCGGGCGCTGGCCGAGGCGTTCTACCGGCGCTGCGAGCAGCGCGGGGTCGAGTTCCGGTTCGGCACCCCGGCCGAGCGGGCGCCGCGGGGCGAGGTGCTGCTGGCCCCCGGCCCGGGCGAGCCGACCGCGCCCGGGCGGTTCGGCGTGCTGCTGGCGCTGCGCGGCGCCCGGCCGGCCGACGCGGTGCAGCGGACCGTGCTGCACGCGGACGACCGGACGGCTGAGCTGGCCGCGCTGTTCGACGCCGTGCCCCGGCCCTACCCGCGCCCGACCGTGCAGGTGCTGCGGCCCGACGACCCGTCACTTCGCCCGGACGGGCAGCACGAGGCGGTGACCCTGACCGTCACGGTGCCCTCCCAGGCCCGGTTCGACTGGACCGCCCCCGGGGTCGCCGAGGCCTACGCCGACCAGTTGCTCGCCTGGACCGACTCGGCCGGCCTGGGCCTGCGCGAACGGGTGCTGTGGCGGGTGGTGCGCACCCCGGCCGACACCGAGCGCGAGACCCGCTCGCCGGGCGGCGCGGTGCCCCGCCCCGCGCTGGCCGGGGCGGGCGGCACGCTGCTGCGGCCGGCCAACGCCACCGGCACCCCGGGCCACTACCTGCTCGGCGGCGGCGCCCACCCGGGCGGCGGGCTGGCCCGGGCCGGCATGTCGGCCTGCGTGGTGGCGGGGCTGGTCGGACCCGCCTGAGTCCTCGTCGGCGGACGGGGCGTCAGCTGTGCCAGCCCTGCCAGTGCTGCTCCGGCTGCGGCTGGGCCTGCTGCTCGGGCTGCTGCTGCTCCGGGTAGTACGGGTAGGCCTGCTGCTGCGGGATCCCGTACTCGGGCTGGTACTGGGCGGGGTCGTAGGACTGCTGCTGCCACTGCGGCTCGTACGGCACGTACTGCTGCTGCTGCTGCTGCTGCTCGTAGTACCCGTACTGCTGGTACTCGTACTGCTGCTGCTCGGTGTAGGGGTAGCCGGCCTGGACCGGCTGCGGCAGCTGGGCGACCGGCTCCTGGTAGGCCTCGACGGTCTCGTAGATCCCGTACTCGACCGGTTCCTCGGCCGGCTCGGCGACCGGGGCCACCGGCGCCGGCTCCACCGGTCCGACCTCGCCGACCCGGTCCTGCTCCTGCTGGACCGCGGGCGCGGGGGCACCGCTGGTGGCCGCCGCGAGCAGTGGGACGCCGGCCAGCGGGCCCGGCAGCGTGCCGTCCGGACGGCGCAGCGACCAGCCGGCCCGGTACCCGCGCTTGACGGCGAGGGTGACCAGCAGCTGCCCGGCGGCGAAGGCCGCCGCGCCCGCCCCGATCACCAGCACGGAGGGCACCGCCATCCCGGCCACCACGGCCAGGAAGCCGCCCAGCGCGAGGGCCCGCCAGCGCAGCGGGGCGCGGTTCTGCAGCAGCAGCTCGGCGATCAGCCAGAGCGCCACCACGGCGAGGGCCGCGTACAAGGCCAGCATCCCGATGCCCATCTGCGTCCTCCACCACAGCCCGGCCGCGCAGCGCAGCGCGTGCCGCGACTGTACCGGGTTACCGCTCGGCGCCCCACCTGCCTGACGCGGCACCCGCCCGCCACGACGGGTCAGCCCCGGTGCAGGCCGAGGTTCTGGTAGATCTGCAGCGTGGCGGTGGAGCCGTTCAGCGTGATGAAGTGCAGGCCCGGCGCGCCCTCCGCGAGCAGCCGCTCGGACATGCTGGTGGCGTGCTCCATGCCGATCTCGCGCAGCGCCTGCGGGTCGTCCACCACCGCGCGCAGCCGCCGCTCCAGGTCGGCCGGGAACGGGGCGCCGCTCAGCTGCGGGAACCGGACCAGCTGCTTGGCGTTGGTCACCGGCATGATCTCCGGGATGATCGGCACCTCGCAGCCCGCCGCCTCGACCCGGTCGCGCAGCCGCAGGTAGTCCTCCACCTCGAAGAACATCTGGGTGATCGCGTAGTCGGCGCCGGCCCGGATCTTGGCCACGAAGTGCCGGATGTCCTGGTCCCAGTCGGTGGAGCGCGGGTGCATGTTCGGCGAGGCCGCCACGCCCACGCAGAAGTCGCCGATCCCCTTGATCAGCTCGACCAGCTGGTAGGCGTAGGTGACGCCCTGCGGGTGGGTGACCCACTCGCCCAGCGGGTCGCCGGGCGGGTCGCCGCGGACCGCGAGGACGTTGCGCACCCCCTGGTCGGCGTACTGGCCGATGATGTTGCGCAGCTCGGCCACGGAGTGGTCCACCGCCGTCAGGTGGGCCACCGGGGTCAGCGTGGTCTCGGCGGCGATCCGGCCCACCATGTTGACCGTGCGGCCGCGGGTCGAGCCGCCGGCGCCGTAGGTCATGCAGACGAAGTTGGGGTTGAGCCCCTCCAGGCGCCGGATCGCGTCCCACAGCTTGTGCTCGGCGGCCTCGGTGCGCGGGGGCATGAACTCGAAGGAGTAGGAGCGCTTCCCGGCCGCCAGGAGTTCGCGGACCGTCTGGGCGCGGTCTGGTCTGGTGGAGGGGACGCCGAGTGCCATGTCGGCAGGTTATCCGCCGCTGCGGTGGCGCGGACAAACTCTGCCCACCCAGTGAGACGGGACTGTCCAGCGCCGTGCGGTACTGAGACGGCGGCCGTCGTCACGGCCCGGCCGCCGCCGTGCGGTTAGTCTGATCACCGTTCCCTGTGACCACGGAGTGCCCAGTGACCTCGCCCAGCCCCGCGCCCGCCCTCCCGCTCGACGTGGAGGCGGTCCGCACCCGGGTCGACGCCGCGCTCGCCCGCTTCATGGCCGGCCAGCACGCCCTGCTCGCCACCATCTCGCCGGACCTGGTGGCCGCCGCCGACGCGCTGCGCGAGTTCCTGCTGGACGGCGGCAAGCGGCTGCGCCCGGCCTTCTGCTACTGGGGCTGGCGCGGGGCCGGCGGCGCGGCGGACAGCACCGGCATCGTGGACGCGGCCGCCGCCCTGGAGTTGCTGCAGGCCAGCGCCCTGGTGCACGACGACCTGATGGACCGCAGCGACACCCGGCGCGGCCTGCCCTCGGTGCACCGCCGGTTCGAGGCCCTGCACCGCGACAGCGGCTGGCGCGGCGACCGCGAGCAGTACGGGGCCGCGGCCGCGCTGCTGCTCGGCGACCTGCTGCTGATCTGGTGCGACGAGCTGTTCGTGCGCTGCGGGGTGGCGCCGGCCGCGGTGCTGGCCGCCAAGCCGGTCTTCGACCTGATGCGCACCGAGGTGATGGCCGGGCAGTACCTGGACGTGCTGGAGCCGGTCGCCGGGGACTCCACCGACGCGCGGGCGCTGGAGCGGGCGCAGACCGTGCTGCACTACAAGTCGGCCAAGTACACCATCGAGCGCCCGCTCCAGGTGGGCGCCCGGCTGGCCGGGGCGAGCGAGGAACTGGTCGCCGCCTACGGGGAGTTCGGGCTGCCGCTGGGCGAGGCCTTCCAGCTGCGGGACGACCTGCTCGGGGTGTTCGGCGACCCGGCGGTCACCGGCAAGCCGGCCGGCGACGACCTGCGCGAGGGCAAGCGCACCCTGCTGGTGGCCCTCGCGCTGCGCGGCCTCGACCCGGCCTCGGCGGCGCTGCTGGACCGTCGGCTCGGCGCGCCCGGGCTGACCGCCGAGGAGATCACCGAGCTGAGCGACCTGGTGGCCAAGAGCGGTGCGCCCGAGCAGGTCGAGGAGCGGATCGAGCAGCTGATGGACCGTTCGCTGGCCGCGCTGGCCGCCGCCCCGCTGGCGGACGAGACGGCCCGGGCCACGCTGCTCGCGCTGGCCCGGGCCGCCACCGTGCGTCGTTACTGAGCCGCCTCGCGCAGCCGGCGGGCCAGCTCGGCCGCCGCCGCGCCCGGGTCCTCGGCCGCGGTGATCGCCCGGACCACCACCACCCGGGTGGCACCCGCCGCCAGCACCTGGTCCAGGTTGCCCAGGTCGATGCCGCCGATCGCGAACCACGGCCGGTCGCTGTGCTGCCTGGCCGCGTACTCCACCAGGCCCAGACCCGGCGCGGGGCGGCCCGGCTTGGTCGGGGTGGGCCAGACCGGACCGGTGCAGAAGTAGTCCACGCCCGGCTCGACGAGCGCCGCGGCCACCTCCGACTCGGCGTGGCAGGACCGGCCGATCACCACGTCCTGGCCCAGCACCGCCCGGGCGGCCGGCACCGGCAGGTCGTCCTGGCCCAGGTGCAGCACCTGGGGGCGGGCGGCGTGCGCCACGTCCGCCCGGTCGTTGACCGCGAAGAGCTTGCCGTGCCGGGCCGCCGCGTCCGCGAACAGCTCCAGGTACTCGAGCTCCTGCCTGGCCTCCAGGTTCTTGTCCCGCAGCTGCACGACGTCCACGCCGCCGGCCAGCACCGCGTCCAGGAACTCCGGCAGGTCGCCCTGCTCGCGACGGGCGTCGGTGCACAGGTACAGCCTGGCCGCGGCCAGCTGGGCCCGGTACCCGGCGCCGGCGGTCGCCGGGCCGGCCGTCACAGCGACATCGCCTGGGCGCGCCGCTTCACCTCGGTGCCGCGGTTCTCCCGCAGCGCCTGGATCGGGCTGCCCGGCAGCGAGGGGTCCTCGGTGAAGAGCCACTCGAGGATCTCCTCGTCGGTGAACCGGCCGTCCCGCAGCACGGTCAGGGTGCCGGCCAGGTGCTTGACCAGGCCGTCGTCCTCGATGAACGCGGCCGGCACTTGGAGCGCGTTGTTGGGGCCGCGGCGAACCGCGATCAGCTTGTGGTCCTTGACCATCTGGCGGACCTCGGTGACCTGCACCCCCCAGCGCTCGGAGATGTCGGGCAGGTAGGTCCAGTCCTTGACCAGGCCTTCGATGGTGGATTCCGTCTCACTACTCACGGGACCAGCCTGCCATCCTTCAGGGCCGCCGCGCACCAACCGCCGATTTCAGCGGCACCTCGGGGTCCGCGGCCAGCGCCGGGTCGAGCTGCCCGCCCTGGTCGATCAGGCGGCGGGCCTGGGCCAGGTCGCGCGGGCGGTCGACGGTGAGCAGCGCGGTGAGCACGCCCTCGCGCAGCCACAGCGCGGTCCAGCCGGCCTCCTCGGGGCAGCCGCGCCGGATCAGCTGGTCGCCCGCCCGGTGGCGGCCGGCGTACTGGACCATGCGGCCGAACTGCTCGGACCAGAAGTACGGGACCGGGTCGTACGGCCGGTCGGCCCCGAGCAGCGCCTGGGCCACCGCGCGGCCCGAGTGCAGCGCGTGGTCCCAGTGCTGGACGTTGATCCGCTCGCCGAACCGGGCCGAGGGGTAGGAGACGCAGTCGCCGGCCGCGTACACACCCGGCAGCGAGGTGCGAAGGCGGTCGTCGGTCAGGATCGCTCCGGCGGCGTCCCGGGCGACCGGGCTGCCGGCCAGCCAGTCGGTGTCGGGGCGGGCGCCGATGCCGACCACCACCTGGTCGGCGGGCACCGCGGTGCCGTCGGCCAGCCGGACCGCGCCGGGCGCCACCTCGGCGACCCGGGCGCCGAGCAGCAGCCGCACCCCGGCCTCGGCGTACCAGCGCTGCATCGGCGCGGTCAGCTCGGGCGGCAGTGCGCCGGCCAGCGGGGCCGCGGCCGCCTCCAGGACGGTCACCTCGCAGCCCAGCGCCCGGGCGGCGGTGGCGGTCTCGGCGCCGATCCAGCCGGCCCCGACGAGCACCAGTCGCTGACCGGGGGTCAGGAGCTGACGCAGTGCCAGGCTGTCGTCGAGGGTGCGCAGCAGCCGCCCCCGGCCGCCGCCCGCGGCTGCCCCTGCCCCTGCCCCGCCCGTGCCGGGCAGCGGCAGCGCGGTGGCGCCGGTGGCCAGCACCAGGTGGTCGTAGGGCAGCTCGCCGGCGTCGGTGGCCAGCACGCCGTCCCCCAGGCCGGTCGCGGTGCGGCCGAGCGCCAGGTCGACGCCCAGCTGCGCCCAGTCCAGCTCGAAGGCGGTCCGGTCCGCCTTGCCCAGCAGCACGTCCTTGGAGAGCGGCGGCCGGTCGTACGGCAGGTGCTGCTCCGCGCCGACCAGGGTCACCGACCCCGACCAGCCGCCCTCGCGCAGCGCCACCGCGCACTGCGCCCCGGCCATCCCCGCCCCGACGATCACCACCCGCTCATCAGCCACCGGCCCACTGTAGCGGTGGGTGTCCCACCCCATGGGCGGTTGCTTCAAGCCGGTCCGGGACCGGAGTTAGGGTGGGGTCATCCTCACGGGAGCCCGGCGCACCGGGCTGAGAGGCAGGCTGCGACGGCCTGCGACCGTCCGAACCTGATCCGGGTCATTCCGGCGAAGGGAGAACCGTTCTCTTGTCACGCTCCGATGCGGACGTCCTGGTGGTGGGCGGCGGCCTGATCGGCCTCGCCGTCGCCTGGCGCAGCGCCGGTCGCGGCCTGCGGGTGGCCGTGGTCGACCCGGACCCGGGCCACGGCGCCGGCCAGGTGGCGGCCGGCATGCTCGCCCCCGTCACCGAGCTGCAGTACGGCGAGGAGCCGCTGCTCCGGCTGGGCCTGGCCTCCAACGCCCGCTACGCCGGCTTCGCGGCCGAGCTGGAGGCCGCGAGCGGTCTGCCGACCGGCTACCGCGCCACCGGCACGCTGGCCGTCGCCCTGGACGCCGACGACAAGGCCGAGCTGAGCGAGCTGCACGCCTTCCACCGGCGCCTGGGCCTGGACTCGACCTGGCTCACCGGCCGCGAGGCCCGCAGGCTCGAACCGATGCTGGCCCCGGGCATCCGCGGCGGCCTGCACGTGGCCGACGACCACCAGGTGGACGGCCGCCGGCTGCTGGCCGCCCTGCTGCGCGCCTGCGCGCACGCGGGCGTCACCGTGCACCGGGGCACCGCCGCCGAGCTGCTGGTCGAGCACGACCGCGCCACCGGCGTGCGGCTGAGCACCGGCGAGCTGCTGACGGCCGGTCGGACCGTGCTCGCGGCCGGCTGCCACAGCCACCTGCTGCCCGGTCTGCCGGACGGGGTGCTGCCGCCGGTGCGCCCGGTCAAGGGCCAGATCCTGCGGCTGCGGATCCCGCCGGCCTACCGCCCGTTCCTGAGCCGCAACGTCCGCGCGGTGGTCCGCGGCAGCCACCTCTACCTGGTGCCGCGCGCGGACGGCGAGCTGGTGATCGGCGCGACCAGCGAGGAGCAGGGCTACGACACCACGGTGACCGCCGGCGGCGTCTACGAGCTGCTGCGCGACGCGCACGAGCTGGTCCCCGGGATCACCGAGCTGCCGCTGGTGGAGACCGGTGCCGGCCTGCGCCCGGGCTCGCCGGACAACGCCCCGCTGCTCGGCCCGACCGCGCTGCCCGGCCTGGTCGCCGCCACCGGCCACTACCGCAACGGCGTGCTGCTCACCCCGGTCACCGCCGACCTGCTCGCCGACTACCTGGCCACCGGCGCCGTCCCCGCCCTCGCCGCCCCCTTCTCCCCCAGCCGCTTCGTCCGGAGCCCCGCATGAACCAGATCCCCCTGACCGTCAACGGCGAGCCGCGCGAGCTCGCCGGGCCCGCCACCCTGGCCGAGCTGGTCGCCGAGCTGACCGGCGCCCGCGCCGGGGTGGCCGCCGCGGTCAACGAGGCCGTGGTGCCGCGCGGCGCCTGGCCGACCACCCCGCTCGCGGCCGGCGACCGGGTGGAGATCCTCACCGCGGTCCAGGGGGGCTGACCCGTGGCCGACGACCTGCTGACCATCGGCGGCACCAGCTTCACCTCCCGCCTGATCATGGGCACCGGCGGCGCCCCCAGCCTGGAGGTGCTGGAGCAGGCGCTGCGGGTCTCCGGGACCGAGCTGACCACGGTGGCGATGCGCCGGGTCGACCCGGGCACCCAGGGCTCGGTGCTGGACGTGCTGGTCCGCAACGGGATCCGGGTGCTGCCCAACACGGCGGGCTGCTTCACCGCCGGCGAGGCGGTGCTGACCGCGCGGCTGGCCCGCGAGGCGCTGGGCACCGACTGGGTCAAGCTGGAGGTGATCGCCGACGAGCGGACCCTGCTGCCGGACCCGATCGAGCTGCTGGACGCCGCCGAGACCCTGGTCGACGACGGCTTCACGGTGCTGCCTTACACCAACGACGACCCGGTGCTGGCCCGCAAGCTGGAGGACGTCGGCTGCGCGGCGATCATGCCGCTGGGCTCGCCGATCGGCTCCGGCCTGGGGATCCGCAACCCGCACAACTTCCAGCTGATTGTGGAGAGCGCCGGCGTGCCGGTGGTCCTGGACGCCGGCGCGGGCACCGCCTCCGACGTGGCGCTGGCGATGGAGCTCGGCTGCTCGGCGGTGATGCTGGCCTCGGCCGTCACCCGGGCCCAGGAGCCGGTGCTGATGGCGGACGCGATGCGCCGGGCCTGCGAGGCGGGGCGGCTGGCCTACCGGGCCGGCCGGATCCCGCGCCGCTTCCACGCCGAGGCCTCCTCGGCGATGGCCGGCCGGGCCGACCTGGACCACCGCGAGCGGCCCGCCTTCTGACGCCCCGTGGGACGGGCGGCGCGGCGGACCGGGACGGGGTACCGAACCAGGACGTACGTGTCACCCAACCGTGCCCTGGCCGCCCCTACACTCCTACGGTGGACACGACGTTGAACGACCCCCTGATCGGAGCGCTGCTCGACGGCCGGTACCGGGTCGAGGAGCGGATCGCGGTCGGCGGCATGGCCACCGTGTACCGCGGCACCGACACCCGGCTGGACCGGGCGCTGGCGCTCAAGGTGATGCACCAGGCGCTGGCCGGCGACGACGGGTTCACCGAGCGCTTCATCCGCGAGGCCAAGGCGGTGGCCCGGCTCTCGCACCCCAACGTGGTCAACGTGTTCGACCAGGGCGCGGACGGCGGCGTGGTCTTCCTCGCCATGGAGTACGTGCCCGGGCGCACCCTGCGCGACCTGCTCGACGACCGCGGCGCGCTCTCGGTGCGGGCCGCCCTGGACGTGCTGGAGCCGGTGCTGGCCGCGCTCGGTGCCGCGCACCGGGCCGGCCTGGTGCACCGGGACGTCAAGCCGGAGAACGTGCTGATCACCGACGGCGGCCTGGTCAAGGTGGCCGACTTCGGCCTGGTCCGCCAGCTCACCGGCGCCTCGGTGACCGACACCACCACGCCCGGTCAGATCATGGGCACCGTCTCCTACCTGGCGCCGGAGCAGATCCAGCCGCAGGACGGCACCGACCAGCGGGTGGACGTCTACGCGGCCGGCATCATGCTGTACGAGCTGCTGACCGGCAGCAAGCCCTACGTGGGCGAGAACCCGCTGCAGGTGATCTACCGTCACCTCAACGAGGACGTGCCCGCCCCCTCGCTCACCGTGCCCGGCCTGCCGCCGGAGCTGGACGCGATAGTGCGCGCCGCGACCGCCCGGGCGCCGCTGGCCCGCCCGTGGGACGCGGTCGAACTGCTGGCCACCCTGCAGCGGGTGCGCCGTCAGCTGACCCCGGCCCAACTGGACGTGGAGCCGCCGGCCGCCACCCGCCCGACCCCGCGGTTCGGCAGCAGCGAGCCGACCTCGGTGCTGTCCGTCCCGCCGGAGCGGACCAGCGTGCTGCAGCAGCCGCTGCTGCCGCCGGTGCGCCCGTACCACGAGGTGGAGCCGCCCGCGCCGGCGCGCCCGCCCCGGGCCAAGCGGTCCCCGCGGTCCCGGCGCGGCCTGGTCTGGGGCGTGGTGCTGGCGGTGCTCGCCGCCGTGGTGGCCACCACCAGCTACCTGCTCTCGGGGGCCGTCTACACCACCGTGCCCGGCGTGCTCGGGCAGACCAGGCAGCAGGCCCAGACGACGCTGGACGGGGTCGGGCTGACCGGCCACTTCGTGCAGGCGTTCAGCGAGACGGTGCCGGCCGGGCAGGTGGTCGCCACCGATCCGGCGGTGGGTCAGAAGGTGCAGAAGAGCGACGGGGTGAAGGTCACCGTCTCCAAGGGCCCGGAGCGGATCGCGGTGCCGGACCTGGCCGGCAAGCCGCTCGACCAGGCCCGCGCGGCGCTGGGTGCGGCCCGGCTGACCCCGGGCACCACCACCGAGGACTTCAGCGCGAGCGTGCCGCAGGGCTCGGTGATCTCCAGCTCGCCCGCCGCCGGCCAGGCGCTGGCGCCGAACGCGCCGGTGGCGCTGGTGGTCTCCAAGGGCGCGGCCCCGGTGCCGGTGCCGGACGTCACCGGCAAGCCGATCGACCAGGCGCAGTCGCTGCTGACCGGTGCGGGCTTCAAGGTGGCGCTGGCCACCGACCAGGCCTACTCGGACAGCGCGCCGGCCGGTGCGGTCGCCTCCCAGGACGTGAGCGGCACCGCCGCGCCCGGCAGCACCGTGACGCTGACCGTCTCCAAGGGCCCGCAGCCCGTCCAGGTGCCGAGCGTGACCGGGATGAACGAGACGGACGCCACCAAGGCGCTGACCGCGGCCGGGTTCAAGGTGAAGAGCACCGGGCTGAACTTCTTCGGCCTCAGCTCGGTCTCCGGCCAGAGCCCGCAGGCCGGGTCGACGGCGCCGAAGGGCAGCACGGTCACCATCAGGTTCTGAGGCCCTGGGCGCCTAGCTGAGCGGCCCGTCGCCGGGCTCCTCCTGGTAGGAGTAGCGCTGCTCCTGCCACGGGTCGGCGCGGTTGTGGTAGCCGCGCTCCTCCCAGAAGCCGCGCCGGTCGGCGGTCATGTACTCCACCGCGCGCACCCACTTGGGGCCCTTCCAGGCGTACCGCCCGGGGACCACCAGGCGGACCGGGAAGCCGTGCTCCAGGGTGAGCGGCTCGCCGTCGTGGTGGGTGGCGAAGACGGTGCTCGGGTCCGCGAAGACGGCCAGCGGGAGGTTGGCGCTGTAGCCGTACTCGGCCCAGACCATCACGTGGGTGGTCCCGGGGTCGGGCGGCACCAGGTCGAGCAGGGTGGCCGCGGCGATCCCGCTCCACTCGGCGTCCAGCATGGAGAACCGGGTCACGCAGTGCAGGTCGACCCGCACCGTGGTGCGCGGCAGCCGGTGGAAGCCCTCGTGGTCCCAGCTGTGCTTGTCGCCCGAGGCGGTGGCACCGAACACCTGGAGGTCCCAGCTGAGTGGTTTGAACCGGGGCACCGGCCCGTAGTGCAGCACCGGCCAGCCGCGCTGCAGCCGCTGGCCCGGAGGGAGCCTGGGGTCCGACTGACCTGCTGCTGCTTCCGCGGACTGACCCATGGCTCCATGGTGACAGACGGCGGGCAGCGCTCGGTGCACGCCCCACGGGAGGCCTGCGCGCCCCCCGAATGCCCCAGTCGCCAGTAAATCGGTCAAACCGACACATAAACGAGTGAGTGTGAACTTACTGGAAATATCACCCGTTGCGGTGCCAGGATGCGTCCAACCAGAGCGTCCAGCCAGCCAAGGAAGGCATCCGCCATGAAGGGCGACCCCGAGGTCATCGAGTTCCTCAACGAGCAGCTCACCGCCGAACTGACCGCGATCAACCAGTACTTCCTGCACGCGAAGATGCAGGAGAACTTCGGCTGGACCAAGCTCGCCAAGTACACCCGGCACGAGTCCTTCGACGAGATGAAGCACGCCGAGGCGCTCACCGACCGGATCCTGCTGCTCGACGGACTGCCCAACTACCAGCGGCTGTTCCACGTCCGGATCGGGCAGACGGTCAAGGAGATGTTCGAGGCCGACCGGCAGGTGGAGGTCGAGGCGATCGACCGGCTGCGCCGCGGCATCGTGGTGATGCGGGCCAAGAACGACATCACCTCGGCCAACCTCTTCGAGTCGATCCTGGCCGACGAGGAGAACCACATCGACTACCTGGACACCCAGTTGGAGCTGGTCGAGCGCCTGGGCGAGCCGCTCTACCTGTCCACCCTGATCGAGCAGCCCGAGGAGAGCTGAGCCCGGACGGCCCGGTCAGGCCACCCGGCGGCCCGGCACCAGCGGCGCGGGCGCGTTGCGCTCAGCGGTGAGCTCCGGATCGGCCAGCCCCAGCTTGGCGGCCAGCCGCGCGGTGGGGCACGGTCGGCCACCGTGTTCCCCCAGCAGCGCCTGGATCCGCCGCACGCAGGACCCGCAGTCGGTCCCGGCCTTGCAGCCCTGGGCTATCCGGCGCGGGGAGTCGGCACCCGCGTCGATCGCCTGCTTGACCTGGTCCTCGGTGACCGCATGGCACATGCACACGTACATCGCGGTCTCTCCCGGGTGGTGCGGGGGCTCGGAAGCCCGGCGAGCATTCAGCTAAGCCTTACCTTACCTGGAAGCCCGGAAACGCAGAAGACCCTGCTCCGCGGTACGGAGCAGGGTCTTCGTCACACTCGGGCCGGTCCGCCTCAGTGGCCGCGGTACATCTCCGCCACCAGGAAGGCCAGGTCCAGCGACTGGCTGCGGTTGAGCCGCGGGTCGCAGGCCGTCTCGTAGCGCTGGTGCAGGTCGTCGACCAGCACCTCGTCGCCGCCGCCGACGCACTCGGTGACGTCGTCACCGGTCAGCTCGACGTGGATGCCGCCCGGGTGGGTGCCGAGCGAGCGGTGCACCTCGAAGAAGCCGCGCACCTCGTCCAGCACGTCGTCGAAGCGGCGGGTCTTGTGCCCGGTCTGGGCCTCGAAGGTGTTGCCGTGCATCGGGTCGCAGATCCACACCGGCTGCGCACCGGAGGCGGTGACCTTCTCCACCAGGGTGGGCAGGTGGTCGCGGATCTTGCCCGCACCCATCCGGGTGATGAAGGTGAGCCGGCCCGGCTCGCGGTCCGGGTCCAGCCGCTCGATCAGGGTCAGCGCCTCGTCCACCGTGGTGGTGGGGCCGAGCTTGATGCCGATCGGGTTGCGGATCTTGGAGGCGAACTCGATGTGCGCGCCGTCCAGTTGGCGGGTGCGCTCGCCGATCCAGACCATGTGGCCGGACACGTCGTACAGCTCGCCGGTGCGGGAGTCCACCCGGGTCAGCGCCGTCTCGTAGTCCAGCACCAGCGCCTCGTGCGAGGAGTAGAACTCGACGGTCTTGAACTCCTCCGGCGCGACGCCGCAGGCCTGCATGAAGCTGAGCGCGTTGTCGATCTCCTTGGCCAGCCGCTCGTAGCGCTGGCCGGCCGGCGAGTTGCGCACGAAGTCCTGGTTCCAGGCGTGCACCTGGCGCAGGTCGGCGTAGCCGCCGGTGGTGAAGGCGCGGACCAGGTTCAAGGTGGCGGCCGAGGCGTGGTACATCCGCTTCAGCCGCTCCGGGTCGGGGCGGCGGGCCTCGGGGGTGAACTCGAAGCCGTTCACCGAGTCGCCGCGGTAGACCGGCAGCGTCACGCCGTCGCGGGTCTCGGTCGACTTGGAGCGGGGCTTGGAGTACTGGCCGGCGATCCGGCCCACCTTGACCACCGGCACCGAGGCGGCGTACGTCAGCACGGCCGCCATCTGCAGCAGGGTCTTGAGCTTGTTGCGGATCTGGTCCGCCGAGACGGCGTCGAAGGCCTCGGCGCAGTCGCCGCCCTGCAGCAGGAACGCCTCACCACGCGCGACGGCGGCAAGCCGGGCGCGCAGCTGGTCGCACTCGCCGGCGAAGACGAGCGGCGGATACGAAGCGAGGTCCGCAAGAGCGGTGCGCAGCGCCTCGGAGTCCGGCCATTCGGGCTGCTGCGCCGCGGGCAGGGTCTGCCAGGTGTGGAGAGAGTTCACGGTCACACAGGCAAGGCTACGGGGTGCCACAACCGATTTGTGCGCCTTGCCCGCGTGCTGAGACGCGCCGCGGACAATCGCCGGGACCCCGTCCATTCCCGGTGCCGCAGCCACCCGGCGGCCCCGCGATGGGCTAGCGTCACAGCCGTGAACACGCCGCACCCCTTCTCCTGGTGGTGGCCCATCCCCGTGGTGGCCCACTGATCGCGCGTGACTGACGACAGACCGGCCGCCCCACGGGGCGGCCGTCGGCGTACCAGGACGGCTCTCCCCGAAGCGCGGACCTCCCTCCGAACGGAAAGAAGCCGCACGTGACGAGTTCCACCTCCGCCGCAGCCCTGATCCAGCGGCTCACCGCCCCCGGCGCGCCCGCCTTCGCGCTGCTGCACCGCCGAACCCCGCGGCTGGCGCCCGACACGGTCGAGCTGCTGGTCGGCGAGGTCGGCGAGTACGACACCCTCGCCGAGCTGCCGCTGCCCGCCGGCGCACCCGCCGACGCCCGTCCCCGGCACGACCTGCTGGCCCTGGTCCCCTACCGGCAGATCCGCGAGCGCGGCTTCGAGGCGCACGACGACGCCACCCCGCTGCAGGCGCTGCGGGTCACCGAGCAGTACGCGCTGCCGCTGGCCGAGGTGCTGGCCGCGCTGCCGCAGCTGCCGGTGGCGCTGGCCGAGGGCGCCGCCTTCGACATCGACGACGAGGAGTACGCCGGGATCGTCCGCCGGGTGATCGCGGACGAGATCGGCAACGGCGAGGGCGCCAACTTCGTGATCCGGCGCGACTTCCGGGGCCGGCTCGCGCACTACTCCCCGTCGCTGGCGTTCAGCCTGCTGCGCCGACTGCTGGACCAGGAGCGCGGTGCCTACTGGACCTACCTGGTGCACACCGGCGAGCGCGTGCTGGTGGGGGCCTCCCCCGAGGTCCACGTCCGCCAGTCGGGCGGGACCGTGGTGATGAACCCGATCTCCGGCACCTACCGGTATCCGGCCGGCGGCCCGACCCTGGCCGGCCTGCTCGACTTCCTGCACGACCCCAAGGAGCTCGAGGAGCTCACCATGGTGGTCGACGAGGAACTCAAGATGATGTGCACGGTGGGCGACCTCGGCGGCCAGGTGCTCGGGCCGCGGCTCAAGGAGATGTCCCACCTCGCGCACACCGAGTACGAGCTGCGCGGGCGCACCTCGCTGGACGTGCGCGAGGTGCTGCGGGAGACCATGTTCGCGGCCACCGTCACCGGCAGCCCGGTGCAGAACGCGACCCGGGTGATCCGCCGCTACGAGCGGACCGGGCGCGGCTACTACTCCGGCGCGCTGGCCCTGATCGGCCGCTCGGCCGGCGGCGGCCAGCTGCTGGACTCGCCGATCTGCATCCGCACCGCGGACATCGACCCCGCCGACGGGTCGCTGGTGGTCCGGGTCGGGGCCACCCTGGTGCGGCACTCCGACCCGGACTCCGAGGTCGCCGAGACCCATGCCAAGGCAGCCGGGGTGCTGGCCGCGATCGGCGCCCGCCCGGCCCCGGCCCGCTCCGGGGCGGCCCAGGGGCCGCGGCTGGCCGACAGCCACCTGGTGCAGGCCGCGCTGGACGCCCGCCGGGCCGACCTGGCGCCGTTCTGGCTGCGGATGCAGCAGCCGCTGGCGGAACCGCAGGGCGAGCCCACCCTGGTGGTGGACGGCGAGGACACCTTCACCGCGATGCTGGCGCACCTGCTGCGCTCGCTCGGACAGCGGGTGAGCGTGCTGCGCTACGACGCGGCGGGGCTGCGCGAGCGGGTGGCGGCGCACCGCGGGCCGCTGGTGCTGGGCCCCGGGCCGGGTGACCCGGCGGACCCGGCGGACCCGAAGATGGCGCTGCTGCGGCCGATCGTGGCCGAGGCGCTGGCGGCCGCGCGCACCGGCACCCGCCAGGCGCCGCTGCTGGCGGTCTGCCTCAGCCACCAGCTGCTCTGCGGCGAACTGGGCCTGGGCCTGCACCGCAAGGCCCGGGTGTACCAGGGGGCTCAGGAGAGCGTCGACCTGTTCGGAACCGCCCGCACGGTCGGCTTCTACAACACCTTCACCGCCCGCTGCACCGACGCGGACCGCGTCCGGCTGGCCGCCGAGGGCGTCGAGCTGGCCGCCGACCCGCTCACCGGCGACGTGCACGCCGTGCGCGGCCCGGGCTTCGCCACCCTGCAGTTCCACCCGGAGTCGGTGCTCACCCTGGACGGCGTGGGCATCGTCGCCGACCTGCTGCGCACCGCGGCCCCGGTCCACTGACCCACCGGCCGGACGGGGACCGACCGACCGTCAGTCCCCGTCCAGCCCCTGCTCGATCGCATACCGGGCCAGCTCCACCCGGTTGTGCAGCTGGAGCTTGCCCAGGGTGTTCTGCACGTGGTTCTGGACCGTGCGGTGCGAGAGCACCAGGCGCTCCGCGATCTGACGGTAGGACAGGCCCTTGGCCACCATCCGCAGCACCTCGGTCTCCCGGCCGGTCAGCTGCGGGACGGCGGCGGCCGGGGCGGGCGCGGGGGGCGCCACCGCGAGGCGGCGGTACTCGCCCAGCACCAGCCCGGCCAGCCCCGGGGTGAAGACCGGCTCGCCCGCCGCGGTGCGCCGCACCGCGTCCAGCAGCTCGTCCCGCCCGGCCGACTTCACCAGGTAGCCGGTGGCCCCCGACTTCACCGCCGCCAGCACGTCCGCCTGCTCCCCGCTGGCCGAGAGCACCAGCACCCGCACCGCCGGGTCGGCCGCCACCACCTGCCGGCACACCTCGGCCCCCGCCAGCAGCGGCAGGTTGAGGTCCAGCAGCAGCACCGCGGGGCGGGCCGCCCGGGCCCGCCGCACCGCCTGCTCGCCGTCCCCGGCGGTGGCCACCACCTCGAACCCGGCCTCCGCCAGGTCCCGGGCCACCGCCTCGCGCAGCATCGGGTGGTCGTCCACCACCATCACCCGCACGGCACCGGTCACGTCCGCTCCCTGGGTACTCGCAGTTCCACCTCGACGCCCTCCCCCGGCAGGCTGTGCAGCACCGCGGTGCCGCCCAGGTCGCGCATCCGGCCCTCGATCGACTGGGACACCCCGAGCCGCCCGGCCGCCCGCGCCTCGGCGAGCCGGCCCGGCGGGTAGCCGGGCCCGTCGTCGCGCACCGAGACGGTCACCGTGTCCGGCTCCTCCTCCAGCAGGATCCAGGCCCGCGCGGTCGGCCCGGCGTGCCGCGCCACGTTGTCCAGCGCCGCCCCCACCGCCGCCGCCACCTCGCCGGCCACCGGGACCGGCAGCAGCACCGGGCTTGCCGGACCGGCCAGGGTGACCCGCTCGGCCTGGTAGGGCCCGAGCAGCTCGCGCAGGTCCCGGGCGCCGCCCTGGGCCTGACGCGGCAGCACCGCACCCGCCATCAGCACCCGCAGCGCCCGCTCCTGCTCCCCCGCCAGCCGGGACAGTTCGCCCTCGTCCTGACGCTGGACCAGCGCGAGCACCTGGAGCACCCCGTCGTGGATGTCCCGGGAGAGGCGCTCGCGCTCCCGGGTCGCCGCCTCCACCCGCAGCGCCTCGGTCAGCGTGGCCTCGCCGGCCCGGGCCACGTCCATCACGTACCCGATCGCGCCGCCGACCAGCAGCAGCAGCACCGCGTCGTGCAGGTTGTCGCCGTCCAGCCCGCCGTGCCACAGCACGTTGGACCCGGCCAGCAGCAGCACGGCCGCCGTGGCCGGCTTCCAGCCGCCCTTGCCGGCGCAGCCCAGTACGGTGCCGCAGACCCAGATGCCGGGCAGGGTCAGCGAGCCGGCGGCGACCCGGGCCGGGGAGTCGTAGGCCCCGCTCAGGGCGATGCCGGTCAGCCCGACCACCAGGTCCACCGCCAGCACCGGCCACTTCAGCCGCCGCGGGTCGCCGAACGCCCGCATGGTGGCCAGCGTCCAGAGCACCAGTGCGCCCAGGTAGATCCAGCCGGCCACCGGGTGCAGGAAGCGGTGGAACGAGCCGGCGTACCGGGCCAGCGAGTAGGCCAGCGCCAGCACCCGGAAGACGCTGATGGCCCGCCAGAGCGGCAGCTCGACCGACATCCCGCCGGCGCCGACCGCCCCGTCCGGGCCACTGCGCAGTACTGCCATTCCCCGCTCCCCCGGTGCGGACCGCACTACTCGTGCGGCTGCTCCTGCTCCGCTGCCTTCTCCGCCTCGGCGGCGGCGGCCTTCTCGGCCGCCCGCTCCGCGGCCCGCTCGGCGCGCTGCTCGGCCCGGCGCTCGGCGTCGGCCCGCTTCTTCTCCTCGGCGATCTGCCGCTTGGCGGCGGTCGCGTAGATGTCCACGTACTCCTGGCCGGACAGCCGCATGATCTCGTACATCACCTCGTCGGTGACCGAGCGCAGGATGAAGCGGTCGTTCTCCATGCCCTGGTAGCGGGAGAAGTCCATCGGGCGGCCGATCCGGATGCCGGGCCGGATACCGAAGTTGGGGACCACCTGGCCGGGCGGCTGCACCTTCTCGGTGTCGATCATGGCCACCGGGATCACCGGCGCGCCGGTCTGCAGCGCGACCCGGGCCAGACCGCCGACCTTGCCGCGGTACAGCTTGCCGTCCGGCGAGCGGGTGCCCTCGGGGTAGACCCCGAACAGCTCGCCGCTGTCGATCACCGCTACCGCGCTGCGGATCGCCGCCTCGCCGGCTCCGCGCACGCCGGAGCGGTCCACCGGCAGCTGGCCGACCCCCTTGAAGAAGGCTGCGGTCAACTTGCCCTTGATGCCAGGCGTGTTGAAGTACTCCGCCTTCGCGATGAAGGTGACCCGGCGCTTGATCAGCGCGGGCAGGAAGAACGAGTCCGAGAACGAGAGGTGGTTGCTCGCGATGATCGCAGGACCCTCGTCCGGGATGTTCTCCGCACCTTCCATCCACGGCCGGAAGAAGATCCGCAGCATCGGCGCCACGATCATCTTCATCAGTCGGTAGAACAACCCGGACCTCCTGTATTGCAGACCGCACGATCCTAATGCCCCGGCGCGGCCCCGGGCGCACCCGGCGCCGTCCCACCCGGGCCGCCGGGTCTGTACGGGCCGCCGGCCACGTGGGACGATGCGGCTCCCGAGGCCGTCCGCCGCCGTGCCGTCTTCCCCGAGGAGCGTCAGATGCCGCTGCTGCCAGGTGCCGAGCCCTTCCACCACCGCGGCGGTCCCACCGGCGTGCTGCTCTGCCACGGCTTCACCGGCTCGCCGCAGTCGCTCCGTCCGTGGGCCGAGCAGCTGGCCGCGGCCGGGCTGACCGTCTCGCTGCCGCTGCTGCCCGGCCACGGCACCCGTTGGCAGGACCTGCAGGTGACCCGCTGGCAGGACTGGTACGCCGAACTCTCCCGCGAGCTCGCGGCGCTGCACGAGACCTGCACCGAGGTCTTCGTCTTCGGCCTGTCGATGGGCGGCGGCCTGGCCCTGCTGCTGGCCGCGGAGCACGGCGAGCGGGTGGCCGGCCTGGTGCTGGTCAACCCCTCGGTGCGCGCGGACAATCCGGCCGCCGTGCTGCTGCCGGTGCTGCGCCACCTGGTGCCCACCCTGCCCGGGGTGGCCGGGGACATCGCCGAGCCCGGGGTCGAGGAAGTCGGGTACGACCGGGTGCCGTTGAACGCGGCCTGGTCGCTGAGCCGCCTGTGGCGCCGGGTGCAGGAGTCACTGCCCCGGGTGAGCCAGCCGGTGCTGCTGCTGCACAGCCCGCAGGACCACGTGGTCTCACCGGCCAACTCCGCCCTGGTGCTCGCCCGGATATCCTCGGTCGACGTGACGGAGCGGCTGTGCGAGCGCAGCTTCCACGTGGCGACGCTGGATCGCGACGCCGGACTGATTTTCGAGGAATCCCTCGGGTTCGTCCGACGGTTGTCCATGGCGACGCAGCCCACCGAGGCCACCGATCAGCGGGGCTAGGGCCACCAGGAGCGAAGGGCCGGCAGTGCACGAGCACGAGCAGGAGAACACCCCCGCGGGCGACGGCGAGGAGCGCCCCCAGGAGAGTCAGCGGCGCCCCGCGCCGGTCCCCGGCAGCCAGGCCGAGCAGGATGCCATCTTCGCCGCGCTGGTCGCCCAGTTCGACGACCCGGTCGACCTGACCCGCCCCGACTGGCCGGAGATCGAGAACCTGCGGGCCCGTACCGAGGCCCCCGACCTGTCCGGCTTCACCCCGCAGCCGCGCCCGCGGGTGCCGGCCGAGGGCCCGCGAGACTGGGCCGCCGCCGAGGACCCGGACGAGGGGCACTACGTCCCGCCGGAGCCGCCCCCGCTGCCCACCGGCGACACCACCGCCAAGTTCGCCTGGATCGCCGTGCTCGGCGGCCCGGCCCTGCTCCTGTTCGACGCCCTGGTCTGGCGCGAGGTGGCCGGCTGGCCCGCCTGGGTCGGCCTGACCGCCTTCCTCGGCGGCTTCGTCACCCTGGTGGTCCGGATGAAGGACCGCAACGAGGACGAGCCCCCGGACCCGACCGGCGGCGCGGTGGTCTGACCCGCCGTCGGCCGCGCCCCCGCCAGGTCGTCAGGCCGCCGGGGGCAGCCGGAGCACCGCGAGCACCGGGAGGTGGTCGGTGGCGGCGAGCAGATCGGCCTGCGGGAGGCTGGGGACGCCGCTGGCCAGGACCTCGATGCCGGGGGAGGCGAAGACGGCGTCCAGGCGTTGGAACGGGTCGCCGGGGCGGGAGGTGTACTCGCCGCCCCAGGGCGCGGTGGCCCAGCCGTCCTGGTACTGCTCGGCCAGTTCGCGCCAGTCCCGGTCCTCCGGGTGCGCGTTGAAGTCGCCGCCGATCACCGAGTGCGCCAGACCCAGCCCCTGCTCGGGCAGCAGCCGGAACTGGGCCAGCCGCTCCTCGGGCTGCACGCTCAGGTGACAGCTGGTCAGGGCGAACGGCACCGCGCCGCCGATCCGCAGCACCGCGGTGGCGAAGCCGCGCGCATGCAGGCCGCGGCGCTTGGGCAGCAGGCGGTCGGCCCGGCGCTCCACCCGCACCGCGAGCCGGCCGAGCAGCAGCGGGCCGGCCGCGGTGCGACCGCCGCCGGACAGCACCACCGTCCCGGTGGACCGGGCCAGCCAGGAGGCCTGCCCCTCGGGGCGCCAGTACCGGGGCGACTCCTGGATGCAGACCAGGTCCGGCGCGCAGGCCCGGACCACCCGCACCAGGGCGGCCCGGTCGTCGCGCTGCGAGCGGATGTTGTAGCTGAGCACCCGTACCACCTCGCTCCCGTCGGGCAGCGGTCCGGACGGCGGCAGTTCGGCGATCACTCCATCGGCGGTGGGCATCCTGACACGCTACCGGCTCCGCCGAGGCGGAGCCGGTAGCGTGCGGACCGAAGTTGACGTCGGGTCAGGCGTGGGTGCGGGCCAGGTCGCCGGCGCCCACGATGCCCGCGGCCGAGCCCATCGAGGCGAGCACCACCTCGGCGCGCGGCCGGTGCACCCCGCCGGTCAGGTACGTCTCGAAGGCCTTGGCCACCGGGTCGAGCAGCAGCCGCCCGGAGTCCGAGACGCCGCCGCCGAGCACGAAGACGCCCGGGTCGAAGAGCGCGGCCAGGTCGGCCATGCCGCGGCCGAGCCAGTCGGCCACCTCGTCGTAGACCTCCAGGGCCAGCGGGTCGCCGGCCTCGGCCGCCTCGGTGATGTGGATGCCGCGGATGGTCTCGGCCACCCCGTCGTTCAGCTCCAGCATCCGCTTGCCGGCCACCGGGTCGGCCGCCGCCTTCTCCCGGCCGTAACGGCGCAGCGCCCGCCCGGAGGCGTACTGCTCCCAGCAGCCCTTGCCGCCGCAGCCGCAGAGCAGGCCGTCCGGGACCATGTTGAGGTGGCCGATCTCGCCGGCCACGCCGAACCGGCCGCGGTGCAGCCGCCCGTCCAGCACGATGCCGCCGCCGATCCCGGTGCCGACCGTGATCAGCACCATGTCCTCGTGCTCGGCCGCGGCGCCGAAGCGGAACTCGGCCCAGGCCGCGCAGTTGGCGTCGTTCTCCACCACCGCGTCCAGGCCGGTGAGCTCCTCGACCCGGCCGCGCAGCGGCTCGTTCTCCCAGGCGATGTTCGGCGCGAAGATCACCGTGGAGCGGTCGCGGGAGATGAAGCCGGGCGCACCCACGCCGACCGCGGTCACCGCGGGGTGCTGCTCCTTGAGGTCGCGCACGGCCTGGGCGATGGCGTCGACCGCCCACTGGGGGTCGGCCGGGGTGGGCACCCTGGTGCGGGCGAGGATCGCGCCGCTCTCGTCGACCACGCCGGCCGCGATCTTGGTGCCGCCGACATCGACGCCGATGGTCAGAGCCATGTGTCCCTCAGCAATTCGCTCGTGCCCGATGGGTGGAACGGTATCCGCCCGGCAGTACTCCCGTACAGACTTGGCCATACATTAACCGAAGACAAGCTCCGGCGAACCCCGCCGCGAGGCTTCAAAAGTCGTACGATCCGATCCGTTCGGTAGGCGCTGGGTCTCCCTCGGTAGTGAGGTCCAGACAACTTGTACCGAGGCTGCGCGCGGCTTCAGCTGCCGCTCACTCCTCGACGTCGATCGGCTCCGACTCGGCCGGGTCCGGTGCCGACCAGCGCTTCTCGTGCCCGGCCACGGCCGCCCGGTAGGCGGCCGCCAGCTCGCCGCCGGCGGCCTTCAGGTGGTCGAACACCTCGGGGTTGTCGGCCTGCAGCCGCCCGAAGAGCTGCTGGGCCTGCTCGCCCAGCGCGGTGGCCAGCTTGCGGACCTCGTCGACCAACGGGTTGTCGACAGGTTCTGAACTGCTCATCACGCGGCTCCCTCTCCCGCCCGCCGGTCGGCGGGCCCTGCTGTCGAAGCTACCGCCCTTGCCGGGTGAAGGGACTCAAGCCACTCGAGCCATGAGAAAGGACTCAGCCGCCGCTCGGCCAGAGCCCGGGGTCGGGGGCGAAGCGCAACGTCAACTCGCCGTCCCGCAGCGCGGCCCCCGCCACCGTGCAGCGCCGCAGCGCGCCGGGCAGCGGCAGGATCCGGCGGTACGGCCCGAGGGCGACCACCAGCTCGTCGCCGCGCCGGACCAGCTCCAGGTCGGCCCGCTCGGCGCCGGGCGCGGCCAGCCGCCAGACCAGCACCCCCTCCTCGGCCCGCCGGTCCTCGGCCCGCCAGGGCCAGCGCGCGGCGGGCTCCGGGCCGGCTCCGGGCAGCCCCGGGTACAGCTGGGCGGCCACCTCGGCCGGCGTCGCCGCGCTCCGGTCGGCCACCAGCAGCGGCACCCCGAGGTCGACCGCGGCCAGCCGGGCCCGCTCGGCCGCCGCCTGCTCGGCCAGCCACGGGTCCGCGGAGTGCGCGGCGGCGGCGGGCAGCGCCCGGTGCGCGGCCACCGAGTCAAGCCGGTGCCCGAACAGCGCCAGCCCGGCGGCGGCCCGGCGCAGCGCGGCGGGCGCGCAGGCACCGGCCTCCACCGCCAGGCGCACCGAGGTGTCCGGGGACTCGATCACCGCACGGGTGGCGGCCAGTTCGGCCGCGGCCCAGGACTTGGCCGAGTAGATCCAGTCGGCCGGCATCGGCACCCCGGCCACCGCGGCCAGCAGCGGGCGCAGCGCCCGGGCCGCCTGCTTCTGCTCGGGCACCAGCCGGGCCAGGTAGCGGTCCAGCTGCTCGGGCAGCGCCAGCGCCGCGGTCAGTGCGGCCGGCGGCGGGGCGGCCACCACCAGCAGGTCGTAGCTGCCCTCGGGCAGCCGCAGCGCGCGCAGCAGGGCGAGCTGGCCGGTACCGGGCAGGGCGGTCAGCTCGTCGCCGTCCAGCGGGTCGACGCCGAGCAGGTCGAAGCCGGTGCGCAGCCTGCCGTCCAGCGCGGCGACCGCGTGCCGGAACGCCTCCTGCTCGTCCAGCCGGACCGCCCACAGCCGCTCGGCGGCCCGCTCGGCCTTGCCGGTCAGCCGCAGTCCGAGCGGCTCGTCGAGCTGCCGGTGCGGGTCGTCGGCGGCCAGCAGCAGGGTGCGCAGGCCCTGGCCGGCGGCGTGCAGCCCGGTCGCGGCGGCCACCGCGGGCACCGCCGTGGCGTCCCCGGTGACCAGCACCACCCGGGTCATCAGGGCGTCTCGACCCGCTTCTTCAGCCCGGCCAGCGCCCGGTCGATGATCACCTTCTCGGCCTTGCGCTTGATCATCCCGAGCATCGGGATCTTCACGTCCACGGCCAGCTGGTACGTCACCTCGGTGCCGCCGGCCACCGGGGCCAGCGCGTAGGAGCCGTCCAGCGAGCGGAGCATCTGGCTCTTCACCAGGGTCCAGGAGACCTCGCGGTCCCCGTCCCAGGTGTAGGCGAGCACGTGCTCGTCGCGGATCGCCCCGGCGTCCAGCAGCAGCCGGACCTCGGTGGCCCGACCGGCCTCGCCGCGGCCGAGCACCTCGACCTCCTTGACCTCGCCCGTCCAGGCCGGATACGCCTCGAAGTCGGCGATCACCGCCATCACCTCGGCCGGGGTCGCCGCGATGACGATGCTCGACCTGGTGTGTTCCGCCATGGGTGGGCCTCCGCTGTGTCCCGGGCCGGCTGTGGGTGCCAGTCAGTGCCTCCGAAGGCTATCGCGGCCGGGCCTGCCCGCCGCTCGTGCGGGGCCTACCCACGGGTCACCCGGCGGCTGTCGTAGGGTTCGACCGGCGGTCGGCGGCGTTCGGCCGGGGTTCGTCCGCGTTCGGCCGGGGTTCGTCCCGGGATGTGACACTTCGAACACCGAGCCGGATCCCCTATCCGAACCTCCCTACTGGGCAGTAACGTCCTGCCGTCCCGCAGCGTCGCAGACAGGAGCAGTGGTGCTCGAGTTCAGCCTTCCGGCCCTTTACCAGGTTCCGAGCGGGGGCAACCTCTCCGACCTGGTGCACCAGAACGCCGAGCGACGCCCCGACGCCGCGGTCGTGGCCCGCAAACTGGGCGGGGACTGGCAGGACCTGACCGCGCGTGAGTTCCTCGCCGAGGTGCACCAGGCCGCCAAGGGCCTGATCGCGGTCGGCGTGCGCCCGGGCGACCGGGTCGCCGTGATGTCCCGCACCCGCTACGAGTGGACCCTGCTGGACTTCGCGATCTGGTGCGCCGGCGCGATCACCGTGCCGGTCTACGAGAGTTCCTCGGCCGAGCAGGTGCAGTGGATCCTCGGCGACTCCGGCGCGGTCGCGGTGGTCACCGAGACCGACGGCCACGCCGCCGTGGTCGAGTCGGTGCGCGAGCGGCTGCCCGAGCTGGCCCACAGCTGGCAGATCGAGCGCGGCGCGCTGGCCGAGCTGGCCAGGCTGGGCAGCGGCGTCAGCGACGCCACCGTGACCGAGCGCCGCTCGGTGCCCACCGAGGACTCGATCGCCACCATCGTCTACACCTCGGGCACCACCGGCCGCCCGAAGGGCTGCCAGCTGACCCACGGCAACTTCCTGGCCGAGCTGGGCAACGTGACGGCCCGGATGCCGGAGCTGTTCGTCGCCGGCCGGAGCTCGGTGCTGCTCTTCCTGCCGCTGGCCCACGTGCTGGGCCGGATCGCCGAGATCGCCGCCGCGATCTCCGGCACCAAGATCGGCCACGTCTCCGACATCAAGGACGTCACCGCCGAGCTGGCCTCGTTCCGCCCGACCCTGATCCTGGGCGTGCCCAGAGTCTTCGAGAAGGTGTACAACACCGCGCGGGCCAAGGCGCAGACGGCCGGCAAGGGCAAGATCTTCGACCGGGCCGCCGACACCGCGATCGCCTACAGCCGCGCGCTCGACCTCGGCGGCGCGGGCCTGGGGCTGAAGCTGCGGCACACGCTCTTCGACCGGCTGGTCTACCGCAAGCTGCGCGCCGCCCTGGGCGGCCGGGCCACCCACGCGATCTCCGGTGGCGCCCCGCTGGGCGAGCGGCTGGGCCACTTCTACCGCGGCATCGGCTTCACCGTGCTGGAGGGCTACGGCCTGACCGAGACCTGTGCGGCCACCGCCTTCAACCCGCACGACCGGCCGAAGATCGGCACCGTCGGCCAGCCGCTGCCGGGTTCCGCGGTGCGGATCGCCGAGGACGGCGAGGTGCTGCTCCAGGGCCCGCAGGTGTTCACCGGCTACTGGAACAACCCGACCGCCACCGCCGAGGCGCTGCGCGAGGGCTGGTTCGCCACCGGTGACCTGGGCGCCCTGGACCAGGACGGCTACCTGACCATCACCGGCCGCAAGAAGGAGATCATCGTCACGGCCGGCGGCAAGAACGTCGCGCCCGCGGTGATCGAGGACCGGATCCGGGCCCACCCGCTGATCGGCGAGGTGATGGTGGTCGGCGACCGCAAGCCGTTCATCGCCTGCCTGGTCACCATCGACGAGGAGTTCCTGCCCAAGTGGCTGGAGCTGAACGGGCGTCAGCCCGCCACCCTGGCCGAGCTGACGGGGGACCCGCAGCTGCTGGCCGCCGTCCAGGAGGCGGTGGACGAGGGCAACAAGGCGGTCTCGCACGCCGAGGCGGTGAAGAAGTTCAAGGTCCTGGACACCGTCTTCTCCGAGGCCAACGGCTACCTGACGCCCTCCCTCAAGCTCAAGCGCAACGTGGTGCTCAAGGACTACGCGGCGGACGTCGAGGCGCTCTACCAGAAGTAGACCGCGGAGCCGGCGGGCAACCCCCGCCGGCCGACCCGGTCACGCCGCCCGGACGCCCGCCGTGCCCCTCACGCCGCCCGGTCACCCGTCAGCAGGCCCGTCAGCCGCTCGGCCAGCAGGTCCCAGCGCCAGGCCTGCTCGACCCAGCGCCGCCCGTTGGCCCCCAGCCGCCGGCGCAGCGCCTCGTCGCCCAGCAGCAGGATCAGCTTCTCGGCCACCGCGCCCGCCGAGCCGCCCGGCACCACGTACCCGGTCTCGCCCTCCAGCACCGCGTCCGGCGCGCCCCCCGAGTCCCCGGCCAGCACCGGCAGCCCGGTCGCGGAGGCCTCCAGGTAGACGATGCCCAGCCCCTCCACGTCCAGCCCGCCGCGCCTGGTCCGGCACGGCATGGCGAACACGTCGCCGGCCCCGTGGTGCGCGGCCAGCTCCGCCCAGGGCACCGGCCCGGTGAAGACCACCGAGCCGGCCACCCCGCGGGCCCGGGCCAGCTTGTGCAACTGCGGCAGGTAGGGCCCGCCGCCGACCACCAGCAGCACCGCCTGCGGGTGCGCGCGCAGCACCGCGGGCCACGCCTCGATCAGCGTGTCCTGCCCCTTGCGCGGCACCACCCGGGAGACGCAGACCACCACCGGACGGTCCGTCAGCCCGAGCCGCGCGCGTACCTCGGCCCCGCCGGAGCCGGGGTGGAAGGCCTTCTCGTCCACCCCCGGCGGCAGGTGCGCCATCCGCGCGGCCGGCCCCGGGCCGACGGCGGCGGCGATCCGGGCGCGGGTGTACTCCCCCAGGTAGGTCAGCGTGTCGGTGCCCTCCCCGATCCGGCGCAGCAGCTGACGGGCCGCCGGCAGCTGGGCCCAGGCCGCCTCGTGGCCGTGCGTCATGCCCAGCAGCCGGCCGGCGCCGGCCCGGCGCAGCTGCGGCGCCATCAGCCCGAGCGGGGCGGCGGCGCCGAACCAGACCGTGTCGCAGCCCTCGGCCCGCAGGATCTCGGCCGCCCGCCTGGTCACCCGGGGGGTGGGCAGCAGCATCGTGCTGCGGTCGCGGACCACCGGGAAGGGCTGCTCCGCGTCGAACGCCGCCACCGCTGCACCGTCCCGCCAGGACGAGGCGTACACCACAATCGAACCGGCCGGCTGGCGGACCGCCATGTTGTGGATGAACTGCTGGATTCCCCCTTGCCGCGGGGGAAAGTCGTTGGTGACGATGAGGGTTTTCGGCATACTGGCCACGGCTCGCTCGGTCGGGGGGTGCGCGGTACACCGCTCGCTGATCCGTACCATAGGTCACCATGCCGACGCGGCGGGAACGGAGCGCAAGCCCGGAACCGTTGGTCCGCTGGGATCAGTCCTGGTCGGTGGAGTGTCGGCGAAGAGCGAGGGAGCGGTGGTGTTGGCGCAGGACGGCCAGGCCGGTCAGACCGGCAGCGGTGGGGTCGCCGTCGCCGTACCCCCCTCCCTGGGTGCCACCGCGGTCTCCGCGGCCGCCCCGGGCCGCGGCGCGCTGTGGGGGCTGGGAGCCGGCTGGTTCACCACCCGCACCCTGCTGCTGCTCATCGTGCTCGGCGTGCTCAAGGTCACCAGCCTGGACGTGACCACCGACGTCTCGGTGATCTACCACGGCTGGTACGAGGTGCTGCAGACCGGCACCTTCCCGATGGACGACGTGACCTGGCAGTACCCGCCCGGCGCCGCACTGGTGATGCTGCTGCCCGGGCTGCTGCCCTGGTCCTACCTGATCTCCTTCTACGTGCTCTGCGCCGTCTTCGACGCCCTGGCGATCGGCATGCTGGTCCGCAGCGGCATGCGCAAGGGCCGCAGCTTCCTGGGCGCCTGGGTCTGGGTGGCCGGGGTCCCGCTGCTCGGGCCGACGGTCTACTGCCGCTACGACATCATGGTCACCGCGATCGCGGTGGCCGGACTGCTGGTGCTGCTGCGCCGGCCGGTGCTGGGCGGGTTGCTGCTCGGCTTCGGCGGGCTGATCAAGATCTGGCCGCTGCTGGCGCTGGCCGGCACCCCGCGCGGGCGGCGCACCCGGCGCTCCTGGACGGCGGCGCTGGCCGCGCTGAGCGGGCTGGCCTTCCTGCTGGCGGCCGGCATGAACGGTGCCTTCCAGTTCCTCACCTTCCAGGCCGACCGCGGCATCGAGGTCGAGTCGGTGGGCGCGCTGCCGCTGCACTTCGCCCGGCTGTTCGGCGGCTGGCACGGGCTGGTCTCGATGAACTACGGCTCGGTCGAGCTGCTCGGGCCCTGGGTCACGGTGATCTCCAAGGTCTCGATGGCGGCCACCCTGGCGGGCTTCGCCTGGCTGCTCTACTGGCGGCTGCGGGCCCGGCGCTGGCAGCCGTCCACCACGTACGACGCGGCGCTGGCCACCCTGCTGGTCTTCACCGTGACCAGCCGGGTGATCAGCCCGCAGTACCTGGTCTGGGTGGTCGGGCTGGCCGCGGTCTGCCTGACGGTGCGGGGCACCAGCCAGCGGCCGGTCGCGGTGATGGTCCTGGTGGCCACGCTGCTGACCACGCTGGAGTTCCCGATGGCCTTCGGCCAGGTGGTGAACAGTCAGCCCTGGGGCGTCACCGTGCTGGCCCTGCGCAACCTGCTGCTGGTGGCGGCCACCCTGCTCTCCTGCCGCCGGCTCTGGCTCTCCACCCGCGGCGACCAGACCGCCACCCTGGTGCTTCCCCCCGCCGAGCAGCCTGAGCGCGGCTACCCGGTCCGCCCGGGCATCGCCTACGAGCAGAGCCTGCTGGACGACTGAGTCCGCGGGGCCCGCGGTCAGGCCTGCGGGGCCAGTTGGCGCTCGGTCCAGGCCTGCCAGCGCTGGGTGAACTCGGCCAGTCCGTAGCCCAGTCCGGCCCGCAGTTGGGCGTCCAGCTGGGCGTCCCGGCCGGCCCCGGGGCCGGCCGCGCCGATGCCCCGGTACAGGGCCACCAGGGCGGGGCGCCCGTGCTGCTGGGCGATCAGGTCGCAGGCCAGCCACGCCTGCTCGTACGCCTGCGCGATCCCCTGGGACCCGGCCGCGAAGTCGGCGTCGGCCGGCAGCGCGCCCGGGATCCGGCCGGCCGCCACGTCCCGGGTGAGCTCCGGGGCGATCTGCCGGGCGGTGCGCCCGGTGTCGAGGTAGCCGGTCCAGTCCGCCACCCCCTCGGAGAGCCAGAGCGGGGTCCACGGGTGGGTGTCCGCCCGGGTCGCCACGTGGGTGCACTCGTGCGTCACCACCACCTGCCGCCCGACCGCGCTGAGCTGCCGGAACGCCTCGGGGTTCAGCATCACCCGGTCCGCCGCGGTGCGCACCGGCGCCCCGGCGGCGGCGCTGGTCACCGCGGCTATCCCCTGGTAGCCGCCCGGGTCGACCCCGAGCAGCCGGGCGAACTGCTCCTCGGTGGAAGGCAGTTGCAGCACCAGCCGCTGCGGCCACCCGGTCCCCCAGACCGCGCTGACCGCTGCCACCGCCTGGTCCGCCGCCCCGGCCACCGTGCTCAGGTCGCCCGGCTCCCCCGGCCCCAGCACCAGGCAGCGCGCCCCGCGCACCGGCCGCACCGGCCCCAGGTCCCAGGGGGCGGCCGCCCCGCCCGGCTGGGCGCTCTCCGCGCCCAGCGCCCCGGTGCCGTCCCAGGCCAGGCTCCGCTGCAGCACCGCCGGGTAGTCGTCGAAGCCGCGCAACCGGTAGTCCAGCTCGGCGCGCACCTCACCGGCCGTCAGCCCGGTCACCCGGTAGCCCAGCTCGGCCAGGTCCAGCTCGGCCAGCACACCGGTCCGCAGCGCCTGGGCGTGCGCCGCCAGCAGCGCGGCCGCCCGGTCCTGGGCGGCCGGTGCGGCAGAGCGCGGCGCGGGCGGGGCCAGGCGGGGCAGCGAGAGCTGGGCCGCCCCGCCGGCCACCAGCAGCAGTACCGCCCGCCGGGACAGCCCGCCGCGCCTGGCGGCCGGCGCGGCCGGCGCCGGCTCGGGGGCGGGTCCGGCGCCGGGGTCGGCGAGCCGCACCACCGGGAGGGACTGCTCGACGCTCAGGGCCGGACCACCGCCGCCACCGGCATCGCCGACACACTCTCGAAGCGCACCCGGGCACCGGGGTGCGGCGCGTGCACCACCGTCCCGCCGCCGGCGTACATCCCGACGTGGTGCATGTCGTTGAAGAAGATCACCAGGTCTCCCGGTCGCGCCTCGGACAGGCTCACCCGCTGCCCCCCGAAGGCCTGCTCCTGCGAGGTGCGCGGCAGGGTCACTCCGGCCTGCCGCCAGCTCCAGTACATCAGACCCGAACAGTCGAAGGTGCTCGGACCGGTCGCCCCGTACACGTACGGCGAACCGATCCGGCTCAGCGCGGCGGCCAGCGCCACCGCGGCCCGGTCGGAGGAGGCGGGCTGGGTGCCCAGGTCGATCCGGTCGGTGCCGCGGGTGGCCCGCTGCTCGGCCTCCTCGGCGTCCTGCGCGACCAGCTGGGCGCGCTCGGCCGCGGTCAGCCCGTTGAGCAGCTCCTGGGCGCTCTTCAGCTTGGCCTGCACCTGCTGCTTGCTCTGCGCCAGCGCGGCCCGCACCGCCTCCAGCTCGGCGAGCTTGCCGGTGGCCTCGGTGCGCCGCTGGTCGAGCCTGCGCTGCTGCTCGCGCACCTCGCGCAGCGTGTCGGCCCGGCGCCGCCCGTCCTGGGCCAGGTTGCGGGCCCGGGCCAGGTAGCCGTCCGGGTCGGAGGAGAGCATCAGCTGCACCCCGGGGCCCATCCCGCCGGCCCGGTACTGCGCGGCGGCCACCTCGGCCAGGTCGGAGCGCATGGTGTTGAGGGTGTTCTGGGCCACCGCCACCTGCTGCTGCAGGCTGGTGGCCTCGCCCTGCAGGCGGGCGGCCTCCTGCTCGGCCGCGGTGGACCGCTGCGAGGCCTGCTCGGCCTCGCCGTAGAGCTGGTCCACCTGGGCCTGGACGTCGTTCTTGTCGGGGCGCGGTGCGGCCTGCGCACCGGGCCCGGCCGTTATGGCCAGCGCGGTGGTCGCGGCGGCGGTGACCGCCAGCACTCGCACGAGCCGGCGGGCGGCCCCCTGCTGCGGAGAACGGCCCGGGGAAACCGGGCGCTGCGGCATCGCCATCGCCTGACGACTCCAATCGTCCAACTGAGGTCCGAGCGCAGACGTTAGCGAGTCAGGACGGACGAGTCCAAACCCTCACCGATACGAATATTTGATCCTCAATCGGACACGGATCCGAAAAAGGCCCGGCTCCCTGGTGGGAGCCGGGCCTTCGCTGGCCGTTCGTCAGGGGCGCACGATGGCGGCGATCGGCATCACGGTGGCCGACTCGTAGTGGACCACGGCGCCGGTGTGCGGGGCGTGCAGGATCTGCCCGCCGCCCACGTACAGACCGACGTGGTGCAGGTCGTTGAAGTACAGGATCAGGTCACCCGGCTGCGCGTTGGCGATGTTGGTGCCGACGTTGGTACCGGCCGAGGCCTGCTCCTGGGAGGTGCGCGGCAGCGAGACGCCGGCCTGCGCGTACGCCCACTGGGTCAGCCCCGAGCAGTCGAAGGCGGACGGACCGGCGGCACCGTAGACGTACGGCGAGCCGAGCTTGCTGACGGCGGCGGCGATCGCGGCCTGCGCATGCGAGCCGGCCGCGGCCGGCACGGCCGACAGGGCAGGGCGGCTGGTGTCCCGGGAGGCCGCGGGCGGGCTCGCGACCTTGGCGGCGGCGGCCTGCGCATCGGCGGCGGCCTTGGCCTCCTGCGCGGCGATCGCCTGCTTCTGCTGCTCGGTCAGCGAGTTGAGCAGGTCCTGGGCCTTCTTCAGCTTGGCCTGGACGTCGTCCTTGGCGCCCTTGAGCTGCTGGGTGGTGGCGTCCAGTTCGGCGAGCTTGCCCTGCGCCTCGGCCTTGTCCTGGTCCAGCTTGCGCTGCTCGCCCTGGAGCTGCTTCAGCGTCGAGGTCTGCGAGCTGCTCAGCTCGTTGAGCGAGCCGGCCTGGTTGAGGAAGGTGTCCGGGTGCGAGTTGAGCATCAACTGCACGGTCGGCGAGATCCCGCCGGAGGCGTACTGGTCGGCGGCGGCGGCCGCCAGGCCGTACTGCAGGTTGGTCACCTGGTCCTGCTGCCGGGCCACCTGGTCCTGCAGGTCGCCGACCTGCTTCTGCAGCGTCTGCTGCTTGGCCTGAGCGCCCTCGTAGGCCTGACTGGCGGCCTCGGCCTGGTTGTTCAGGTCGTCGACCTGGGTCTTGACCTGGTCGATGGTGGGAGTCGGGTCGGCGTGCGCCGCGCCCTGGCTGGAGAGGGCGACTGCGGTGGCGGCTGCGGCGGTCAGGATCGACGCGCGTGTTCGGCCGACGGGCTTGGGACGACGATGGGACGCCACGAATCCTTCTTCCTACGACCGCCTACCGGGTGAGCTGACGGGTTCGGGCTGGAAGTTGCCCTACGGCGCCTCACCGGCCTTGCGGCCGGCCTGGCGCCGATTCACCCCGGAGGAACGTGTGGTTCCCCGGCTCCGGTCCACGGCTGCCCCCGCAGGGACTCCCCGTCGGGCAGTCAACTGCCCGTGCCGCTTTCCGGACTCGGCGGTAACCCCCGCTGCCACCCGGTCGGGTGGACGCCAAGACGGTGGGTCCGGGTGATGACAGTAGTAACAGGTCCGTGATCTGTTCAAATCTTTGTCGGAAGAAACGCCCAACTTTGACTGTGGGTGATATGCGCGTCACCGGGCGCTGATCACGGACACTCGAAAAGGTGTCCCGGATCACAGAGTTGAACGTGACGGGCCTTCAAGCCGCGGCCCCGACCGCCGAGTGGACGGCGGGTCAGGGCCGGGCAGGGCGTCAGGGGCGGCGGATCGCCGAGATGCTGCCGATCGAGGTGGCGTTGGCGACCCGGACCACGTCGCCGGTGTGCGGGGCGTGCACCACCTGGCCGTTGCCGATGTACATCGCCACGTGGTGCAGGTCGGAGCCGTAGAAGACCAGGTCGCCCGGCTCCGCCTGGGCCAGCGACGGCACCGCGGAGCCCACCGAGACCTGCTCGTAGGTGGTGCGCGGCAGCGAGACGCCGGCCACCCCGTAGGACCACTGGGTCAGGCCCGAGCAGTCGAAGGTGTTGGCGCCGGAGGCGCCCCAGACGTAGGAGTGGCCCAGCTTGCCCAGCGCGGCCTGCACCGCGGCGGCCGCGTAGCCGGAGGCCGGCGGCAGGTTGAGCGGCGGGCGGACGTCGCTGCGCGAGGCGCGGTCCTCGGCCAGCAGGGCGGCGCGGTCGGAAGCGCTGAGCGAGTTCAACAGCTTCTGCGCGGCGGCCAGTTTGGTCTGGATGTCCGTCTTGGCCTGGTTCAGCGCCTGGGTCGAGCGGTCCAGCTCGGCCAGGATGTCGGCCGCTTCCTTCTTCTCCTGGTCCAGCTTGCGCTGCTCGCCCTGCAGGCCCTTGAGCGCGTCGGTCTCGCTGGTGGTGGCCATCTGCATGCTGGAGGCCTGGGCCAGGTAGGACTGCGGGTCCGAGTTGAGCATCATCTGCACCGAGGGGTCGATGCCCCCGTTGCGGTACTGGTCGCCGGCCACGGCCGCCAGGCCGCCCTGCAGCTCGGTCACCTGCTGCTGGGTGCGGGCCACCTGGTCCTGCAGCTGGGCGGCCTGCTGGCGCAGCTGGTCGCCGCGCTCCTTCTCACCGTTGTACTTCTCGGTGGCGGCTTCCTGCTGGTTGTTCAGGTCGTCGATCTGGGCCTTGACCTGGTCCTTGGTCGGCTTCGGATCGGCGAAGGCGGCGCCGGTCTGCGCGGACAGCGCGACCGCGGTCGCCGCAGCGGCGGTGAGCACGGAGACCGTTGCACGGCTCGGCTGCTTCGGACGGCGGTGCGACGCCACAGGGGCTCCTTCTTCTACCGGTCTCACCCGATCGGATGAGTGACCGGAAAAATAGGTTTGACGCCGACCCTAGTGAACATCAGATCGTCGCGCCACTCCCTCTTGGGGACGAACTACCTTTGGCGCAGCGTCCTTCACCAGGTTTTCACGCCCCCGCCGCCGCTCCGCGGTCGAACGACCCCTCAGGTCCGGGACAACCGGTTCAGCAGCAGGACCGAGGAGACCGGGCGCGCTCCCGCCTTGCGCACGCCGTCCGCCACCTCCCGGTCGGCGGAGACCACGACCACCGGGCGGCCCTGCGGCTCGGCCCGCACCAGCGAGCGGATCAGCTCGTCGGCGGTCTGCCCGGTCTTGCTGAACCTTACCCGCACCCCGCGCGGCGGTGCCATGATGACCGGCACGTCGAGGTCCTGGCCGTCGAAGACGCAGGTGACCTCGGCCTGGGTGCGCTGGGCCAGCATCGCCAGCCCGCCCAGCAGCCGCAGCCGCTGCTGCTCCAGCGGCAGGGTGGGGTAGCCGGTCTTGGTGACGTTGTAGCCGTCCACCACCAGGTGCACCTGAGGGATCGCCAGCAGCTGGTCCAGCAGCGCCGGGTCGTCCTCGGCCAGCCCGCGCCGGGCCACGTCGTGCGGCGAGGCGGAGCCGGGCACCACCGCGTCCACCAGGTCGGCCGGGTGCAGCTGGGTGACCGGCAGCGCCAGCTCGCGCTGCAGGCCCTGGGCCGACTGCAGCACCGTGTCCAGCAGCAGCCGCAGCCGCATGTCCTCCACGCTGCGGCCCTCCCTGGCGGTGCGCCGGCCGGCCTCCAGGGTGCCCTCCAGCTCGGTCACCCGGTGCCGCAGCCGGCGGTTCTCACCCTCCAGCGCGCTGCGCTCGCCGGCCGCCGCCGCGCGGGCCTCGGCCAACTCGGCGGCCAGCTTGCGGGTCTCGGCCTGGGCCCGGCGGGTGTCGCTCTCCAGCGAGCGCAGCTTCTTGCGCAGCGACTCCAGCTCCTTGCGGACGCCCTCGCCCTCGGCCCGCTGGCGCTCCAGGTCGGCCTTGGCCAGCTGCCGGGCGGCGGCCAGCTCCTCCTGCAGCTTCTCGGCCTGCCGGACGGCCTCGGCGGCCGCGTCCCGCTCGTCGGCCCGCTCGACCTCCTCGCCGGCCTCGGCCACCAGCCTGGTCCAGCCGCGCGGGCGCAGCAGGTAGGCGGCGGCGGCCACGTCCAGCGGCTCGGCGGCGCCGGGCACCTGGCCGGCCTCCAGCGACGTGACCAGCTCGGGCTGGCCGGCCCGCAGCCGGTCCGCTATCCGGGTACGGAAGACCGGGTCGGCCTCCAGCGCGGCGGCCAGCGCGGTGCCCGCGTACCGGGCCCGGCGGGCGGGGGTGAACTTGGCGTACGGGCGCAGCGAGGCGGGCAGGTCGGCGGCGGGCAGCCCGCCCAGCGCGTCGGCGGCCAGCCCGACCACCCGGCGGCGCACGCCTTCGGGCAGCGGGCGGTCCAGCTGCTCGACCACTCCGCCCGGTGGGGCGGAACCCTGCTCGGGCCCGTACTGCTGCTGCGCCTGCTCGGCCTGCCCAGGCCCGTGCTGCTCGGCCTGCGCCGCCGGGGCGGCCTGCTGCTCAGGGGCGCCGTGGGCCTGACTCGCTGCGTCCATGGCGTCCTCGGCTCCGTTCCCTGGTCTGCTGGCTCTCCCCCGGTCCTCGGCCGGGAGGTGCCCCCATCGGTGGCGCGGTCACGGCGCACCACTTCCGGCAATTGTCTCGTGCGCGGCACCGCGGGGAACACCGCACCGGGATCCGGCGTGGCCGACCGATGGGCGGGCGGGTGGTCAGCCGGTGGTCTCGGCGTCCGGCCGCGCGACCAGCTCGACCTGGTCGACCGCGTTGCACCAGCGGCAGCGGATCGACTCCAGGCTCTCGCTCAGCACCTCGCGCTCCTCGACCTTGGCCTCGCCCGCCAGGTCGAGGTGCAGGTACTCCACCACCCGGGAGGACCGGGTCACGTCGAACCGGGTCAGGTTTCCGCACAGGGTGCAGCGCCAGCGGGTCTCGGCGGTGGGCACGGGGACGGTCATGGGCACGGGTCCTCTCGACGGGCTCCCTGGTCCGGGCCGATCGCCGGCCAGGGCTCAAGATTAGGGCCTGGAGCCGCGGCCCCAGCCACCGCCTTCCGCACTGTGGACAGTGACTGACCACCCCTCGGACTCACCCGAACGCCGCAGCGGGCGGTGTCGGCGCGCGCCCGGCGCGGAATGGATCCGGCCATGTTCCTCTCCCGGGCGCGGTCGGCGCCCCTGGTCAGCTACCTGCTGATCGCCGTCAACTGCGTGGTCCTGCTGGCCGGACCGAGCGGGCCCGCCCCCGGCTACGGGAGCACCCCCGCGCAGCGGGCCTGCGCGGCCCAGCGCTACCAGCAGCGCTGGGGCGCGGTGCCGGCCGAGCTGCTGAGCGGCCGCCCACTGACCACCGCTCAGCTGGAGCGGGCCGCCGCGCAGCTGCCGGACTGCCCGGCGCGGGCCACCCCCGGCAAGCGGCCCGCGCTCTCGGTGCTCAGCTCGCTCTTCGTGCACGGCGGCTGGCTGCACCTGTTGGGCAACATGCTCTTCCTCTTCGTCTTCGGGCCCGGGGTGGAGCAGCGGCTGGGCCGCACCCGGTTCCTCCTCTTCTACCTGGCGGCCGGCGCGCTGGCCGCCTACGGCTACGCGGTCACCACCGGGACGGGACCGGCGGGACTGCGCCCGCTGGTCGGTGCCTCCGGGGCGATCGCCGGGGTGCTCGGCGGCTACCTGCGGCTCTACCCCAAGGCCCGGGTCACCGCGCTGGTGCCGCTGCTCTTCTTCCTGCCGCTGCGCTTCCCGGCCTGGCTGGTGCTCGGCCTCTGGTTCGCGGTGCAGTGGTGGTCGGCGCACGACGGATCCCCGGGCGTCGCCTACCTGGCCCACGTGATCGGCTTCACCGGCGGCTTCCTGGCGGTGTGGGCGGCCGGACTGCGCGCCCGCTACGCTGACCCGACGTCCCCCGGCCTCCGACCGGGAGCACCGCCGCACCAGGGAGCGCCCTCGTGATCACCGCCATCGTGCTCATCAAGACCAGCGTGGACCGGATCCCCGAGATCGCCGAGGCCATCGCCGCCATCGAGCAGGTCAGCGAGGTCTACTCGGTGACCGGCGGCTACGACCTGGTGGCCATGGTCCGGGTGCGCCGGCACGAGGACCTGGCGGACGTGATCCCGGGCCGGCTCAACAAGGTCCCCGGGGTCGCCCACACCGAGACCCAGATCGCCTTCCGCACCTACTCCCAGCACGACCTGGAGACGGCGTTCGCGATCGGCCTGGAGGGCTGACCCCGGCTGGCCCCGCTCGCCCGACGCGCCGTCAGCGCCGGGTGTCGGCCACGCAGCGCCCGCCCTCGTTGCGGTAGTTCCACTGCGCGCCGGAGGTGGTCAGCTCGCGCACCGCGGCCAGGAACCGGTCGATGTGCTCCTCGGGGGTGCCGGCGCCGAAGCTGACCCGGATCGCGTTCAGGCTGCGCTCGCCCGGACGGGCCGGCTCGGGCGCACCGCACTCGGAGACCTGGCCGCGCTGGCGGTCCGACTGGTCGCCGAGCAGGGTGCGCACCAGCGGGTGCGCGCAGAACAGCCCGTCCCGCACCCCGATCCCGTACTCCGCCGAGAGCGCCGCCGCGAAGTGCGAGCTGTTCCAGCCGCGCACCACGAAGGAGAGCACCCCGACCCGCGGCGCGCCGGCGCCGAACAGGCCGAGCACGGTGACCTCGGGGATCTCGGCCAGCCCGGCCTCGAGCCGCTCGATCAGCTGCTGCTCGCGGCGCTGCAGCACCTCGAAGCCGGCCTCGGTCAGCGCCCGGCAGGCCGAGGCGATGGCGTAGGCGCCGATCACGTTGGGCGAGCCGGCCTCGTGCCGGGCCGGGCCCGACTGCCACTCGACCGACACCGAGCCGTTCGCCTCGCGCGCCACGGTGCGCGAGGCGCCGCCGCCGGCCAGGTACGGCTCGGCCGCGTCCAGCCAGTCCGTCCGCCCGGCCAGCACCCCGGCGCCGAACGGGGCGTACAGCTTGTGGCCGGAGAAGGCGACCCAGTCCACGCCGAGCTCGCGCACCGAGACCCGGTGGTGCGGGGCCAGCTGGGCCGCGTCCAGCACCACCCGGGCACCGCGCCGGTGCGCCACCCGGGTCAGCTCGGCCACCGGCCACAGCTCGCCGGTCACGTTGGAGGCGCCGGTGACGCAGAACAGCCGCGGGCCGGCGGCGTGCGCGGTCAGCGCGGCGTCCAGCGCGGCCACCGCCTCGGCGTGCGAGCGCGGCGCGCGCAGGTACATCACCTCCAGGCCGGCGTGCTGCCAGGGCAGCAGCGACGCGTGGTGCTCGGTCTCGAAGGCGAACACCCGGGTGCCCGCCGGGACCGCGCCGGCCAGCAG